>CAIRNS010000007.1 GCA_903880015.1 uncultured Elusimicrobia bacterium | reverse complement strand
CTTCGGCAGGAACCCGTTTATCGTCATAGAGAACATGGTGAAAAGCGCGACTACTTTCATGACCATTGTCGTCCTCTTTCTTCTTACATAAACATTGTACCACATACCGGTGTACAAAATTCAAAAAAGTTGTGAAATAATGGTGAAATGAACTTTCAGCATCATAGTGCTGTCTATGGTAATTATTATCGATGTATCGAAAATATGCAATACTTATTTTTTGTGATTAAGATAACTTGACAATATTTTTTACATGTTGTATATTAACGAATCGGTTTAACGATACGGTTAAACCATTTCGTTAATAAAAATGAGGCCAGATGGATACAAAAGAGAAAATTTTATCAGCGGCTATCGAGGTTTTTGCCGAAAAGGGAAAACACGGAACCCGCATGGAAGAAATCGCGGTGCGGGCCTCGGTTAACAAGGCCATGCTGTACTATTTTTTTACCACTAAGGAAAAACTGTTCCAGGAAGTTCTAATAACCGCGTTATTTCGGATATCAAAGCGCATTACTGACGGCATTACCCAACAAATTGATGCCATGACTGACCCGCGGGACAAGGTGACATTGATTGTCAACAAACATTTTGACGCCTACTCCCAAAGCAGTGATGAAACAAATATTCTGCTGAGTTCAATGACCACCTGCCCCGCTGATGTTGAAAAAGCCGCGAAGAAAATAGCCGAAGAACATCCGGCGGTTTTTTGTCCGGAAAAGTTTGTATCTTTTTTTGAGGAATGCAAAGCCACCAAACTTTTTCGCAACATCGACCCGCGCCAGACACTGGTCAGCATTGTCGGTATGAACCTTATATATTTCGCCGCTAAACCCATTTCCCAGCTTCTGCTGAACATTAATGTAAACAATGAGCAGGAATTCCTCAAAGAACGGCAGGCAAGCATTGTCGATTTAATTCTGCACGGCATTCTCACCGACCCCGAACCGCCGCACACTACTAAACCAGGGAGCGTTTTATGAAATATGTAAAACAGTATCTTACCGGACTCATAACAATGATTCTTTGTGTAGGTGCCGCCGTTGCGGCGGACACACTGCCACTGTCCGATTATCTCTCTCAGGTACGCGCGAAAAACCCGGAACTGCAGGCGATTGATATGGGTATTGCTGCTATGGGTCAGAAAATACAGGAACTCGACATGGTGTATTCGCCGTTGTTGAACGGTTCATATAATTACACCGACGACCGGGGTGGGGCCGCTTTCGGATCATCGTTGCCGACCAACCGCATGACCGCCAATAGCATAAATATGAATGCATCAAAAAAGTTTTTATTCGGCTCAACCGTCTCGCTCGGCGTCAACTGCATGGATGCCACTTTTGACCTTGTTGAACCGACACAAATAATCGGACCCAATAAACTGTCCCAATTTACCGGCTACGATGTCAAACCATTTGCCCGCATAGAACAATCGCTGCTGCGCGATTTCAAATCCGGACTGACCCTTTCAGGCATTAACAAGGCGCGCTCGGCAATGGCGTCGGTCCGCTACGGACAAGTATTCCGCAAACAACAGTTGCATATGAAAGCAACCATGACCTACTGGGCGCTGGCGTTGGCGCGAGAAGTGGTATCGTTCCGTCAACTTTCTCTTGCCCGGACTGAAAAACTGCTGAAATGGAACGAAAACCGCGTAACCCTTGACCTCGCTGAACCCGTTGATCTTCTGCAAGCCCAGGCCGCCTATAAACTGCGTCAGCTCAATCTCCAGCAGGCGCTCGATGATACCGTCAAAGCATCCCGGGACGCCAATGAAATGCTCGGCGATTCATCGGAAAACATTGCATGGAACGCCACCAATATCCTGCAGGGTGCCACCGGCACCGCACCTCTTGACCGCACGGGCGCCCGGGCAGATGTCTTGGCGGCGCGGGCGCAGTTTCAAAGCAGTGAATTCGCCAAACGGGAAACATATTACCGTTCTCTTCCGGAACTCTCGGTCTTGGGCACCTATTCGCTGCACGGGATAGCGCTCTCCTCAAACGATGCATGGAACCAGGTCAGCAACACCGAACGCCCGGCGTATACAGTTGGGTTGGCGTTCGTTGTCCCGCTTGATTACAAAACCTTAAATACCGTAAAAAGCGGCTATGAAAAAGATTATTTGTCAGCACAGGAAACGCTGAAAAAAACAGAGCTTGCCGCCAAGAACGACTGGGACCAGCTGCAACGGACATTGTCCAATGTGCGCCAGCGTTTAATGCTTGCCGTGCAGATACGGGACATACAGGAACAACGTGTCACCAGCGAGCAAAAACGCTTTGAACGGGGCAGAACGACCACCTTTCAATTACTGCAAGCCGAGACTGACCTTGACGATGCATCATTGATTGTATATCGATTAAAATATGAAGAGCTTGCAACGCTCGCTCAGGCGGAATTGTATCACAACAGCGAAATTATCAAAAACTAAAATACTATAAATGGAGTCATCATGGCCCTTTCCAGCGTAGCTATCCGGCGTCCGACATTTATTACCGCGGTAATCCTCTGCATGATTATTGTCGGCGTTATCTTCATGAAACGAATGAGCGTGGACATGTTCCCCGATGTAACTTTCCCGTTCATCAGTGTCACTACACTATATCCGGGCGCCGGACCGCAGGAAACCGAAACGCTTATTTCCAAAATATTGGAAGAACAAATGAGTTCGATTTCCGGCTTAAAGAATGTAACTTCGGTCAGCCAGGACGGCGTATCGATGGTCTGGGGCGAATTTACGCTTGAAACTGATTCAAAATACGCCGAACAGCAGGTCAAAGACAAAGTAGCGCAGGTGCGTAACACCCTGCCGACCGATATCAAGGAACCTGTCATTAAGCGCTTCGACCCGGCCGACCAGCCGGTTATGGTCATGTCCCTGACCGCCGACATGTCGCCTACCGCACTCTACGATCTCGCCGATACCAAGGTCAAAGACGGACTGGCGCAGATAAAAGATGTCAGCAGTATTGAAATTATCGGCGGAACAAAACGGGAGATCCATGTCGACATAGACCGCGAAAAACTAAAAGAATATGAAACTTCTCTGAGCAACATCGCCAACCATGTTGCCGCCAACAGCCAGAACATCCCCATCGGAAAAGTTGACCAGGGCCCGCGCGAACTCACCTTCCGCAGTATCGGCGAATACAGGACCGTTCAGCAAATAAAAGATGTCATTGTGAGTTTTTTCGGCAGCGATGTCCCGGTAAACATCGCACGGCTGGGAACAGTGAACGATTCGACACAGGAAATTAAGACAAAGGGATATATTAACGGCAAGGCCGCGCTGGTCTTGCAGGTCTACAAACAGTCGGGCTCAAATACGGTGGAAATATCGGACGCTTTATTTAAACGAATCGACAAACTAAACGCCTCCCTCAAGACCATGAATGGCACCCCCAAGCTCGCCATGGTCCGTGATACAGCCCGACCGGTCCGTATGAATATAGCCGATGTGGTCACCACCATTATTGAAGGTATCCTGCTCGCCATAATTGTCGTGTATCTCTTTTTGGGCAGTATCCGCTCAACATTCATAACGGTCATTGCTCTGCCGAACAGTTTGATCGGCGCATTCATATTCATGGGACTGGCACATTTTTCTATCAATGTAATATCGCTGATGGCGTTGTCGCTGGCCGTTGGGCTGCTCATAGACGACGCCATCGTGGTCAGGGAAAATATATTTCGACATCTTGAACTCGGCGAAGACCCAATAACCGCCGCAAAAAAAGGTACTGACGAAGTCGCCCTGGCGGTTATCGCCACCACGTTGACCGTGATCGCCGTTTTTCTTCCGGTGGGATTCCTCCAGGGAATGATTGGTCAATTCTTTAAACAATTCGGGTTAACCGTCGTTTTCGCGATGACCATTTCTTTGTTTGACGCGCTCACCACCGCACCGATGCTTTCGGCCTATTTGATCGGAACATTCAAGTCAAAAGACAAGGGAACCGCCACACAGACGTCTACAGCTCCATCGGTCTGGTCGAAAATTAAAACAGCACTTCTGCTGCCGGCGAAATCTTTCGGAAAATTTCAGGACCGGCTTGATGTCCTCTACGAAAAGGTCATGCATTTTACGCTTAAAAATAAAATGCTGATCATCCTCGGATCTGTGCTCATTTTCATAGGCAGTTTGGCACTGGTTACAAAAATCCCAAAAACATTTATGCCCACCAACGAATTCGGCGAGTTCATGGTTAACATGGAAGCTGTTCCGGGAACATCGTTGCAACAAATGGATGTGTATTCCCTCTATATCGACACCTTGCTCCGTAAGGAAAAAGACATAGAACTGATTTTGGTCAACGTCGGCAATGTTAACGGAGAAAGCAATGTCGCCTCGCTGTTCATTAAAATGATTCCCTCAAATCAGAGAACCCGGGGCACCAGCGAAATGAAAGAATATGTTCGCAAGATAGTCGCCCCGTACGCCGAGAAAAATAATGTTAAAATAATTGCCAGCGACATATCTATGGCAGGCAACGACCAACCGTTCAATCTTCTACTTTCCGGAGAGAACCTTGAACAGCTGGACGCGGTTGCACAAAATCTCATACCGCTGGTACGCACTATTCCGGGGCTGGTCGATGTTGATTCAAACTATAAACGCGGCAAACCGGAGTTCCAGGTAAAGATGTTGCCGCTGAAAATGGAAAAATTGGGCGTCCAGTCGATTATGGCCGGCACGGAACTGCGCAACATGGTTGAAGGCGCAACCCCGGCAAAATTCAGAGAAAACGGCCTTGAATACGACATCCGCGTTCACCTTATGGACAGCCAGCGCGATTTAAGCAAATCATTTGACCAACTCTATGTACCCAATCTCAATAACCAACAGGTGAAACTTAAAAATGTCGCCACCCCATTTCTGACCACCGGACCGTCGAAAGTATTCCGCCGCAATCGCGCGCGGTACATAATGATTACCGGCAATCTCGGAAAAAAAGGCGCCATTGGCGATATCACCACCAACGCAAAGAAAATTTTAAAGAAAGAGAAACTTCCCGCCGGCATTTCCTATGAATTTATCGGCGCATCCGAAGACATGGTTGATCTTTTCAGAAATATGGTGATAGCGGCGGGGCTGTCCATTATCTTTATTTACCTGGTGCTCGCCAGTTTATACGAATCAATTCTTGTGCCGTTGACCATCATGCTCGCTTTGCCGCTGGCTATCGTAGGCGGGCTCATCGGGCTTTTCCTTGCCGGACAATCCATCAACATGTTTACGATGATAGGTTTTATCATGCTGCTGGGGCTGGTGACGAAAAATTCTATTCTTCTGGTTGACTTTATCCAAAAACTGATGCGCCGGGGAATGGACATGAACGAAGCTATTATTAAAGCCGGATTGACGCGTCTGCGCCCTATTCTAATGACCACCTGTGCCCTAATCGCCGGCATGCTGCCGCTGGCGCTGGGATTGACCGAAGTCGGCCGGTTCCGCCAAAGCATGGGTATCACCATTATCGGCGGGCTGCTCAGCTCAACCATCCTGACGCTGGTCATCATCCCGGCCGCATTCGGTTACATGAACAGTTTGCGCACACTGACCCGCCGCCTCATGGGCCGCCCCCCCCTGCGCGAAATCGACAAAACAGAAGAATAAACCCAACGGCCCCCCCCCCCTTGAATCCCCCTGTGTCAAAGGGGGAGAATTTTGGGGAACAAAGTGTTTAACCCGGTATACATATTTTTTCTGTAGGGGCGGGCCTTGCGTCCGCCCGATCTTCTGTTCCCTTTTGTCACTATCCGGTTTGTTTACCTTCAATTAATTCAACATACACGAAATATTCTTTTCTTAAAAAACTGCCTAATGGAAATTATCGGGCGGACGCAAGGCCCGCCCCTACAATAACAGGGCAAACGGATTTTATATTAATAGAGGGCAGAACTAATCTATTTTTATATTTTTCCGATGATCCCTCCTTTGACAAAGGAGGGCTAGGGAGGATTTGCAGTGCTGGTTCTTTATTTACGGCAAATGCCCCTATTTCCCCCTTTGCAAAGGGGGAGTAAAGACATAAGAGCAAGGGGATACAGCTGATGAATTATTTTTCGGGGGTGGAATATTTTTTTTGCAGTTCGGATTGGCGTTGTTTGGCTTGCTGGATGCGCTGATTGAGGACTGCTGATTTCTGTTGTTTGAAATAGCTTTTTAGCTCTTCGCGTTTTTGGGATTGGCTTAGGGCGGGGTTAGCGGCGGTTTTCTCGAAGAAATCCATTATTTCTTGATTTTTGTTATCAAGAATCAAAACATTTTCTTTATACAGGGCATCATGCGCCTTCAGCAAATCCGACTGGTCTGCAACGCTCATCTGAGCCGCTGCCGCTAAACGGTCCGAGAGGAAGACCATATCGTCTTCATGAAGCTTCCGGCGAAAGGCCTCGTTTTCCCGAAAAAGGTTTAAACGATTTTCTTCAATGGCCTTTGTTTTGTTCGCCGGCGACATGGGTTTAAGGTCTGCGCGGAATTTTCTTTGAGCAATCTTTAATTCACGGTGATGCTTTTCAATAACTGCTTGTTTGCTCTGTTGAAAACTGCTGTCCTCTTGTTGCTGTTCAACCTGACCGCCTATCGCTATAGATACGCACACAAGTAATGCTATGGCGGCAATCGTCTTTGAGATGTTCATGCGTATCCCGCCCGGACGGGAACAGCTATTTCTTTTTATTGCGGCGCACTTCTTTCATTCCCTCTTTAAAACCCTTCACCGCATCTTTGACCGTCCCTTTTACTTGCGCGGTTATTCTTTTAGCTTCCGTCTTCACGCGGTCTTGATTCTTTTGTGCGTCTTCGGCGGCCGCTCTCATTTTCATAAAAGCGGTTTTTGCTGCCCCCTGCACGGTGGCTCCCATCTTTTCAATTTCTCCGGCAGTTTTTACCACAGCTTCCCGTACTTTTTTGGTGACTTTGCTTTCGGCAGGCCTCATATCAGTATTCCTCTTTTCGCTTCCATCGCTAACGGCTATCGGGCTGAGGCAACTCCCATGGCATGCGCTTTGTTCATGAACTTTTTTTTCGTTTTCTCACTGCTTTCCATTCCGCCGGCGCTGAGCGAGGATACATCTGCGCAACCAGCATATTTACAAAAACGCTCAAGAGCATTTTTTGCGTGGCGCGTGTGCCCGAATATAACATTGCGCGGATACGAGACTCCCGTGGACAGCAAAACAGCGCCCTTTTTTCCCTTGACGGATTTATTGCGCGGCTGGGGGCCCCGCGGGCCGATGAACAGCAACGGCACGCATCGCTCGATAAATTTCTTCATGACCGCTGTTTCTGACTGGCAATACACGGGGCTGGCGAACACAATGCGATCCGCCTCAAGCATCGCCGGAAGAACCTCGTCCATGGCGTCGCCAAAGGGACAGGTCCCCAGCTTTTTACCGTCTTCTTCGGTACATTCATTGCATCCGTCGCAAAATTTGAATTTCAAATCACGCAGGGTGATAGTTTTTACTTTCATCCCTCTTGTTTTTGTCACGAGCCCTTTGAGAAAACTGTCGATCAATGCGGCAGTCATGCCGTCTTTTTTGTACGAACCGTTAATCACCAAAACTTTCATTTTTCCCTCTCTACCTTACCGGCGCAGTGCGGCGATAAACAAAAAGCCACCACAAGGTGGCCCGCGGCATTGCCCGTCAATTATTCGCGGATAGTACTCCCTTAATCATCAACTTATTATACTATTTTCAAACCCTCAAGGCAAACGGAACGCTATGCTATACCTCACTGAAAGGAGACGGATAGCTCACAGTTCCGGCGGCGTTCTCTAAAGCGCCGGGGATAAGCTCAATGGCCATCACAACATTGTCAGTCGCCTCAAATGGCACTTTGATATTCCATCTGCCGGCAGGCATAAAACCAAATTGCGGATAGTATTCAGGATGTCCGACAACAACAACGGAACCGAACCCCAGCTTTTTTGCCTTGCTTAGTCCAACTTTCACCAGTTTACTGCCAATACCTTTTTTTTGATAGGCGGGAAGCACCGATATCGGCTCCAGCGCCAGCGTGATGGTTCTTTTATCTCCCTCAACTATAGCGACTGGATACATAAGCACATGGCCGACTACTTTGTCGCAATACCGTCCCACCAGAGAAAGTCCGGGAACGAACTCCGGGGTTTTTCTGAGCGTGTCGATAAGCAGTGCCTCGTTGTTCCTGCCAAAAGCTTTGTCAATCAACTGATAAATCGCCTTGTAATCCGGTTCTTCTTCTGGTCTGATGTCTATTTTCATATTTATTGTCCTTTCCGCGGCGCCGTGTATGAGAATGTATCTAAATCAATATATACCCCTGACTGCGTAAGCCCCTTCATGGTTACCGTGGCTGAATTGCCGGTAATCTCAACTACCAGATAGCCGAATTTTTCCGCATGAGCAACACCTTTAACCGATTTTTCTCGATATTTCCCGCCCCATGTCCGCAGGGGAGCGCCGGCAGTACCGACGGTAAACTGATGCAGCCATTTTCCGGGCTCAACAGCCACCCGCGCGTGATCATACCAGTGATCATGCCCACAAAAATACATAACGCCACCGGCATTTATAATATCTTTGGCGAACCGGTCGCGTTGAACGGGATTGACCGGCATGCCGTCTTTGTGGGCGGTTATGCCCGCTGCATCGTAGGCCGGCTCATGAGCGAAAACAAAAACAAACGGACGCGTATTGCCGGCAAGCTGCGTTTCAAACCATTGGATATTTATCTGATGGCTCAAGCCGGGGCGGTACATATCGAGACCCGCGATAAACGCGTTTCGCCAAACAAATGAGTAGGTCATATTATTTTCTTCGACGGGGCCGGTAGCAGGCAGTGCGTACGCGCCGGCGAAAACCGCATTCCACAAAGCATTTGACCGAGGCATATCGTCTTCGAGTATATCATGATTGCCACGCACCGGATACACTTTAATTCCGCGCGACAGGAGGGGTTCCATGAACTGCGCACGCCAATTGATAAGCGCATCGGACATTGCCTTTTTATTGCGGCCTCCCGTTATCAGGTCCCCGGTGAACAGAACAAATACAGGGCGTTCATTGATGATAGCCGGTATCAATTTTTTGACCACTGCCTCGTTAATACCCTTATTGACCCCCCGGCTGTCGCCGAGAACAACAAATTTCCAGGGTGCAGTCGAAGCGGATACTTCGGCTGCGGGCGCACTAATCGTTAATGCGCCCAGCAGTACAACGGCAATCAGCGGAACAATGATAGCACAGCATTTGTTTTTCATAGCATCAGTATAGTAATTTCAGATATATTTGTCCCCGCGACTACCATGCCATCCCTGGTGCGGACATGCCGACGGGGTGATGTTTCCGTTCACCGCACCGCTCATCCGCGGGGATGAAATTTTTTGTGTATTTCCTTCAAACGGTCCTTATCGACATGGGTATATATCTGTGTTGTTACGATAGAACTGTGCCCCAGCATTTCCTGAACAAACCGCAGGTCAGCGCCGCCGGCAAGCAGATGCGTGGCAAAACTGTGGCGCAGGACATGCGGCGTCATATTCTTGGTTATTTTTGCGGTGCGGGCATATCCCTTAAGTTGCTGCCAGAATGCAACGCGGGACATTTTTTTCCCCAGCCGGCTCAAAAAAAGCCCGGTCTCCTGAGGATACTTATGCAGGCGAAGTTCCAGGTACTGTTGCACCTGCAACAACGCTTTTTTCCCCACCGGGACAATCCGTTCCTTATTGCCCTTGCCGATAACGCGGACATAGCCCAGCTTCATGTCGAGATTGTTTAATTCAAGCGTGACCAGTTCAGAAACGCGCAAGCCGGTGGCATAGAGCAACTCCATCATGGCCCGATTGCGAAGGTCCCGCTCGGCGGTACCATCAATGACAGAAAGCAACCGGTCTACTTCGTCGATAGAAAGCATGCCGGGCAGTTTTGCGGGGATGCGGGGCGGAATTAAATGTTCAGTGGGATCACCGGAGAGTATCTTTTCGGCCGCCAGAAACCGGTGATATTGTTTTAAGGTCTCCATCATGCGGTACAGCGACCGCGGCTGAAGTCCCGAGAGTTTTTGTTTCCAGAGAAAATCGGTCAGATCCTGATGGAGGATAGCGGCGCAGTCCTTTTTCTCGGCGGCAAGCCACGCGAAATAGTGTTTAAGGTCGGATCGGTACGCCAGCAGGGTGTTCGCGGCAAGCCCTTTTTCCGCCGACAGATAACTGCAAAACTGATTTAAATAGGTATCAATAACACCCTCACAAATACGGATTGTGTTTGAATTCCTTTTCCAGCACGCAGGCAGACCCGTGTCCGGGCAGAATGGTGAGGAACGGCGACAAGAGACGAAATTTTTTCAACGATGCGTTTAATACCGACTCGTTGCCGCCCGGAAGGTCGCAACGGCCGACTGAACCGCAAAAAAGAGTATCGCCGGTAAACAGCACATCTTCCGTCAGAAGGCAGATGCCCCCCGGCGTGTGCCCAGGCGTATGGATTACCGTAAGTTTCAGCGAACCCAGCGTCAACAACTCGCCGTCGCACAGCGTTTTGTCGGCCGCCGGCGAAGGGGTGCCGCCCCCGAGAGCGATTGACCCGTTCAATACCGGATCAGTCAAAAACGCCGTTTCAGCGGCATGCATATATAACGGCAGAGAAAAAGCATCCTGTATCGCGCGATTGGCGCCGATATGATCCCAGTGCCCGTGTGTGTTGACGATGGCCTTCGGTGAAAGATTATTTTTTTTGATTGCAGCAATGATGACTGGCGCGTCGCCGCCGGGATCAATGACAAACGCTTCGCGGGATACGGCGTCGGCAAAGATGTAGCAATTGGTTTCAAGCAATCCGACAGGAATGGTTATCAATATATATTTCATGCAATCACGCGGACAAGTATCTGCAGCAGGGCGTTGGTCAGAATACCCGCGAGCACATCGTCAATGACAATGCCCCAGCCGCCGGGCAGGTTTTGAGATGAGCGTATCCCTAAGGGTTTGAGAACATCGAAAAGCCGAAACAAAAAGAATGCCGCGGCATACACCGCAAAGGTATGGGGAAGAAACAAAACCGATATCCAGTATCCGACGATTTCGTCGATAACGATACGCCCGTCATCTTTTTTCCCGAAAAATTTTTCCGCGCGCGTCGCCACAGGAATACTCAAGGCGAACACCGCCGCCGTCAGAACAACCGCAATCGGCGTATAATCGAAAAAAAACCATGCCAACAGCATCCCGACCGCACTGCCCCAGGTGCCCGAAGCAATCGGCATATACCCGGACCCGAACCCCGTGGCAATAAAGCGTATCAGAGTGTTCATTCTTTAAAGAGATCTTTGTGGCGGATAAGATAGGTGAGCCCGGAACTGATAGTAAACAAAGTCGCGATGAACATCAACCAAAACGGCAGTTTCACCAGCACCCACGCCAGCGTATACTGAGGTCCGCCGGCATTGAGAATAGTTTCCGGATGCACACCATGGTGATGCAGGGATGAATTGACAATCAAAATCAGCATCAGGGAAATGATAGCGGTAATTTGGGATGTTGTTTTAAATTTCCCCTGCTTGCTGGCGGCAATAATGATATTCTTCGACGCCGCCAGCGACCGGAGACCGGTAATGATGAACTCGCGGGAAATAATAAGGATTACCATCCATGCGGGGATATGAAGTTCTTTGAGCCCGACGAAAGAAATAAGGGCGGCCGATATAAGCAGTTTGTCGGCCAGCGGATCAAGAAATATTCCCAGGGTGGTGATAGTTTTCTGTCGACGGGCGATACGCCCGTCAAAGAGATCCGTCAATGCCGCAATGACAAATATAAGCAACGCAAAAATACGGGTCCAAAAGTTGTCCAGATACATAAACAACACCAGGACAGGAACCAGAGCAATGCGCGCCAGCGTTAATTTATTAGCAAGATTCATATTTTGTCCGCAATTCCTGATGAATCACCAACAACATTCACTACAGTATAGTTCCGATGAGGTCGTATCCGGAAAATCCGGTTATTTTTACGCGGACGAATGTTCCGTTAGATGCCGATCCGGCGGCTCGCACGATACTATCTATCTCCGGAGCTTGAAATCGTGTGCGCCCCGCTACGAACGGAGTTTTTGCATTATATCTTTTTTGTTCCTGCCGTTCAACCAGCATTTCCTCGATTGAACCAATCCGCGCGGCATTATGCCGGCGTACAATCTTTTGTTGCACGCTCATTAATTCCTTTTGACGACTCAGCGCGAGAGCGGCGGGAACTTTATCAAGATATTTTGCCGACGCCGCCCGCGATTGATCGGAATAGGCAAACACCCCGAGATGCTCAAACCATCCCTCGGCAATCAGCGAGCGCAATTGATTAAAATCCTCTTTCGTTTCGCCGGGGAACCCCGTAATAAATGTTGTTCGCACCGCAATACCGGGGACTCGCTTCTTGATGCGTTCAAGTAGTGCGCGGACATGCAGCGGGCGGTGCATCCTCTTTAAAACGGCCGGACTGGCGTGCTGAAGCGGCATGTCGATATACCGGCATATTTTTTCTTCATCGTTCATAACGCCCAGCAGTTCATCGGACACCGTCGAAGGATACGCATAGAGGAGGCGTATCCAGCGGATGGCGGGGATACGCGCCAGATTTGTGAGCAGGTGCGGCAACATCAGACGGCCCGACCGGTCCCGACCAAAAACGGTCACATCCTGAGCAACCAACACCAATTCACGGATACCAATATCGGCCAGCTGACGCGCCTCTGCGACAACAGAACTCATCGAACGGCTGACATACCGCCCCCGAAGCCGGGGAATGGTGCAAAAACTGCACCGGTGATTGCATCCTTCGGCTATGCGCACATACGCACTGGGAAGCGCCGAAGACAAGAGGCGTGTCGCGGAGGATTCCAGAAGTCCCCCCGCTGACCCGACGCAATAGCGGTCTGATGACTCTATAAACGACCCGAGAGAACCAAGCGTACCGGTACCCATAAACCCGTCTACGCCCGGGAACAAGCGCATAATCTGTTTCCCCTCGTCCTGCACAAAACAACCGGTCACGATGACTTTTTTCAGACGCCCGAGCTTCTTGCGTTGCACCAAGGAGCGGATCATGCGCGATGATTCGTTGCGGGCATCGCCGATGAAAGAACAGGTATGAATGACGGCTATATCGGCGTGCGCCAGATCAGTGGTCAAGGAAAATCCCTGCGCTTGCAGTATGCCCGCCATCTGTTCGCCTTCAACAATATTTTTCGGACACCCCAGCGTTATCAATGCAACAGCGGTTGTCATTGGTGTTTTTTGCCTGCCGGAACGGTTGGGGATGAAACGATAACGGGAAAAACTGCGGAGGTCGACTGAGTAGTATCAACAGATTGCACAGCTTGCGGGCGTGGGGAATCAATGATGCTAATTCTTGTTCCTGCTTTGGTTATGACGAGCTGAGCAATGTGAGGAGATGAAATGGGAAGTTTTATTGGTTCGCCGTTTACTTCCACACTGACGCCGGCAGCATGACCGACCACAACCCGGTATCCGGCATTCGCCTGCCATGTTCTCTGCGCCCCGGCAAACATAGTCGATTCCTGAACTATTTTACCGTCAGAAACGACTTTAACCCAGGTGTTTTTAACAGCGGTAATCCTTAATTCGATGGTCGTACGAATGATGGGCGCAGGTACTATCGCAACAGCGGCTACCGGAGACAGTGCCGGTAAGGATTGCGGCAACGGTTTTTGTCCCAACGCAGTACAGGAAAAACAGGAATGCCAATAAAAAACGACTGCAGCAGCTAAGACCAGCAAAACAAGTGTACCGGCAATAATCGTTTTTTTGGTGACCGGCTTTTTGGGGACACTACCTATCAGTGGACGAATATCAAGAGGTTTTTCCGGTACAGGAACGGGGGATTGCACCTGAAGCACTAACGGACCGCCGTCCAACCCTAAAAACCGTGCGTATGTTCGGATAGTCCCCAGGTAATAGACCTCTGCAGGAAACACGGACCGATCATCCGCTTCTATCGCAGTCAGAAAATGCCGTGCGATTCTGGTTTTTAAATGAACTTCTTCCAGCGTCAATTTTTTTAATTCACGCTGTTCTTGTATGATTTTTCCTATGCCGTCCATGTAGATTAGACCTTCCCGATATACCGGAAAGGCACTCCTCCGTTCAGGGAATCTGTATCACTTCCACCCCATCCGGCGCCGTAAAGGTAAATATGCCCGGATCCAAGGGTGTATTTATGCGGTAATTACTGATCGCTATCGATATGGTTACCGAATCTCCGTCGAAAACTGCCCGTTGCGGTAAATATGTCTGCAGGTCGATCCAGACCTTCATCCGCCACGCATCCTTATTGAGGGGCGCCATCTCAACAATAGCCGCCCCACCCTCTTCACCGACAACCGTGACTGCATATTTTTTTCGGATCGCGCCGGCAGTGTGCCCAACTTTGAGTAAAGAGGCCGGAACGACACTGCTCTTTGACCATCTCTTGAAATCATCCATCAGCGCCTGTCGATACTCAGGCGTGTACACCCACACCTTTTTACCGTCTGTAATGATGTCCTGGCGCAGGGGACCGGTCTGTTGGACGACCAGTTTTTCCGGCAGTGCGCTGGAAACGGTCCCGCGCATGACCTGGCGTTCTTTGGTCAGCGAGTACACGATCTCCTGGTTGTAATCAAATACAATTGTTTTGATATTCTTTTCGGCGGCGGACATATGAGCAATAATGTCATCTGCCTTTTTATCAGCCGCGACCGCAGCCGCAGCCATAGCGATGCATACCGTCAACAGAATAATAAATTTTTTCATTCGATTTCCTTTTGTCCGCCCATAGCGGACAGATAGTCGTCTATTTTATCGAAATATATGCTCCAACGGTTGGTGCCTTCGGGCTTATTGATAAACCCTTTTGTCTCAAGAATGCTCAAGAGATTGGTTGCTTTTGACGATGACCCAAAATGCGCTTTGAGCAAATCCTGGGATACCCGCCGGCGTTCTCTGACCAGCGTAAGCGATTCGAGCAATTCGCGAATTTCTTTGTCGTTAGCAGGATCAAAACTGTCGGAGGCGGAAGCCGGCGCAAACAGTTCCTCGTACCAGCGGGGGAAATTCTGTTTGCTGATGAACTCAATGATTTTTTCCGCTTCTTTTACGGAAACAAACGCGCCCTGCAAGCGCGCTAAACGCGATTCGCCCGGCGGCATAAACAACATATCGCCGCGCCCCAGAAGCCCGTCGGCGCCCACAGCGTCAAGGATAACGCGAGAATCGACTTTTGAAGTTGTTTGAAACGCGATGCGCGACGGGAAATTGGCTTTAATGACGCCGGTAATGACATTGACCGAGGGGCGCTGAGTCGCTAAAATAAGATGAATACCGACGGCGCGCGCCATCTGCGCGAGCCGTTGAATGGAATCTTCCACATCCTTGGGCCCCGAGATCATGATATCGGCCAGCTCATCGATAATGACCACGATGTAAAACTCTTTCTCCCTGCCTGACTCCGCCATTTTTTCGTTGTATCCCTCGATATTGCGGACCATTTCCTTGGCAAACTTCTCGTAGCGCAGTTCCATCACGCGCCCTAATTTTTTCAATGCCTCTGCCGCATCCTTTGCCTGCGTAATTATCCCCGCCTGTTCCGCCGGTTTGCGCGGATCATACAAGTGGGGCAGCGATCGGTATATCGGCATCTCGACGCGCTTGGGGTCGATTAACATGAATTTTAGTTCGTCGGGCCGCGCGCGGTACAACAGTGAAATAATTAAACTGTGAATGCCGACGCTTTTCCCCGAACCGGTCGCTCCGGCAATCAGCAAATGCGGCATACCCGACAAATCAGCCACATACGGATTCCCGTCAGTAGTTTTTCCCAGCGCGAGGGTCAATAATGATTTTGATTCCTGAAAATCCTTGTGCGAGAGTATTCCCCGCAGACCGACCATACTGCTTTCTTCATTCGGTATTTCTACCCCGACTGCTGATTTCTCAGACACCGAAACAACACGGACCGACGGCGCCTTCATCGTCAAAGCAATATTATCGGCCAAAGCAGCGACCGACTGAATCTTGATACCCGGCGCCAGTTCCATATCGTAGCGGGTTACCACCGGACCGGGAATTATCTCGATGACCTTGGCGCTGATATTAAAATCTGCCAGCGTTTTTGTGAGGAGTTCCGCGTTCGCCAGATGGCGGTCCCGGGAGTGTGTTTTATTTTCCACATCAATGGAAAGGAACTCAAACGGCGGAAGCTGATAGGGTATCAAACTCGTGTGCAGAGGTTGGACAGCCCCCGTTTTTGCGGCGAGAGGCGTTGTTTTCACCGGCGTCGGACGCACGGCTGGCATTGAGGACATCGCCGACGAAACAGTCGGTGCTACCGGGGTTATTATTTTCGGAGCGGGATTAGCATCAATTTTTGACGCACGGGGTTCGTCGGTGCGCACGATTCGTATTGGTGCGGGCGCGTTCTTTTTGAGCGTCGCACGGGCATTCTGCCACTCGGTGTAATCGGCTGCCAGCGTATGCCACAGCGTGATAACCAATGCCCGAAACGAGAACCGCAAATAAATGCTCAGCACAAAGAAAAAAATTGCCGCGATAACACCCACGGCAAGGTATCCGCCGAACAACCGATAAAAAAGAGGATTGAGTTTCAGACCGACCCAGCCGCCAAAATTGACTGCATACGCCTGTGTGCCGAAAACGGACAAAAATGCGGCACCAAGACAAACAAGCACTACCGCCCAGACAACATCAAGCCGCCAGCGGGGATGATACGATTCCGCCTTGATGGACATAACGCCCATCCATATCAAAACGCCTGACACCAAAAACGACGCCTGTCCGAATATGAACATAAAAACACGGTAAACAGCCAGGCCAAGCACACCTGATTGTCCGGGGACGACAAGGCAGTACATAAGTAAAAATGACAAAAGAAAAAGGAGCAGTCCCTTAATTTCTCCGGCATGACTGGTTTTTGGTTTTGAGGTCCGCGCTCGTTGGACAGTACGCGCTCTATAGATCATGGTTGGAAGGGGGCTCTGCGCCGAAAATACAGAAATGAATACACGACGGTTATCGCAACGAAACTTTAAAGGTAAGTCCGTCTTCAGTTATCAGTACTTTTTGTTCACGGGAAAGCCATCCGAGTGAAAAACATAACAACCGGTTGGAAATACCCAGCGACGCTTTCAGTTTAATGGCGCTGGTTTCGCCGTTTTCATTGATATAATTCCATATACTGCCGGCGGTGAGGCCAATAATTTCATCCATCGCCATTACGCTCTTTCTATTTGAAACAGATCCTGGTTCGCCGTGATTGCTTTGCCGTTCTCAACGAGAATCTTGACGATCTTCATTTTTCCGTCAGCTTTTATTTCATTCATGACCTTCATGGCTTCCACAATACACAATGTTTTTCCCGTATCCACCATATCCCCCTCCTTAACAAACGGCGGGGAACTGGGGCTGGGCGAGCGGTACAACATGCCCATGATAGGTGATTGGACCGTCTCGCCGGAATATTCCTGCTTAACGGATACATCTTCGGGTGAAACAGTCGCAGACGCCGCAACTGCCGGAGCAGAAACCACCCGCGTTGAGATGTGGCCTTTGCGTTTGAGATGAATGCGCGCGTCGGGATCGGAAATTTCAAGTTCTTCGATCTTTTCGTGCTTCATTATCTCAAAGAGCTCACGCACTCTGTCTATCATATTACCCTGCGTAAGCGGCGGCCCGTTGTGATCGGTCGTATTTTTCATCGCTATCGCTCCTACCCATTGCAACTCAGGAAAATATAAACTCTGGTATTATTTTTTTTCGAGCAATACTGCCTTGTGGCTGAGGTTGACGCGGCCCTGGCCGTCGATTTCGATGCATTTGACATCAAGCTCGTCGCCTTCATGCACCACATCCTCAACCCGTTTCACATGTCCTTCGGCCAACTGAGAAATATGTACCAGGCCTTCTTTGCCGGGCAACACTTCAACAAACGCGCCGAAATTCATCAACCGCGTCACGCGGCCATGATAAATCTTGCCAACTTCAACTTCGACGGCAAGCATTTCAACCATCTCACGCGCTGCGTCGACCGCTTTTTTATCCGTGCTGGAAATAAACACGCGGCCATCTTCTTCAATATTGACCTCGGCACCCGATTCTTCCTGGATGCGGCGGATGTTCTTGCCGCCCGGCCCGATGAGTTCGCCGATTTTTGCCTGCGGTATCATCACGGTCACCATACGCGGCGAGAAGGCCGAAAGGTCCGCACGGGGCGTGGCAAGCGATGATTCCATGGTATCAAGAATATTCAACCGTCCCACGCGCGCCTGTTCCAATGCCTTCGCCAGTATGGCGGTGGTTATTCCCGCAATCTTTATATCCATCTGCAAAGCCGTGATACCTTTGCGGGTACCGGCTACTTTAAAGTCCATATCTCCGAGATGGTCTTCCATCCCCATGATATCCGTCAGGATCGCGTAATCGTCGCCTTCTTTAACCAATCCCATCGCTATACCTGCGCATGACGCCTTCAACGGCACGCCGGCGTCAAACAAGGACAAGGAACCGCCGCAGACAGAAGCCATTGACGACGATCCGTTTGACTCAAGGATGTCGGAAACAATGCGAATCGTGTACGGAAATTCTTCGGCGGTCGGCAAGAGCGGCAGCAACGCGCGGCGCGCAAGCATGCCATGACCGATTTCGCGGCGGCCGGCCGAGCGTTCCGGTTTCGGTTCACCGGTAGCAAACCCCGGGAAGTTATAATGAAGGAGAAAGCGTTCTTTGTATTCTCCACCCAAAACATCCATCACCTGGCTGTCGCGCGGTGTGCCCAGCGTGGTTATTACCAGCGCCTGCGTCTGACCGCGGGTGAAAAGGCTCGATCCGTGCGTCCGCGGGAGAATGCCGGTCAAACAGGTAATCTGGCGAATCTCGTCAAGCTTCCTGCCGTCGGAACGAATGCGCTTCCCGAGTATCAATGCCCGGGCTTTGCGGTAAAATATATCTTCCAGAACGGCGCCGATGGTGGCGCCTTGATCGGGAAACTGCACCAGGACGGCGGCAGTTATTTCTTTTTTTGCCGTATCCCATGCGATATCGCGGCTTGATTTTTCGGCAATCGTGACAATCTGTTCCGCTTTCGGCACGCCGAGCTTTTCGACTTCACTGCGCAAAGAGGCATCAATGGCCGGTTCCACCGGAGTCATTTTCGCTTTGCCGCGGAAAGTCAGCTGAAACGCGCACAATTTTTTAATTTCAGCGTGGGCAAGGTTCAACGCTTCAAGCATCTCGGTTTCAGACAATTCCTTCGCGCCCGCTTCAACCATCGCCAGGGCGTCCTGCGTTCCGCTGACCACCAGGTCAAGATCGCAATTTTCCTGTTCCGCAATAGTCGGGTTAACGATAAGTTTTCCGTTAAGCCGCCCGATCCGTACCGCCGATATCGGCGTAAAGAACGGAACATCGGACAACATCAGCGCGATTGACGCGCCGTTAAGAGCTATAACATCGGGGTCGTTCTCGTTGTCGTAGGACAACAGAATCGCCACCACCTGCGTATCGTTATGCCACGCTTCAGGGAACAGCGGGCGGATACTGCGGTCTATCAAGCGGCTGACGATGATCTCGCCATCGCGCGGCCGTGTTTCGCGTTTAAAAAAACCGCCCGGAATCTTTCCGGCGGCATAGGTCCGCTCGCGGTAATCAACCGTCAGCGGTAAAAAATCGCAATTTAATTTCGGCGTCCGGGAAGCAACCACATTTACCAGAATCGCTGTGTCGCCCATACGGACCAAACATGAACCGTTGGCCTGTTTTGCCATCAACCCCGTCTCAACCGTCAGGGTTTTCCCTGCGATGTCTATTGTTTTCTTTTCGATATTCACGCAATACTCCTTTTATTTTCTCAACGATAATTTTTCAATGATTGTCTTGTAGGCGGACTGTTTGTGCTTCTTGAGGTATTCCAATAAACGGCGGCGCTGGCCGATAAGTTTAAGGAATCCGAAGCGAGAACCAAAATCCTTGGGGAACTTCTTGAAATGCCCCGCCAAATAGTTGATGCGCCCGGTCAAAACCGCTATCTGTACTTCGGGCGATCCGGTATCGGTACCGTGCGTCTTAAATTCCTCTACAATCGTTTTCTTGTTGAATTCCATCTTACTTCCCCTTTCGTGTGTGTTCCATTTTTATTTTGTAAATGATACTAAATTGCGAGAACAAAGTAAATACCGCCGTTAGCGGAAAAAATGCCGCGCGGCAAGAACATCGGCAGCCAGCTGATTCATCAATTCTGCTTTATTTTTGAAGCGTATTTCGTTGCGAATATGCTTCATAAGATATACGCGCGTCGGTTTATCTTCCCACACACCGGAAAAATCGAGCAGATGAAGTTCAGGAACAATCGTTTCCGCGATATTAAATGTAGGGCGCGTGCCGATGTTGATGACGCCCGGCAGCCACAGTCCGCCCTGGCTCGCGCAGCACAGATACACGCCGCGCGGAATTATTTTCCCCGGAGCCGTCGCAAGATTGATGGTGGGAAACCCCAGCGTCCGCCCGACGCCCCGCCCGCGTTCGGGCATACCTTCAAAAGAATATAACCGGCCGAGCAATTTGTTGGCGTAGGACACCTGCCCCCGCAGCAACAATGTCCTAATGCGCGAAGACGATATGACCGCGCGATGATAACACACCGGCGCAACGACACTCAATTGAATGCCCAAATCTTTACCGTTGTCTCTCAGCCAGTCAACGGTCCCGTGCCGCGCGTGTCCAAAGGAAAAATTTCTGCCGACAACGATATGACGGGCGTGCAGCGTCTCACTGAGAAAATCATTGAGAAAGGTAATGGCTGACTGTTTGATTAAGGCGTCGTCCACCGGCACGATTATGACTTCGTCCAACGAAAACTGCGTCAATAATTCTTGTTTTTCCTCGACGGTCGCCAACACGCCGGGAACCGCGCGCACCGGGCGTTCCAAAGCAACCACCACGCTGCGCAAATGACGGCGGCGGGCAATGACTTGCAAGGACTGCAGCAGCGAGCGGTGCCCGCGATGCAGTCCGTCAAAAGTACCAATGGCAACCGCAGTATCATTCATGTTCATTGGCAACCCTCTATCGGCTGAGCATGCGTACACAGTTCTTCGCGAGACAGAGTATTAATCGTAGCTCCGTCAAGCGCATTTGTTATCGAATATATTCCAATTTTCTCACGGCAGAGTTTCTCAATGGTCCCGCCGCAACCGAGAGCGGCACCAATATCTTCAGCCAGCGTCCGGATATATGTCCCGCGGGAACAATCCACAACTATTTCAACCAAAGGATCTTCAAAACGGACACAATCTATAGCGGAAATATGCACCGACCGGGGGGCGCGTTCCACCGTTCGCCCTTCGCGGGCAAGATCGTAGAGACGCCGGCCGCCCCACTTAAGCGCCGAATACATCGGCGGTATCTGCTCAATATCGCCGACAAAACGTGCGGCAACAGCCCGAATTGCATCAAACGACAGGTGTGCGGTATCCGCGGTAGCGGTTACTGCGCCGGTTATGTCGCCTGAATCAGTTTTTGTCCCTAGCCGGACAACGGCGCGATAGGTTTTCGGCATTGCCATAAAATCAGCTTGACGCCGCGTAGCCGTGCCAAAAACCACCACCAACACGCCGGTCGCCAACGGATCAAGCGTCCCGCAATGGCCGACCCTTTTTACCTGCATAACGCGTTTGATATTTCTGACGACGGTAAACGAAGTGATTCCTGAAGGTTTATTGATAACAAAAAAACCGGATGCCGGATCGGTCATACCCCTTGTTTCACCACGAAATCAATGATCGTTTTTTTAACCGAGGATAGCGTCCCCGTCAGGGTGCATCCGGCGGCTTTTTTGTGTCCGCCGCCGCCGAAATGATGAGCCACCGCATTGACATTGAAAGTACCCCGCGCACGCAAACTTACCTTTATCTGACCCTTTACTTCGGTCTCGCGCAGGAGCACACCAACGACAACCGCAGGCATCGTCATCGCAAAATTGATAATCCCGTCAGTTTCGGTCACATCGGAGCCGGTGCGCCGGTATGAGGAGCGGGGAATAGTCATCGCAGCAATTTTTCCATCCGCCGTTTTTTCCAGCGTCAACAGGGTAGATCCGAGCAGATGCAAGGACGAAAGGGAATTGCTGGCGTAAAGGTTGTCGTAAATATGATCCGGGACGATGCCGACTTCCAGAAGGCGGGCGCCCATTCTCAGCGCGGACGGCGATGCATTGGCATGCTGAAATTGGCCGGTATCGGTGACCAACCCGACATATAATCCCTCGGCTTCGTTGCAATGAATCGGGATCTTCATAAAAGAAAATAAGTCGAACACCTGCTCGGCGCTTGACGAGGCCGTCGAGTCTAGATAATTGATAGCGCCGAAGGGATTAAAGTCCGCGTGATGGTCGATATTGATAATCGTGCGAACCTGATCAGGCGTTATCAAGTCACCCATGCGGGCCAGATCTTTGCATTCCAAAATAATCGCGCAATCAAACTCCCGGCGGACTTTTTCCGTCACCACTATGCGCCGTGCGCCGGGAATAAAGCAGAGATTCGCCGGAACCTCTTCGCGGCTGTACACAAAAGCTTTTTTCCCCAAACGTTTAAGAAGCGACGCCAACGCCAGCGCCGTGCCGATGGTATCGCCATCGGGCTTCATGTGCCCCGCAATAAAGAAAGTTTCGTAGCGACGCAACGCACGGGCAATATCAGCCAGCGGCCTATTAATTTTCGGGGTTTTCGTCTTCGGGTTCTTTTTCATGGATGGGTTCTTCGGATTTAATTTTTTCAAGAAGCTCAAATATGCGATCTGCCTTGACCGGCGTTTCATCGAACACAAATTCAAGCGTCGGCGTCCGGCGCAAATTCAACCGGACAGCAAGTTCATGACGAATTTCTTTGACAGCCGCTTTGAGTACAACTGCCGTCTTTTGCGTTTCCTCTTCCGTTCCGATGACTGAATAGAACGCCCGGGCAGTCTGAAGATCATCGGTCAGTGTCACCGTGGTGATGGTCGTAAAGCCAATCTCACGATTCTTGATGTCCCTGACTATATTCGCCAATTCCTGCTGAATTAATTCGGCGACGCGCACCGATCTTTTATAGCTTTGCATAATGTATCTGCCTATCCATCTAATGTCGTATTCTTAACTCGAAACTACTGTCATTCCCGAGGGTTTAGTCGGGAATATGGTTTTGGTCTTGTTATTATGTAAATCATATCCCCGATACCATCATTCGGGGATGAGAGTCATGAGATTCAGGGATGACAATCAAGTTTGAATCATTAATGACAACCAAATGTCTTTAATGACAATTCAGATCCGAAATTACAGTTTTCGGGCGATCTTTTCCTGGATAAACACTTCGATGATGTCGCCTGTTTTTATGTCGGAGAAGTTTTCAAGACCGATGCCGCACTCAAAACCCTTCTCAACTTCACGGGCATCATCTTTAAAGCGCCGCAGGGAAGAAATATTTCCTTCAAATACGATGACATTATCACGCAGGAGCCGTGCTTTGCCACCGCGAAGTATTTTTCCATCGATGACCATACAACCAGATATTGTCCCGACCTTGGAAACCTTGAAGGCCTGTTTGACCTGGGCTTTACCGACGACGGTTTCCTTGGTTGATGGGTCAAGGAGTCCTTCCATGGCCGCCTTAACATCGGCGATGATCTCGTAAATAATACGGTATGTCCGGATGCTGACGCCTTCACGGTCGGCAATCTTTGCCACCTGCGCGTCGGGCCGCAAATTGAATCCTATAATCATGGCGTCTGAAGCAGCGCTCAGGGTTACATCAGACTCCGTGATCGCACCGACGCCGCTGTGAATGATCTTCAGGGAAATCTCGCTGGTCGAAAGGCGTTCCAATGAATCAGCAAGCGCTCCCAGCGAACCCTGCACATCCGTCTTTAAAATCATCTTCAATTCTTTTGACTTGCCACTGGAAATATCTTCCAGGGAAAGATGATGCCGCCGCTGATGAGAATCCTCGCGCGTTTTCGAAGCGCGGGCTTCAGCTATCTCGCGTGCCTGCGACTCCTGCTCAACCACCACGAATTTTTCCCCTGCCTGAGGCGGCGAATTGATACCCAGAACTTCAACCGGCGTGCTCGGAGGAGCTTCGCTTAGGCGCTGGCCGTGTTCATCGCTCATCGCGCGAATCTTGCCGAATATGTTCCCCACTACGATATTGTCACCGATTCGGAGGGTTCCCGTTTTCACCAGCAAAGTCGCAACCGACCCACGCTTGGCGTCAAGTTTGGCTTCGATGATAACCCCGCGAGCCAGTTGGTCGGGATTTGCTTTGAGTTCCATCATTTCGGCTTTGAGCACCACCATTTCAAGAAGTCCGTCAATGTTAATGTTCTTGCGGGCAGATATCTCGACCATAATGGTGTCCCCGCCCCAATCCTCGGCAACTAACCCGTACTTATTTAATTCCTGTTTGATCTGCGCCGGCTGAGCGGTCGGCAGGTCGATTTTATTTATCGCCACAATAATCGGCACATTCGCCGCTTTGGCGTGATCAATCGCTTCCACCGTTTGCGGCATAACGCCGTCAACAGCGGACACAACAAGTATCACGATATCCGTTGCCTGAGCACCCCGCGAACGCATAGCGGTAAACGCTTCATGACCCGGCGTATCAAGAAAGGCAATCTCGCCATTTCTCACTTTCACTTTGTACGCGCCGATATGCTGGGTTATCCCGCCCGCTTCACCTTCCGCAACGCGGCTTTTGCGAATTGCATCAAGCAACGAAGTTTTGCCATGGTCGACATGTCCCATGATGGTGACCACCGGCCACCGGGGTTTAAGTTTTGAAGCGTCTTCAACTTCTTCGATGGACTCCTCGTCGGAATACAGCGAGGTAAACTTTGCTTCATATTCGAATTCATGGGCCAAAAGCACCGCAACATCGGAATCAATCCGCTGGTTAATGGTACACATACTGCCCATTCCCATCAGCCTCTTGAGAACTTCCCCCACGCGAACATTCATCTTTTCAGCGAGTTCTCTGACGGTAATGAGTTCGTTAATTTTTATAACACCCTTCATTTTTACCGGTTGAGCAGCCGCAACAACAGGTTTCGCCGGTGCCGGCGCTTGAACGACCGGCGCAACAGCTACTGGGGCCGCAATCACTGGCGCAGCGACAGCATGCACGGGTGCCTTCACGGGAACAGGAAGCGGTTTATGCACTGGGGCAACAGGTTTTGGTATATCAGGGATAACGGGTTTTGTATGAGGAACTACGGGTGCTTTTACGACCGGGGCAGCCGGCGCAACGACAACCGGTTTAGGGGCATGTTTAATTTCCGGCTTTACCTCAGGGTTAATCTCAGTTTTAACCGCATGTTTTACCACGGTTTTTACTACTGGTTTTACCACATCCTTCGGGATAGCCGGTGGCGCAACAGGCGCCTTTATTGTTTTTGTTTTAAGCGATTTATCAGTCGGGATTACAACCACTTCTTTTTTGTGCACCGCCACTTTGGGCGGCGATTTTTTAAGAGCGGGAGTACGGACAGCTTTCGCCGTCTTCTCTGTTTTTAAAACCGCGACCTTCACCGTTTTCGGGGCCGCAATAGTTTTTTTCTTCTTGACCGTTTCCGTTTTTTCTTTGTCAGCTGTTTTTTTTGATACTGTCTTATTTACTTTCGCCACCATGTTCCACCTCATTATTTTTGAGCCCTTTTTCAGTACCCTGATTATCACTTTCGGCCGCAGCAGCTGCTTCAGCCAAATATAGTTTTGCTGATTCAATGATTTTCTCGGCCGTTTTCAATCCGATTCCCTGGAGCGTTGTCAAATCGTCCGGCTGAGAATGTGCCAGCTTTTCAATGTTAGCCAGTCCGGCCTTGGTCAACACTTCAGCGGTTTTTGCACCAATCCCCTTCAGCTTCCCGAGGGTCTCCGCGGTTGCGGCGGATTTCTGTTCAATGTCCCGCTTGCGCTGCGTATCGGATTTTACATCTATATGCCACCCGGTCAGCTTTGCCGCCAACCGTACATTGTGTCCGTTCTTGCCGATAGCCAATGACAACATATCGTCGGCAACCAGCACTTCTGCCCGGCGTTCCTGCTCAGATATGATACTAACGCTGACAACTTTCGCCGGCGAGATGGAGGACGCAATATATTTCGCCGTATCAAGGGAAAAAGGAATAAGGTCAATCCGCTCGCCCTGAAGTTCGTCAATGATGGGTTTTACACGCGCCCCTTTTACCCCCACGCACGCGCCGACAGGGTCTACCTTGGGATTGCGGGAGATTACGGCGACTTTGGCACGCATTCCCGGATCCCGGACAACCGACACAATTTCGACGATTTTTTCATAAATCTCGGGCACTTCCACTTCGAAAAGCCGCCGGACAAGGTCCGGGTGACTGCGAGAAAGCACTATGGACGGACCGCGAACCGAGCGTTCGGCTTTGACGATGACCGCGCGGATATGCTGACCAAGATTGAACTTCTCACGAAAAACCTGTTCGGACGCCGGAAGAATGGCCTCTGTTTTTCCGATATCAACAATGAGATTGCGGTTGGCAAAACGCCACACCGTGCCGCTCACCATCTGGCCGATCTTTGTTTTCATTTCTTCAAGCAGCGTTTCGCGTTCAGACTCACGGATCTTCTGAACAATGACCTGCTTGGCCGTCTGCGCGGCAATACGGGCAAAATCCTGCGTGTCCAAAGGAATACGCACATTTGCATCTATTTCAGCGTCGGGTGATAAGCGTTTTGCCTCATCAAGTGCGACCTCAACCGAAGGATTACGCACATCAACAACGATTTTTTTTATTGACCATGCCAGCATTTCCCCGGTGTCCGGGTTGACGGACGCTTCCACCGTCGCATTTTTCCCCACATGTTTGCGATATGCGGAAACAAGCGCATTTTCAATAACGCTTAAAATATCTTCTTTTTTTATGCCCTTATCTTTCTCTATCTGTTCGAGTGCCAAAACCAATTCGCTTTTTTCTGACATCCTGCTCCTCCGTAGTATTAGCGTAATATTTCGCTATATTCCTTACCCATCCAACAAATTTTATATTTCGGGATCAAGCCGCGCCCGGACTATATTGCCGAAAGCAATAGTCACAGCCCCGTTAGTCACATCATCTATCGTTACCAAGCCTCCGGCAGCTGATTTCAATTCACCGCAAAAATTACGCTGGCCGTTGATCGGTTCCTGTCCGACTATGCGGGCCCGTTTTCCGACAAACCGCGCGAAATCCTTTTCTTTCTTTAACACACGGTCAATCCCGGGCGACGACACTTCCAGAAGATACTGGCCGGGCAAAGTATTTTTTTCGTCAAGCTCCGCGCTGATTAGGGCACTCATGTTCCCGCAATCAGCCAGTTTGATACCGCTCGGCTTATCAATGAACACCCGCAGCACCTTTTTCCCTGATTCGGTAACCCACTGCAAATCTACCAGCTCTATCCCTTGTGCTTCCAGCAGCGGTGCCACTAATTTTTCTACATCTTCCACAACACCCATGCGTATCAACCCCCGAAAAAACTAAAGAGTGGCATACGGCCACTCTTGCAGTAATACTCTACCAAATAGAAAGGGCAATTGCAACTCTGTACGCTTGTCCGGGAAGACCACCGCAGACAGCGCGCATACCGGAGTTATCGGTTAATGATTGCAACCGTTTCCGCTACTATGGCGTCTATCGGAATAAGGCGGGACTGGTCGTTTTTTTCCCAGCGGGCTTTGAATTCACCATTGTTGTTTTTAAGGTTCTTCTCGCCGATAGTGATGCGATAGGGAATGCCGATAAGGTCCATATCCTTGAATTTAATGCCGGCGCGTTCGTCCCGATCGTCCAGAAGAACATCAATGCCGCGTTCGCGAAGCTGACGGTATATATCTTCCGCTGTCCGGCGCACTGATTCATCAGCCATGTTCACGGGAACAACGGCCACCGCAAACGGCGCGACATTGAGCGGCCAGATGATGCCGTTTTCGTCGTTACGCTGTTCTATGGTCGCGGCGACTATGCGGGATACGCCGATGCCGTAACAACCCATCACCATCAGATTTTCTTTACCCGCGGCGTCCAGATAGACGGCTTTCATGGATGTTGAATATTTAAGCCCCAGTTTGAAGGTATGCCCGACTTCTATGCCGCGCGAAAACTGCAGGGGTTTGCCGCATTTGACACACGCATCGGTATGCGCGACCATGCGCAGGTCGATAATTGCGTCCGGCGTAAAATCCCTTCCGGCCACAATGTTAGTAAGGTGATAGTCCTGTTTATTTGCTCCTGATACAGCAGCGGACATGCATGAAACGGCATAATCAGCGATGACCTTGACCTTCGCCTTGAGGTTCACGGGCCCGGCAAATCCGGTTGGCGCACCCGTTACTTCGATAATTGTTTTTTCATTCGCCAATAGCAAAGTCGCGGAACCCAGATATGCCTGCAGTTTCGCTTCATTTATCTCATGATCGCCCCGCACCAAGGCCACCACAGGAACGCCATCGGCGACATACAACATCGTTTTGATAAATGATGCAGGCTCAGCCGCAAGGAATTTTCCTACTTCCGCAACGCTCCGCAGCCCCGGCGTATGAATTTCCTGCACGGGTTTTTGCGGGGCGTCAGCGATGTTTGAACCGGCAGGTTTTACACATTCAGCCTTTTCGCTGTTGGCACCGTACCCGCACTCACACCAGGCAATTTCTTCTTCTCCGGCTTCAGCAAGAACCATGAATTCGTGCGAAAAAGATCCGCCGATGGCGCCGGTAGTCGCTTCGACGGCTCGATAGGTAAAGCCACACCGTTCGCATATCCGTTTATACGCGGAAAACATTTCCTGGTAGTATGATTCCAAATCTTTCTCGTCGGCATGGAATGAATACGCATCTTTCATCAAAAATTCACGGGCACGCATAATGCCAAATCGCGGGCGGATCTCGTCGCGAAACTTCGTGCCGAACTGGTACAGCATAAGCGGGAGCTGGCGATAGGAACGCACATCGCGCCGCACTAAATCGGTTATCGCCTCTTCATGAGTCGGCCCAAGACAAAACTCGGCATCCTTGCGGTCTTTAAGACGGAACAATTCCTTGCCGTAGACGCCCCAGCGCCCGGTTTCTTCCCACAACTCTTTGGGCAGAAGCAGGGGCAACCAGACCTCCTGCCCCCGGACAGCGTTCATTTCTTCGCGAATGATATTCTCAACTTTCCGCAAAACGCGCAGGCCCAGCGGCAGCCATTCGTAAATACCCGACGCCAGCTTGCGGATCATTCCGGCGCGCAGCATAAGACGGGCCGAAACTGTATCGGCGTCCGACGGCGCTTCACGCAAAGTCGGCAAGAACAATTGAGAAAATTTCATGTACGAACTCCTATGTATTAAAATAACGTCGATACCCGGACAATCATTGGGGGATGACTGCAAAAAGGGGACACCTGATCGGGCGGACGCTAGGCCCGCCCCTACAAATACAAGTTATCGGGAAATCTTTATGATTTTAAATACCTGCTCGCCGGCGGGTAATTTTATTTTCACTGTTTCTCCGACTTTGTGGCCCAGCAAGCCCTGTGACAACGGTGATTGAACGGAAATTTTACCTTCGTTAAGATTTGCTTCTTCAATATCAACGATGGTATAGTCGTACTCATCGCCATCGGCATCTTTAAGTTTTACCGTAACGCCGATGAATATATTATCGGTACCCAGCAGCGCATCGTCAATAATCTGGACACGGGTGAGTTTCGTCTCCAATTCGGCAATACGACGCTGAATGTTGGTCAAGGTTTCTTTTGCGGCGTGATATTCGGCGTTTTCCTTCAAATCGCCGTGTTCCCGCGCCCGAGCTATCTCTTCCTGAATCAACGGCTTGCGCGCTTTAAGGCGCTCAAGCTCTTCTATCATCTTATTGCGTCCATCTTTTGAGAGATAAATTGATGCCATAAAAATTCCCCTTACTTTTTCTTGATAAAATTGATTAAGGTAGAAACCCATTGATCGGGCGGAACGGTCCCGGCGGCAACACCTTTTTTAAACAGAATACCTGTTTTTTTGGCGCCGGCTATGCCGATATCCGCTTCCTTCGCTTCGCCCGGGCCGTTCACCGCGCATCCCATAACGGCAATTTTCACCGGCCGGGAAGACAATGCGGTTGTTTTCCGGTTAATACGCACAAGCTGTCCTTCCAATTCATTGACAATACCTATGAGATCCACCTCACACCGCGAACAGGTGGGGCAGGATATCACTTCAACCCCGGTTGACCGCAAGCCCAACGACTGCAGAATCTGATAGGCGACCTTCACTTCTTCGACAGGATCGGCGGTCAGGGACACACGAATTGTATCACCCAGACCATCAAACAGGAGTATGCCCAGCCCTACCGATGATTTGACCGTGCCCCGCATCAGGGAGCCCGCTTCGGTAATGCCCAGATGCAGCGGATAATTCTTTTTCGCCGACAAAAGCCGATACGCCGCCACGGTAGTCGCTACATCCGACGCCTTGAGCGAGACGATAATGTCAAAAAACGAAAATGATTCCAAAATGGCGATATGTTCGAGCGCCGAGGCGACCAGTTTTTTTGCGCGGAAGGCAACACTATCCTCAGCAGACGAGCGCGTATGCACTGCGGCAAGCGATCCGGCATTGACGCCTATCCGTATCGGCACTTTTGCCTTTTTTGCCGCGACAACCACCTGTTCGACACGGTCACGGGAACCGATATTTCCCGGATTGATACGGAGTTTGTCGACGCCCTGACTAATCGCTTCCAGCGCCAGGCGATGATCAAAATGGATATCAGCCACCAGCGGAATAGAAATTTTATTCTTTATTTTCCCCAGCGCGCGGGCGGATTCCATATCAGGAACACCGACGCGGACAATCTCACAGCCCGCATCTTCAAGCTGACGGATCTGTCGCACCGTTGCCCTGACATCACGGGTCGGCGTATTGGTCATTGACTGCACCGCCACCGGCTTGCCGCCGCCGATGGTAAGATTGCCGATGCGTATTGTTCTTGTTTTGCTCCGATGAAACATGGTCAACTGTCCCTGCTTTCCCGTTTTTTCGAGAATCTCACGAAACAACTCAATTTATTTTGTTGCAATCCGCACAATATCGCTGTAAGTTGCAAACAAAAATACCGATACGATTACGAAAAGCCCAACATAATTTACCATAACCACTGCGCGTTTGCCCAGAGGCCGACGGAACACCGCTTCGATCAGTGACAAGGTCATGTGTCCGCCGTCAACCAAGGGAATCGGGAGAAGGTTGAACAGTCCCAGCGCAACCGATATGACCGCCAAAAGATGAAAAAGCGACGCCCATCCCGCATCCGCGGCTTTCGCCAGGATTTGCACTACGCCGATGGGCCCCGCCAAGTCGGGTTTTTCCCACCGCACGATCTTTTGTCCCAGATACTCTAGGGTAAACACTGACTGAAATATGACCATCCGGACGCTGGCGGACACCGCTTCGCCCAATCCGACCGTTTGTGTTTCTATACAGGGAGCAATGCCAATCAGGCCTATCCCGCTGGCGGCGTCTTTCGACGGCGTTACGGTAATGGAACTGCGCACACCCTTGCGGTCTATGGAAAACGACAGCGGCTTGCCGGGAAACCGATGAATATAACCGGAGAGCTCTTCCCAGTCATGCACTGCCACCGTATCAATACCGGTTACTAAGTCGCCCGGCTTGAATCCGGCTGTTGCCGCAGGGTACCCCGCAAGCACTTCACCGATAATCGGTTTTGATGACGGCTGCTGAACACCCCAGACGGTTATCACGATGATAAAAAGAATAACCGCCAACAGATAATTCATGAAAGGTCCGGAAAAGGCGATAAGAAAGCGTTTGTACCACGGCTGCGACATGAATTCGTCGGGAGAGCCGGTGGCGGTATCGGCGCTTTCGCCCGTCATTTTCACCATGCCGCCTAACGGGATAGCGTTAAGCGAATACCGTGTTTCCCCGTAGGTAAACCCGACTATTTCCGGTCCGAAACCGAACGCAAATTGTTCGACTTTTAATGAGAAATATTTGGCCATGATAAAATGACCCAACTCATGAATAAAAACCAGAATTCCGATACCCGCAACCGCAGCTATCGACTGAAACCATGTGACGGTAAACCCGAATACATGTATCATACACATCTCACTTTCTGCGCCTGCACTCGGGCTGCCGCGTCAGCGGCGATGATTTCCGGCAATAACGGGCGTCGTATCACTCGATGGCTCTTCATGACCGCACTGATGATTCGCGCAATGTCAACAAACCGGATATCGCCGTTTAAAAACCGCCCCACGGCAACTTCGTTGGCGGCATTCATGACGGCCGGCATGGTCCCGCCGCATTTCCCGGCTGACAACGCCAGGTCCAGACAAGGGAATCTTTTAAAATCAGGAACATCAAACGATAACGCGCCCGCGGCGGTCAAATCCAGCGGCCGTAAAGAAGATGAAATGCGCGCCGGATAGGTTAACGCGTACTGAATCGGCAGCCGCATATCGGGCAGTGACAACTGGGCGATAACGGAACGGTCAACAAACTCAACCAGCGAGTGAACGATTGACTGAGGATGAATAACGATATCAATCGCGTCAAGGGCGACCCCGAACAAGTGGCTCGCCTCAATGGCTTCCAACCCCTTGTTCATAAGGGTTGCCGAATCAATGGTAATCTTTTTACCCATCTTCCAGGTGGGATGATCCAGCGCATCGGCGACCGTAATGCTTGCAAGGGGTTTTGAAGAACGATAAAACGGCCCGCCCGAAGCGGTCAGGATGATGCGGCGTACCGCTGAAACCTTTTCATTCTTCAGGCACTGAAAAATAGCCGAATGTTCGCTGTCCACCGGCAAAATGGCGACACCCTTTTTCCGTGCAGCAGCCATAATCAGCGAGCCGGCGACTACCAATGCCTCTTTATTTGCCAAAGCTATCGTTTTACCGGCGCTTATGGCAGCCATAAGCGGTTCAAGACCCACTGATCCGACAACCGCGGACAAGACGATATCCGCCGACGACAGCCGGGCAACCTCGAGCAGACCCGGTAATCCAGCGACAATACGGGTTTTTTGTTTATTATTTTTGCACCACTGCGCAAGCGCTGCAGCGTCTTCGTTCGACCAAACGGCAGCAATCCGGGGATGAAACTCTTTAATCTGTTTCTGTATAAGCGCAATATTGGACCGCCCGGCGATGCCGTGAACGGAAAATTCACGCGGATGGCACCGTATCACATCAAGCGCCTGCGTGCCGATTGACCCCGTTGATCCCAAGATGCAGATTTTTTTCATGAGGGTTATTTTTTAAACAGTGTCAGGTAATAGTACATTAACGGAGCAGCAAATAGAAAGGAATCAAAACGATCAAGCATACCGCCATGCCCCGGGAGGAGCTGCGCGGAATCTTTTACTCCGACATCCCGTTTCAGGAGTGATTCGGATAAATCGGAAAACTGCGAAACTATCGAGACGACCAATCCCAGCATGGCCGCCTCAGGCATCGAAATGATATCGCGCATAAATAGCGCACGGCACAGCATAGCGGCAAGCATGCCCGTCACCACGCCGCCCACTGCACCTTCTATAGTTTTTTTGGGGCTCACTGCAGGGGCAAGTTTATAGCGGCCGAACCGTTTTCCGACGACATATGCACCCGTATCGAGCACCCAGATAACGATAAAAAGAAAATACATAAACTGCATCCCGCCGGGTCTGAAGGCGCGGATTAAAAGCAGGTGCGCCAGAGTCCAACCGACAAGAAATATGCCGAAAAAAGTGATAGCCAAGCGCTCAACCGCTTTCTCGGTTGACGAGCGAAATACTTCACGGGCGCATAACGGGATCAGCAAAAAGGTGAGCAAAGCAACGGTCCCTTGATTATCTGCAAGCGGGCCGAAACTGGTACCGTTAAGATAAATGAAAACAAACACTGCCATCCCGGCGGCAATACCTATGACCGGCTGCGATTGGTATTTCATTTTGGTCAAAACAAAGTATTCCCGCAAAGCAAGGAAGGTAACCCCCGCCATCATTAAAAAAAAGGGAATGCCGCCCCAGTAGACACTGAGAACTATGAGCGGAATACCGACAATAGCAGTCATCAAGCGCGGTAATAACATAAATTATTTTCTTTCCTTGCGTTATGTGCTTCTTTTTGAATCAACGCCGCCGTACCTGCGGCCCCGCTGGCGAAAATCGGCGATGGCTTCGTGCAGGTGCTTGATTTTAAAATCAGGCCACAATACCGGCGTCACATGCAATTCCGTGTAGGCAATTTGCCACAACATGAAATTCGACAGCCGCATCTCGCCTGAGGTACGAATGAACAAATCGGGGTCGGGAAGTCCGGCTGTGTCAAGATAGTTCGACACCGTCGTTTCGTCAACCCGCTGTATGCCCGCGGCGACGAGGCGGTTGATTGCCCGAACCATCTCGTCACGGGCGCCGTAATTAAGCGCCAAATTAAGCGTTAATCCCGTATTGCGACTGGTTGCTTCGATTGTTTTTTTTATTTCAGCTCGGGTATCCGCGGGGAGTTTCGACTGGTCGCCGATCGTCGTCAATTTGACATTATTGCGCATCATCATCGGCAGTTCCAAACGCACATAGCGTTTGAGAATACTCATGAGCCCGATGATTTCCGCTTTCGGACGAATCCAGTTTTCCGTTGACAGCGCGTAGAGCGTGAGGACGCCGATGTTAAGACGCGAACACTCTTCCACAATCTCTTTGACGGCGTTAACGCCGGCGCGATGACCGAACAGACGCGGCATTCCGCGTTTTTTCGCCCAGCGTCCGTTGCCGTCCATCACTATGGCAATATGCCGCGGAAGAGAAACAATATCAGGCGTGATCACATCCGCACCCTGTCAAATTAAAACTATACGCCGCTATTTCTTCGTTATCGCGCTGACCGGACACACTTCGGCGCAGGCGCTGCAGTCCGTACAGGCAACGGGATCTATCTTATATTTGTCGCTGTCGGGAGAAATCGCCGTAACGGGACAAGCACCTTCGCACGCGCCACAACCTACACAGATACTTTGAGTAATGTAATAAGCCACTGTTGTTCTCCTTTTGAGGTAAGTTATACTTCCATCAAATCTTTTTGTTTGACCGCCAGCATGTCTTCAATCTTCTTAATATATCCATCCGTCAGCTTTTGCGATTCCACTTCACCTTTTTTGCAGTCATCTTCACCGATGATTTTATCTTTTTCGGCCTTTTTAATATCTTCAACCATTTGCCGGCGTTCATTGCGGATCGCTATTTTGAACTCTTCGGCGATCTTGCCGATGGACTTGATAATCTCTTTGCGGCGGTCTTCAGTCAGGGTCGGCACCGGCAAACGAATCACTTTCCCGTCATTGGCCGGCGTCATCCCCAACTCCGACTTCAGGATCGCCTTCTCAATATACTGCAGTTGTGAAATATCCCACGGACGAATCTCGATAGTGCGTGCGTCGGGAACCGAGAGTCCCGCCATCTGATTAATCGGCATCATCGTCCCGTAGCTTTCAACTTTGACATTTTCTATCAGCGCAACACTGGCCCGTCCGGTCCGTATCGAAGTGAGATCTCCGCGGAATTTTTCAATAGTCCTCTTCATGTGTTCTTCGCCGGTCGCAAGCACTGTCTTAATAGTCATCTTTATCCTCCGCTAACTCTACCATCGCTGGCACCTATCCGCCGGTTGGGAAAAACTATCGAATCAATGTTCCCATCGAACAACCGGAAACCACTTTTGCAAAATTACCGCTTTTATGAAAATCAAACACGATGACCGGCACTCCGTTTTCTCTGCACAAAGAAAATGCCGCCATGTCCATTATCTTTAATTGTTTTTTGATGGCGTCATCAAAACTGAGCGTCGTATATTTTTTTGCCCCAACATTCTTTTTTGGATCGGCAGTATACACGCCGTCAACCTGCGTGGCTTTGAGCAATACATCGGCGTTTAACTCAGCTGCCCGCAACGCTGCCGTAGTGTCTGTCGTAAAAAAGGGATTGCCCGTCCCGCCGGCGCAAATAACGACGCCCCCGCTTGCAAGAAACGCTTCTGCCGCATCACGCGAATACCGCGCCACAAATCCGGGAACATCAACCGCGGAAAGAACAGCCGCAGCGACACCCTCCGCCAACAAAGCGTCCTTAAGAGCCAGCGCGTTCATGACCGTCGCCAGCATCCCCATATGATCTGCGGTTACCCGGTCGATTGATTTTCCCGCGCCACGCCAAAGATTGCCGGCGCCGATGACCACAACGATTTGCGCCTTGGTGCGCCACACAGCCTTTATTTCGCGTGAAACGGTCTTCAATCCGTCGACAGTGATGCCTGAGGAATCATTGCCTGCCAGCGTTTCTCCCGACAACTTCAAGACCATGCGTTTGTATTTCATCGCGGTATCTCTCCGTTTATAGACTACAGCGGTCTATTCTTCTCCGACGCGAAACCGCGAGAACCGGCGCACAACAATATTCTCGCCGATCTTGGCAATCGCATTGGTGATAAGGTCTTTTATTTTCTCTTTGCCGGCCGCATCGCGAATATGGGGCTGGTCGATGAGGCAAACCTGGGAATAATATTTTTCAAGCTTGCCGTCCATAATCTTCGGCCATACCTGCTCCGGCTTGCCCTCTTCCTTCAATTGCACCTTATATATTTCGCGTTCTTTATCGATTACTTCCTGGGGGATGTCTGTGCGCTGCACATACAGCGGATTGGCAGCCGCCACCTGCATGGCGATTTGTTTGACGAGGTTTTGGAAATCGTCGGTACGAGCCACGAAATCGGTTTCGCAGTTGACTTCGACCAACACGCCGAGCAATCCGCCCGCATGTATATAGGAAGTCACCAACCCCTGTTTCGCAGCGCGTTCCGCTTTCTTCACCGCAGACGCAATGCCTTTTTCCCGCAAGTACTGAACCGCTTTTTCCAAATCATCTTTTGATGTATCAAGAGCCGCTTTGCAATCCAATATGCCGGCCCCGGTCATTGAACGAAGTTTCTGTATAAGCTCTGCTGATGAACTCATTAGGCGATTACCTCACTTCCCGGAATTTGATTGGTTGTTGCAGCCGCAGTATCTATGGCAGCTACCGGTGCGGAAAGGTCAACGGCAGTCAACTCGCCGGCTGCAGCCGAAGCATTGGCCTGTTTCTCGCTCATGCCTTTACCTTCCAAAACGGCGTCGCCCATGATGCTGCAAAACAACTTTACCGCACGGATGGCGTCATCGTTGCCGGGTATGGGATGGGAAATGATATCCGGGTCGCAATTGGTGTCGCATATGGCCACGATGGGAATTTTAAGTTTACGCGCCTCGGCAACTGCTGTGGTTTCTTCAGAGGGGTCTATGATAAAGAGAAGGTCAGGCAGCTTTTTCATATCCTTGATGCCTTCAAGGGACTTCTCCATACGAAAGCGCTCTTTTTCCAGTTTGGATGATTCTTTTTTTGAGAGGATATCGAAAACGCCTTCAGTTTTCATGCGGGTCAACTCTTTGAGGCGTGCGATAGATCTTTTGAGGGTGTCAAAATTGGTCAGTGTTCCCCCAAGCCAACGGTCGGAAACAAAAAACGCACCGCAGCGGAGGGCTTCCTCTTTGATCGGCGTCTGGGCCTGTTTTTTTGTGCCCACGAACAGGACAGATTTACCTTCACAGACGGAATCACGGACAAACTTGTACGATTTTTTCAGTTCTTTGACGGTTTTTTGAAGGTCAACAATGTGGATTTTGTTGCGGGTTCCGAAAATAAATTTTGCCATTTTCGGATTCCAACGGCGGGTTTGGTGTCCAAAATGAACACCGGCTTCGAGCAACGCTTTCATGGAAATGTTTGACATACGGGTACTGCCTCCTTAGGTTTTTTGCCTCCACGCCATTCGTCTTCTCCCCACCCCATCGCATGCCGTTTCGCAACAGCGAAACAAACGCAATGGGACCGCGGGTAAAATCCTGGCGTGTGCGTATTTTCGGCCACATACTGCACCGAAGTTATGGAATTGTATCAAATTATTTAATTTAGTTCAAATAGTCACCCCAACACCGGCAGAGCAAGCTCTGCAGCTACCATTATATTGAGGGGGTTATGATTTATTAAGGCTTACGAAGAAATTGCCCAGGGCATCAAGAACACCACGAAGGCTCTTGGGTTTAACCTGGGCGAATCTTTCCCAGACAACGGGGATGAATGAAAGGGACAAGGACATCATGCGCGGTATGCGGTCAACGGAAAAATGAAAATATTTCAAGGGCGAAAGTATCCACGCCAATTCCTGTGAGAGCTTTGCCGGCTCGGCGACGCCGATCCAGACACTAATAAGTATCAGAAAGACCAAGCGGACCGAAAACAGGGCGCCCTGATGGATGCCATAGTCAGTAATAGAGATAATTCCGGCATGCCACAACGATTCCCCACGGGCAGAAAAAAGCACCGGCAGAACAAAACTAAACACAACTACGCCCCATAAACGGAACAGGCGCGAAAAAGGGACGGGCTGACGGTACAAAATTATCAGACCCACGACAACGACAATCAAAACGCCGTATGCAGGAACAGTCCGCAAAAATATCGTGCTGACAACCATCAAAAATGCCGTCAAAACCTTTATTTTATCCTTAGCGGTCAACTCCGGCGGTTGACCGGGGTCAAGGGCGTGCTCGTATACCGTGAAATCGGACAATTGCCCGCTTTTTATTTTATCAAGGACATATCTGCTTGACCATCCCACAAAATAACCGCCGATCAGTGCCGGAATGACAAACAAGGGAACCAGGGCGAACACACCCTTATGCGGAATGAGCCAGATATAGGCGACCCATATCTCCGCAACATTATGAACCAGCGCCCCGATCAAACTGATGGCGATCAGCGAGAAGGTACGACGGCCGAAGGTCAATTCAAAGAGCAGAACCATAATCGCGCAGCCCGCCAGAGATCCGCACAAACTGAGCACGAATCCGGGCGTCATAAATGTGCCGTTGGTCAAACTGGTCACAATAGGACGGAAAACGGCTACTTCAAAAGCTGCCGGAGCCCCGAAAAGAGCCAACCCCAACAGCGTACTTATATTGGCAAGTCCAATGCGAACACCGGGCAGGGGCGAAGGTAAAAACGCCTCAGCCAGCTGCAGGGCGCTCCCGCAAGCGATAAGAAAAGATATCTGAGCAATAGTATAGTGTTTTTTCATGGGAAACCGGAGAGACCACGGAAAGAGTTTTGACGCGGGGTTACCGAATGCGCCGTTTCGCGCCGCAAGAATCGCGGACAATGATCTCGCCGATCATTTCAAACTGTTTGGTAGGATCAAATCCTGTTTCAAGCTGTTTAAGCAAAACTCGCGTCGCGGCAAAACCGATATTGACGAAAGGCTGACGATAGGTAGTCAGCGGAATAAAAAAACTGGATGAAAAATCAAAATCATCAAACCCCACCACTGCAACATCTTCAGGAACGCGGATGTTTTTGTCAACCAAAGCGCGGATGGCGCCAACCGCCATCAAATCGTTTGAGGCAAATATCGCCGTAAAGTCCAACTTCGCGCTCCGCGCAAGCAGTTCCTGCATGCGTTCGTAGGCAAGTGTAATGCTGAAATCGCAGGGAATGACGAGCTGTGGATTAAATTTAATTCGATATTTTTCCAGCGCCCGTTTATACCCCTCAAGACGATCCAAACTGTTCTGACTTTCCGGAAACCCCATAATGCAAAGAATGCGTTCATGACCGAGCTTAATAAGATGCTCCGTCATGGTCATTGCGCCGTGAACATTGTCCACATCCACCCAGCTCAATTTATCGGAACGGCAATTAATCAGCACGGAAGGAATTTTTGTTTCTTCCATCGTCTTGAGCAAATCGGTATTCACATGTGGCGCCAAGGCAATGACGCCATTAAGTTTTTTTTGCTTGGTAACGACGGTGTCAGAAAATTTACTGTCCTGACGGGACATAAGGAGCTGGTACGCCGTTCCGTCAAGAGCAGCGTCAATCCCCTCTTTGATATTCATGAAATAAAACGAACCTAAAAAATGTTTTTCAGAGCGGTTCAGCAAAATGACGGTGTCTTTTAAATCCATGATACCTCCAACCTCGCTTTCGTTCGCCGCATTCTATTATATCACATCCAGCGCATATTTTCCTGAATTTTTTTTCGCTGAGGCGGAACCGGAGTTACTGCCGGTCTTCCTACCGGCACCAACGCAATCAATTCGTCGGGGGATGCGACCCCCAACTCCTTTTCAAGCAGGGACTGAGCGATAAGTGGCCCCGTCATCCAGCAGGTGCCCAAACCGCGCGCTTGGGCCATAAGCAGCATATTTTGAATTGCCGCAGCAGGCCCCTGAACAGCGGCAGTTGACACTGCAGCCACAGCCAGATTATATCTTATTATTATCCGCCGCGCGAGTGATTCATACGGTTTTTGAACTACGGCAATGACCACGGGCGCATCGGCAAAAAAAGTATAGTACGCACTATACCCGGTAAATTCCGTTTTCGCGCGCGCAGAAACGATATTGTCCGCCATGGTTGCTATCGTTTGCTTCACCGCTTCAACCAATCGTTCCTTGACTTCTGGAGAACGAACGACGATAAATTCCCAATTCTGCTGATTCGATCCCGACGGCGCCCATGCAGCCGCCTCTATGATTGATTCTATGTCTGCATCAGGCACGGCATCCGGAAGAAATTTCCGGATACTTCGCCGGGACTTCATAACGGATAATAATGATTCCGGACTGATATTAATCATACACCCGCGTGACCGTTCCGGCAACAATCTTTTCTATGGTACCGCCGTTTTTTTGAAAAAGCAGAAACCCGCCGTCATCGACTGACTCGACCCTGCCGTGCACAATCTCGCCAAACATCTCAATGTCTATTGTTTTATCGCGCAAAAATGACCGTTGGTTATAGTCCTGAGCGAACGGAGCGAACCCTTCCCGACAGAACCGGCGATACCCTATTTCAAAATCACAGAGAAAGGATGCTAATAAGCGGGCTCGCTCGACAGGCGTTTTCGTGAGGGAACTGAGAGAAACAGCATGCGGCGCCGCAGCATCCGGCAGAGCATTGTTGACATTAATCCCTATCCCGACAACGACCCACGCTACGCGGTCTACCTCAGCCGACATTTCGGTAATGATACCCGCAAGTTTTCCGGCAAGAGTTGAACTCCCGTCAGGAACAACCAAATCATTGGGCCACTTTATCAAAGAGGAGATACCGCAGATGCGCTCGATGGTTTGTGACAATATGAGAGAACACACCAGCGTTAATTGGGGAACGGCGTCAGGACGAATTGAAGGGCGCAACAGTAATGAAAACCACAAACCACCCGCGGGTGAAGACCATACCCGTTGCAACCGGCCGTATCCCGCTGACTGTGATTCAGCCAGCACCAACGTACCGTCGACACCACCGGCAATAGCCAGGTCCTTGGCAATCAGCTGCGTAGAAGGGGTTGAGGGAAAGTAATGAATGGCGGCACCCCAGCGGTGACCGCGGGGCAGATAACGGCGTATCTCTTCAGGCGCCGCACAATCGGGCCGGCTCTTGAGCATATACCCGCGATTTTTTTGAGCAATAACCGAATACCCCTGACGGCGCAGAGACATAATCTGTTTGTGAACAGCCGACCGAGTAACGCCAAGACTGCCGGCTATCGCCTGACCTGAAACAAATTCGCTGTCTTTAAGGATGTTCAACAGTTCCATAGTTAGTACACTGACAATCCAGAGGAGGGCAATCAACGCTATTTCCGATGATGTTTCTTTTCTCTCTCTGTGCAATACCGAAAAGAATCAACGCAACTTTTGAGAAGACGCCAGATCCATTTCAAAACTGAAATCCAGTGCCGGTGCAGAATGCGTTATGGCCCCGACCGATATCCGATCGACGCCCAGACGGGAAAGTTTTTTAATGGTTTCAAGTGACACACCGCCCGATATCTCAATGCCCGGACGAGCGATACGATGCTCTCGGCAATACGCTGCGATAAATGATATCTCCCGCTTCATCGCCGCAGGCGGCATATTGTCGAGCATAAGCATATCGCAACGCGCCTGAAGAGCGGCAACTACCTGGGCGTGCGTCTCACATTCGACCTGTATTTTCAGATCCGCATGTTTCTGTTTCATGTGGTTGATGGTAACCGACAGGTCTTTAATGATCTGCAAATGATTGTCTTTTATCAGCGCCATCTCGGCGAGATCACGGCGGTGATTTTCCCCACCACCGCAACGAACGGCATGTTTCGCCAACGCGCGCATACCCGGAATCGTTTTGCGGGTATCAAATATCTGTGTCTTTGTCCCGCGGGTGTGATGCACAAACGCCGCGGTGCGGGATGATATCCCCGACAAGTGCCCGATAAAATTAAGCGCTGTCCGCTCGCCGGACAACAACGCCCGAGCGGGACCGCTAACCGTCGCGACCGTTTGACCGGCGGTGACGCGAGCGCCGTCTTTGACCAGCGCTGTGACCGAACATTTTTTATCCAATTTTTTAAAAACCTCGGCAAACACCGATAATCCGCACACAACCCCGTCCTGGCGGACAATAAGCCGGGCCGTCGCCACAGCGGAGCGCGGGACAGTCGACAATGTGGTGACATCATGAAACGCTTTGTCTTCTTTCAATGCACTGGTGATCAGTTTAATAGTTTCTTTCATAGCAATAGTATAGCAAAAATACTACTCCTTTTTTCAAGTTATTCCGCTTTTTTTGCAAACGGTGCCCGTGCCGACATTTCCTTATATTTCTTCACCGTATCGCGCAATGCCGCAGCTGTTTCGAAGTCAAGACGGTCAGCCGCATCGCGCATCTGTTTTTCGAGTGAAACGATGACCCGCGGCAAACTCCGGGGAGTTATCTCGTCGCCGCCCGCTTCTGCCACCAAAAGATTCAATCCGACTTCCTTCGCCTTGTACTGGAATTCTTCCAGATCATGAATAGCGGACACTACCGTGCGGGGAGTAATGCCGTGTTCTCTATTATAAGCAATTTGTTTTTTTCTCCGGCGCGACATTTCTGAGAGCGCCCGCTCCATCGAGCCGGTTATCCGGTCAGCGTACAAAATGACTCTTCCGTCGACATTGCGCGCCGCGCGGCCGCAAATCTGTATCAATGTTGTCTCAGAGCGTAAAAATCCTTCTTTGTCGGCGTCCAACACCGCCACCAGTCCCACCTCGGGCAGGTCCAGCCCTTCGCGCAGAAGATTAATGCCGACAAGAACATCGAACGATCCCTTGCGCAGATTTTTTAAAATATCGATGCGTTCAAGCGCCTCTATTTCAGAATGCAAATATTGGACATTGAGTCCTTTTTCAACCAAATAGTCGGTCAGGTCTTCCGACATTCTTTTGGTCAGCGTCGTCACCAACACACGCAGTTTTTTGTTGACGCAGAGCGTAATCTCCCCGATCAAATCGTTAATCTGGTTATCGATGGGACGGATTTCGACCGCGGGATCCACCAACCCGGTCGGGCGAATCACCAGATCAATTATTTCACCGCCGGATTTTTGCAGTTCATACGGACCCGGTGTGGCGGATGTATAGACAACGCTTTTCATCAGGTGTTCAAATTCAGGAAATTGCAGCGGCCGGTTGTCGAGAGCAGAGGGAAGCCGAAAACCGAAATCGACCAGCGTCTGTTTGCGGCTCTTGTCGCCGGCATACATACCGCGGATCTGAGGAACGGTGATGTGCGACTCATCGATCACCGTCAAGAAATCTCCATCTGCGACCGCCGGAGATTCGACAAAATAATCAATCAAACATGACGGGCGCGTGCCGGGTTCCCGACCGGAAAGATGCCGCGAATAGTTTTCAATGCCGTGACAAAACCCGGTTTCTTTAAGCATTTCCATATCGTATCGCGTGCGCTGGTCCAGCCGTTGTGCCTCCAAAAGTTTGCCCTGTCCTTTGAGCTCGGCAAGACGGTTGGCAAGTTCCTGTCGGATGAGCGTGATAGCCAGCTCCCGTTTCGGCAGGGTGGTCACAAAATGTTTCGCCGGATAAACAAATACCCGTTCTTTTTTTGCGAGGGTCGCACCCGTGAGCGGGTGAATCTCTTTTATTGACTCAATTTCATCGCCAAAATATTCCACCCGAAGGGCAGTTTCGAGATACGCCGGAAAAATTTCAACGGTATCGCCCCGCACGCGGAATTTTCCGCGGGAAAATTCTATATCGTTTCGTTCATAATTGATTGCTACCAGCTGAGCCAGCAGCGTCTCCCGCGGTTTTACCGTTCCCCGCTCGACACTGACACACAGATCGCGGTATTCATCCGGCGAACCGAGATTATAAATACACGACACCGATGCGACAATGATGACATCGCGCCGCTCCAGCAGCGACGAGGTCGCTTTTAGACGCAGGCGGTCGATATGATCGTTTATCGCCGAATCTTTTTCAATATAGGTGTCCGTCTGAGGGATATATGCTTCGGGTTGGTAATAATCGTAATATGAAACAAAATATTCAACGGCGTTTTCGGGAAAAAACGCCTTGAACTCAGCGTACAATTGAGCGGCAAGAATTTTGTTGGGCGCCATGATAAGCGCCGGTTTTTGTATTTTTTCTATCAGATTGGCGATGGTGTAGGTTTTTCCCGACCCGGTGACGCCCAGCAAGACCTGGTTTTTGCGTCCCGCCCGCATACCGCGCTCCAACGCCTCTATGGCGGCCGGCTGATCGCCGGACGGCGTGAACGGAGATACCAGTTTAAACTTTTGTTCCATGATAGTAGTTGTCCGTCAATTACCCTTGCGGGGCATCATTGACCAAAGAATCCAAACGAGCGAATTCATTGTAGGCAGTGGGATCGAGATGCAGAGGCGTGATAGAAACATATCCCTTCGCAACCGCAGTGATATCGGTGCCTTCATGGTGCTCACCGGCAACAAAACTACCGGCCAGCCAGTAATACTTCTTCCCGCGCGGATCGGTCCGGCATTCGACATTTTCATCGTATACCCGGGACCCGACCGAGGTAAGCATCATCCCTTTGACGATGCGCGGCACATTCACATTCAGATATATTTTCGAAAGGGGACATTTCATATCCATGACATGCGCCGCTATACGGGCAGCTATCCGGGCGGCTTGTTCAAAATCGCCGTTGACCTGTTCCGCCACGGAAACGGCAAATGACGAGAAACCCAGCATCGCCCCTTCCCGTGCACCGGCCACCGTCCCGGAATACACGACATCATTGCCGAGATTCGGACCGGTATTGATACCGGAAACGATCAAATCAACCTTACCTTTCATGAGTGAGCGCACCCCATACTTCACGCAATCCGCCGGCGTCCCGTTAGTGAGATATAACCCCGGTTCCATTTCATGAATACGAAACGGCTTATGCAGGGTAATCGAATGGCTAGCCCCCGACCGTTCCTGATCCGGCACGATAGCCGTCACCGTGCCCAGCTTTTGTAACTCCCTGATTAACGGCCGCAGCCCCACCCCGTAAATCCCGTCATCATTGGTCACCAAAATATTCTTTTTCATAGATTCCCTTTCAGCCAATATTCTCTCTATCAATCAATTCCCATTGCTGAGTAGAGCACCCTTGACAGCATTGTTATTCATAGATGACTACAGGAGAACTGCAAATCCCCCTGCCCCCCTTTTTCAAAGGGGTAAGAACATGATGTCACCGATAATTTCCAGATGATGATGTGTTATTCTCCTCCTTAGAAAAAGGAGGGTAGGGAGGATTTGCCGTGCTATCTGAGTGCATACAGCACCCCCCCTGTGTCCCCCTTTTTCAATGGTGGATATAAAAAAAACCCTTAAATCAACGACAAAACAGTATCCGCTAATAGTTCCTGCGGGAGGACAGCGGGAATTTTTATTGTCCGGTGCAGGGATGATGAATCGTTCATCCTGACGATTAGCTCGCGCGCAAGGACCTGTGGGGAAAGTTCCCTCTCGCGAATCATGACCCCCTGGCCGCTGTCAACCAACACCCGCGCATTGAACTCCTGATGATTCCCCGTTGCGTGCGGAAACGGCACCAAGATGACCGGCGTTCCCAGAATCTCTAACTCAGATATCGTCGTAGCCCCTGCACGGCAAATGACAATATCCGCAACCGCATAGGCGTCGCCGATTTCATTAAGATACGGGAGCACAACGCCGGGAATTTTCTTTTCGCGGAACTGCGCCGATATTTTTTCATACCCTTTGTTGCCGGCTATATGCAGGAACTGAATTTTATTCTGTGCGGTTGACGGTAACAATGCATAACTCTCCGTCACCGCATGATTAACCGCGTATGCGCCCTGACTCCCCCCAAACACGAGGACTGTACATTTTCCCGGTGCAAGATGCAGGCGTTCGCGCGCCGCATCGCCTTCAACCCCGAACAACTCCCGCCGGACAGGATTGCCCGTAACGACCGTACGCTGTTCCGAAAAAAAGGAACGGGATCCGGCAAATGTAACGGCCACCCGGGAAGCGAACCGCGCGAGGACCCTGTTTGCCAACCCCGGCAGATAGTTTTGTTCATGTATAACCGTCGGTATCTTTGAAAGTTTTGCAGCGACAATGACGGGGAACGAAATATACCCCCCCATGCCGACAACTGCTGTAGGATTGAGCCGGCGCACCAGTACGAGGGCTGCGAAAAAACTCCGGATGAGCGCATACAAAAATACGACCAGCTGCAGCGATATCCGCCGCGGCATACCGCGTGCGGGAATCTCTTCAAAAGCAAACCCTTCGCGTTTCAAAATAGCACAACACATATCGTTTTTTCTCACGATAAAAATCGGCTTACACCCCCGCGCAACCACGGTGCGGGCAAGTGCGACGCCGGGATAGAGATGCCCGCCGGTCCCCCCGGCGGCAATAATGATTGTTTTCATAATTGATTACTGTCGTTGCTTTGAAATGCTCAGTAAAATACCCACGCAAGCCATGTTCAACAAGAGAGATGTCCCGCCGAAAGATACGAACGGCAACGGTAATCCTTTAGTCGGCAAAACACCTGAGGCAACACCCATATTCAAAACCGCCTGAAATCCGATCGCCCAGGTAATGCCCAGTGCGGTCAGCTGACCGAATAGATTCTGGCAGTTGCGCGCGATCTTCATCCCCTGCCACATGAAACCCAAGAACAAAGATATTAAAAAAATAGTCCCGATAAACCCCAACTCTTCACCGATGATAGGAAAAATAAAATCCGTATGCGGTTCAGGTAGAAAATTCAATTTCATCTGGCTTTGTCCCATCCCCATGCCGAAAAATCCCCCGTTACCCAACGCCATGATTGACCGTTGCAGCTGGTATGACCCGGCATGAATATCGCCCCACGACGCCGCAAAAGCATGAATCCGAGCTAACCGGTACGGCTGACGCAGAATGGCGATAACAACCAAGGGAACACAGGCAGCGCCCATCAAAAGAATATGTTTTAAACGCGCACCGGCAGCAAATAACAGACATATGCTTATTATCACCATGAGTATCGGTGTTCCGAGATCGCGTTCAAGCACAATCAATCCCGTCAACAGAGCAGTGATAAACAGGGGCGGCATCAACCCCTTGAATTCCTTCAACCGGCTTTTTTTCCTGTCCAGATAATCCGCCAGGGCAATCACCATCATCAGCTTTGCTACTTCCGACGGTTGAAAACTTATCCAACCAAACCGCAGCCAGCGCCGCGCGCCGCCCTTGACAGTCCCGAAAACCAGCACCGCAACAAGCAACACGATTGAGATTATCAACAACATCCGTGACATCTTTTGCAAGTCACGGTAGTCGCTGTTCGCCAGAATAAACATGGCTACCGTCCCGAATATCACCCAGATGATTTGTTTTATTGCGAACACATACGGCGATTGAAAGCGGGCGTCGGCCATGATAACGCTTGATGAAAAAACCATGATACTGCCCAGAATGACAAGGACTACCGATATCAACAGAAGGACATGATCGTAGTTCCCGCCCGGAGTGGCGGCAAACAAACGCTTTTTTAGTTTCACGGCATCATCCTTATTTTCTTGCGAGCATGTGCGAGCATGCATCATACGTGCGCAACCATACGCTTTATAAACTGTTTACCATCTCTTTGAACTGTCTGCCCCGGTCTTCAAAATCCGTAAACTGATCGAACGAGGCGCAAGCGGGCGAGAGAAGAACCACTTCTTTTTTTTGCGCATGCTTCCGGGCGTAACGAATTGCCCGCGACAGCGTCCGGCACTCATAAAATGCGGCGCAACCCGCGAGTTCCCGACGAATCTTCGGCGACGCTTCCCCGATAAGAAGTATACCCTTTACTTTTTTCTTGATGAGCTCCCGCAACGGCGCGTACGGCGATCCCTTATCTTGTCCGCCCAATATAAGCCACACGGGATCGTCGAACGATTCCAGGGCTACGCGAGCAGCGTCGACATTTGTTCCTTTGGAATCGTTAAAATAACGAACACCTGCAACTGAACGAACAAACTCTATCCGATGTTCCACCCCGCGGAATGAAGCTATTGTTCTCTCAATAACCGTCGGCGGCAGTCCTGCCGCTGCCGCCATGGCAACGCACGCAAGCACATTTTCAACATTGTGCATGCCGGGCAACCGCAGATCCGCCGGTAAACGAAAAAATCGCTTGCCGACAGAAACAACAATATTGCGGCCTTTTCCGTCGTCGATATACCTGACACCGCGGGGCAACAACTTTTTCCGACTAAAAAAGAGCACCTGCGCCGGGCAGCGCCGGGCCAGTTTCCGGCAGAGAGGGTCATCGTAGTTCAAAATACAAAAATCGCGGGGCGTCTGACGGGCAAATATCCGCGCCTTGGCAGCGCTATAGCTTTTCATAGTGTGGTGATGTTCAAGATGATCAGGAGTAATATTAAGGATAGCAGAAATAGACGGATGAAATGTCGGAGAATCCTCTAACTGATAACTGGACATTTCAAGGACCAGCGTGGTTGCCGGCGTACATTTTTTCACAAGCGACGCCAGCGGCGTACCGATATTGCCGCCGACAAGGGTGTGTTGGCCGGCGCTTTTACAAAGGGCGCCCATCAACGCGGTAGCGGTTGTTTTGCCATTCGTTCCGGTTATCGCGATTATCCGGCGCGGGCGTATAAGGCGGGATGCAAACTCGATCTCGCCGATGACAGGAATTTTTTTCTTTCGGGCGCTGACAAGGATAGGAATATCACCGTGGACGCCGGGACTTTTGATAATGAGATCTGATTCCAGCAATAGCGCTGAGTGTCCGCCGAACTCACGCCGAACTTTTTTGTGCAGCAACGAACGGGCAGGACACTGCAACTGCGCACGAACATCGCTGACCAGCACTTCAGCGCCCAACGACACCGCCAGGTTTGCAGCCGCAACACCTGATTTTGCAAGGCCGAGAATCCCGATTTTTTGTCCTGCCAGAGATAGAATGGATGTATTCATAATCTGCAGTATGTATGCCTTTTTTATCGTAGAATTTGGGGATAACAGCACTATTTTTAACGAAGTTTCAACGATGCGAAAGCCACCAGAGCAAGGATAATACCCACAATCCAGAAGCGAACAGTGACTTTAGGTTCTGCCCACCCGGAAAGCTCAAAATGATGATGAATCGGCGCCATTTTAAACATACGCTTTCCGCAATGACGGAAAGAATATATCTGAAAGATAACCGACAGGGCCTCTATGACAAATACACCGCCAATAACGACCAATATCAATTCCTGCTTGATAAAAACCGCGGCCAATCCGAGAGAACCACCGAGAAATAAACTCCCGGTATCGCCCATAAACATCTGTGCCGGATAGGCGTTATACCACAAAAAGCCCAAGCCCGCACCCACCATCGCGGACAAGAATACCGTCAATTCACCGGCGCCGGGCACAGGAATAATGCGCAAATAATGAGCGATTTGCAGATGACCCGCAAAATAGGAAAAAAGCGCCAGTGTCATTGCAGCAATTATCAGATTGCCAATGGCAAGCCCGTCCAACCCATCAGTCAAGTTGACAGCATTCGAACTACCGACCACGGTTAATATGACAAAAAGTATATACCCAACAGAAAGATCAATAAAAACATTTTTTAAATACGGTATATTTATCGATGACGCAAACGCTGGATTCGCGGGATGGTACCATAAGTACCCTGCAACCGCTAATCCCAGCGTCATTTGCGCAAGAAATTTTTTGAGCGGGGAAAGACCTTTGCAATTTTTCTTGACCAGCTTAAGGTAATCATCCGCTGCTCCCCACAGTCCGAGCCAGAGTGTCCCCGCGAGAATCATAACGATGAATCGGTTATCCAGACGGGCCCATAAAAGTGTCGAGATCAGCATTGAAAACAAAATCAGCAATCCTCCCATGGTCGGTGTTCCGGCTTTTTGTAGATGGGTTTGCGGGCCGTCACAGCGAATCGTTTGACCGATGTTCATCTGCTGAAGCCGGCGTATAAGCAGCGGTCCGAGAATAAAACTGACGATTAAACTCGTCAGAATTGCCCCACCGGCGCGAAAAGTGATGTATTGAAAAATATTAAACGGAGAGAAAACGGTATGCAGAGGATAGAGAAAATGGTACAGCATAAATGATTACTCTCCTGTAACGCGGCGAAATATTTCTTCCAGATGCATGCCGCGTGATCCTTTAAATAATACAACGACATCGGATGCCAATGTTTTTTTCAATTCAATTTCCAGTTCACCGGGGTGCATAAAATGCCGTACAAGAGATGGATCGAGACGATTAGCGGCCGCTTCCATCAACGGCCCGAATAAAAATATTTTTTCAAGGGGCTGCATAGCCAGAAACTCTCCCAGCTTCGCATGATACTTCGCCGCATCAGTTCCCAGTTCCAACATATCTCCGAGCACAACAATCTTAGGCCGCTCGGGAAAAGCCGTAATCATTCCCTGAACTGACTCCTTGATAGAGGACGGATTGGCGTTATAGGCATCGTTGATGACCAGCGCCCCGTTTTTCAAAGTGTGCGTTTCCATGCGCATGCCGGGAGATATAAAATGTTCGAGACCCTTTTTTATCGTCTCAATATCAATACCCATCCATCCGGCAGCCGCAGCGGCTGCCAGAGCGTTGTAGATATTGAATTTACCGTATACCGGCATCAATATCTTTATTTTTTTGCCCTGTATGTTCAATTCAAAACTCGGTTTATCGGGCCACAATTGAATGTATTCCGCATACGCATCGGCCCCTTTATATAAACTGAATGTACGCACGGCGCAGTGCAGCTGGGTGGTCAGTTTACTGAGATGCAAGTCGTCAGCGTTAATCACTGCGCAGCCTTCTTCCGGCAAAGCGTCGAGCAGGGCCTTTTTTCCGGCCAGAACGCCTTCAAGATTGATAAAGTTTTCCAGATGAGTATAGCCAATATTGGTGATGATGCCTATGGTCGGTCGGCTAATCGCCGCCAACTTTTTAATCTCCCCGAACAGCGATGAGCCCATTTCAACCACGGCGTAGCGATGATTGGATGACAACTGCAGAAGTGTCAGGGGAACACCGATGAGATTGTTCAAATTACCGACAGTACTCAACGTCGGCGCACTCTGGCGCAAAATTGACGCCAGCATTTCCTTCGTTGTTGTTTTGCCATTTGAGCCGGTAATCCCAACGACTGGGATGCTCCACTTTTTACGGTAGAACGCCGCGATGTCGCCCAGCGCCTGCGTGGTATCGTTAACCTGTATCATTGCCGGGAATGCCGGAAAAGGATTTCCCAGGTCGATATCTTTGCGTGAAATGACCAGACCGCCGGCCTGTTTTTCAATGGCCTGCTTCAAAAAATCATGACCGTCAAACTGCGGTCCTTTAATGGCGAAATAAAAATCACCCCGCCGCAGTGTCCGCGTATCGATAGAAATCACTCTCACCGCAGTGTGCGGATCGCCCAGCAGAAATGAGCCGCCGACAGCACCGATAAATTCTTGTAAATTAATGTTTTCCATATAATCGTTCCAGATGAACGCGAGCAATCTCGCCATCGTTGAAATGCAACTTTTGTTCTCCGATAATCTGATACATTTCGTGGCCTTTGCCGGCTAACAGGACAATATCTCCTGCGCGCGCCATGGCAAGGGCTGCGGCAATTGCCTGTTCGCGATCTATAATAATCTCATAATTGTTCGCCTGCCGCCGCCGAAACCCTTCCTCGACATCGCGGGCGATTGCTTTAGGGTCTTCGCTCCGTGGGTTATCGGATGTGAGAAATACATGATCACTCAAACGAGACGCCGTTTCGCCCATTATGGAGCGCTTTGTTGTATCTCTGTCGCCGCCGCAACCGAAGACCGTGATAATACGGGCGGGATTGAGTTCCCGCAACGAGCGCAAAACATTGAGCAGGGCATCGTCGGTATGAGCATAATCCACCAGCACCGTAAACGGCTGTCCGCCGTCTATTGGTTCCAGCCGGCCCGGCGCCGGCGGCGCACAACGAACGCCGTCAACTACCGTTTCAAACGGGATGCCGACGCATATGCCCGCCGCAACCGCCGCAAGAATATTATACACATTATACGATCCCAAAAACCCAACGGTGACCGTACACCTGTCCGTCGGCGTTATCAGCGTAAACTCAGTCCCGTGGCTTGAATAATGGATGTTCTCCGCCCGGATGTGCGCGCAATCCGAAAGCCCATAGGTAACCACTGATGCGCCGGTGACCAGCGTACTGAGTTTTTTACCCCAACTATCGTCAGTATTGATTATAGCACATTTATGATACGGTTTTTCTCCGGGAACTTGACGGGAAAACAACAACGCCTTTGAAGAAAAATAGTTTTCCATCGTGCCGTGAAAATCCAGATGATCGCGCGTGAGATTGGTAAATATCGTCAGATCAAATTCTAATCCATCGACGCGCCCCAGCGCAAGTGCATGCGAAGAAACTTCCATAACGGCAGCCGTAATCCCTCCGCTAACCATCTCCTGTAACATGCGATAGATATCCGCCGATTGCGGGGTGGTATTCGGTGCGGGAATTTTCGTGGTGCCAAACCGATAGTTGACCGTCCCTATCACGCCCATAGAACGGTGAGCGGCCGAAAAAATGGATTCAAGCAGATAGGTGATGGTCGTTTTCCCGTTCGTGCCGGTTATCCCGGCCAGTAACAACCGTTTATCCGGATGGCCATATACGATTGCGCTGATGCGAGCCAAAAACCTGAGCGAATCATCCACCAGAACGACGGGTATCCCCGGCAGAATGCACGGATGGTCGGTAACCACCGCGACAGCCCCGCGCTTGACCGCGTCAGCGAAATAACTGCTTCCTTGAACATGATGGCCGGGCAGGGCAACAAAAATATCACCCGGCGTTACCAGCCGTGAATCATAGGCAACCCCGGTAACGAAACCGTCGACGGCGCCGGTCACGCTGCAGGGTAAACCGCTGAGAACCTCTGAAAGTATCATATCTATGATCCATTCCCTTGATCGGGTGGAATCTGGAGATACCGCACCGCCCGGGACGCAACGCGGGAAAATACGGGGGCTGCCCGGGACGCCGCATAATAATCGCCCTGCGGCTCGTCAAGCAAAACGAAAATGGTCAATTTCGGATCACGGGCGGGAATAATACCGCAGAAAGAGGCCACATAATTCGTGGTCGAATACATGTTCGTCCGCGGATCGCGCTTCTGCGCGGTGCCGGTTTTCCCGCCGACGCTGTATCCCGCCACTTTCGCCAACTGTCCGGTCCCCTTCTCCACGACATCGATAAGCATTTCCTTCATGGCCGCCGCGACCGCCGGCGTAACCGTCCGGCGAATGATGCGTTTACCGGTATTGCTCAGCAAGCGCCCCTGCACGGTCCTTATTTCTTTGACCACTTTCGGCTCCAGCAGCAAGCCGCCGTTAGCAATGGACGAATAGGCGTTGATGACCTGCACGGCTGTCACCGCGACTTCCTGACCAAAGGAAATAATAGGCACCGACAATCCGCTCCATTGCCCGGGATCCTGCAATATCCCCTTTGCTTCGCCGGGCAAATCTATGCCTGTTTTAGCAGTAAACCCGAACTGCCGTATATACTGATACAGTTGGTCTTTCCCGAGTTTCATACCGATTTTCGCCGTTCCGATGTTGGATGAAACGTTCATCACTTCATTGACGCTTATTAATCCTTTTTTCTCGTGATCGCGGATGGGATGATTTTTTACCGTGTAGACCCCGTTCTCACACCAAATCATATCGGTGCGGCTGACCACTTTTTTTTCAAGCGCTGCCGAAAGAGTCACCAGTTTAAAAGTTGACCCCGGTTCCAACATATCGGAGACCGCCGGATTACGAAGCGCCGCGCGCGAAGCGTCGAAATCAGCGGGATTATAATCGGGACGGCACGCGAGAGCCAGTATTTCGCCGGTCAGCGGGTCCTGGATGATAACCATTGCATTTTTTGCCCGCGCGTCCTTCCATGCCTTATCCACTTCCTGCTCAGCAATAAACTGCAGATTTCGATCTATACTTAGCGTCACATTGGCGCCGCTTAACTGATCCACATCAACCAGCTTGTCGGTGATTTCACGGCCGCGGCCGTCGCGATAGCTCAGAAGTCTGATCTTTTCTCCGGAAAGATAACTGTTTGCGGTAAATTCTACCCCTTCGAGACCGGAACCATCCCTGCCGACAACGCCCAGCACGTGGCATCCCAAGCGGCCTTCAGGATACTGCCGACGGAAACTTTCCGTGAATCCGATACCCCCCAGTTCAAGCGATTTTAACGACTGCATCGCCGCCGCATCAATCTCCCCGTCAAGGGGAACGAACAAACTGCGGGGATTGCGAACAATAATGTCCAAGGGAACCGTAATCGAAAAGCGCCGAAAAGCGACAATGACAGCCGGAAGATCCTTTACTTTCGAAGGATCAATAAACGGCACATATGACTTCACGCTTTCGGTGAGCGTTCTGCCCAGCCGATCCAGGATTTTCCCGCGACTCGTTGTTTCGGGACGGTCTCTGCGGATCGCAACGGCAACCCGGCCGGCAATCTCCTCATGGTGCCATAACTGGACAATAAATAATCTGACGACAATGACGCAAAAAGCTGCCGCTATAAAAAAAAACGGCACGGCAACACGCGTGCGGCTAATCATGGAGATAGATGACCCGGTCCTGCGGAGGATTGATCAACTGTTTATCCTTCGCCACCCGGTCAAGGCGGTCAAGAGAAATGAGGCAATTGATTTTTACCCGCAGTTCTTTGTTGGATTGCTCCCAGCGCTCACATTCCCGACGCTGGGTATCCACCACATACCCCAGCCGCACTGATTGAGTCTGTTCCCAAACATAAAAAACGACAACAAGCGCCGCCATCACCAGCCATACCAGATATTTGTATGTCATAATTGAATTGCCCTTAATTTTGCACTGCGGGAACGCGGATTGACCGAAATCTCTTCATCGGAAGCTTCCCGGGGTTTTTTTGTCAACAGAACAGCGCCGCCTTCTTCCCGAAGGCGCAGGGAACGAAACGACTGCTTGACCATGCGGTCCTCAAGTGAATGATAACTGATGACCACCGCCCGCCCACCGGTGTTCACCACCAACGGTATAGCGTCAAGCAAACTACGGAGGTTATCCATCTCGCCGTTAACGGCGATGCGCAGCGCCTGAAACACGGTCGTCGCCGGATGCGTCCTGCCGGTGCGCCTTTTGGCGCTCGCCACGATATCGGCGAGTTCTGCTCCCGAGGTTATGCGTTGTATGCGCCGCGACTCAACTATCCGCCGCGCGATCTGTCGCGAGCGCCGTTCGTCGCCGTATCGGTACAAGATATCGGCAAGAGCCCCTTCTTCGGTGGTATTAACCAGATCCATCGCACCGGAACCGTCGCGATCGTCCATACGCATATCCAGTATCGGCGATTCAAAACTAAATCCCCGCAGCTTGTCGTCAAACTGGCGGGATGAAACGCCCAGGTCGGCAAGCACGCCGTCAACGGTTGTCAATCCACAATCGTTAATGACGGTACGGATGTTTTTGAAATTGTCACGGACGAGCCGCACCCTGTCGCCAAATACTGCCAGCCGTTCGCCGGCAACCGCGATTGCCTGCGCATCACAATCAATACCGATGATGTGCAGCAGCGGATAGCGTTCCAGCAGATATGCCGTATGCCCACCACCGCCCAGCGTGCAGTCAACACACGTTCCCGCAGGATTCCCCACGAGGAACTCAGCAGCAGTTTCAGCCATAACGGGAATATGATATTCAGTTGTCATATCGCTAAGAACCCGGCACCGATCTTCCCGTTCAGTATTGTCATGTTTTCCTCAGTGAAACAACGATTTCAACATGGTAGGTTTGGGGAAACATGTCAATGGGAACAATACAATCAACCGAAAATCCACGGGCGGTCATCGCCGTCAAGTCGCGGGCAAGGGTCGCCGGATTGCAGGAAACATACACTATTTTTGCAGGACTGCAGCGCACGATAAAATCAATCACCTTGTTCGATAATCCGCCGCGGGGAGGATCGACCACTATGGCGTTGCAGGGCGGAATATCTTCTTTTTTTATCCATTTTTCGACGGATCCTGCGGCAAAAGAAATGTTCTCGACACCGTTACGGCGGGCGTTTTCTCGGGCGTTTTCAACGGCTGACTCCACTTGCTCGACGCCCAACACTGTCTGCACAAAGGGCGCCAGTACTATCCCGATAGTACCGGTTCCGCAATACAGGTCAAGTACACTATCGGTAGAAGCCGGCTCAAGCAGCGAAAGAACCGTGTCATAGAGTTTTTCGGTGCCCAGCGTGTTGGTCTGAAAAAAGGAAAACGGTGAAATGAGAAACGCATACGAACGATTACGCACCGTCAGTAATTCTTCAATGGCCGGTTCACCGCGGAGCAAGGTCAGAATATCAACATTCACCGCGTCGGAAATACCGCCGTTCTGCGTCCAATACACGCTCGCGACCGAGGGCGGCAAGGCGGCAAGGAGAGTCTCAAAATAAGGGGGTGAGAGTTCAGGCGCGATGTTGGTAACGAGATTGATCAGGACCTGGTTTTTGCGCTTTGATTTACGCATCACGAGATGGCGAAAAAATCCCTGATGAGATCTTTTGTCATAGACGCCTTGCCCGGAAGCGCGGGCGAACCGCACTATCTCATCTATAACGGGCAAAAAATCACTGTCGCAAATAAAGCATGGCGGCACCGGGAAATAACGGTTAAACTCTTTTCTTTGGTGCAGTCCCAGTGACACTGCTGATTTTATGGGTGCCCCTGGAGAAAGAGGGCTCCTGCCGTCAAAAAAACTAAATTCCATTTTATTGCGGTAGTGCCACTCCTCGGGGCTGGCAATAAACGGCTTAATGGCTGCAATCCACGGCAGGAGAAGTTCCCGGACATAGGTATCCTTGATGTGGAGCTGGTGAGCGTAGGTGGTATGCTGAAAAGTGCATCCGCCGCACGCGCCAAACGACGGGCAACGGGGAACGACCCGGTCGGGAGAGGGCTGGTCGATTGATTGCAGAGATGCTTCTTTGTATGTTTTTTTGTTTTTGGTTACCAGAACATCAATGTGTTCGCCGGGAAGAGCACCATCGCTGAAAACAACGATGCCGTCTTCCCCCGTCGCTAAACTACGGCCGGGGTAGACGATTTTATCAACAATCAATTTCACGGGAGGATTCTGTGGGAAGAGAATGGGCGGAATATAGTTTCTTGCATTCTTCGAGTTCGGAAACCTTAAGAGCAAGCTTGTCATACAACTGGGTATTGGCAATCGCCTGCGCAAGCTGAGCAACAAATATGGAAAGATTGCGCAGAGAAGACGGCGAGAATTCAGCGTTGAAGTTTTCACGCTCGAGATAGAGTATGCCCAAATTTTTATTGTTTAGTTTAAGCGGATGCGCTACCAGGCGGATGACCTCGGAACCGGTGAATAATCCGCTCAGCAGCGGGTCAGCTGCCGCTGAAGTTCTCAGCACGATGGGCGCCTCACTGAAGCGCTCAGCAGCCAATAGCCGCTGGGAAAGAACGGCGTAATCGTTTTTGTACGGATAATACACCAGCGAAAACGACGCCGCCGCCAAATAGAACTGGTCTTGGGAATCTATGAGCTGCAAGGCAATCTGGTCCGCCCCGATGACTTTTTTGAGCAGATGAATCATGACCGGGAAAAGGTCTTCAAGCTTGACGCTTGCAAAAATAGCGCGACTGCTTTCGTAGAGCGCGATGAGTGTTTTCATCTCACTGCGTTCCATCGCCTTTTCCACCAGTATCACCAGCTCTTCGAGGTCAAAGGGTTTCTGAATAAAATCATAAGCCCCGTCCTTCATCGTCTGGACGGCATTTTCGACCGTTGCATACCCGGTCACCATAATCACTTCTGTCTCCGGATATTTTTTCTTTGCCGCATGCAGCACTTGAACGCCGTCAACGCGCGGCATTTTCAGGTCGGTAATAATAATATCGTATTTTGCCTGATTTAATTTTTCAATGGCGTCTTCGCCATCAAAAGCGACATCAACCGCATAGCCAAGCCGCAAAAACTCATTTGAAAGCAACTGCCTGATGCCTTCATCGTCGTCAGCGATAAGCATGCGCGCTTTAATAGCGGTCATAGTGTTTCTTCCCGAGATTTCATATGCTTATTGTAATATTTATTTTAATGACTGTCAAACTTGACGGATGCACTACTTTTTAGATAGAATGGCAATGTCTTGCAGGTGAGTTTGACTGTGCACTATACACTATTTATTGCCGAGGTGGCGGAACTGGCAGACGCGCGAGACTCAAAATCTCGAGTCACTCAGGTGGCGTGAGAGTTCAATTCTCTCCCTCGGCATTATATATTTCCCTCCGCACGAAAATCTTTCCCGCAGTTCATATCCCCAGCAGTTGACCGACGGTGACTATGTCATAGCCCTGCCGCTTTATTTCATCGATAAGTTTTGGCAGCATGTCAACGGTTGTCTGCCGGTTCTTTCCGCCGTCGTGCATAAGAAAAATGGCGCCCGGATGGATGTTTTTTGCATACACCGCATACAGCTCCGCCGCCGGAATCTTTTTCCAATCGCAACCAAACGACCAATTTACCATTTCATACCCCTGCTGTGCGACCAGTTCCCGCGCCCAGCCCTTTGAATAGCCGTTAGGCATCCGCAGAAGATGGGGCTTTACACCCGTAGTACGCATAATAGCTTGTTCCGCCTGCAAGATTTCCCGCGTAAGCACCTGTTCCTTATCCTGCTTCTTGTACGCATAATAATTTATATGGCTGTAGGTGTGATTGCCGATTTCGTGCCCGCCGTCTTTGACCGCCGCGACGAACTGCGGCCGGGACTGCGCCTGTTGTCCCTCCATAAAAAAAGTGGCCTGTACCGCATGCTCCTTCAAAATTGCCAAAACACGCGCGGTGTACGGTCCGGGGCCGTCGTCAAAGCTCAGTGCAACAATTTTTTTGTCTCCGCTGCCCTGCGCATAAAATGCGGGTTTCCCGAATGCAATCGCACAGACGCTACAGCACACTGCCATCACAACTAATAATTTTTTCATGCGCATACCCCTTTACAATTCAATCGATCTAATGTTCCGATACCCTGCGTATAAAGGAACAATGCTAAACAACAGATTGACCGCTATCAGCACCGTCCCGACGCCCGCAAGATGCGCGCCCGTCAGTGAGGCAATACCCATTTTCTGACCGTAATAGTTTCGTATCGGTATAGCCCATAGTAGGCCATGTACGGTCAGATACGCCAGCGCGCAAATCATGAAAAATACGCCGCCCAAAGAGGATTCTATCTGAGCGATATTGTCAGTGTTGAAAACGGGGAACATCGCACCCATGCCTAGCGCCATACAGGGAAGAGCGATACCCATCATCACGCCGGCAATAACCGTCAAAACAAAGACCTGTCCCGCCGATTTCATAATATAATTCGATATGAAAATAAGGACCCCTCCCATCGCGAGGACAGCACTTGCACCAAACAATAATTTTGCAATCAGGAAGCGGCCCATCGACAGCGGTCCCGAACGAAACAGCCACAGCGTATGATGTTCAATGCTTATCAACGGAAACACAAACCGGAGCGATACAGCAGCCATTATAAAACCGACGAGCCCCACATTCAAAAATGCGACCATATTCTGCAGATACCAGGTATCCAGCGGGAGTTTATATAAACTGAAAAGATACACCAGCGCAAGGACAGCCAGGATGAGTATCTGCGACCACTGATTGGGATCTCTAAAAAAAATAGTAATATCTTTTTTGAGAAAAATAAGCGATTGCCGGGAACGCCACGCGGGAGTGAAAGTTCTCACGCTCTTTTTGCTGGTTCCCGTAGTGATATTCTCCGCCCAACCGAAAACAAACCAGCGGTGCGCCATAACGACTGCCCCGCAGAAAATACTGCCGGTAAACGCAGTTATAAGACCGCTGTAAACAACCATCGAACCATACGCGCCGGAGACCGCCGAAAATAATGCGCGCATCGCCCACCATGACGGCAACAGCCGCGCTACCGGCGCGTTGAGATATTCCAAATAATGCTCAATCGTAACGAGGCTGTCGGGTTGCACCAGTTTTTCCGGCTGCAAAAGGCGCAGCAACGCCAACCCTCCCATCACAAAAATGATGCCGGAAACCATCACAAAATCCCGGGCGGGACGGGCGGGAAACAAGCGCGTTACGGCAATAGCCAGCAGTGTCCCGATAAACCCTGCTCCCAACAAAAAGATGGTGGTTACGGTCAGTGCGTAACCAATAAACCACCAGGGCGCTGATTTCACCTGGGCAAACCCTATCAGCAGCGGCAGCAGGGAAAGTACCACCATCCACGACGAATAAAAAGCCGTCTCAATCGCTTTTACGACAAACACCGCTGTCGTATTAACGGGTGTCGCCATCAACCAGCGAAGGTCAGTACTGGAGAACAGCGTTGAAAAAGAGGTGATGATTCCTGAAAATATGACCATCGAGAATGCGGTCAGATAAATCATGCCCATCAGCTTGTTGACCAGCAAAGGGCCGATAATTGCCACGCCGTTAAGATAACTCATAAAACGCCAGGCGACCACATACATAGCGGAAAGAAAAACAATGCCGATAAACGAGAAGACGGCGATCTTAATGTCGTCAAGCAAAGTTAAACTGCGGACGCGATTGCGGATAATCAGGAAATGCAATGTGAGCAGTTGCTTCATAAATATTTAAGCAGATCGCCGTACTGTATTCCGCCGGTGACCGCCAGAAAAATATCTTCCAGCGTTGTCGACGCTGCCCGCTGTTCCCGTAATTCTTCGAGCGTGCCCTGAGCGATGACACTGCCCCGGGAAAGGATAGCGATCCTGCCGGCAAGACGCTCGGCAATCTCAAGGACATGCGTGCACATGAAAACGGTTACGCCGCGATGCGAAAGCTCGGCGAAGATTTCTTTTACCAGTCGCGCACTTTTAGGGTCTAATCCAACCAGCGGCTCGTCAAGCAAAAGTATTTTCGGGCGATGCAGGAGCACGCTCGCCAAAACCAATTTTTGTTTCATGCCGTGCGAATACGATAGGATGAGCTGATGTTCCTGTTCAGAAAGCTCAAACATTTTCAGCAATTCGGGTATTTTCTCCGCCTGTTCTTCAACCGGCACCCGGTATAAATCGCCTACGAACCGCATAAATTCAAAACCCGTCAGATGCTGATACACAAACGGCTGTTCAGACACCAAACCAATAATCGACTTCGCTTCCTGAGGCGACTGAGCCAGATCAATGCCGCCTAACAGCACGCGGCCGGCAGTGGGGCGCAAAAGCCCTGACAGCAATTTTACCGTCGTCGTTTTGCCGGCACCATTGGGCCCTAAAAATGCAAAAATCTCCCCGGGGGGCACGTGCAGATTGAGGTCATTGACGGCAACGGTTGTATTGAATTTTTTCGTGAGTCCAATGGTTTCAATGGCAAACATAGATCACCTAGTGAATGACGGTACGCAACACGCCCAGCAGGGCGGCGGAAATGAGGGGCATCCAGAAATTATCGTTAAGCGGCCAGGGAATGAGTTCAATAATCGTAGCGACAAGCGCGCCAATAATCGCCAAGGGAACACCCAGAAAATACCAGCCGATGAAAAAACAGACGATGAAACAGGCCGAGCTGCCTTCAAGCGATTTCCCGGCTATCAGTTTTGTTTTCCCGAACGCACGTCCGAAAAGAGCCGCCGCGGCGTCGCCCAGAGCCATATATAATAGTCCGACCATCACCACATCTTTCTGCGGGAACAACAGCATGGCCAGATACGAGCCCGACAATGTCCAAGGAAGCCCGCTGACCGCTCCCTCTTCATGCGCGCGGTGAACCCCGCCCAACACCCGCAATATCCACCGGTCAAATGCCGGCGATTTCCATCGCGCCCATTCTCCACCGACGACAATAAGGAGTACCGCCCCCATGCCCCAAACAATGACCGGGCGCGGGAAAAACCAGTACACGGCGATATATATCAGCGACAACGCATGGAACAACTTTCTTTTTATCTCATCTTTTGGAAAACAACCCATGATTTTTCCCCCATCCATTGATAGAGCAATACGGTACGGCCAGCCGCAGCCGCGAAATATGAGCTCAGGACAACATCACGCGGAAACAGCACTTTCAACAACACTGCTATAACCAACCCGTTAACCAGCAACACAATGACGGCAGAAAAAAACACACCGAATGATTCAAGGTCTTTTTGTCCCTGCATCAACGCATAGTGCGTCAATGCGAAATGAAACGACAAGCTAAATCCCATGGCAAAGAGAAACCATGAATGATACTCACTGACCGGCCACCACCACCCTGCTACCCCGTAAACGCACAACAGAATAACGGTGTACACGGGCACAAAATAAGGCGACAAGGCAATCCAGATATTTGTTTTTGTCAGAACGACGCTGCCGCCCGTTGCCGCCACATTGAATTTTTTTATTTTTGCGCCGCTCAGTATCCCCGCCAAAGCGTGAGTGAGTTCGTGGCCGAACACATAGACACGCAGGGGTTTGGCAAAAATAAGCTGGAACAGAAAATAGATTCCCAATCCCAGCCAGAACGGCAGCGTGCTCTCCGTAATGTTTGCTGCCATGCCGGCAACCAGATAAAACAATTCATACATCACGGCCCCAACTACAGGAATCAGAACAAGTGCGACGACGATGCGCAAATATTTCATATATTCTATCTTACCATTTTCCCCATAAACGCTCAATGTCCATGGCATGTCGAAGACAACACGCGGTGGCCATTCACTGATTGAGAATCATTCCTGCTGCGCAATAAAACATCATCCTATTTAACGGTCAGTTTCCACAACAGGAATGTATCCAAAATCGACCACACGAGGGACAGGAAAAAGATAATATCAAGTAATATAAAGAAGTTCGTTGACAAAAACTCGCGGGCGGAATTGTAGGAATCCGTGATGTGCTCAATTTTTGTTTCGACCGTCTTATGCAATTCTTCAATCTCAAAAACGGAGTTGACGCTGGCATGCAGCGTCCGCAGATGCCAATCGGACTCTACCTGCGCGACGCTCGCAATCACATTATACAGAGAATCGACGATGCTTATCTTATCTCTGTCAAAACTCGTCGCTTCGGTTGAAAAGCGCTGATAGGCACCCGGAATGCTCCAAAATTTGTAATACGGCGGCAGCTTCGCCAACAGTTTCTGAGCCGTTTGCAATTCATAGTCCAGTATGAAATTATACGAACGCAGCGACCAGTACTGAGCGAAAGCCAGTTTTATCATTTCGCGGATAATGTGCGACTCCGGCGAAAAGATTGCCGCGCCAAAGCGTTTGATAAGAATAATTTCGTTCTCGTAATAGCCGTAATTGATCAGTTTCTCTTTCTCAAGAACAAAATCGGATAAGCGGTCATACTTAATCTCTCCGGAAACCATGCCGAAAAGAGCCCGGTGCTGGCGCCGGATGAACCCCGCCGCATCTTCTGCCGGAGGCGCGGAAAACTCAACAATGGGAAACAACTCATCGTCGCGCAAACGCCGTTCATAGGTATAGGTTGCGTACACCAGAGCTTTTTGTATCAGCCCTTCCACCATCGACTTGCAATACGATATAACGGGGACATCGCCGACCTTGATTTTCTCTACATTGGCGGACAAATGCGTCAGATAATCAAGTTCTCCGGTGACCGCAAATGATATCTGAATGATGCCGACGCCAAACCGATAGACCTGTGTGGAAAATTCCGCGGCGGCGATAAACTTTCCCTCGACAGAAACGGCCCCAGTTGACCGGACGGCAATTTCCTTAAAAAACTCCCGGGCGTCTTCGCCGGTAAAGTCCAGTTCCAATCCAAGATCGAACGGGAACAAAAGATGCATTTTAGATTTCATACTTTCTCCCTCCGGCAGCTATCGCAGACATTATTTTTCAGTTGTTACCGCGTATGCAGACCCATCCGTGCTGATCCTAATGGTTCCCCGGAGGTCGGTCCGGTACAGCGCTGTTTTTTCTTTCCCATAAAAATGCAGAGTTTTTTCATGGGGGTGACCATATGGATTTTCCCCGCAGGAAATCACCCCGACGGCAGGATTGACCGCCCGAATGAATGTGCCGTTTACGGCATTATACGACCCGTGATGCGGAATCTTTAGTATGGTTGAACGCAAACGAACGCCGTATTTCTCGGCACACCAATCCTGCTCTTCCGTATTGGCGTCACCGGTAAAAAGAAAGCTGACGGCACGGTAAGCGATACGAACGATCATTGAATTGTTGTTGGCGTCATCAAAACAAAAGTTATGAGGCGGAGCAAACACTTCGACGCGTACAGCCGGGTCAATATCTATGGACGTCCCCGCATGCGTGATCGTGTATTCAATGTGGCGCTGTTTAATACTGTCCATACAGCGGCCGTACTCGCCGGCAGCGCCGCCGCAGTCCGGAAAATACACCCGCGCGACAGGGATGGTTTTTAACACCGTCATCACCCCCTTAATATGATCGGGGTGCCCATGCGAAATAATTACGCCGTCCAGATGCGTTATGCTTTGCGCCTGCAGCAAAGACAGGACTTCCCGGGAGAAAACCGATTCGCCTGATTCAAGAACGCTCGGGGGCGCACCGCCGTCAAGCAATATCTGCTTGCCGCTCGGCGTCGTTATCAGCATGGCGTCCCCCTGGCCGACATCGAAAAAAGTGACAGACAGCTCACCCGCGAACGCGAACGGGCACCACAAGAACAAAAATAATAAAACAATAAACTTTCTGATCAATACCTCCGGCTCAAAGTTGTATTGCACAGTTAGACGGACGCCAGCGCATCCGGCGTTAGCTTGGTCCCGCTTTTCCCGGCTGTTCACACCTGCCCGAGCAACGCTGCTCCGACGCTGGCGACATGGGAATTTATCCGCCTGAACTGATCGATGAGGTCCAGATGTATGCTGGATGTTTCCAGCGCTTCCTGCAGGCCCGTATGCAGGCGGCTTATGTGACGCTTACGCAACTCCGACTCATAGGCGTTGATATCTACTTTTGAATCAAGGATTAAACGAGCAATTTCCGGATTGCCGGTTCGCAGGGCTTCAATCGACTCTTTCAAATTATTACTCACCCGCGCATGAAGGTCATTGATATCTTTCCATCCTTCATCAGAGAACCACAGGTTATTCTCAATGTGTTTTCGGACAAGCGGCATGATATTCTTATCAACGATATCACCAATCTCCTCAAAATCTGCCGCGATGTACACCAATTGAATCTCGAGGAGGGATTGATCCTCTTCAAGCACTGAATTTTGAGCGACCCGCGCAAGATAGGGAACGACGGCGTTCCGGAGAACATCCGCGCGGATATCTTTTAAAGAAACGGTTTCACTCATCATAATGTCGCGCGCAGTGAATACCTTTATGACATCCGTCATCATTTCCAAAACGATTTCTCCCTCGCGAACAATCTCTTTGCGCGCCTGCTCCAAAGCAAGAGTCGGGGTGGGCAAAAGCCCTTCATCGATATAGATCGGACCGAACGGTTTTTCAATATCCCGCGCCGGAAAAAGCGCCGTCATAACGCGATTCATAAGCGGCAATAGCGGCAAAAAAACCAGCGCATTGGCAACTGCTACCAGCGTATGGGCCATGGCAATCTGACGGGACAGGTCCTCGCTAAAACACATCGAACGGGTAACCCATTTGATGAAATATAGCCAACAGGGTTCACCATTATAGGTAAACAGAACCAAAAACGGATACACCAGTATAACACCCAGCGTTTGATGGACAACATGCCACAACGCGACCCGCTTGGCTTCCCGGCCGCGGTTGAACGATCCGAGCACCGCTGTCGCGCAGGTTCCTATCTGGGCGCCCAAATTAATGAATACCGCCTGAGACAGATTAATCGTCCCGGCCATTGCCAGAACGATTACAATGCCGGAAGTGGCCCCGCTTGAATGAATGAGCAGCGTTATCGCCAGCCCGGCAGCAATGCCCATAAGCGGATTACTGCTATGAGCAAGAAAATGTTCCAACACTCCCCGGTCGCGCAGCGGGATGATCAATTCAGACATTATTTTGATGCCGACAAAAAGCAGGCCAAACCCCAGGAGGGCTTCGCCGATATGTTTCATCTTTTTAGTGCGGGAAAAAAAAGATATAAAAAAACCAAATCCGGCGATAAACGCCGCGTACGATGAAATATTAAATGCGATCAGCTGGGTAGTAACCGTCGAACCGATTTCGGCGCCCATGGTGACGGCCATCGTCTGATAAAAGGTAACCAGCCCGGCGCTGACCATGCTGACTTCCATGAGCGCCGTCGCGGAACTGGATTGATTGGCAAGCGTCACGCCGATACCGGTGATAAATCCCCGCAACGGAGACCGCGTCAGTGTCAGCGCTATTTTCTGGATGCGGTTGCCGGCCATTTTCTGCAAGGCGTCATTGAGATAGAGCATCCCAAAGATAAAAATTCCCAGCCCGCCAATGATCCCTAACGATAATGAAAATATCATGAATGAAAACACTCCCGCAGGCAGCCCTGCATAGCGTTGCCATTACCCGAGCGTTTAAGCGGCAATGACAATGAAACCATACTATCGCACACTGTCAAAATGCGTCAACACCTTAAACTGATCGAAACGCTTTTTAATAATCGGCCATTTCAGGCGGTCAAGCCGGCCCACACTGAAATCCTCGACATTAAACGACGCCATCACGCTGCCGAACACAATAGCGCGCCGGAGAGATTTGTCGCTGATATCCCCCGTTTTCGCCAAATACCCCACAAACCCGCCGGCGAAACTGTCGCCTGCACCCGTCGGATCCAATATGTCCTCAAGCGGCAACGCCGGAGCTGAAAAAATATGCCCTTTGTTGAAAAAAAGCGCGCCGTATTCGCCGCGTTTGACTACCAGCGACTTCGGCCCCCAAGAACAAATCATCCGGGCGGCTTTGACCAGATTTTTTTCTTCCGCCAGCTGGCGCACTTCCGCCTCGTTAATGACCAAAATATCTACATGCTTCAATGTTTTGATAAGCTCTTTTTTCTTGCTGGAAATCCAGAAGTTCATGGTATCGCAGACAACCAGATCAGGCTTTTTGACCTGTTTGAGCACTTCCAGCTGCAGTTCCGGGTCGATGTTCCCCAAAAAAACATATTTGCTGTTTTTATATTTTTCCGGAATTGACGGTTTAAATTGCGCGAAAACATTCAACTGCGTATCAAGCGTCTCGGCAGTATTGAGATCGTAGGTGTACCGCCCCTTCCAGCGAAATGTTTTCCCCGGCACCCGCTGAAGCCCGTCAACATCAATAGCATGCCTTTTGAGAAGATTGATATGTTTTTGAGGGAAATCACTACCCACAACCGCCACAAGGTTTACCGAAGTAAAATACGACGCCGAAACAGAAAAATAAGTCCCCGACCCACCCAACGCATCTTCCCGCGTCCCAAACGGCGTTTTGACGCTATCAAGCGCCACCGATCCAACCACCAGAATACTCATACTGCCTCCATTATGTACTGTTTTTTAATACTTTCAATCAAATTGTTCTAGATTTATACACCAGCGCTGTCCCCGCCTTTTTTTGTAACAATTAATACTATTTGATAGAAGCGTACTATTTTCACTTGTATTATCACAATTCCCACCAAGAGCCATTCATAAAATTCCTGAACCGGCACATTTCTATTTCAATTCAAATTTTAATTCAAGTTGTGGATTCTGATGCGACTTCCACTATGTAACTACATGGAGTCCCCGGAGGGGAGTGGTGCATTTTCTTTTGTAAGTTCTCTTTTCGTGCAAAAGAAAAGTTAGTGGGGGTGGAAACCCCGCGACTTTGACCTTAAAAGAACAAAACTACAACACCATATCCCCGATGACATCCTCGGGGATGACAGGTTTTTTGCAAAGATGACTATTATTTAATGTACGCATCAATCAACAATCCCAGGCGTTCACGGATTGCCGGGGTGATTTTTGCAGGAGCAGTCATAATGGCATGTTTGAGAGCCGAGCCGCAGGCGCAGGTGTGCGAGCGTTTCGCCAGTTTTGGCAAAATATATTTGAGCAACCGTTTACTGGCGGCAACATTGGACTGCATAGTGGCTATCACCGTTTCCACCGAGACTTCTTCGCCTTCTTTCCACACATCATAATCCGTCACCAAAGCAATGGTCGCGTAACATATTTCCGCTTCCCGCGCGAGTTTTGCTTCGGGAATGGCCGTCATTCCAATAACGCTAAAACCCTGTTGTCTGTTGAATGCCGATTCCGCTTTCGTCGAGAATGCGGGACCTTCCATACAAAGGTATGTCCCGCCAAAATGATGTGTAATCCCTTGCACGCCCAGCCCTTGATGAATGACATCCCGCATGCCGCCGCAAAACGGCTCGGCGAACCCGACATGAGCGACAATACCATTGCCGAAAAAAGTCGACGCGCGGCCTTTGGTCGCGTCGAATATCTGGTCGGGGACCAGAAACTCCCGCGGTTTTATTTCTTCCCGCAGAGAACCGCAGGCAGAAACAGAAATTATTTGTTTGACGCCCAATGATTTAAGCGCATATATATTTGCGCGGGAATTGACTTCACCCGGAAGCAAAGTATGCCCCCGTCCGTGCCGCGGCAGAAACGCGCAGCGCACGCCGGCAAGAGATCCGACAATAATCGTATCGGACGGATCGCCAAACGGCGTTTTCAGCATCATCTCTTTGACATCCTCAATCCCGTCTATGTCATACATGCCGCTGCCGCCGATAACACCTATCTCAGCCACTGCCGTATTCTTTGTCATGTCTCACGCCTCCTTAACATCAAGAATTATCAATTGGACTGATCGTTTATCTTGCCAGACATTGGTATCAAGCTGCACAGCCATTGACATCGGGGTGTCGGCAGGAAAATCATCCGCGCGGTCGCCCCAATTCCATCCGATGGCCGGAACTGTCGCGCCGTCAGTCCCCGAAATTTTCATTTTCAAATGGGTTCCGGTTGCACCCAGCAGAGTTTTCTCGCGGATACGCACAGCAGAAACTGCGAACAACGGAAACGGATTGCCGGTCCCAAACGGCTCAAGCCGCGCAAGATCCTGCACCAAAGCCAATGAAATTTCGGCGGGCTTCAACACCGCGTCAATGTCAATGGAACCGACTATCTGAGCATCGGATATTTCCTGCCGCGCTATCGTTTGCAGACGGCTTTTGAGTTCATCAATCTTCTCTACGGCAATCGTCAATCCTGCTGCCATAGTATGTCCGCCAAATTTGACCAAAATATCACTGACGCGGTTAAACGCCCCCACAATGTCAAAACCCGCGATAGAACGAGCCGCGCCCACGGCATTATCACCGTCGATAATCAGCAAAACAACCGGCCGGCCGTAGGTGCGCACTATCTGAGAAGCGATAATCCCCGTCACCCCGTGTTCCATGCCTGATGCGGCTATCACCAGTATCTTGTCGTTGACCAGATCGCACTGTTCTTCGACAAGCGGTAAAAAACTTGCGAGATTTTTTGTTTGCAGCTTCCGGCGCTCGGCATTGAGTTGTTCCAGCGCATCCATCAAATCGTGCGCCCGGTACACATCGTCGGTCAAAAGCAACTCTGCCGCCAAGTCGGCTTTACCGCGTCGGCCGGCGGCGTTGAGCAGAGGTGTAATGGTCCATGAAATTGTTTTTGCCGTTACGATGGTTTCGTTCTTCGTCTTTTCCTGACAGCGTTCAATAAGCACCTTCATGCCCGCTTTGGCTGAATGGGCGATTCTACCCATGCCGTACCATGCAAGTATCCTGTTTTCCCCGGACAAGGGGACCATGTCAGCGATGGTCCCCAGCGCCACCGCGTCAAGCTGGCTGTCTCTGAAAAACTGCATGCGCAAATCATTTTCCCGATTGTGCGCATAAAACTGTTGGCGCAATTGACGGACATCCGTGCACGAACATTCCGGCACCGTAATCGTCTGGTTTTTAACGGGACGGCCCCCCATTTTTTCAAGGGTTGCCAGTGTTGCGGAATTCTGCATGACGACGAGAACATCCGTATCAGCCCACTGCCGGAAAGCCGCTGGCGTCACGATTTCATCTTGCACCGCCACCGTCTCGGATATGATCCCGTTTCTATCTTTGAGAGCCGTCACTATGCCGGATGCATCGGAAAAGACAAATGCCATGTCGCGGCCATACCAACGCCCGAATGACTGCATGACTGCTTCGGCAAGTTTAAACGCAACAGCGCATCCCGCGAGTTCTTTGAACGGATATGCAGAATCAACGCGTTTAGGATCGATGACTGCAACGGCGCGCGGAATGCCGGTAACCGGCGGTTCATGATGATCGGTGACGATAACATCGATACCCAACGAGGTGCAATGATCGATTTCCCCGGCGGCCGATATGCCGCAATCTACCGTAATAATCAACGAAACGCCCTGCTCGGCGAATCTATCTATGACCGGATTGTGAAGACCGTAGCCTTCATCGGAGGGAACATACCACAACGGATCAACCCCGAGCGCGCGAAGCATCCGGATCATAACCGACAACGCCGTCACCCCGTCAACATCCCGGTCGCCGTATACGAGTATTTTTTCACCGGCGTCGATTGCCCGGCGGATACGGGCTACTGCCGGGAAAATATCGGGCAGAAGGAACGGACTATGCAGACCAGCGAGATCAGGGCACAGAAATGCCTGGGCTTCGGCGACAGAACGCACGCCGCGATTAGCTAAAACCTGCGCCGTCGGCGCCAGCAATCCCAGTTCCCGAGTAAACAGAGCCGCTGCTTCTCGGTCAAGGTCTTTATGGTTCCAGAGTTTGGGAGAAGCAATCATACGCCACCGGCTGCAAAAAACTCTGCACGGGGAGCATAGGCGGGAATTAACCGTCTATAAATCATTTCTTGCGCCGCAAAACCCGCTCAGCGGCGGCGACAATATCAACATCCTTTAAATGAAATGCTTTCATTAAATCCATCGGATTACCCGATTCTCCGAAGGTGTCTTGAACGGCCACCATCTCAACCGGAACAGGGAACCGCTTCACCAGAACCTCGGCAACCGCCGACCCAAACCCGCCGAATATCTGATGTTCTTCTGCGGTAACAATCGCACCGCAATCCTTCGCCGCCGAAACAATGGCGTCTTCGTCTATCGGTTTAACGGTATGCACATTTACCACGCGCGCTGAAATACCTTTTTTCTCGAGCAGATCAGCCGCCATCAGTGATTCGTACACCATTGTTCCGCACGCCAGAATGGCGACATCTTTTCCCTCACGCATGACCCGGGCTTTTCCAATCTCAAAAGGAGTATCGTCACGGGTGATAACGGGAACCGGCTCTCGCCCGAAACGGATATACACGGGCCCGAACAAAGCTGCTGCCGCCAGCGTCGCTTTGTGCGTTTCAATGACATCGCAGGGCACCAGGACAGTCATCCGCGGCAAACAGCGCATGATGGCTATCTCTTCAAGCGCCTGATGAGTCGCGCCGTCAGGCCCGACCATCACCCCGGCATGGGATCCGCCGATTTTAACATTCAAATTTGAATAACAGATAGTGGTGCGGATCTGTTCCCAGGGGCGTCCGGTAGCGAACACGCCGTAGGTGACCGCGAAGGGTATCCAGCCGCCAACCGCCAATCCTGCCGCCATACCCAGAAGATTTTGCTCGGCTACGCCCACATTGATAAAGCGTTCCGGGAATTTTTCCTGAAAAAGATGCACCATGACCGACGAGGCCGTATCCGCGCCCAAGGCGAATACTTTCTCATTTTTTTGCCCGAGTTCAACCAGCGCTTCCCCAAATCCGTATCGGGTCGCCTTTTTACCAAACACTTCTACCATTATATTCCTCCCGTTATGCTAATTCTTTGAGCGCGAGCGCCACCTGTTCGGGTGACGGGGCCTTACCGTGCCATTCAACATTGTTTTCCATAAAGGACACGCCTTTGCCTTTGACCGTGCGAGCAAGAATAGCCGTCGGTTTTCCCCGCGTTGCCTTGAATTGGTCATACGCGCCGTTGACAGCGTTGAAATCATGCCCGTTAATATCGCACACATTCCATCCAAAAGCGGCATATTTTTCTTTGAGCGGTTCAATATTCATTATTTCTTTGACCGTGCCGTCGATCTGCAATCTGTTACAATCGACAATGCCGCACAGATTGTCCAGCCCCAAATGCGCGGCTGCCATCACCGCCTCCCAGATGGACCCTTCCTGCTGTTCGCCGTCTCCCATGAGAACATACACTTTGTTTTTTTTCTTAGCCGCTTTGAGCCCTGCAGCGATTCCCGCGCCGATTGACAATCCGTACCCGAGTGACCCTGATGATACCTCAATACCGGGAAGGCCCTTATCCATGGCAGGATGCCCTTGCAGACGACTGCCCGGCTGACGAAGCGTGCAGAGTTCTCCGCATTCGATACCGCCCAGCTCCGCAATGACGGCATACATCACCGGACACACATGACCCTTGGAAAGCACAAAATAATCGCGATCGGGGTCGAGCGGATTTTTGGGGTCAAAATGTATATGGGGATTAAAATAGAGGGCCGTCATAAGTTCAACGGCGGATAAACTGCCCCCGGGGTGTCCTGACCCCGCCTTCCCGATCATTTCAACGATGTGTTTGCGTATGGTCTTCGCAATGGTCTCCAAATCAGCAGTTGTCATGAAAACTCCTCTTAACTTTCCGCATTCGCTATCATTTCCGTTTTTGCCCGGGGCAATACAAAACAAAAGATCGATCCCTTATCTAACGCACTATCGACCCATATTTCCCCGCCATGTTTCTCGACGATCGATTTAACAATCGCCAGCCCCAGTCCTGCACCCGGCGTCGTATGCGCGGTCCCGGACCCGGCTTGATAAAATTTTTTGAATATTTCCTCATGGTCTCTTTTGTCGATCCCTATGCCGGTATCGGCAATACTAAACAGCGCAAAATCACCCTTGTCCTGAGCAGACACGGTAATAGTTCCTCCGTCAGGAGTAAATTTCATGCTGTTAACGATTAGATTATTGAACACTTGAGTAAGCCGCACGCGATCCGCCAAAACCTGCGGGAAAGAATCGGCAATAAGCGATTGCAGTTTCAGCTTCCTGCGACGAATTTCGGGTTCGCAGGCGACAATAATCGCTTTTACGATCTCGCCGGAATCTACCGGTCCGAGCATCAAAGAGAACTGTCCGGATTCGAGCCGGGAAATATCCAGAAGGTCGGAAATAAGCAAGGCAAGCCGGTCGAGCGAGCGATCGGCGATCTGCAGGAACTTTTCCTGCTGGGCGTTTATGGAACCCGCCTCTTTTCCCAGCACCACTTTTATAAATCCCTTTACGGCAGTCAACGGGGTGCGCAGCTCGTGGGAAACCATAGAAATAAATTCATTTTTGATTTGATTAAGCTGTACCATTTCTTTCTTCGCCTCTTGAAAGTTCTTATACAAATGCGCATTCTCAAGAATGATAGCCGATTGGTGAGCAATCAGAGTCGCCAAGCGAAGATGCTCTTTTGAATAAAAATGTGCTTCCTTTTTGGCAATAAGCAGTACGCCGATAAGTTTGTTTTCGGCGCGAAGAGGAATCAGCAACAGTGATTTCAAGCCGAATGACCGCGCTATGGTAAATGCCGGATTATCATCAATGGGAAGATCGGGTATTAACAGTGTTTCGGCGTTTCTAAAAACCATCGCAACCAAAGAATTAGGATCGTCAACGGAGACCGTACTCAGGGCACTGTCATTGCCTCCATCAAAATAGGCCCCCGGTTGAGTGCTCAAGGTTTTTTCTTTCTCGTCATAGAGCGTCAATAAACAGTTGTCGGCGGTAAATGCCTGGGTAGTTGCTGTCACGATGGTCTTCAATATTTTTTCCCACACCGGTTCGATGGAAATGCTTGATGATATTTTTTGCAAAACGGTCAGTTCTTTGAGATGGGCCTCCTGATGCGTGTGCAGAATGATATTCTCGCTGATGACTGATACGCGGTCGGCAATAAGCTCGACAATGTGCAGATCATCTTCGGTAAATATGCCATTTGTCTTATTGGCGAGCACCAAGATCCCGATGCTCTTTTCTCCGCTCCGGAGCGACACCACCATGAGCGTGTGAATGCTTAATAAGCTCGCAAGCACCGGCAATGCACGGGTTGCTGTTGCGGCGTCGTTATATAAACAGTTTTTTCCGCTGGTAACTACTGCCGACAGGACAGCCGATTCCCGCACATTAAACCGTACAGCGGAAAAATCCTGCTGGCGAATTCCGAAGAAGGGTGCCGCGGGGACCAGCTCGTGCGACTCTTCGTTATAGAGAAAAATGCCGGCGGTCTGAACCGATAAAAGTTCCCGCACCTTCTCAACCATCAAGTGCAAAATGGCCGAAAGGTCCGGCTTGGCAGCAATCGCCGCCGAAATATCCGATAATACCTTCAGCTCGCGCGCTTTCTGGATCAGACGGGAATTTGTCTGGACCAGTTCCTGAGTAGTGCTGGTTACCTCTGTTTCAAGGCGCCTGTTTAATTCCTGAACCCGTTCATAAAGTTGCGTATTGCGAATAACGATTGAGATATATTTGGCTATCATCGCAAATGTTTTCTGTTTTGCCTCATCGAAAAAGTCAATCTGGCGGCTGGAAATATTCAGTAATCCGACACATTTTCCTTCGGCGATAAGCGGGATATGCATAAATGACGCTATGCCCTCATTTTCCAGATGTGTTCTGCCCTTCAGGCGGGAATCGTTAGCTGAGTCATTGACAACCACCGACTGAGCCTTTTGGAACGCCATTCCGCCGATGCCTTCGCCGGGTTTAAGATGGACACTGCGGGCAAACTCGGATGAAAAACCCCGGTGAGCGCGGATACATAAAAAATCATCTTCCCGCTGCAAAAATATCGCGGCAAGAATGCCGGGATATTTTTTCTGGGCCGCTTCCATGATGATATTGAATGTGTCGGTAACATCCAAATGCGATGTCAGTGTCTGAGAAACGGAAAACAGCATGCTTTGCGTTTCGTTTATATCCCCCGTGCGCGTAATAAACTGTTGTAGTTTATCATACATATCCTGCCACTCTTTGTGATGGAGCTGTAAATCCCGGGGAATGACATCGCGGTCGAGAGAATCAATGAATTCCTTGAACTGCACGAGCGGCACGAAAACATAGTGCCGCAGGAAGAAAAATAGCGGCGCGATGCCGCATAAAAACCATGAAAAAACCCACGCCATGATGACATACCGGTTGCGGGTATACGCAAACAGCCTGATGACTGATTCTGTTGACGGCCAGATACGAAGCCACCCGATGATTTCCTGCCCTTTATACAGGGGATAACTGACCCGCAGCGGCCATATCATCTTTTCCCGTTTTTGCAAACTGCGGGCAAATACCAGCTTTTCGTCTCCCTCGACAACCGCGGTCATTACTATATCCGGCTGTTTCATGCACGCACGCAGAACACCGATGATGCGCGGGCGATTTATTTTTTCTGATATCAAGCCACCGGCCAAAAAATTAATGGTCGGTCGAGTGCCTTCGGTAAACTGTTCTTTGACCACAGAATGTATCCACAAGAATCCCGCTGCAGCCCAGATGGCTGTAAGAATCGTCATAAACGCAAGATACCGGATGAAATATTTGAGAATGGCCTTTTTCATGCTTTTTTTCTGATCAAAGTGATGTCCAGCGCAAGATTAAGATACCGGTAATCCTCTTTTAATTCCTGCCAAGGAATAAACTGCAGCGAAATGCCCGCTTCGGCGACGGTCGCCGCGAGCATATTAGAAAATTCATCCAAATCAGTACCCGCGGCCGCCGGTGGACCCAGAACTACCGCGATAGTGACTTTATTGTCCTTACAAACACGGGGAAAAACAAAATAATCGAACCCTGCGTCAAAAGTATAGGCGCTTTCAAGGACGCCGACCACATGGAATTTTAATTTATGTTTTTTTATAACTTCGGCAAAGCGCTCTTTGACGGTGACTAATGCCGTTTCTTTGCCTACCGGATAAAAAAAAGCAACCTCAACGGATTTCACCGGGGGATCTTCGGTCTCAGCGGACCTTGCCGGCACAGTGACCTGAGGAAGAGGTGGTATCGACGGTGAATCCACCGAGCGGGAAACGTGTTGCGACACCGGCGGCGGCAGTATGGACGGTTGAGTGGGAGTCAAGGCGGCCGCTGGCGGCGGGATATGCGCAGGGGCTGCCGGAGTCGGAATATTCGCCGCTTCGTCCATTTCTTCGGGCGGCAGCAAGTCAAACATAATGCTCTTTACCAGCTCCATGGTCACCTCCTGGCGGGTCAGGGACGCGTACGCGTTGATGCGTTTTAAAAACCCTTCCAGCTCCCGAATGTTTGTTTTGAGCTTGGAAGCGATATAGAGCAGCATATTGTCATCGAGGTTCAGCTTTTCCGACTCTCCCTTTTTTTTGAGAATCGCTACCCGGGTCTCAAGATTGGGCGATTTTATATCGGCTGTCAAACCCCACTCGAACCGGCTGCGCAAGCGGTCTTCCAGGGTCGTCAGATGTTTCGGCGGACGGTCAGAGGTGACAATAATCTGCTTGCCGTTTTGATGCAGGACATTAAAAGTATGAAAGAATTCTTCCTGGGTCGATTCAGAGTTCGCCAAAAATTGAATATCGTCAACCAGCAGAAGATCTATCTGACGGTAATGATCGCGCATCTCAAGCAAAACATTGTTCCTGACAGCTTCGATGACATCGCTGATGAATTCTTCGCTCGTCACATACGCGATTTTCATTTCAGGATTTTTTGCGCGGATATAATGACCGACTGCGTGCATCAAATGGGTTTTCCCCATCCCCACGCCGCCGTAAATAAAAAACGGATTGTAAATCTTCCCGGGATTGTCCGCGACCGCCTGTGCCGCCGCCGCGGTAAACCGGTTATTGGGACCGATAACGAATTCCTGAAATGTGTAACGCGCAACCAGATCGAGATGCTGAAACTGCACGGAACGAAGCGGGGCCGCGATGGACACGAACGGATCGGCGTAAATGCGCAGTGCGTACTGCAGGGCGTCCGCCGACGCATCCGTAAGATCATACAAATAATACGCCACCGAGTAATCGTCACCCTCAAGCATAAATGGCCGGCTGAGCGTCACCGGCAAATGACTTGTCAGCGCTGACAAATCACTTTCATCTATCTTAAGTTTCAGACGCCACCGGTCCTGGTCAGGCAAAGGACAGTGCGTCAATTCCCATTTCTTTAAATTCATTTAGGTTCGCAGGTAATCTCCAAAGCCGTTATTTTATCGATTCTTTTCTGATGGCGTACCGCAACGGCTAACGGCGTCGCCAGCCAGCGATCAATCCAAAGAATCATTTGAGACGCTGTAGCAAAACGGGAGCCCAAACATATGACATTGGCGGCATTATGTTCCGCAATTAACTGAGCGATGGTCTCCGACCAGCACATACCGGCCCGGATGCCGGGAAATTTGTTGGCGGCGATGGACATGCCGACGCCGGATCCGCACATCAGTATGCCCCGTTCAACGGCACCGCTCACCACGGCGCGCGCCACTGCCGCCGCGCTGTCCGGATAATCGCAGCTGTCCGTAGTGTAACAACCGACATCGGTTATCGTATGGCCGCCGGCAGTCAGATGTTCAATAATCTCTTTTTTGTAGACAAACCCCGCGTGATCACATCCCATGGCAATTTTCATGATATCCCCTCGTAACAATTATTTCTTAAAGAATGGTCACCAGCGCTCCGTTTTTGAGACCGGCGGCGTTTGCTTCATCAGTATCGAGATGACATTCAAGCGTCATCGCGTCACTGACCCGCGCTATAATGTTTTGAAATATCAATCCGCGCTCCCCCGAACAGCTGACGCTGATTAATTCGCCGTTGGCGATGCCGTAAAACGCCGCATCGGCGACCGTCATGTGCAGATGCCTTTGCGCGACAATACATCCTTCTTTCAATTCAACCGTCCCCACCGGGCCGACTATTTTTATGGGGGCCGAATTGCTCGTCACGCCGGATGGCCGCACCGGCGCGGACACGGCAATTTTGCGCGCATCGGTCTGGGATATCTCGACCTGGGTTATTGTGCGCAACGGCCCCAGGATACGGACGGAATCGATCTGCCCTCTTTTGCCGACTATTGACACGGTTTCCTTGCAGGCGAATTCACCCGGCTGCATCAGATTCTTTATGTTGAGCAGCTGGTGCCCAACGCCGAAAAGCGTTTCAGCATCAGCGGCGCACAAATGAATGTGCCGGTTTGAGACATTGACCATGACCGGTTTTGATGCTCTATTTTCTTTAATATTCATATCAGCACCCTAATACGCGACAAGTTTTGTAAAGGAATCTATCTCAAGGCTGGCGCCACCGACAAGACCGCCGTCAATATTCGGCTGTTTCATGAGATCGGCAACATTATCCGGCTTAACGGACCCGCCGTAAAGTATCCGGACTGCCTGCGCCGCATCGTTACCGTACATCCCGGCATACAGCGCCCGGATAGACGCGTGAACCTCTTCGGCTTGAGCGGGAGTCGCTGTTTTGCCGGTCCCGATCGCCCACACGGGTTCATAGGCGATAACCAGCGTTTTCGCCTGCTCGGCGGTCAGTCCGCTGATCCCATTTTTAATCTGAACCGTTATCACTGCCAGCGTTTTGCCGGCTTCGCGTTCCGCTAATATTTCACCGACGCACACAACGGGAACAAGTCCCGCGGCGAACGCCGCTTTCATTTTTTTGTTCACCAGCTCATCGGTTTCTCCAAAATACTGACGCCGTTCGGAATGACCGATAAGAACATGGCTGCATCCCGCATCAACGAGCATCGACGGTGAAATCTCGCCGGTAAACGCGCCTTTTGTTTCTGCATGCATATTCTGCGCGCCAACTTTTATTGCGGTGCCTTTGAGCGCTGCAACAACCGATGCAATAGCGCAAAACGGCGGGCAAACCAGAACTTCCCGGTTCTTCACATCTGCCACATTCTTTTTCAATCCTTCCACCAGCGCCAAGGCCTCGGGAATGGTCTTGTACATCTTCCAATTTCCTGCCATCATGGGGGTACGCATGCTCGGACTCCTTATTAGTAGAATAGTGAGTAGATTATAATAGATTATGGTGCTTTTGGCAAGAGGAAAAAAGAGACAGGAACGAGTTGATTTATCTGCTGATTTAAAGGCCGTTTTTAGCGTTCTGGTAAGCAATTAATGCGGAAGGAAAAGGTTCGAGGACCCGATCGAGAACACCCTGAACAAGAGATATACACAATCCGTAGTTGGTGATAGGTACTCCCGCTTCCCGGGCTTTTTGGATACGGGAAAGCATATGGCGGCGATTAATCATACAGCCGCCGCAGTGGATAACGAGCGCGTACTCGCTGAGGTTTTCCGGGTAGTCACTGCCTGAGGCCGTATCAAAAACCAGGTCAATCCCGCAATACTGCCGGATCCAGCGCGGAATCTTGACTCTGCCGATATCGTCTTCAACGGCATGATGGGAGCAAGCCTCGGCGATGAGCACCTTGTCGCCCGGTTTGAGACGATGTAATTGTGCCGCACCCCGCGCTGACTCCGTTAAATCCCCGCGACTGCGGGAAAATACTATCGAGAAAGTCGTACAGGTGACTTCCTTCGGCGTGTCAGCGACCATTTTCAACACGACCTGAGAATCGCCGATGACAATCGCAGGCGGGCGTTTGAGCAACTGCAGAGCGGCGACGTATTCCCGGTCCTTGACGACCATCACGACTGCATCGTTATCGAGCGCATCACGGATAGTTTGCACCTGCGGCAATATCAATCTGCCCTTGGGCGCCTCCAGATCGATCGGCACGACCAATACCGCAATGCCGCCGGGAGGAACGAGATCGCCGATCAATGACGGGGTATTGATAACTTCATCCGGACACAATTCTATTAACCGGCTCTTAAAAGCGTTGATGTAGCGGTCACGATTTTCCCTCGCCGTGCAGTCGACGGCAATATACGGTTGTTTGTTATCCGACAAAATGCTCAGAACGGGCTCCCCCGGCGTAGCGAGATCGGTTTTATTGATGACTACCAGTACCGGAACAGTCCGCCGGACCGCCTCCGCAAGGACGGCGTCCTCGAACGCCGTCCATACCCGCGGTTCGATGACCAAGACGAATATATCGCTGCGATCATACACTTTTTTCGTTGTGCGTACTCTCTCGCTGGCAAGGACCGAAATATCGTCAAGCCCTCCGGTATCCAGAAATAGGACCGGACCAACCGGCAAAAGCTCCATGACCTTCTCAACGACATCGGTCGTCGTGCCGGCAACGGGGGAAGTGATTGACACATCCTGCCCGGCTATCATATTGAGAAAACTTGATTTGCCGACATTGGTGCGGCCGAATATGCCGATCTGCAGGCGGAGTGATTTAGGCGTTGTCGTTTGCTGATTCATTTCAATGTATATCCGATCGCGATAAGTTTGTGCGGACTGAGCGTCTCATCAATAGAACATCCATTTTTATATAAATATTTCCATTACTTGGCAAGCATTGCGGCCGCCCATCAAAAACCAATACTCATGAGTATGAGCCATTATCGCAACACGGACACAATCGTTTTCAACGCATCGCCGCGGGAATAATCGATGTGCCTGCCGATAGAGGCGGCCAGCGCCTGCATACAACCAACGCAGTGTTCTGAATCTTCATCAACGCATCGTTTCCCGGGATATATCTCGTAGCGCTTCTTAAACGCTTTAGGGGTAAAGTTGGGCATCAGGACATTGGCGCCTGCTTTTAGCGCGTCAATACGATAATCTTTTTCACCGACGCTGCCCAGGGCGGTTGTCGCCGGAAGATGGGCTGTCCCGGTCGCAATCCGTGTCAGCGCAACGGCCTTGATGGTCAACGCGACGCCGCCTTTTTGTTCCCCGCCCAACACCGTGGCCGCGTGAGGAATAAACGGGCCGATGCCGATCATATCGAAATTGTTTTCTGAAAAAAAGACAATGTCGCCGGCTATATCGTCTATCGTCTGATCTTTGAGACCGACAATGGCGCCGCATCCCACCTGATAACCGCAGGCCCGCACATCTTCCAGACACCGCAGTCTGTTATTAAAATCCATCTGCGGGTGCAGGGCGGCGTAGAGCGCAGGATTGGCGGTTTCAATTTTCAGCAGATACCGATCCGCCCCGGCGTCTCTCCAGCATTGATAATCGGCGCGCGGCCGTTCACCGACGGAAAGAGTGATTGCCATATCGTACCGGGCTTTTATGTCCTTGACCACGGCCGCCAGCCAGCCGGCACTGATTTCATCGTCTTCACCGGACTGAAGAACGACCGTTTTGATGCGTGCGCCGGCAATCCGCCCGACGCTTTCAAGTATCTGTTCTTTCGTCAAACGGAAGCGATCAAGATGGGTATTGTTTTTGTTCAAACCGCAATATGAACAGGTGTTTTTGCAGAAACTTGAAAATTCAACGATGCCGCGCAGAAGTATGCCGTCGCCCATATATTCTTTACGCACACCGTCAGCTCGGGCATAGAGCTCCGTCAGCGAGGAAGGATGGTCGTCTTTTAAATAATCAATGATTTCTGATTTTTTCATCGCAGCATGCAACGGCGTTTACGCGTCCTTCCTATACATACTGATCCCGGGCGCCGGCGTCAATCGCCGTGAACATTTTCTCAAGGATACGCTGCTCTTCCGGCGGTAAATCATTTTGATACCGGCGTATCAATTCATACCCCGTGCGCCGGACTTCCGGAGAGGCAAAATCCTCAAGATATTCCTTGAGGGTAATCAAAGCGTTAACATTGCACATGGTTTTGATGGCGCCCGGTTTTGCCAGTGCCATAAAAGCGGCGCCGGTGCGCTCTTTGCGGTAACACGCCGCGCAAAAGCTGGGAATATTGTTGTGGCCGATAAGCACACTGACCATTTCGTTGAGTGAGCGATGATCGCTGGTTTTAAATTGTCCCGCGACGGCGTCGCCATCGGCGTCGGTGTAACCACCCGGCGTCGTGCATGACGCGGCGCTTATCTGCGACACGCCGAGATTTATCACTGCGTCGCGCATCGCCGGTTCTTCGCGCGTCGAGAGGATTATACCGGTGTACGGCACTGATAATCTGAGTACGGCAACAATACGCTTAAAATCTTCATCAGATACTTTATACGGGGTTTTTTCGAAGAAATCGATGCCGGCCGCCGGTTCAAGGCGCGGGACGGAAATCGTGTGAGGGCCGACACCGTGGCGCTGTTCCATCGCTTCCACATGCATCAGCATCGCCAGCGTATCAAACCGCCAATCGTACAACCCGTACAATACGCCGACACCGATATCGTCAATACCTGCCGCAAACGCGCGGTCAACGGCGTCGAGCCGATTATCGGGATCGTGTTTGCTGGTTCCGGCGGGATGGACCTGCCGGTAGGTCTGTTCGTGATAGGTCTCCTGAAAAATCTGAAAAGTGCCGATACCGGCGGCTTTTAGTTTCAGAAAATCATCGACAGCGACGGGCGCGCAATTAATATTAATCCGTTTGACGGCATTGTTGCCGGCACGCACGCCATAGATAGCTTTGATAGCTTCAATATAGAAATCAACGCCGGAGGGCTCTTCACCGGCAACAACCAGTATCCGTTTGTGTCCGCTGTTCAATAAACCGACGGTCTCGCGCCTAATATCATCAATAGACAAATGACGGCGCGTGATGTTGTTGTCTGCGGTGAACGCACAGTACACACAACGGTTGGAACAAAAACTGGTGATATACATCGGCGCAAACATCACAACCCGGCGGCCGTAAATGGCATCTTTAACGAACGAAGCGGTCTGATAAATGTCGTTGATGGTCTGGGGGTTGCGTACTGAAAGGAGCGTCGCCGTCTCTGCCAGTGTGAGCCGGGTTAGCGTGCGTGCTTTTGCCAGAATGCGCCCGGCATCTTCAACGGAAGACGCGGCTGCCGCGGTAAGCAGTTCATGGATTTTCTGTTCGTCGATATAGTGCATTTCGGCACCCGGTTATTTCTCTGTGCGGAAATGAGCGAGCAGAGCAACGACTTTTTTCGGCGTCATTTCGCCGTAAATCTTTTCATCGATCATAATGACCGGCGCCAACCCGCACGCGCCCAGACAGCGGGCTTCCTGCAGGGTAAACAACTTGTCTTCCGTCGTTTCGCCAATAGTTATTTTTAATTCTTCTTTGAGCGTATCCAGCAGATCGCCGGCACCCTTAACATAACACGCCGTGCCCAGGCATATGGCAATGGTATGTTCCCCTTTCGGGGTAAGATTGAAATAGTGATAAAAAGTCGCCACGCCCCAGATATGCGCGGTAGGGAGGTTCATAATAAAGGCAATCTCATTCATGACTTCTTTATCAAGGTAGCCGTACAAATGCTGGGCTTTGTGCAGAATCGCAATCAGATAAGATTCCGGCCGCGCTTTTTTCTTGACCGTTTCAATATATGCTTTCAGTTCGTCCATCGCGGTGTCGCTGGTAAGGGTTGTCATGGCATCCTCTCAGATATACTATTTATTTTTATTTGACTATCGGATGATCCGGTATAATCCCGCGGGGTTCCTTCGCGTGATAATGAGTGTGCAGCAGATGATGCGCTTTTTCACTGTTGGGCTTGCCCAGAAACTCCTTGTACAAACGCTGCACATGCGGGTTTTCGTGACTGCGGCGAATGGTTTTGACGCGGTCTATACTGTAGAGCACTTCTGCGCGCTTGCGCAAAGCGTCTTCGTCCAAAGGAATCGCGTTGAGCCCCGCATAGGGCTGTCCGCCGCCGCCGACGCACCCGCCGGGGCATCCCATAACTTCGATAAAATGATATTTATTGTCTTTGCGCACCCGGTCGAGCAGTTCCGCGGTATTGCCCAAGCCATGAACGACGGCGACCCTAATCTCTTTGCCATTCATAACCACTTGCGCTTCTTTGATACCCTTCAAACCGCGGATTTCGGTAAACTCTATGTTTTCAAGCGTCTCTCCGGTATACATTTCATAGGCGGTACGCAGAGCCGCCTCCATCACGCCGCCGGTCGCGCCGAATATGGCTCCCGCTCCTGACGACAGCCCCATAATCTGATCGAACGATTCACCGGGTATATTGGGAAAACTGATACCCGCCGACTTGATCATCCAGGCAATCTCGCGAGTCGTCACCACAATGTCCGTTGACGGCACTATCTCCGGGCGGGACGCTTCGTACTTTTTTGCAGTACAGCACATGATACCCACGCTGACGATATCCGCCGGATTTCGCTGCAGCTTGTCGGCAAAATAGGTTTTCACAATAGCGCTCATCATTGACATCGGTGATTTGCAGGATGAAACATTTTCAATAAGATCCGGATGGAACTGCTCCAGCGATTTCATCCAGGCGCTGGAACACGAAGTTATCATCGGCAGTTTTCCCTTGCCGGATATCCGCGCCAAGAGTTCGTGCGCTTCTTCCATAATGGTCAGGTCGGCGCCGAACTGCGTATCGAAAACATAATCGAACCCAAGTTTGCGCAGGGCGGCAACCAGTTCTTTTTCAAGGTTTTTCGGCTCCATGCCGAACGCTTCGCCGATGGCAGCGCGAACGGACGGGGCGAAATGGGCAACTTTTATTTTCGAGCTGTCTCCCAGCACCTGAAACAACTCCTGAGTATAATTTTTTTCGACAAACGCTGCTGTCGGACATACATTGATGCACTGCCCGCACGCCGTACAGACGCTGTCCTTAAACGGCATGTCGTACGCCGGGATAACGACCGTCTTAAAACCGCGGTGCGCGTACCCCAAATTATGCACTTTCTGGATTTCCGAGCACATACGCACGCACCGGCCGCACAAAATACATTTTTCCGGATCGCGCACCACGGAAACGGAGGAAACATCTTTTTCGTAGCGTTTCCGGTCCCCCGAAAAATGATGTTTTTTCATACCCATGGTATGCGCCAAACGCTGCAGCTCACAATTGGAATCACGCTCGCAAATATGGCAATCCTGAGGATGATTATCGAGGATCAGCTCGACAATATCGCGGCGCGCGCGGCGGATCTCTTCGGTATTGGTGTGTATTTTCATGCCTTCAGTCACCGGGAACGCGCAGGAAGCCACATAATTGCGCATGCCTTCGACTTCTACGATACAAACCCGGCAGGCCCCTTCAAGGGAAAGCTTGGGGTGATAACACAGCCGCGGAATGTGAAAGCCCAGCAAATCGGCCGCCTGCATGATGGTCTGCCCCGGCTGCACCTGGTAGGGCTTATCGTTAATGTATATGGCGATGTTTTTTGCGGTCATTGCTGGCTCCTAATGTGATGTTTTCGTGATAGCGCTGAATTTGCAGGACTTAAAACACAACCCGCATTTTATGCATTTCATCTGGTCAATCTCATGACGCAATTTCGGCGTTCCGGTGACCGCGGCGCTCGGGCACACGCGGCGGCACAGCGTACAGCCGACGCATTTATCCGTGACGGTGTAGGTCAACAGATAGTCACAGAAATTGGAGCGGCATTTTTTCTGATGGATATGTTCTTCATATTCAACGCGAAAGTTTTTTATGGTACTGAGAACCGGGTTCGGCGCGGATTGCCCTAATCCGCACAATGACGCTTTTTTGATAGTCGTTCCCAACCGTTCGAGTTTTTCGATGTCGCCCTGTTCGCCTTTACCTTCGGTGATGCGCACCAGAATTTCAAGCATCCGTTTGGTGCCTTCGCGGCACGGCGTGCATTTGCCGCACGATTCGTTTTGGGTAAATTCCAGAAAAAACTTGGCGATATTGACCATACAGGAATCTTCGTCAATGACAATCATCCCGCCGGAGCCCATGATAGAGCCCGCCTGGGCAAGCGAATCATAATCAATTTTGGTGTCTAAGTACTGCTCGGACAAACAGCCGCCTGACGGACCGCCGGTCTGTATAGCTTTGAATTTTTTCCCGTTAGGAATGCCGCCACCGATATCATAGATCATATCACGCAGGGTCGTTCCCATCGGGACCTCAACTAACCCGGTGTTGTTAATCATTCCCGCCAGAGCAAATACCTTGGTCCCTTTGCTTTTCTCGGTACCGATGGAACCAAACCATTCTGCTCCGTCTAAAATGATAACGGGAATATTGGCCCATGTCTCTACATTGTTGATGACGGTCGGTTTACCGAACAATCCCTGTACCGACGGGAACGGGGGACGGGGACGCGGCATACCGCGAAACCCTTCTATGGAGTGCATCAACGCCGTTTCTTCACCGCACACGAATGCTCCCGCGCCGAGACGAATCTCAATATCAAATGAAAAAGACGAGCCCAGTATATTTTCCCCGAGAAACCCTTCCGCCCGGGCGGCGACAATCGCCCGTTCAAGCCGCTGCACCGCCAGCGGATACTCAGCCCGGATATACACGATGCCCTGCTGAGCGCCGACTGCGTATCCCGCAATCAGCATCCCTTCGATGACGGTATGCGGATCTCCTTCGATAGCGCTGCGATCCATAAATGCGCCCGGATCCCCCTCGTCGGCATTGCAAATGATAAATTTTTCTTCGTTCTGTTCGCGAGCAGTCAGCTCCCACTTAAACCCCGTCGGGAAACCGGCGCCGCCACGGCCGCGCAGTCCGGATTTTTTTATTTCATCAATGACTGCCGGCGGCGTCATTTCGGTCAACACTTTTGCCAGGGCCTCATAGCCGCGCGCTTGCAGATAGTCGTCGATACTGTCCGGATCGATAGTACCGCAGTTGCGCAAAGCAATGCGCATTTGTTTAGAAAAAAATGACATGTCGCCGAATATGGCATGAGAACGGTTATGCAGATGCGTATCGCTTCCGGGTTGTTCCATAATGTATTACTCCGTTATTTTATGATGTACTCTGCAATGGCTTTGCCGCCAATGATATGCTTTTCGATAATCTCTTTGGCGCGGTCAACCGTCACCTTGCCGTAGGTAACCGGCTTCTTGCCCTTTTTAATGACATCGACGGTCGGTTCAAGATTGCACCGTCCGAAACAACCTTTTTGGCTGACATAGACGTTCTTTAATCCGCCTTTCAGGGCCTCCTGAAAAACTTCCATCACTTCTTTTGAGCCGGCGGCGATTTCACAGGTCGCCATACCGATGAACACCTTGCTGGGTGCGTCATATCCTCTGGCAGCAAGCCGTTGAAGCGCAGCGGCCCGTTTCTGTGTGACAATTTCATGCGGTGTTGCCATGTTCCCTCCTGCAATTTTCTGTGAATTCAAACAACGAAAATTATTTCGACGCCGTCGATTCCGTCACCGGCATAGTGTTGACAAAATAGATGACACTTTCAAGTTCCAGTTCAAGATTAACATTATTGATGACAACATCCTCCGAGCAACGCAGACTGATGGGCGCGAAATTTAATATGCCTCTGATCCCGGCCCCGATCATGATATCCGCCGTCTGCTGGGCGGCGACATCCGGAACGGCTATAATGCCAATTTTAATGCTGTTTTTGCGGATATACTCAGGCATTTCTTCAACCGGCAGTATCGGAACAGCTGTTTTTCTGCTGCATTTAGCCGCATCCGCCTCAAAAGCGGCGGTTATTTTTATGCATTCCTTTTCAAATCCACGATATTTTGTCAGAGCGGTACCGATGTTGCCCAAACCAACAACAATAACATTCTGCACCCGGTCTTTGCCGAGTATCGTATTGAGTTTTTCCGTCAGAGCGTCAACGGTATATCCGCCGCGCTTGTTGCCGGTAATGCCAAACAGAGAGAAATCCTTGCGTACCTGCTCTGAAGTAACGCCGACGGCGTCAGCGAGGTTGTCGGAAAACACCTTGACAAAGCCAAGCGTTTTAAGACGGTGGAGTGAATTTTTGTAGCGCGAAAGGCGGATGATGCAATTCTTATTGGTTATCATTTTATGTTATCCCGTTTCACATTATTTTGAATAATTTACATTATATAACACAACATGTCAACTGTTAATGTGAAAATAATCACAAGAAAAGGCAAGGTTAACACCTGATCGGGCGGACGCGAGGCCCGCCCCTACAGAAAACGGGGCAGAAAAGAAAGATGGGCTCATGACGGCGGGTGTTACGGGGGGGTCATGCCGGATCTTTTTGTGAAATGGGGCAATGTGGACTGTTATCTGAAATTAGTAAATTGGATGGGCAGTGAAAACTCCACGGACCGTAATGTTGCCATGGCGCTTTGCAGTTCATCTTTTTTTGCGGATATGACTCTGACCTTGTCGCCCTCTATCTGCGCCTGCACTTTGCATTTTGAATCTTTTATCAGTTTGACCAGTTCTTTGGCCTTGTCTGAAGGAAATCCGCTCACCAGCTCTATTGTCTGGCGCACCGTTCCCTCAAATGACTGTTCAAGCGTACCGTTTTTCATGGATTTCAGCGATACGCTGCGCTTTGCCATGCGGCCTTCAACTATATCGCGCAGGGCGCGCATCTTAAAATCGTCGTCAGCGACAAGCGTAATCTTTTTAGTGGATTTGTCATACTCTATGGTCGACTTACTGCCCTTGAAATCAAACCGCTGGGTAAGTTCTTTCTGGGCCTGATTGATAGCGTTTTCCACTTCCATGAAATTAACTTCGGAAACAATATCAAAAGAATAGTTATTCGCCATTGATGATCTCCTGAAAACAGAACCCCCCTCATTCCTTTTTGCGCACAAAAAGGAATCAAGGGGGATTCGATTACGCGTTTATTTCTTGCCGATGATCTTAAAAACCTTCGTGCCGCATGCACAGAGACCGGAAATCGCCTTCATGCCGTTCTTCATGATAACTTCTTTCGGATCAATGACTTCAACCTGCTTTTTGCACTTCATGCACCGCGCTTCTGCCATAGTAAGCCCCCTTAGTTGGTAATATGATTGCTACATTCTATACTCTTTGGAAAGATTTGTAAATACCCCACTGCGCTTTAGGGACTCTATGCGCTCAAGCATCGGGGGGTGGCTGTACTCAAGGAATACTTTTAATGGGTGCGGCGTCAGGTTCCCGAGATTGTCAACAGTCAGTTTTTTAAGCGCGGTTATCAGCGCCCCGGGATCGGCATAGGTGCACATGGCGTAGTCGTCGGCCTCCCGCTCATAGGAACGGGAGAGCGCATTGGCTATGATAGAAATGAAGGTACTCACCGGCGAGTAAATAAATCCAAAAAAGAGAAAACTTGCATACACCGAGACAGCGTTCATGCCGAAAGCCAGGGAAAGGTCGCGGTTATTGAGGAATAGAGACAATAGGAAAAACATGATGCCGCTGGATACAGTCGAGAGAGCGATCATCTTGCGTATATGGCCTTTTTTGAAGTGTCCCATTTCGTGCGCAAGCACACCGACAAGTTCTTTGACCGTCTGACGCGCAATCAGGGTGTCAAAAAGGACTATGCGTTTTGAACTGCCGAACCCGGTGAAAAACGCGTTCGCCTTGCTGGACCGGCGGGACCCGTCCATCGTAAAAATACCCGCGAGCTTAAAATTCTGTTCGCGGGCGTACCGTTCAATCGCTTCTTTGAGTTCCCCCTCAGCCAGCGGGATAAAGGTGTTAAAGAGCGGCATGATGACAACCGGCGCAATAAAGGCCAAGACCAGCGAAAACACGGTTGACGCCCCCCAGCTGTACAGCCAGGCGTACACCGGCACGCGCTCGAAAAACCAGAGCACACAGGCAAGTATCAGCCCGCCGATGACAACAGTAAGCGCGATGCCTTTGAAAAAATCAAGAATAAATGTGGCGATATTGGTTTTATTAAACCCGTATTTTTCTTCGATGACAAATGTATGGTACAGGGAAAAAGGCAGGTGAATAATCTGGTAGGCAATCAGGAGAACACCAAAAAAAATAAGCCCGGTCACCAGGTTCCCGGCGCCGAAACTGCGGGCAAAACCATCGATGACATTAAACGCGCCCGACACAACGGCTGCAATCATTATCCCGGTCGTCACAGCTCCCGATACCAGCCCAAAAACCGTGTTTTCGCGCAGATAGCGCTGAGAAGTGCGGTATTTTTCCTCATCGTAGAAACCGTTGAATTCAGCGGGAAGAGTTTCGGTAATATGGCGTATATTAAGGTACTCGACAACCACGCTCAGCGCGTAATCAAAGAGCAGTAACCCCACAACCAGCGCGCGGTAGAATTCGATCATGGGACATCAACCCGGATAGGCAGCATGACGAACGGAACGCCTTTGAGATAACATTTCTTTTGAATGGCGAATGTCGTAAAGTTATGGAGCCAGCGGGACAGGATGGATTCATCAGGGAACACGAGCTGGCCACCGAAAAATATCGCCTGGGGAAACTTTTCACAAATGCGGGGAATGATTTCTTCGACCTCATCGATGACATTGGTGCCGACTTTGGTAATACTGTCGGCATGGTAGCCCTGAGAACGCATGTAATAGACATATTTTGCGCTTTCCGTCTGCAGCATCGATTCAAGATTGTCGATCTCATCGGCCCCTTTAAAATTACCGGAGTCAATGACCCCGACCTGCACAAAAATATAATTTTTGAACACCGGACCAAAAAAACGCACAATGCCGAACAGGGTGTGCAGTCCCAGCCCGTTGAACCCGTTGACGAAGAGAATGGCTGTTTTGGCGTTCTGATCGAACGGAGTCGAAGGATTGTTCGCTTGCTCAATGGCGACCGCCGCAACTAAATCGTCAAGCCGACGGAGAATTTTAAATGTTTTGCGATAATGCCGGCGAATACCCAGCGCCACCGCGACCAGGGCCGTTGTTCCGAGAAGCGTTATCCAACCGCCTTCATTGAACTTGATGATGACCATGGACAGCAGAATAAAGACAGTCAGTACCAGTCCAACGCCGTTGACAAAAAGTCCTTTGCGCCAGCGGTCGGGCGACGCTCGCCGCTGCCACCAGTGCACAACCATGCCCAGCTGGGATAACAAAAAGGTAATAAACACATTGATGCTGTAAAGGACCACCAGCAACTGCACCGAGCCGTGCGCCAAGAGCAGAATAATGAGCGCCGAAATACCCATGATAACCGTTCCATTTTGATTGACGAACCGGTCGCTCAGATCGGTAAACCGCGCCGGGAACCATTTATCGAGCGCCATATTGGCAAGCACCCGCGGTCCCCCGACAAATCCGGTCTGCGCCGCCACAAACAACAGCACGGCTTCCGCAAAAAGAGTTATCCCGACCACCCAATACCCGATGGGACCCCAATTGGCGGTCATTTTTTCGAACAGAACCGCATTGAGCGTCTTGCCGGGAACGAATTCAACGCTGTAGAGCAGATAGGCGGTCATAAGCCCTATGACCATAAACAACAGCGACCCCGCCATATAATACATAGTTCGTTTGGCAGTTTTAACCCGGGGTTCCCGAAGCGAGGGAAGCCCGTTGCTGACCGCCTCAATACCGGTGTATGTGCCGGCACCCATGCTGTAGGCGCGAATAATAATAATCAGCATGCCGATGTAGCCAATCTCTGAGTGTGTTTGGGAAATGTCGTTATGAATATTGCCGGCAAAAACGCTCATTGACAACGGATGGGCGAAAAAAGCATAGATAATCATGAAAAGATGAGAAACAACGAACAAGAGGAAAATGGGCATCAGCACCATGACGGACTCTTTGACGCCCCGCAAATTAAGCACAATAAGCAGGATTAATACCAGCGCAGCAACCCACAACTTATAGGCGAGAAAAGAAGCCGGAAGAAAACTGAAAATGGCATCGGTTCCGCTGGCGATTGATACCGTGATGGTAAGCACATAATCTATAATGAGAGCGCAGCCCGATATCATGCCCGCGGTGGGCGAAAGAAGTTTGCTGGCAGCCAGATACCCGCCCCCGCCGGTCGGGAACTGTTCGATAATCTGAATATAGCTCGCACTGATGACTACAATGGTAAGAGCGGTTCCCAGGGCGACGAAAATACTTAAATAAATATGCCCCTTCAGGGCGATAAACGCTTCCTGCGGGCCGTAACACACGGAAGACAGTCCGTCAGCCCCCAACCCGATCCACGCAAAAAATGCGATAAGCGAAATATCCTTAAACAAGGACGAATCGTAGGGATTATGCGCCTTGCCGATTATAAACTGCTTTACACTCTTAAAGATGTTCATAGTACGCTATCATACAATAATTTGACCGCAAAAAAAAGGTGAACATCCACCATGAACATTTATCGGGTGGACGCAAGGCCGCCCCTGCGAAATGCAGTAAACGGAGAGGGCACAGTCAACTGATAAGCCATGAGGGGTTTTGAAAACATTGATTTTCCCCCTCCTTTGACAAAGGAGGGCGGGGGAGGATTTGCAGTACTCTGTCTTTTTGCACGGCAAATCCCCCTGTTTCCCCCTTTGCCAAAGGGGGAGATAGATAGCCAACTTCCACATTGGGAAGATTTTTTGCCCGGACGTGTTTACCTCCATGTTATCATTGATTTTTATAATGACTGCCACTTGCATCCCCGCGTTCATGATGTTCTTCATGATTTGAATTGTAGGGGCGGGACTCGCGTCCGCCCGTCATGGTTTTTTCGTGGTTTTAATTGCTGAGGCGAGGGCATGGGAAAAAATCTGGGACGCATGAAGCATCTTATTGTTAATGGGCGGGAAAACTGCTAAAATCAGGGCGCGATGAATTTTATAAAAAACTGGATACTTGCCGTTATATGCTGGTGCATGCTGTGTGTTTTCCCGGGATGTTCAAAATCCGTACCCGCGGCGCCGGAGAGGACCTTCACGACAAAATCCGTTGTTCTGGTCCAGGGCGACACACTGGGCGCAAGCATTGCTGAACTCGGGGTTTCAGCACCGGACCAAAAAGAAATTATTGACCAGCTGGGCACTATTTTTAATCTGCGTCGCTGCCGCAGCGGAGACCGCTACGAGATAGCCATCGATACGGTGGCACGATGGTCAGCGTTTGAATATTACCCTGCCGGGCTCGAATATTTTTCGGTGACAAAATCCTCCGCGAACATCATTGCGGCTCAACGCAAAACAAAACAGGGCACCCACGCAATCCACCATTATCGGGGTATGATCACGACATCATTGTGGGAATCAATGGCGGCGCAAAACATTGCGCCTGAATTGATTATGTCGTTTGCCGATATTTTTTCCTGGCAGATAGATTTCCTGACCGAACCGCGCACGGGCGACCGGTACCGGCTATCTGTCGAGGAATTCACCGCTACCGACGGAAAAGTTCTTACCGCACGAATCATTGCCGCACAGTATCTTCCTCCGGGAAAAACATTTTCAGGCATTTTATTTACGCATGCCGGCGGCAAATCGGATTATTACGATATCGACGGGAAATCTCTGCAAAGCGCATTTTTGAGGGCGCCGTTGCAGTACCGGCGAATCAGCTCTTTTTTCACCAAGCGGCGGTTCCATCCCATACTCAAGATTTTCCGCCAGCATTTGGGTATTGATTATGCGGCGCCTGCGGGGACACCCGTTTCCAGCATCGGCGAAGGCGTCGTCCGCTTCGCCGGGCGCAAAGGCGGGTTCGGCAACGATATCGTCATTGCTCACCCCAACGGCTATGCGTCCTATTACGGACACCTGCGGGGATATGCGCACGGCATTCGCGCCGGCCAACATGTCCGACAGGGGCAAGTAGTCGGCTATGTCGGCACTACCGGATTATCGACTGGGCCGCACCTGGACTTCCGCGTCAGCTTACGCAACACCTTTATTAATTTTCTTTCCATCAAAGCTGCTTCCGTCAGATCTATCGCGCCGGAAGAGCGCGCGGCGTTTAAAACCCAGTTACACGCAAAGCTTACAGAACTTTCCTCTATTCGGGATGCTTCCCTTCGTTGACATTTCCCCTCGATTTGATTAGAATTGATATCAGCGCATGAAACTGAAAATTTTTCCGAAATTAGTATTTATTCTCACCCTCATCGCCGTTATTCCCGCGACTATAATCGGACTGCGAGCCGTTGCCGTCACCAAGCAAGGCATGCAGTCCTCCATTATAGAACTGCACACGCATCTTGCTTTTTCCCTGGCCGAAACAATTGACTCTTCGTTGGCGGATAAGGAGCGCGAACTGCAATTCATTGCCCGCGCGCTTCCCCCTTCCATGCCTTGGTCAGACCGCCGGGCGCTTTTGCAATCGCTCATAGACGCCAATGAAAATTTCATTTCCATCGCTGTCGTCGACAGAGGTGGTCGGGAAATAATAAAAACCTATAACCCAGCACAGGCAAAAAATCCGAAAGAAACCGCCCTGCGCACCCAATCCCGCTGCCGGGATTTTCTCAAACATCCCGCACCAATCAGCCGCAGCGGCATCTATGGAACAGGGGAACATCCCCGGATGGACATGATAGTGCCTCTTTCGGCGGAGCACTGCGTCTATGCCGTTATTTCCCTTGAACCGCTCTGGAACAGAATTTCAGCTACCCGCTTCGGGAACACCGGATGTGCCTTTCTCTTTGACGAGCATGGCGTGATGCTGACCAAGCCCGCCCGCGTCGTGAGCGGGTCGTCTCCGACGGATCAACCGATTGTCGTCAAACAAACCATTGGCGGATTTCCCCTGATTTTCTGCGAGTACCGGCGCGCTGACAACGGCACGATCATCCTCAGGGCGCACGCCCCGATGAAACGCCTTAACGGAACCCTTGTTGTACAGCAGGACAAACATGAAGCATTCGATTCTGTACGCCGCACGCAGGAACACTTGGGATGGATGGTGGTTTTCAGCGTGGGATTCGCTTGCCTCATCGCTTTGGTGATTGCCCGGGGGCTGACAAAACCGATTACCGCGCTCGCAGCGGCGGCAGGCAGGATTGCCGCGAAAGATTTTACCGCGCGCGTCGCAATAACCACGCATGACGAGCTCAGCGGACTGTCTGAAATATTCAACACTATGACGATGGAATTGGAGCGCTACGACAAACTCCAGATCGACACCATCATCCAAGAGAAGACCAAAACGGAAGCCATTGTCTTTTCAATTACTGACGGCATCGTCATGATGGATTCTGCCGGCAGGATCCAATTCACAAATACCCTGGCGAAAGAACTGCTGGCATTACCGGCCGCCCACGAGCTTAATGCGCTCCTCAGTGATACCATTGGCGAACCAGCACTGCAGAAAGCGTTTGCAGATATCGTCGGTAACCCATCGAAAAACAACCGGCGGGAAGTGATGACCGCTGTGCGCGGCCTGCGCCGGTATTATATACTGACCACGGGTATGATTGCTGGGGACGCAGGTAAAGGGACCGGTGGACTGGTGACTACCGTACGCGATATCACCGTCGAAAAGGAACTCGACAACATTAAAGAAGAATTTCTCCATTCCATCACACACGATTTGCGCAACCCCATGACTTCCATAATGGGCTTTCTGCAGTTTATGATTGATGATGTTGCCGGACCGACAACGCCGCTGCAAAAAAAGATGCTGTTGACCATGAACAGAGCTTCCCATCGCCTTCTCGGACTGGTCAACAATATATTGGATATCGCGAAAATGGAGTCCAACACGCTGGTGTTATCGCTCTATGAGACCGACCTGCGTGCGGTAGTTCAACGCTCAATCGAAATACTCGAAGCAGTGGCGTTGCGCAAGTCCATTACGCTGTCCCTTGAATGCCCCGTGGATTTGCCTCCCATTTCCATCGACGGAGAGTTAATCGACCGGGTATTTAGCAACCTCATCAATAACGCTCTTAAATTTACTCCTGAACAGGGTCGCGTGACGATAGGCATACGCCCACTGCCCGGTCAGATTGTATGTACAGTCAGCGATTCCGGGGAAGGCATCCCACCCGAATATCTCGACAAAATCTTCGAAAAATTCCAGCAGGTCCCCGGTCACCGCAAGGGCGGAACGGGATTGGGACTGACCATATGCAAACACATCATCGAAGCCCATAAAGGCACCATCAGCGTTGAGTCAACCCTCGGCAAAGGTTCCACCTTCACCTTCACCATCCCCACCGGTCTGACGACAGAAATACTTGCACCCCCCGTCGTACAACAATAAATTTATCTATCGCCATTGCATACCATTTTGTATCGTAGGGGCGGGCCGTGCGTCCGCCCGTACAAATAGCACAACAAGGTTTGATTTCATCAAAAAACCATCGGGGATGCGGGTTTGCCCGGGGCATGGTATGGCATTATGCGCAGAAAATGGGCGGTGGATTTATTGCGGATTTTGGTATTGGATGGCCGGCAACTGAAGCGGTGGTTTAGCGAATATGCGCTGTTTTTGTGTTGAGGTAGGACTCAGAAAATCAAGAATATTCCATGGTTCACCGACAGATCCGCGCACCATGACAACCGCCTGATACCACCAGGCCAGAGGATTTCCCCGGAACACTGTCCGGGGGATATCAACTTGGTATGGCCTGCCTACCCTGAAAGTTTTCATTAATACTGGCCCCCCGCGTCCGGCACGATAAAGTGCAATTTGATAGCGATCCATGCGAATAGCCAGTTCCCAGCCATTTTCCTCAACCAAGAACGCCGCGGGCCCCGGCAAAAGATTGGTTAAGCCGGCGCCACGCTGGTTATTCATATCAATATAAATGTCGATGACCGGCGCGGACGCCCATGCGGAAGTGCTGAGATTAACCCGATAACTGACCACGGCGCTGTCGAGGATTACGCTCAGGGATTCAATGCTCAGCGTCGTCGTATCACGAGCGATGCCGCGAAAAATCAAACTGGTGCTGCTGCACTCAATGGAAAGAGACGACCCTGACGGCACCGGAGCAAGAGAAGCGCGGATCACTGAGGATTCGACGGGAAACGGTTTTCCAATCAGACGGTACATATTGCGCAATCCCGCGGTAAATGCCAGCTCCGCATTCGGATCGGTCCCGTCCTGGACCTGACGGATAAAAGCGAAGGAGTACGCATGATACAATTCGCCGCGCGCCATCTTTATTTTTTCGACGACGGCTTCTCCCGAATTTTTATACTCTTCAATGGCCGATCTCGCATCGAAAACCTTGTCCCGCAGTGTAGGCGGAAATGCTCCCCTGATTTCGTCCTCAGTCATCAACCACCCGGGGGGTATGCCGCCGCTCGTCGGCAGTAAAGGGTCACTCGGAAGTGTCGCGTTCACGGAAGGGTCAAGCTGTAGTTTTTCATTGAGAGAAGCAAAGAACGCCGGGGTCAGCATCGCCGCATCGCGCAGCGTGATAACGGCAACGCCGGCAGTGCTTGATTCTACGTGCTGCCAGCATTCATCAGTGGTTGCGAATGCCCCGGTTCCCGTCAGAAGGACATTGTTCTCCCCGACCCGCGCGGCAAAACCCTGCCCCTGAGCGGCGGCAGGAATATTCCCCATGACAATATCACCGGCTCCCCAGCGAGCGAGTGAGGAAATAAGTGCCTCTGAATACGCCCCTGAACGGACATACATCCCCGCATCGCTCGCGGGGAAATATCCTTCAAACCACTCCCGCGTCCGCGCAACAATATCACGGGCGTCCGATTGGTCGATAACCGCCAATAACGGTTCATCAACGATAGTCATCAGGGGCGCTACCTGTCCCCGGCGAACCAATTCCAGCATTTTTGCTGAAGGGACGACAGACGCAGGCCACGCAATACTGATTTTCAAAGCAGGCGTCTTAAGAAGCATGTCAACGACCGCGGGTGTCGGCGGGCGCATGCCATAGTCAGCAATAATGACGATTTTTTTGGCGGCGCCGAGAAGCGTTCCCGCCAGAAGAAAAACAATACCTACCGCGCGGACGAAACATATCGCCGGCGACGCAAGGTTCTTGTGAGGATATGCGAATAATAATTTTTTCATATGGGTACGGTAAAAATGAACGCGCTCCCTTTTTTTAAGCAGCTTTCCACACGGATTTTTCCTCCGTGCGTCTCGATAACCATTTTGCAAAAGGTAAGCCCCAGCCCTGCGCCGGTCCTGAGCTTTGCCTGGCGCCGTTCTACCTGAACAAATTTTTCAAAGATAGTATCGAGATATTCGGGCGGTATCCCTGCCCCGTTATCTTCAACCCGCATCTCTACCATCCCGTCTGCCTGCCGTGCGGCGATCGTTATGACACCTCCGGAAAAGGTGTGGTTGACCGCGTTACTCAAAAGATTATTGAGTACCCGTTCAATGAGATGCCGTTCGACAGAAACAACCGGCAAGCCCGGGTCGATGACGGCGGTAATCGTCTTGCGTTCGCTTACCGCAAGCGCCTCGTACTGGCTGACCCGCTCTTCAATGAGAAGCCCGAGATTAACGGCTTCCTTACGCAGTTCCAGTTTACCCTCTTCCATTTTGGCAACATCCAGAAGGTTCTGCACCATCACCAGCATCGTCTCGCTTGATTTTTTTGCCAGGGAAATAATCTTTTTCTGATCGTCGCTGATATCGCCCAACAAACCAGATTCAAGATAATCCAAACTTCCCATGATGCCGCTGAGCGGACTTTTTAAATCATGAACTATCATGCCGGTAAGATTTTGTTTCATGGTCTCCGACTGCCGTAAAGCAGTTGCCATCCGCACGAAATTTTTCGCCAGCATTTCAACTTCATCGCCGGTATGGATGTCAAGCGATATATCCAGTTTTCCCCGAGCAATCTGTTCCGTTCCGGTCTGCAACAGCAGCAACGGATGGACAATGCGCTCGACTAAATGATATCCGAAAAACAGAAATACGCCGCTCCAAAAAAGTGTCCAAAAAACAACGGTTCGGTACATAGACCGCAGGGGCGCGTACACTTCGTCCGAAGATATTTGAATGACCACAGCCCACCCCAACCGCGCAATGACCTGGTACAACGCGACGACGGACTCTCCCCGCTCGTCGCTGTATTCCCGCCAGTCCTTCGAAGATGCAATTGCCTGCTGGGTAATAAAATCTCTGACCACGGGGAGATTGCTGAAATTACTGTGAGCACGCACCCGCTCGGGCTCTTTGTGGGCGATAAGATTCCCTTTTTTGTCGACGATAAATACCTGTCCGGTATCGCCCACTTTGACTTCCGCTATCCATTGCCAGAGCTGTTCAAAATCAAGTTTCGCCGACAAAACGCCGTTTTTCCCGGGAAGGGGGACGGATAAGATAATATACGGATTGTCCTGCCCGGAAAAATAAACACGGCTGATGGTTGATTTCCCGCCAGACATCTGTCCACGCGAAAGCAAACGCGCCGAGCGGACAAGGCCGGACCCGCGGCGGTACTGCCACAACTCCTGGCCGCGGCCGCCGGTCAGGGTGACCGCGGAAAACGCCGTCCCCTGCGACAGGATATCAGCGGCGGCATTTAACTGATTGCGACGGGATGAAGTTCCTATGTTTTGACGGGCAAGGAGAATCTTGTGATGGTATTCCAGCTGGGCGTTGATGCGGTCAGCCAGGCGCTGAACAGTTTCCTGCTGGCGGTGAAAGATAGATTCGCGCAGCGCGGAACGGCTGATTGATGTGAGGATTATCCCGAAAAACAGCGCCGGCAGGACAATGGCAAGGATAACTATCGATATGAACTTATAACGGAGAGAAACATGCTGATTACTTATGGTTCGGATAATATTCAGGAATGTACTTTTTAACCAAATCCAGCATTTCCTCATCCGAGACCACATTGACTCTTCCGGCGGAAAATTGTTCATCAATCCAGTCCTTTATCCTGGCGATTCCGGGGTGCCCTTTTTCAATCTTTTTCTCTTTAAGGAGCTGCGTATTGAGCCAGAACGCAATACCGGCCAGCCCCGAGCGGTCAGTGATGGCCACATCCGGCGCCCGGTTGAGAATCGTTTGTGTGTCAAAAACATTATAGATTTCCTGGTCTTTGAGAAGACCGTCGGCGTGAATACCCGCGCGGGTAACATTGAAATGCGCCCCGACAAATGGCTGCATCGGAGGAATCTTGTATCCGATGACATCTTCAAAATACCGCGCGATTTCAGTGATAACGGACAAATCCATGCCGTGCCTTGTCCCGCGCAAAGCAGTGTACTCGATGCACAACGCTTCGATGGGAGTGTTTCCGGTCCGCTCACCTATGCCCAGAAGGGTACCGTTAATCGCTCCGCAGCCGTAAAGCCAGGCAAAGGTCGCATTGGTCAACCCGCGGTAAAAATCATTGTGCCCGTGCCATTCGATCCATGCCGAAGGGACATCGGCAAGCGTGGTGAGCCCGTACATAATGCCGTCGACATTGCGCGGGAGGGCCGCGCCCGGGTACGCAACGCCGAACCCCAGCGTATCGCAGGCCCGGATCTTAATAGGTATCTTCGCTTCTTTTGATAATTTCATCAACGCCCGCGCGAACGGGATAACAAAACCGTAAAAATCAGCCCGGGTGATGTCCTCGAAATGACAGCGCGGAACAATCCCCTCTTCCAAGGCCGCTCTGACGATATCAAGATACATGTCCAGCGCTTCCCGCCGGGTTTTCTTGAGCTTTAAATAAATATGATAATCGGAGCAGGAGGTTAATATGCCGGTCTCCTTTAACCCCATTTCTTTGACAATATGAAAATCGCTTTTCATCGCGCGTATCCATGCTGTTATTTCAGGATACCGCAATCCTTTTTCCATACAGGCGCGCACTGCTTTTTTGTCCTTGTCGGAATACAGGAAGAACTCCGTCTGGCGAATCATCCCCTGCGGGCCGCCTAAGCGGTGCATCAAAACGAACAAATCTACAATCTGCTCAACGGTAAACGGCGGCAACGCCTGCTGTCCGTCGCGAAAGGTCGTATCCGTCATCCAGATTTCCTCGGGAGGATTCATGGGGACGACGCGGTTGTTAAACGGTATTTTGGGAATGTCGGTATAGGGGAAGGTGGCCCGGAAAAGATTGGGTTCAGCGACATCCTGCAGTTCGTAATGATATTCTTCCTGTTCCAGCGTCCGGCGGTGTTTGTTGAATTTAAGCATAGTACACTCCTGTATATTTTCGTAATCCTATCATATTTTCATAGTGCACTTCAACTGGGACGATGGATTATGGGAACACATTTCTACCGCAAAGACAGCATAAGCATGTTAATGAAAATCGTCATGAGCGGGCGGACGCAAGGCCCGCCCCTACATAATTCTTGGGGGAGCAAAACAGTCACCTATCATTCGCGAGGATGTCATTCATCGGTCATTCCCGAGGGGGTTATCGGGAATATGGTGTTTGCCTTTCATAATATAAAACCATATCCCCGATACAATCATTCGGGGATGACAAGCAAGAGATGACAAACTAAAGAAGGCAATCAAAGACAGGGGATTTCAGGGATGACAGGAAAGAACTAAGGAATTACAGCTGGATATCTGCGAGCCATGTTTTGTTGTCGCGGTACCATTGAACGGTTCGCCTGATGCCTTCGGCAAGAGGGACGGAGGGTTTCCAGCCGAGAAGTTTTTTTGCCTGACGGATATCAGCCCAAGTCGCCTTGATGTCCGCGATATGGAACGGCAACCGTTTTTGGCGAACCTTTTTGCCGAGATTTTGTTCTATGAAGGAAATGGCTTCCGACAATGCATACGGGCGGTTCCCGCCGAGATTTATAACGGCAAACGATGTCTTCTTAAGCGCCGCAACCGTGCCGCGGGCGATGTCGTCAACATAGGTAAAATCTCGACTTTGACTGCCGTCGCCAAAAAGTTCTATGGGTTTACCCTCATCAATCCATTTAATGAACCGGAAAATGCTCATGTCCGGCCGCCCGGCGGGACCATAGACGGTAAAATAGCGCAGTATCGTCACATCGATGCCGTAAAGATAGTGGTAACTGTAACACATGGATTCAGCGGCTTTCTTGGAAGCCGCGTAGGGAGAAATCGGGGTATTGACCGCCAGCGTTTCGGAAAAAGGCATTTTCTGTCCGGCATAGAGCGACGATGTCGACGCAAGAACAAACTTTTTGACCGCGTGCCGTCGGCACATATCCAGAAGATTCAATGTCCCCAGAGCGTTGGTCGTCATGTACACGAACGGATTTTCCATGCTGTAACGCACCCCGGCCCGCGCGGCAAGATTAATGACAGCGTCAAAACGATGGATGCGAAACAGTGTGGCTAAAAATCGGTTATTTTCGATGTCGCCTTTGAGGAAGGTGAAGTGCGGCAGTTTTTTTAACTGGGTAAGGCGGTATTTCTTGAGCCGGACATCATAATAGTCGTTGAGGTTATCTATACCGACCACCGCGTACCCTTGCTGAACAAGGGTTTCAGCTGTCTTACTGCCGATAAATCCGGCGGCGCCGGTAAGAAGTATTTTTTTCATAAAAATAAATGGCGACGGTAGGAGTCGAACCTACGACCAAAGGCTTATGAGTCCTCTGCTCTACCAACTGAGCTACGCCGCCGTTTTCGTTTGAGTGCTAATAGTAACAAAAAGGATGAAAACGGTCAATCAAGATCGACAATCTCGGCAGTGCGTTCAGGAAAACGGAGCAACGCAACCGTGTGACGACCATACTGCCAGCCGCCGCACTCGCCGGGATTGATAATAAGCGTTTTGCCTATGACGCGCCGGTCAACGCGGTGCAAATGCCCGTAAATAATGGCATCGTATTTTTGCGACGCCGCTTCACGATCGATATCCCGCGGCTCGTGCATCACCAGAAACGAATAACCCTGGCGGACATACGCCCACGGAGCATCATGGATCTCGCCGAAGTTCTTAATTTTTTCCTGCCACAGCGCGTGGTCGCCGTCGTTATTGCCGAACACCGCCGCTACAGGCGCTTCCAGTTTTTCCAAAAGGAGCGCACATATCGGCGAAATAATATCTCCGGCATGGATAACCAGATCCACTTTCTGTTGATTAAAATACGCCACCGCTTTAGCTATCAGGGGCATATTCTCGTGGGTGTCAGCAACAACGCCGATGAGCATTACAAACCCTTATACCGACTGGACATCCTTAATTTCAGGAATCTCTTTTTTCAAGGTCTTGACTATGCCCTGCTGCATTGTCATCGTCGACATGGGGCAACATCCGCAGGCACCGGTCAAACGAACTTTAACGACGCCGTCAGCGGACACATCAACAAGCTCCACATCGCCGCCATCGGCCTGTAAATGCGGGCGAATCTTTGCAAGTGCTTTCTCAACTTTTTCTTTCATGACTGCCTCCTTAGGTATTTGCGTTCTGATTATTTTTGCGGCCGTGTTCTTTTCTTCACTCTGCCGGATACTTTTAATTGCAACAATGATTTTTTCAAATCCTGCTCCGCTGCCACAAAATCGATAGCATTCTTTCTTGTGCGCATTGCTTCCTCAGCCCGTTGTTTTGCTTCCTCGGCGCGCGCGGAAACAATGGTGTCCGATTTAACGGCGTAATCCGCCAGTATAACGGCGGTATCTTCAGACAACTCCAAAAATCCTCCGGTTATCGCGACATAGGTTGTTTCCTCGCCGTCATTGATGGCGATTTCGCCTTCCGCCAGCCGCGTGAAAATCGGCACATGTCCGGGAAGCACCGTGATCTCCCCGGTGGTGGTCGGCAAGGTTATCCGTTTTGCGTCCAGAGCGCAAACGCTTCCCTCAGGAGATAATATTTCAATGCGTAGTGTTCCGCTCATGATACCTTTGCGCGGGCAACTGCTTCTTCGATAGTGCCCACCATATAGAATGCCTGCTCGGGAAGTTTGTCGTATTTACCTTCAATAAGTTCTTTGAACCCCTGAATGGTTTCCTGTATGGTCACATATTTTCCCGGATAGCCGGTAAACGTTTCCGCTACAAACATCGGCTGCGTCAAAAATCTCTGTATTTTCCGGGCGCGGGAAACGGTCAGCTTGTCTTCATCGGAGAGTTCATCGATGCCGAGAATGGCGATGATATCCTGCAAATCTTTATAGCGCTGCAGTATCCGCTGGACTTCGCTGGCAACCATATAGTGATCTTTACCGACAGTGTGCGGGTCAAGAAGGCGCGATGAGGAAGTCAACGGATTGACGGCTGGGTACAACCCCTGTTCGGAAATGGCGCGGTCAAGCGTAATCGTCGCGTCCAAATGACTGAAAATGGTAACGGGCGCAGGATCGGTATAATCGTCCGCAGGCACATAAATCGCCTGAACGGAGGTAATCGAACCCTTATTGGTCGAGGTAATGCGTTCCTCAAGCTCACCGATATCCTGGGCAAGATTCGGCTGGTATCCGACCGCTGAAGGCATTCTGCCCAACAACGCCGACACCTCGCTTCCGGCCTGCGCGAATCTAAAAATATTATCGATAAACAACAGCACATCCTCGCCTTTAATGTCACGGAAATATTCCGCCATGGTCAGCGCCGACAATGCCACGCGGAGGCGATTGCCCGGCGGCTCGTTCATCTGCCCGAACACAAGCACTGTTTTATCAAGAACATCGGCTTCTTTCATTTCCAGCCACAAGTCGGTCCCCTCGCGGGTCCGTTCGCCGACGCCGGCAAACACGGAATGCCCCTTGTGCACGGTGGCGATATTACGGATAAGTTCTTTGACCACAACGGTTTTTCCCACACCGGCGCCGCCGAAAATACCGATTTTTCCACCTTTGGTAAACGGAGAAATAAGATCGATAACCTTTATGCCGGTTTCCAGCATTTCCGGTTTTGGCCGCTGTTCCGACAGAAGAGGCGCTGCCCGGTGGATAGGGTCATATTTAGTTTTTTGTGCATTCATCGGCGCAAGTCCGTCTATATGTTCACCCAGCACATTGAAAATGCGGCCCAGCGTCGCTTCGCCTACCGGCACCGAAATCGGCTTGAATGTCCGCATAACTTTAGTGCCCCGTTTCAACCCTATAGTGGAGCCCATCGCCAGCGTGCGCACCTCGGAGTTCTCAAACTGGAATTCAGTTTCAAGGATTAGTTTTTTCCCGTCGGCAACATCTATCGACAACGCTTCGTACGTGTTCGGCACTTCGTCGGTAAAACGAACATCGACGATAGCTCCCTGCACCCGAATAACCGTTCCTTCACCCTTAACCGTCATGTGATCGCTCATTTTTCCACCCTATTCATTGCTCACGCGCATTATGCTGCGCCGTTTGCTAAATCTAATATTTCACCGGTAATGCGTTCCTGACGCGACCGATTGTAGCGGTTGGTCAAGTGATAACTTATGTCAGTGGCGTTATCCTTGGCGTTTTTCATCGCCACCATCCGCGCCGCTTGTTCCGATGTGAATGCCTGAATAATCGCTGAATACAGTTTTGCTTCGACATAGCGCGGCAGGAGATCCTGCAATACCGACGACGGCGATGGTTCAAAAAGATAGTTGCCGGTGCCCGATGCGCCGCCGGTAGGAACCGTGACCGGCAGTAAGGGATACACGACCGGCGTTTGCGACAACATCGACTTAAATTCGGTAAAAAGAATATCCACTTGGGAAACCTGAGCGGGAAACTGCTGATTGATTATTTCCATGACCGGATAAATCGTGCCGTAGGCGGGGAAAGCCCCCCCCATCGGAAAAGACGCTATCAGCTGATTGCCCAACCGCGTTGAATATTTTGCCGCTTTTTTCCCGATAGCAACGATGACGGTTCCTGAAGCTACCGCACCGGCAAGCAACCGGAACACATTGCCCGGCAGGCCCCCGCACAGCCCTTTGTCCGGAGCAAACACGATGAGCAGTTTTTTTCCGCCTTTGTTGGCGCGTAAATAGGGGTGATTAAAATCGCCTAAATCACTGGTTGCCGTTATACGCTTGACGGTTTCCGTAATTTTCCCCGCATACGGGCGATTCTTTTCAACCGCTGATTGTGCACGTTTTATTTTTGAAGCGGCAATCATCTCCATCGCCTTGGCAATCTGGGCGATGTTCTGAGATGTCTTTATCCGTTTTTTGAGGACCTGAAGATTTTCAGCCATGAATTCCCCGTTAAAACTCTATCGTCGCGGCAACCGCTTTATTGAGCGGAACTGCCCGCGCCGTCAGTATCCTTTTTTGAACTCTTCTATTGCCTGCTTCAGCGAAGCAATCGCCGTTTCATCCATTTTCGCGCCGCTATAGAGACGGTCAGCAATCTCTTTTTTGTGCAGGGTAATAAACTCTATAAGCTTCTCTTCAAAATCTCGTATTTTCTCAACGGGCACATCATCAAGCAATCCGTAGGTGGCGGCAAATATACTGATGACCTGCGCCACTTCGGTGAGCGGTTGATATTGCGGCTGTTTCAACAATTCCATCAACCGTTTTCCCCGTTCAATTTTTTTCGTCGTCGCCTCGTCCAGGTCGCTGCCGAACTGCGTAAACGCCTGCAATTCCCTAAATTGCGCGAGCTCTAAGCGCAAAGGCCCGGCAATCTGCTTCATTGATTTCGACTGGGCGGCGCCGCCGACGCGCGACACCGACAAACCCACATTGATTGCCGGACGGATACCGGCGTTGAACAAATCTGATTCCAGGTAGATCTGGCCGTCAGTTATTGAAATGACATTGGTCGGAATATACGCGGACACATCGTTCGCCTGAGTTTCGATAATAGGCAAAGCGGTCAGTGTGCCGCCCCCGCGTTCGTCGGAAAGGCGCGAAGCGCGCTCGAGCAGACGCGAGTGCAGATAAAAAATATCGCCCGGATACGCTTCGCGTCCGGCGGGACGCCGAATCAGCAGCGACATCTGGCGGTACGCCCACGCGTGCTTGGTCAGGTCGTCGTAAACGACCAGGACATCTTCGCCCTTATCCATGAAATATTCACCGATTGCGCAAGCGGCGAACGGCGCGATATACTGCATCGCCACGGGGTCTGAAGCGCTTCCCGCCACAACGATGGTATATTCAAGAGCACCTTCTTCTTTGAGTTTCGCCACTATCCGCGCGATGGTGCTTCGTTTCTGACCGATAGCGCAGTATATGCAAATAACGCGTTTGAGTCCGAGGTCGCGTTTTTTTTGATTGATGATGGTGTCAACAGCGATGGCTGTTTTACCGGTATTGCGGTCGCCGATAATAAGTTCCCGCTGACCGCGACCGATGGGCGTCATGGCGTCAATGGCCGTGATGCCGGTCTTTACCGGGCGGTCCACGGAACGCCGTTCGATGATGCCCGGAGCTATTTTTTCAAGCGGATAGAGCGTGCCCGTCGATGAAAGTTCTTTGCCGTCCAGCGGATTTTGCAGCGGATCGATTACCCGCCCGATTAACTGTTCCGACGCCATAACGCCCAACACCCGTCCCGTGGTCCGCACCTTCATGCCGCGGTGAATGGACTCTGACTCGGAAAGCATGATAATCGACACAAAATCTTCGTCGAGGTTCAAAATAAGTCCGCGGGTACCGTTGTCGAAGGAAACTTCTTCCCCGAACCCGGCCTCGGACAAACCGGTGGCCTTGATAATCCCGTCAGCGACGGTTTCGACGGTTCCCTGATTTATCATTTCCGGCTTCAGAGCGACCGCAAATAATTTTTCCTCGATTTGTTTTATAAATTCTTCTGGTCTCATACAACCTCTTTCATCAATTCTCTTTAATTCGCTGGAAAGTAGTTTCTATCATACGGCGAAAACTTATGTCAATAATGGTATTATCCCGTTCAATCTGCAGCCCGCCACCCAGCTCCGGCGTTGATTCATAATGTATCGTTGCGCCTACATAGCGCCCGACAATGGCGTGGGCCACCGATTCATCCAGCGGGCCGGCAAGCCGTACATACACCTGACTGCGCTGCCATGCCTGCTTGAGATAAAATAAAAATTCCTTGCGGTCAGCGCGCGACATTTTCTCCGCGACGAACCGCTGAACATCCTCAGGGACTTCCCACAGAGGGACGGTCAGATACGCAAGTTTTTTAATGGTTGCCGTGTTCATGAGGTCCCTGCTCCAAACTGGCTACTGCTTTTTTGAGTATGGCCACTTTCTGTTCTTCGGAAAACAATGTCGGCAGCAGCGTCGCCAGGACTTTTTGCGTCAACACCAGCGACATCGACTTCACTTGCTGTTCCATGCGTTCCATTTCAAGCTGAGCTTCGATTTTCGCCTGCGCAACGATCTTCTCGGCCGCCTTCTGGGACTCATCGACGATGTTTTGTTTTATCTGCTCGGCGGTTCCGCGGGCGGTCTCGATGATATTCTGCATCTCAAAGCGCGCCGCCTTGAGTATTTCCGCCTTGTCCTGCGCGGTTTTCTCAAGCATGAGCGTTGCCGCCTGAGAATCATCAAGCCCTTTCTTTATCTTCTCCTGGCGTTCGCGCAAAACGGCGCGGAGCGGCTGATAGAGAAATGTCTTGATAATCAAAACGATTACCAGGAAATTGACCACCTGCGCGGCAAACTGCTTTATGTCTAAACCAAATGAATGAAGTATTTCCATGGGTGACTACCTTGTACCTATTTCATGAACGCAAATATCAGTGCATAAATGGCGATGGCTTCGGCAAACGCCATACCCAAAAGCATGGCAACCATTATCTTGCCGTTTGCTTCAGGATTGCGGCCAATCGCTTCCACTGCTTTCGCGCCGATGATACCGACGCCGATCGCCGGTCCGAGTCCGCCGATCGCAATAATAATACCGCCTGTGAGTGTTATTGACATATTCTGTACGCTCCTTTCATATATTTTTTTGTATCAGTGTTCGTGTACTGTCGTCATAATACTCATGAAAATCATAGTCAGCATCGCAAAGACCAACGCCTGAATCAGGGCGACTATCATTTCAAGCGCCATAAACGGCAAAGGACCCCAAAAAGCCGAGTAAGTCATAAGGGTCGAAACGGTGCTGAGCACGACCGCGCCCGCAAAAATGTTGCCGAATAATCGGAAGGACAGCGATACCAGCTTTGTGCCTTCTCCCACCATCTCCAAAACACCCACGAACATAAAAAAAGGATTGAACGAAAAAAAGCGTTTCAGATAATTAAACACGCCGATATGACGAATACTGAGAATATGCGTCGCCGTCACGGAAACGACAGCCAGGGCTACGGTTACATTGAGGTCGCTGGTCGCCGTCCTCAGTAAGGGAATATATTCGCCGGTCCCTTTTTCAAGAACCTGCATTGTTTCAAACCCGGGGAAAAGCCCCATGATGTTTGAGATGAAAATGAAGATAAAGAAGCTGATAAACCAGGGGAAAATTGCCTCGACTCTGTCGCCGGCAACCTGCGCAGTCAGCTCATGAAAATATTCTATGACGCTTTCAATGATATTCTGCAAGCGTCCCGGGTTGAGCGCCAGAAAGCGGTTGAGAAAAAAAACAACCGCAATAATCACCAGGTCGGTCAACAGCGTCGACCCAATCGTATTGGTGACGGAAAAACCGCCGATAGTAGTTATGATTTCCGGCTTAAGCGATATCATGGTCCTGTATACCATCCCTCACTACTCTCAGCCGCGGTCATCCATAAAACAAAAACAGCGCCGCCGTGTATCCCCAATAAATAAGCGACGCTACACTCAAAAAGTATACGATTTTTTAACGGTCTCTGTCAACTTCTGGAATCCCGCCCAGAACCCTGTCCTTGCTTTTGCCTTGCCCTGTTTTTCTTGTCCTGTTTTTCCTTGACCTTGCAGGGGCGGGCCTTGCGTCCGCCCGCTTCATTGCCTGGATGATTTTCTTCAAGCGGCACTATGGACACAACTACATCAAGGAAAAAATCCTAATCGAGCGGACGCAAGGCCCGCCCCTACAATATATCGAACATGTAAATATATACAACGATTATTATAGCGGGGGCGGGGTGTTTTTTTTACGGATAGAGAAATTTGTTTTGCCTGCGGGGTGATGATTGGCGATGGCGGAGAAGTATTGTAGATTGTTAATCATATCCTGGTTGTCCGGAAAAAAATAAATGCCCTGGGTGCACAAGGCGACTCCCGCCCGGGCATAGGCGACGGGGTCCTTCAAAAAAACACTGCTGAGAGCCACGTAGCCCTCAAGCGAGACGGGGTTGATGTATAGTGAGCGGGTAAATTCAAGAATGCTGGGAGCAAAGGCGCCCGTCTGCGCCTGCACCGTCGCCATATTGAAATAAATTTCGTCATAACCGGCGTTCGCCCGCAGGGATTCTTTGTAGAGTTCAATGGACTCATCCCGCATCCCGGCGCGGGCGTAGCAGTTGGCAAGTTCATAATTGGTATTGACATCCAGTCGCCGCAAGGCGTGCGCTTGTTCCAGCTCGGCGATAGCCCGCTGAAGGTCATTGTTCCGGGAATATTTAAATCCCTTGAAATAGTGCACTTCCCCCATAAATCCCCGGTAATACCGGGCAATTGCCAGAGCAGCAAGCACGCACAGAATCGCAACAGCAGTTTTTTTGAGCGGTGCCTGCACCCGCAGGACCGTCACCTCAAGCGACCCCAGCCCCATCAGTATCCCCCACTGCCACCAGTACAGAAATCCGGGTACCGCAAAATGCAGGGACACATTGAGCAGATTGTCCGTGAGCATCCCGACTGCCCCGGCGCTCAGTCCAATCGCAAGCAGGCGCTTATTGCCCGACAGACGGCGTATTGCCGACCATGCCGAGCGAAACAGCACCGCCATAAGCCATAGGTATATCCCTAACCCCGCGGTACCGGTCTGCGACCATATTTCAAGTATTTCATTATGAGTGTTGTTAGCATGGGTGCGGAAAGGATGATAGGCGGGCAGGAACAAATGGCGCCCCTGATACAACGGATAAAACAGCTCAAAGCATCCCCACCCTTTTCCCAGAACGGGGTTTTCGGCAACCATATGCCACGCGCAAGACCATATTAACCGCCGCTGGTCATACGATTGATAACTGCTTCCGACGGCCTTGGCCGTCTCGGTGAGCCGTTCGGCAAAGGTGGTATTACTTCCCCCGACATCGCTGCGCGGCCATAGCACCGTCAACGCCAGCAGTATCGCGCCCAAAAATGCAAGAGCCGCGCGCTTCATCTTAAAGCGTTCTTTTTCAAAAACCATCAGCAGTATCACGACGCAGACAATAGCCGCCACGCTGCCTACCCACGATGAGCGCGTCATCGTAGAAAGCAGGGCCATGAAACAGGTTATAATCAATATGCCGAGGAAGAACCGCTGCACGGACGATTTACGCGCAAACCACTGCACCAGCGCCACCGGCAAAACCATCACAAGATAGGATGACAAAAAATTGGGATTTCCGAAGGTGGAAACACAGCGGCCCCCGAAGGGATTAAGAACATTTGGCCACACCAATTCAACACCGAAATACTGAAGAATGCCGTACGCCGCGGCCAGCCACGCGGTCACAAAAACAGCGGTAATCAGAACTGAGCGATTATCGTCGTTGACCAGATATACGGCGGCGTAATAGGGCAAAAAGGCGTTTACCAGCAAAAACAGCCACCCCTGCAACCCTTCGTTGCAAATGCCATACCGCAGATAGGGTTCTCCCGCGTTGACAAAAAACATTGTCAGCCAGGAAACGGCGGCGACGACAAGGAAAGAAATCAGGGGAAAATCGGCAGGCGTCCGACGAAGGGCAAGGGATTTTTGGCGGATCCCCTGCATCAGCCAGAGAATCGCAATGGCAACGGTCATGACATTAAGCAACGCTATTTGGACTGCGTAGGGATTGCGCGTAAGATCGGTAAAAAATAACAGCGAAGGGACTGTCAGCAGAAACGCAAGGGAAAAGGTATAGAACCGCTTCATAGGTTACTTCCGTATTGCATCAGCGGACGCACAAAAAATGCCAATAGGGAATATGCTCGGATAGCGTAACGGCGGAAAAATCAGTGCGTAGAAGCATAATGTCCCGGCGGGTGACCCGCTGTTCGATACGCGTAAAAAAACGGTCATAGACATCCTGCTCGATGCGGCGCAGGCCCTTGTCGTGATAAAACTCATACAGCGGGACAAACCTGCTCAACCCCAGCAAACGCGCGGCAGAGCCCAAAGCGATGAGCGGCAGATACACGCCGTACACGCCCGCCTGAGAAAATAACCGACGGAAGACGGGATTTTGTATCCGGCACACGGCGCGCCGCAGCAGGGTTACCAGTCCCAGCAAGGCGCGGAAATACGCGGGACGGTTGTCCAACGCATAGTATAGGAATATGAGCAAGCGCGGCGCGTAGCGTTTCAGGGAACGCACCGCATCAAAACAGGGGATGGGTAAATGGTGCAGGACGCCGAGCGAAAAAATAAAATCGGCACAATCATCTCTCAGGGGAAGATGCTGAAGGTCCGCCATGATAAAAATCCCGTTGGCGGCGCCGGCAAGATTTTTTCGGGCGACGAATATGGCGTCGGAAAAATCAACAAGAACTATCTCGCGGACTTTGTCCGTTAAAAAATAACTCCAGCGCCCCATACCGCACCCGATATCGGCCACGCGGGCATTTTTTAGTCCTTGGATATCCACCAGGTCAAAATAGCGGTCAAACTCCTGACGGTGTTCCGGCAGCAGTGTGTCATATGTTTGCCATTCTGCACCAAAAGTAAATTGAATATCGGCGGCATGCATCGCCTGGCGAACTCCGGGCGCGGCAACCGCATTCAATCGCCGGCGGACAAAAGGCGTATATTGTTCGGGGGATGACGCCACGATAACATCGTCAATAACGGGATACTCTCTGTCGCCGACCGTAATGCTCTCACGGGCGACAACTATCTGACTAGTCCCGAAAATATCGCGTAAACTTTCAATTTTATCAGCGTAATACAAGCGATGGTTCCTCACACGGATATCTGCTTGCCCTCGGGGCAAGCATGTTATTGCGGGGGGTTGTGAAAAACTTTTTGGACATCGGGATCTTGCGGTGCGATTGATCGGATCTTCAGCCACATCTGTTCCACCAAATCCCGGCGGCCGGTTCTCCCGAATATGATAGCAAGATTCTTCATCGCCACAATCGCGGACGGGTTGAGTTGTATAGCCGCTTCATAATACTTTTGCGCGCCGGCAAGGTCATTGCGCATGAAACGGATATTGCCCAAATTTATAGTGGTCTCCGCATATTCACCGCTGCGCCGGACGGACCAGTCCTCAACCCATGCGTTGTGCGGCGGACGCTGTAAAGTAGCGGGAAAATTCAGATGATCCTTGTACACGGACTCCGCCTTGTCCGATTCCCCCAACTGCAGATAAATCCAAGCCATGCGATAGTAATTGATGGGAAATATGGGATCAAGCTTCCGGTAGCGCTCAAACTCGATAAGCGCTTTGCGCCACAACTCTTTTTTCCTGGACTCGTGCTCTTGCGCCGCGCGGGTATCGCCTTTTTTGAGGGATTGTTCAGCCAGCGTTTTCTCGTCTTCCCCCCCTTTGAGATAGATCAAGCCCGCCTGATGGCGGGATTGCACATAGTTGGGCGCCAGCGACCAAACATCTTCATATTTCTTGATGGCAAGCTCCCCATCGCCTGCCGCCCAGCGGTCGTTATAGACATTGCCCATGAAATAAGGCGCCATGATAAATGAGGGGTTTTCCCGCGCCACTTCCTTGTAGATATCGAGCGCCTGGTCCCACTGCCCCTGCTTGGAATAAGAAATCGCCATGTTGTGATTTAAATCAGCGTCGAAATAGCCGTAAAAAATCCAGACAAAGTAGCCGGCCACGAGCAGGACCATCGCCTGAAGCACCCGCCGAACACCCAACGGCAGGGGCGAGGGCCCTGGTTCCGGCGCATCTTTTTCGGGCAAGGGGTTATTGACATTGATTGCCCCGATGAGCCCGATCATCAGCCACAGCATGACTCCTGATGAAACAAACCGCAGGGACACGCACACGAAGTTATGGACCAGCTGTGCGGCCACGGCCGTCAGAATTCCCAACTGGTAATACGCGCGGATATCGGCGTGTTTTTTATCAGGATGCAGGGAACTGAAATAGTTGAGATTGGTATAGCCGAGTTTTAAAAACATGCCCAGCAACAGCAGAAATATGCCGAACCCGACCAAACCCTCGTCGTACCAGACCTCCAAATACTCATCTTCCGGATGGTCCGTTTCAGTGTTATGTTTCGATTCGATGAAAAATATCTGCGGCCGCCGCCAGCTCGGATAGGTGACATAATACGTACCGATGCCCGTGCCGATGATGGGGCTTGTTTTGATCATTTCCCAGGTAGACAACCAGGTGAATACTCTAAAAGACGAGCTGTCCGGCCTGCCTTTAAGCTGATGACGCGTTCCGACTGCAACTAACAGCATCGTGACCGCCGCCATGATAAATAATATTTTTTTGGTATTGCCTTTGCGTGACTTGAAAAAGAATCCGACGACCAGAAAAGCGAACACCAGCAACCCGGCGGCAAACCCCAGCCACGCCCCTTTGGAATAGGTGTATGTCACATTAAAGGCAATCATTGCCCATAACAACAGCAAGTGCACACTCTTGGTGCGCAGAAACAGAGCCAGGACCACCGGCCCCATCACGACAAGAAAATCGCCGAAAAAGTTAGGGTTCCCGAATGTGGAAAAAATGCGCGACCCAAACGCCTGCCTCCAGATAAATGGATCAAGACCCAGTTCGGGCGGGGCGGGAAAATACTTGTAATCAAGGTATTGGATAAGTCCGTATATGCAAACGACAAAAGTCGCGGCTATCAGCCAATTCATAAGCCGCCGCAATTTTTCCTCGGTATTAATCTCTGATATCACAATCAGGGCGATACCGATGTATATAATGCGCCGTACCAGCTCGTTGGCGCTCGCGTACGGGAAGGGGGAATGCCAATAAGAAAAAATGCCTGAAAGCAGGTAGGCGACCAGCGGGACTATGACAAGAAGGGAGCGTTTAAAAAAGAAACTGTCCGATTCGATTATTTTAATGAGCCATATCGCCAGAAGCACGACCCCGCCGATCTCGATGAGGGTAATCTTTATCTGGGCGGAATCATACGTTTTCAGGTAAAAAGCCGTCGCTATCAAAAAATACAGTACCGGCAGCCAATACGCGATGAGCGTCGCGCAGATGTGATTTATTTTTTTTGACACCGGCGAAATTGACGGGCTCATCGGCGTTTCTCCGAAATCCGTTTATGTATCACATCCGGGCCGAAGGGCACCGAAAGCGTTAAGCGGTGGGTATTGCCCATGTCACCATAAGGAACCCATGCGTAATCAAGTACCATCCCGTTTAATTGAAACCCCGCGCCGGCGGTAAGGTTAATGTTCGGAAATTCCCCCAGGCCGTAATCTTTCAGAGGGTATTTGTATCCGGCGCGCCAAAAGAGCGTGTGATTTATCTCATATTCAACGCCGGTGCGTAAATCGACAATCTGGTCCATGTATCCGATGACCTCGCTTGACCAAAAAACATGAGCACATATCACGCCGGCAACCCCGGCAAAAAACCCGGTCGGCAAATCAAAACCCTGTACGGTCGGCCCGATGTTGGTAACGCCAAATCCAGCCTGCCAATCACTGCGGGGCGGGCGGTAAAATCCACCCAGCGACAGCATGGCGCCGGCGGTGCTCGATGAATCAATGGATTCCTGCGCACCCCGCACGGTCACGCCGTAAGAAAATGCCCGTGAAATGCGCTTGCCGAAACTGAGCGAAAACGCGGCATCGTAACTCGAAAAGGTTCCCTGCTCGGCGTACTGGGCGATACTGCCGTCGGAAACAGTGCGATCCATGGCGGGAACGCCCAGATAGGACAGTGACCCGGCAATGCTCGTATTCATATCAATTTGATGCGCGTACTGCAGAAAGCTGTAGCTGATGTCGGACAGATACATTATCCGCGACACCGTTAATTCCGGATGCCCCACCCAGGGAAGAACGGCGGGGTTTTCCCACGCCGACGGGGCAGCCGCGGTGACATATGTTTCCCCCATGCCGGCGTTAAGCGCCGCGGGGCAGATCTTCAGAAAAGAGAATATGCTGGTTCCGGGGGATGATGCAGCCACTGATGTAACGAGGAAGTATAGCGGCATAATCAGAAAGGTAATGCGTCTGACGATTGACATAGAGGTATTTATATTCTGAAAAAAATCGCCGGAAACATAAGCCGGCGAAGGGATTTGAACCCCCGACCCATCGCTTACGAAGCGATTGCTCTACCACTGAGCTACGCCGGCATAGTGTGACAACCCTGAACCACGCATCATGCATACCACACAATGCGCATAAAAAAATGCCGGGGGTCAGAATCGAACTGACGACACCAGGTTTTTCAGACCTGTGCTCTACCGACTGAGCTACCCCGGCGAAACATGTGGCTATGATATCAAAAAATAAATTATTTCTCAAATGACGATGATGCGTTCACACATTCGCTTACTACGCTGAGGACTGCGGGGATGGTGAACGGTTTCGTCACAAACGCGGTGGCGCCGAACAAAAAAGCGTCGTTGCGCGTAATGTCATCGTTAAAAGCGGTGATGATAACCACCGGAATATTTTTGGTCGCTTCGTTGCGCCGGATATCGCGGCAAATACTGATACCGTCTTCGCCGGGCATGCCGGCGTCCATCAATATGACCGCGGGTTTTTCCCGACCGATGGAATCCCAGAGGTCCTGTGTTGATGACACTGCTTCAACAGCATACCCCGCTGCACGCAATCCCAAAGAAAGCAGTTCTCGAATCGCCGCCTCGTCATCCATCACGATGATTTTTTTCATAATAAATCGATTATATCATTTAGGACATTCATTTTCAACCAGACGGGTTTTGGGGCGGCTCAAGGCAGGGATGACGGGCATACTGCCGACAGCACACACGCGGCATGGTTCCGGGCGCGGGCTTTGCAAACATCCCTACCCAGCGTCTGTAGAAGCAGGGAAAAATGCAGCCATTCGCTTTTGGGAACAATCTTCATCAGGTCCTGCTCTATTTTTTCAGGGGTCTCGTTCGTGGTCAGCCCCAGTAAACGGCTGATACGCAGGACGTGGGTGTCAACCGCTATACCTTCAACGATGCCAAAGCCGTGACCCAAAACGATATTGCCTGTTTTGCGGGCGACCCCGGGCAGGGCAATGATCTCTTCCATGGTACGCGGCATGTTCCCGCCTAACACATCACGCAGCATACGAGCGGCACCGATAATATTTTTTGCCTTATTGCGAAAGAAACCGGTCGAGTGAATATCCGCTTCAAGGTCCTGTTGGCGTGCGCGCGCATAATCGTCAAGCGTTCGGTATTTTTTGAAGAGTGTCTGAGTGACGATGTTCACCCGCTCGTCAGTACATTGGGCCGACAAAATGGTGGCCACCAGCAGTTCCAACGGATTTGCAAAGTGCAAAGGAATCTTGACGAGGGGGTATTTTTTTTTGAGGCGGCGGATAATTTCAACTACACGCTGATTAGTTTTCATGGGAGGAACGAGCGCGGTCACGGCCCGAAGAGAATATGGCGGGGATGACGGGATTTGAACCCGCGGTCTCTGCCTTGACAGGGCAGCGTGTTAACCAGGCTACACCACATCCCCAAAAAAATAGTTGAACAGCCGAAATGAAAGAATCGAAAACGGAGTGTAATTATATGAGAAACAAAAACATTTGTCAAACACCCCACACCCGCAGAGCAAGCTCTGCAGCTACAACGGCACCGTCAAAGGGCGTTGGTGAATGTGGGGGTCGGGGGCATGGTTTAAGCGGCTGAAAGGGTTGCGCGGATGCCCTGTGCGGCATTCTCTACGGAGCCGCCGAGATGTTCGACTATTGGCGCGAATTCACGCTCAAGGAGCGGGTCGTAGGACACCATGAAGTTGCGTGCAGCAGTGCGTGCCGCTGGGCAGGATTGCGGCGCACGCAGAAGCCCGATGCTCTTGTCAAGCCAATCTTTAGCACCGGCGGCGTTGTTCGACTGCCGCGCCGCTACGATTGCAGCCACAACGGCATTGACTGCCGTATCATCGCCGGCGGCAAGATTTTGTTCATCGCCCGTAAGATTGACATTGAACGACGCTTTGAGTCCCAGAACAACGATAAGCACCTGGCGAAGATTAGCACGGTCGACTGCCGTCACCGGCAGGGAACGGTTGTTGTTTGCCCGGCGGAATTCACCTTCCGCAACGGCACCCAGCAGTCCCTCAATACTTGCCCGCAGGGTCTGCCCGTTGGTGCCCGGGTTTGCAGCGGCCTGCTGCGCCTCTGTCAGCGCGGCTATCCAGTACCCCTTGTGCGCCGAGGACTGATTGGCAAGGGTTTGCAGAAGCGATAGAATCTTTTCGCTGTCAAGGTTATCGTATGCATGCATATAATATTCAGCCAAGTCCTGCACCGTTGTCAGTTCTGAAGCCGGCAACGATTCACTAACGATGCTGGCGGCAATGTGCTCCATCCGCGCTCCCGAACGGCGGGCAAGCGATTCAGGGGAACGACCGGCGACGCCCGTAAGCGCGCGGGCGAATGTCTCAAGCGCGCTGTCAGCGGCACCGACCCCCGCGGTATCCTGCTCGGTGTTTCCATCGACAGGAATGGCGCCTTCAGGCGCATCGAATATAACGCCCGCCACTCCCTGCAGTTTTCCGGCGCCAGCGGTTGCCTCAACGGACATATCGGCGGGGATACGCACCACAAAATAACCGCGACGGTCAACCGGCTGCAACAGCGCGTCGCTATACGCAATACCAACCTTCACCTGCGGTGCTATCGCGGACAACTCACCGGCAATGGCGTCCAATCCCTTACCTTCTAAAATTATCGTCAGGTGCGCCATAATGTCCGTGTCCGGCGTAGCAGCAATTGTTTGCGCCAGGGTTTGCGCGTCCGTGACTGTCATATCTTTCATCGTGATGCATCCGGCACCAGCAACGGCCCACCGGCGAATTGAGGCCATGGTGCCATTCTTGACTACTACCGCAATCACCCCGCGCGACTTACCGGCGTGCACGGCGTCAGCGGCACTGTCGGCATCTTCAAGCCCGTCGTTGATCTCAAGAACGGTCCCCTTGTTTTTTCGAATGTGCACGTCAAAATACCGCACAGCGGCTTCGATTTTTGTTTCCCCGGTCTTCACCGGTAATTGATTGAGCCCAACCGATTGGCCAATAAGCGCAATATCCTGTGCTGCGGCGCGGTGACGGATTACTGACGGCTGATACACCTTAGCACCCATTTCACCGGCTATCTGCGCGGCGTCGCCCACTGGGTCGGCTACTATCGTCACCACATCCCCCAGCGGCTGGCCCCACACTGTTTTCTGCAGTTGAGCGGCACGCCCGGCGTCAATGCCCGTAACCCGCAGGATAAGCTGGAACCCGTCAATGCCGGACATCGGAGCAGTCATCGCGGACAATTCATCAATAAGCGCTTGCGCTTCTTTTTGAGTCGAGCGTACTTCGATGACCCCGGCTGTGAGCGCACTGACGCCCAGCTTGTCAAGCGCTACTCGTTGCACGCTCTCCGGTTGCTGGTTGAACTGTATCAGGAACCGCACAACATCCATCGCGCTCAATTCTGAATTTTGATCTGCACAGATAATTGGCATACCCGTTTCCGGATCATGACCGGCGTATATATTTAGCAGTTGTCCGGCGCTATCCAATTTCCAACTAAGAAGCGTTGTCCATGGCGCAAAAACCGCCGCGAATCCCACTGTCGGCATACCCAACGCGCTCAGCGCGGCAGCTTCCTCGCCGTATGCGCCTTGTGCGTCGTCCCGGGTAATGAACCGTGCGCGGACCGTCCCGCGCAGTTCCTGCAGAGCACGCCGCTGGCCCCCGGAAATCAGCAACGCCCATTGTTCAGCAACTGTTCCGCGCAAAACCTTGAACGAATTTGCGCCCGCCCAGGTGCGAGAATCATTTAACAACCGCACTGTGGTCCGCATAGTGCCGGTATCGCCAAATAGACGATCAATTACGGCGTTCCTGACTTCACCGTCAACCGCAGTGGTCAGTATCCGTACCAGCACATACGGCGCTTTCGCCGGCACTTCTTTAAGCAATCCGTCAACCAGCGCCCATGCCGACAAACGATCAGCAATTGCGGCGTCGACGTCAGCAATGATAGTACGCATGTCAACTATCACGCGGTCGCTGTTAAGTGCAGCCATCTTGGTGATGACCATAGCCGTTATTGCAGAATTTTTCATCTTAAGAGCCGCGCGGTACCCCGCAAGTTTCTGCGTCACGGTTGCCCCGGTTTCCGGGTCGGCCAGCTCATTGATTGCCGCGGCTTGATCCGGGCCGAGAACACCGCAACGACGGATAATCGCGTTAATTTCGCGCGTCGTCGAAACGCCTTTGCCCTTCGCGGAAATAGTTTTTATCAAGCCGGGTATCAACAATGCTACTTTTTCATCAATGGATCCCGCAGGAATCATCCCCATGTGTTTTCTGTTTATCGTCCGCAAAACCGTGTTCAGGGCACGGACCGCCGCGGCGCGGAAAGCTGCATTTTTCAACAACGAAGGCACCAGGACATTCAACGCGGTTTCATCGTCAATCAATGCCAATTCCTGCACCATGCGGTACACGGCCAGCTCGCTGTTGAGCGCTTGCAAGATTACGATAATCTGTGACCGTTCATCGGCGGGAGCTTTGCTCAACGCCCGCGTCAATATCTGTATCTGCTGTTCAACCGTGAATCCCGAGAGGGTGCTCAGCGCGGCAATCGCTTGCTTACGCACCACCGCTGACTCATCACCCGCAAACCCGGCTATCCGCCGCGCTGCGGCAAAGGTATTTATGGCCTGTAATTGAGCAACCCCAGCTGCCCGCTGTTTTTTACTGCGCAATTTATTGTTGAGTTCCCGGGTCACGAGGGCTACTGCCGTCTTGAGAGAAACCGCAGGCAACGAAAACACCGGGATTGCCGGCGCAGGCAGTGTATCTTCAACGACAACTTCTATGGGGGCTAAAACTATTCCCGGCACTATTGTCGCTGCATCAGCCACCGACTCAGACAGGGGATTTACATCATTGACAACCTGTGCAACGGAATCCGCAACAATCGAAACTGGTTCGGCGGTGATCGACTGAGCAACCTCCCCTGCATCCGGCAGCACTGCATCGGTTATTGATACCGCCGCTTCTGCCGCACCAGCTATTGTCGTGGAAACGGGTTCCGCAGGATCAAGAACACCAAACGCGGTATCAACCAATGGCAATGCCTCAGGGGGCAATGTGCGAATGGGCTGTTCAATAGGTAAAACGGGGTCCCCAACAGTAGGGACTACCTCGGGTAGTATTGGTTCTGCTACAGCTGCTGACGGTCCCTGTATCAGCTCTGTACCCGGCTGGATCGGAATTTCTTGTTGCGTTGTCGGCAGAACTGATCCGGCTATGGTTTCCGTCATCGCTACTGCTGCTTCAACCACTATCGGAGCTGGGGCCATTATCGCTTCGGAAACATCGCTTGCCGACAATGCAGCGCGGGAATCAACGAGCGTTTCTGCGATATCCTGCGCTGCCACTATCGGTCCGGTTACCATCTCGCCGGGAACAGCAAGCGGATTTGATACAACCTGCAAACGCGCTCTTTCTTTCGCTTCTCGTTCCTGCCGACGCTTTTTGGTTCTTGCTTTTTTCGACAATTTCTTTGCCACTACCCCGACAACACCAAGGATAAGCGTAGCACCCACAACCGACGAAGGAACCAAAGGCTGATCGGTTCTCACCGCCGCTTTCGCGGATATTCCCGTTGAATGGGACGCCGTTGGTTGTGTGAAGCCAGAAGTTTTCTGACCTACCCACACTTTTGCGGCCGGTTTAAGTATTACATTTCCAAGGGCATCGCGATAGGTTATTCCCAGAGTGGTTGCCTTACCCTGCACCCCTGCCAAATTATACGCCTCGTCATCCTTCCACGGGTTATTTGTGTATTCAAAGACAAATCCGCCATTGCCGGCGTTTACTTCACCAACCATGCTGGACACATACTCTTGTTGCATTTGAGACATATCGGATCCGTCAACGCCTTCTGAGGGAATACCAAATTCCCCCGGAGCGCCTGCCATTGAACCATCGCCGATTAATGTGTCCAGATCGCTAAACAAATTATTAAAGGTTTTCCCGCGATAGACATTGACAAAAATAGTTTTGATGCCGGCCTTGCGGTATCTCTCGACCACTTCCTGTGAGGGAATTTCGCCATGCACGGTGGCAACCAGATGGCTTGCGTCCCAATCTTTCATCTTTGCCATGGTTTGGTCAAGCAATGTGTACCAATTCTCAACAGAACCTCGGAACCACTCGGGATGGTAATTATACTCGTTGCCAAAAACCCACATCAGTATCGCCGGGTGGTCCTTAAACGCCGTAATGTAGGCCTGCGCCTTGCCATAACGCATGTCCTCAGCGGTAAAGCCAACGGTTACCCGTATACCCGCATTGGAAAATGCCGTCAGCATTTCACGCGTCGCTCCAGGTTCTATAGCACCGTTTTTGTCGTAAATCGCCAGCGGATAATAGGTCCGTATGCTGTTGATACCCATCGACTGCATCACGGGAATGTCTGTCTTATAAAAATCCCCGAAGTGTTGGCCGAATTCGTCCACCGCGTAAGCGACACCTCTGATAGTGTAGGGCGATCCATTGACGATTATCCGTCCGTTAGCAACGGTCGCTATGGTCTCGGTAATCGCCTCTCCATTGGCAACAACAGAGGTAGCTGTCGGGACTCCTGCAGTCGCTGTGGGACTGACTGTCGGAACTACTTCTGTCGCTGTGGGACTGGCTGTCGGGGCTGTGGGAGAAACCGCGGGGGTCTGTGTGGGTGATACGGCGGTCGGCGAAACCATGATAATCGGCGCCGGCGTTGCCGAAGGGACAGTCATAACCAGCGCAGAAGGTGTCGCCGTCATCACGGGGGAAACTGCAATTCGTGCGTTCATCCTTACCGCAGCAAAGGCCACCCCGCCGAGAAGGACCAATGTCACCAATGCTATGACGACCAGGTTAATGAGTTCTTTTGGCAATTGTATTTTGGGCAGTTTGATTTGAAATGACCGACGGGTTGTCGAAGGCGCAGGAGGTGTTTCGACAGGAACTGCTATAGTCGCAGCCACTGGTGGAGGCGTCTGCGCTCCCGGATTCACAGGGTTAGAAGCAGCTCCTTGGGAACTCGATGCTGTAGGCGATGCGTTGGAGGAATCTGTTCCTGTTGGGCTCGGCGTTGCTGCAACGGGGGGCTCCTCTCCGGTTTTCATGTTGCCTTGAGGAAAAGTTTTCCATCCTCTGTGGATCGCAATGGCTCCATAAAACATTATTCCGGTAGCCCAAAAAACGACCATTACACCACCGGTGAATTGGGAAAACAAAAGAATGCCGACTGCTATGATATTGAGCAAACCTGCAAGTCCAAGGAATCGAACCTTGCCGGAAATAAGATATACCAAGACACTGCCAACCGCAACGACCATCAGGATAGGGATGACCACCGGATAAAGGGACAGCAGAGGTAGAAAATTCAACAATGTCCAACCTCCACCAATAATAAAGACAAGCCCTACAAGCCATGGCACTACAACCCCGAGTATACCTAAAAATTTTGTTTTGGGATTCGTTCTCAGTGAGGCATCTTTGTTCGATAGTGGATACGCAATGATACCAATAAATGCCATGGCTAAGAGTTGAGCGAACCCCACAACCAACAGTTGGAGCCGATTAACCGGCGTATACACCGGCTGATGTGCAGTACCCCCATCAATTAATTTCCCATCCCTCAAAGCGATTAACCAATCTTTGAATTCACTTTTAAGGAAATCGTACCAGTTTTTTTCTCCAACATCTGCCGGAGTAAACCCTACATTGAAAGCAGTCAAGCCAAAAAAGACGGATATCGGGAAAATGATATAAAAGATTGAAAATATCATGGAGGGATTCTGCCAGAGCAACACCCCCATTATCCCGGTGACCAAAAAAGGCAGGATGGGTATCATTAAATGCTGGGCAACTTGCGTATAGAGTGATTTTTGGCCAGAACTACCACTGAACAACGAGAAACGAGTAAGTCCGTTGGGACGACCGCTCAAGAAGTATTTCGAGTCACCCGCCATACCGCTTTCAACACCAACGGCATGCCCGGCTATAAACAATTGAAAGACGGGGATTCCGCTAAACACTTTGCCCAACCACTGGATTAATCCTTCGCCAAGACCTGCCCTGAAGATATCCTTGACGGCCCCCAGATACGCCTGCGCCTGCGAAAGAACGAATACTCCCAGGAAGGCGAGGGTGATTTCCAAGCTAAATCCGCTAAATGAACTGGTCCCCATGAAAACAAGAAAAACAATGTACAGAAAATTCGCGAAGGCCTTGACAATCGGGTCCCGCGTGAAGAACCCCGGGCCACCCGCCACATACTCGTTTACCCGCAGCATCCTGTCAAGCCGATTGCCATAGCTCGTATCGTCCCGCAAATCCCGCATAAGGCGCGACTGAAAAAACTCCGCGGAACCAGTCGCGAACTTCTGGAACATTCCGAGCGCCGGGAAAATGTGGGTTTCACGCTCCTTTTCAGCTTCGTGTCCTTTGACAAATACAACGAGCAATCCCCGAAGGATCCCCACCACCCCACTCGCGAGATCCTCGCTGATGGAACTTTCGCTCAATCCACCGCGTGATATAATATCCTCAGTCAATTTTAAATCCGGATGACCATACACCGCACCGGCGTCCTTTGCTGTTATAGCACCGCGATGCTGATCGACAAAGGATTCATCCACATGAGCAATCAAAGATCCCATAACGTTATAATATTTCGTCCCAATTGCCTCCGGAAAGCCGACCGTTGATATATCCGAGTTTTTCTTGAATTCCTGCTGAATGCTCGGGATCCGCATAACCTCGCCAATCCTCATCCCCTGGTTTATGTCCATCATCTGGGTATGTCTGTTCCTGATGAATGCAATCATATGATTGTGGTTCTCCGGTTTTCCCTGTCCCAGAAGCGCACCGGCGATCGCGGTATTTGACGCACGGAAAGGCCCCAGTCTATACACTTCGTTGAGCTCGCCGACGGGGTCGAGTCCACGGTACAGAACACTGTAATACACTGATTCTTGTTCATTGTCCTCATTTTTGCTTACAACTAAACCGGCTATTTCAAGATTCGGGAATTCTTTTGCCAGTCGCTTGACACCTCGTATGGTAAAATCTAACGGATTCTTAATTTTCATCTCATCGTAATTTTGATAACTGAGCAGACACTGAAATTTTTCGTTCACACGCTCGCTGATCCGTTGAGCACTGTCATCAGGATATTTGAGCTTTGCCTGAAATGTTAATGAGGCCTGATAATAATCCATCAGTTCAAATATGGTCTTAGCCAAGGGCTGATATCGACGCGAACCCCACATTTCTACTTCTTCCTTGATCCAAGTGCTAGTGACGACCAGTTTCTGCCCATTTTTAAGGGATGCGAATTTTGCCAAATCAGCCCGCTCTTCGGGGGTCAGGGTATGGGGATTGCCAAAACGATCTACCCCTTTACTTAAACGTGCTTGAAAGTTTTCCCAATCAAGGGGTGTGTTGCTCCGCAAATAGGTAAGAAATGTGTGTCCACCTGCCTTGGGATTGGGGTCATTTAAGGCAGCACCACCACTGGCAGGGTTATCATCTAAACCATAAAACACTGCTTCGTTGGCAACCGGTACGCAGGCAGAAATACTGTTTTCGTCAAAATCAACCATGTAATTCTGTACCATCTGATTATGGTCATAGACCGCCAGAATCTCCTCCTTAGCTCGAGGGTTGGCAGGTTCTTTGCTCAAATTTGCATACGTTGAGATGACACCACCCGAAACAACAAACTTGTAAGCGTCGGCTTCTTGCTTGGACAAGAAATCTTTGTAGGACATTTTGTCAATGATAATATTCCAATATTCGGCAAAAGCCAAGTCAATCTTCGCATCAATCTGCGCTGAGCTGAGGAGATTGTCTTCGCGCCAACTTCTAATAAGCGTTGGGGGAACTATCTTCTCCTTGAAAGAAATATACAGGTTGGATTTCCGCAGGGACTCAGCATTGGTGGGATTCGCATAAGCGTCGGTAATCCTGCTCCATTGCTGTCCAGGAAGTTTGCTCCCTTCGCCCGCCTGCATGGAAAGGAATATTGAGAATACCGCACTCGTAAGGCTGTATATAGAGAAAACATCAAGGAATGCGAATACGATTACGGGAACTGCCACGAGCACTAAAAAGACCACACCTCCGAACACACTGACCAACCCAAACCAGATAGCTAATACGCCAAAGGCTCCTACAGCACCTAATAAAAACTGCCCTACAATATCCCGCGACGCGATAAAAATATTTGGGGAAGCTCCAGGTGCAGTTGTAGAAGAAGGATTGAGCTTAAATATTTTGGCAAAGATGCTGGACATGAGCGGCAGCATTTGGAATGACAGAATAACAAATACTGCCCAGAATGTTCCACTGCTGAAAATGATGTCTGGCATAAGTTCTGTGGTGGTAGCCAAAATGGTCGGAATAAGTTGAAAGACCACCGAGAAAAGCAAAACATTCCATACTAACTTTGCACCAGCAACAACAATCCAAAACGCGCGCGACGTCCACATCTGGGGCGTATTAGATTTATGGTCACGACCCTCGAAAACATTGACCGGCTTCCCAAATTTTGTAAGCTGATGTTTTCCACCCCACAAGAAGCTTGGGTTCTGCCATATACGTTCGAGCAATGTTAGAACAACATACGCGGTTACGATGATGCCAATTGACACAAGAGCCACAGGTATCCATGGCAGCAAAGCGACTTGTGCTATAGCGGCGGCAATAGTAGCGGCAACCCCTATAGACACCAGCATATATAGCGTAAAAGAGCGAGTGTTAATGAAGGTCTGGATCCATCCCTTCCAACCGGCAAGAAAAGGTCCAATGATGGGCAGCTGCACCAATGGGTTATCCGCCGCAAGCCCGCCTGCAACAGGATTATAATTCTGGTAGGGGACAAGGTCCCGGTCCTGGTCCTGAAAAGACGGGTTTTCCATTGAAGTTGCGGGGTCCCATGAATCCCCACCATTCCAATAGGTGTTGAGATACTTCTCAACATATTTTGGCGTCCGGAACATGCCGTCAATGTCCAGATATTGGATTGAGAGATTATTTGGTTTACTCGTGTCTCGGGCTCCAAGTCCTTTGATACCTCCTAATCCTTTTGTATGAGTTATCGCATTCATTGGCAAGTGATTATTTTTAAATTTGCCCGATTTGATGTCGCCGAATTGGATGATATATGCTTGCATCCGGTCGCGTTCGACCATGATGGCTTTTCCAATTTTGTCATAGCTACCCTCCCTCGCCATACTGCGGGCAATGTGAAATAAGAACGCAATATAATCGGGCGTAAACTGGCGGAAGTTCCCCGCTATCGATGAAACACGCTCAAAGAGACGATAATCTTCAATCGTAAATTTAATCGCATCAACTTCTTTTTGCTCCATTCCCAAAACCTGTACCAACCACCATTTATATTCTTCGTACACACGAGAGTCATATAGCTGATTCGTGGCGTTGGCATCGATTGTTGCTCCTGTCATGCTGCGGGTCTTCCAATCAGATGCATGTTCCGCGCCCGTGACGCCGGGCGTGACGTAGTCGAGAGAGGTGACAGCGGAAGGACTAAACCCATAATCGATAACCAATTTCTGACCGATGGGTAATGAAAAAGGTTTTTGCTTAGCCTGGACTTCTTTATTTACCGCCGCATTTTTTGTTGATGATTTCTTTTTCTTTTTTCCGGGAGCCGCCCCGCTGCCGCCATTGCCGGATATTGCTTTTTTGCGATTTTTATTGAAAATGCTCACATTGTTAATTCTCACGATAATCCCCGTGATGAACGCCCCGCTGATGACGAAAGCGATGACGATACCCGCCCATTTGTAGAGATTGCTATTTCTCTTAATCTCCTCAACATAGTTTGCTACTAAACTGGCGCGCTGTTTGGGTGTAATAGTCGCAAGTGCACCATTGATGTAATGATAGGTCTGTTCATGCACCACGGGCTTTTTATCGGCAGATAGAGGTTCCTTTTCAAGGACCTGTGCAACCATCGCGATATCGGCAGATTGCCCAAGATCCAAGTTGGCCGGACCGTATTCAAAACTATGATACAGTTTGGTGAGAACAATCCCCGTATCCTTAAAACGGTCATTTATGGCAACAAAACCAGCATCAACAGCTTGAGTGTCATCAAGGTTGATTGTCTGCACCATTGCCGTAACTTCATTGAGCGGCAGATTAATGAGTTGTGCGGTATCAGGATTATTCTGGTCAAAAACAGTCTTGTCAAGCAGCACTGAATATAACGGATTGCCCTGTTGATCCTTGACAGTCATTTCCAACCTATTTTCGTCGACTTCAAATCCAAACGCATCCATGGCAAGGGGTGCTTTAATAAAGTTACTGACAGAGAATACTTCCACGCCGCTCAAACTGAAGGCGACTTTCTTGGTAAATCGCCCGCTGGGGCGCGCATCAATGACATCATAAATGATGATTGATGTTTCTTTGTCCCCAATCACTTTCATCTTGTTCATCGATGCATTTTGCATAGCCGCAATAAACGCACTGTCCTGAAAACGCGTGACTGGTCCCTGAGGCTGAGTCCGCAGTGTCGAGCCGAACGATTGGCCTTTATTGTAGACGATGTTGAAAAGGTTGTATATAAACGCTAATATCCTATCGAAAAAACCCTGTGAAGCCGATTCAGGCGCAAAATAAGTCGTTGGGGACAGGCGTTGTTCTTCGGTAAGGGAACCACCGGAACGATATTTGAAAGTGTAACTATTGCTCGCATAGCCAAGTTGCTGTTGGCTTGCCTCAAATACACCTTGGTTGCCGGCAGGGAACTCATTGTAGGTTATCTCTGCAGGATTGCCCGCAAGATTACCGACACGGTTTGCGATCCGATTAATTAGATTGTCGGGATAGAAGCGATAGGGCCCAAGCCTCATCGACAGGTTACCGGCACCGTTGGTGCCGGTAACAAACTTGCTCGTGATGGTTCCTGGGGACAGTGTGTCACTGAAAACAGGAGTGAGGGAGTTTAAATCTTTGACGAACTCGGCCCGGTGGGCAAACAGACCGCTGTAATCACCAGCAACAAAAGGAAGATCCAATCTATCTTGCGGCAAGAAAGACAGCTCCGTGACTTCATAGCGGAACACCTGGTTGGTCATCAGTATACCGCGGCTATCCGGAATATCGACGCGTATGCGGTCCATGAACTTGGCGGTGGTGGTGGGTACCCATTTACCGTCAGCAGTGACAATAAGGTTCGCAACTGATTTCTGCCCAATCCCGAACTTATCACTGCCATAAATAAAGGCAATTGAAACCGGCTTGTCATCAACTATTTCCGCCTGGCCAACGATATTCCCTGAAAAATCACGCGCAACCCAAACTTCCTTTTCCGCAGTTATATTAGTAGCCAGGGTACTAATTGTTGCTACTCCGTCAGAGATAATGAGTTGGTTTTCCCAATCAACTTTTAGCAATCCGCTTTGACTGATGAGAATGTCCTTATTAGTCTTAGAATCCCTAAAATAGGTTTCCGTTTTCGACGGGATGCCCATAACTTTCAGGCGGGCTGCAGAAATGGCGCCAAGAGCCTCATAGGTAAAATTTTCACTCCTGCTCAACTGCCACATCTGGCCCTGCGCATTGCTAAAATTCATAACCGCGTCAAGGTTTCCTTGACCCATTTTCAGTATCGTATCCATATTGGACGACCACTTGTCGCTGGACACCAGCTGGTTGTCGAGTACATTGACATAGTACTTGTTAAGCAGGAAATTATCGTTTGCATCCCGTTTTTCGAAGAAAACAGTACCCGCATAATAATCGATGATGACCGTAAGTTTGTTCCCGAAATCAATCACCATATTGACGGGTTTTGTAAGATCTTTTGTGGCATCAAGGTCATAGCGCAGACCAACATGGCGTTTAACGCCATTCGGATCTTGCTGAGAATCATCAAAACCAATGTCCACAAGTCCCTTATCGGATACTTTTATGACCGGGTCCTCACTGACGAGTCCGTATGCTTCATACGAAGTGTTCAATATCGTCCCGTCAGGAGCCAGATTCTCGATACGCACCCATATCAGCGTGGCGGGATCAATCTCAGGGAACTTCGCCTTAAGGGAATCAAGGATGGTGCTCAGATTGGCCGCCCATCTCGGATGTGTCATGCCGTTCATTTCAAATGCTGAACTTTTCACTTCATCGAACATAAAATTCTGTGAAGAAGCGATTTTCTCGCCGGGGGTGTATGTATCAGGCGCTTGCGCGTTCACATCAATTTTTTTGACTAGGAACACGATACCTGAGTCATGGTTGATTCTCTGCCCGGAACTATCCGTAGAGGTATTGGCCTTGCGGATGGAAATAACTCCTCCGTCGTGACTAATTTTTATCCGATCATTATCAACGACTATCCCGTCAGCTTCAAGGGTAAGATGGTTCTTTTTCATATCATCCGCTGTGCGGTTGGCACCCCAGATGACGCGTGTCCGCGTCACCGTGCGCGGTCCGGTGTAGGCAGGGTCATTTAGCTTGTCCGCATTGTCAACGAATGCATTGATCTCGATATCTTTATCGTCATAGTATTTACCATAATCGAACATCACCAGTTCGCCTTTGTATTTGTCTTGACGCTGCCAGATGCCCGTAAGCATGTGAACTGCCTCAGAGATAAGATCTTTATTCCCATCAAGGGTTTCTGCGTCCAATATCAATATGGGTTTTTCCTGGGCGTCGCCTCTGAGATACTCGCTGATATTCGTGCTGTTGATGGTCTTCAAATCGGTCATCAGCACGCCGTATCCCTGCATTGATTCCTTGATGCCGGCCCGAAGGCTAATCGGGACATACACCCGGTAGTATCGACCGTTTACGGAAACAACATAATCCTTAACGGTGGTCGGTTTGCCGTCTTTATCAAAAATAGTCAGATAAACCACATTGCTTGGGGTCCCGTCTTCGTTGAAGACCGGCCAATATTTTGCGGGGTCTTTGCAAGTCAGATCAATCTCCCCGTTGAACAGGGTTTGCACGAGCCCGGGCGTTTGCGGCTCCCGCGTTTCCAGATAATATTTCCGTATTACTGACGCCGTGATGATTCCGATAACGGATTTTTCGCGCGCCTCAGTGAGTGGCGGGACCACTCCCGGGTACTTTACCCCGTTCTCATCAAAGTCACGATATAACGCGACGCCCTTCTCGTCGTATAGCAGATAGGAAAGAACCCGCATCTGGTCGGCATTGAGCTTTCCTTCGGCAAGGTCAGCTGCTGATGGCAACTGGATGAGTTTGCCTTGAGCATCCTTGAACAGCTTGGGTTTATCAATCTCGTTCTTCATCAGGTAGTTGTAGGCATCGATGAGCGACTGATTGAATGTCGCGCTCAAAAGTTTTCCCGCGGTGTTTCGTGTTTCGCTCTTCATCAGGAGGAAATACTTCGCATCGATATCGATAGCGATGGCCTCGGCAATGTCCGTATCCGACTTGCCAACCCACTCAGGACGCTCGTTCGTAGCCCCAACCACAAACTGCGGATCATAGGAGCTGTAATACCGGATTCCATCTATCAGCGCTTGCAGTCCATCCAAAGATCCTTGCACATTGGCAAGATTCCCGATCCGTCGGTCAAGCAACTCCAGGCGGCGGCCGGATTCAGTCGCATTCAAACGATTCCACACCGTCCGTTTGAGTTCCAGGTTGGTGATAATCTGATCAACACTCCTCATTGGCGCCGTAGCGCTGGGATACAGCAGCATTTCCATGAACTCACGATAGGTTTTGGTAAGCACCTGTGTGCCCCCTAACCCAAGCCATCCGGCAAGGCCACTGGAGCTCAATGCTCCTTCCAAATCCATTTCCGCGCGCAGTCCCTCAAGGATTTGGTCGGCGGTCTTGTCAAGACGCGTTCCCTTATAATAAGGATTTGCCAAGTTGGAGATCAGTGTTGGCCATGCCTCACCCTTACTGTCGAACCCTTCACCCTGCACTTCTTCATATCGATTGAGAAAATTGAGAAGAGTTCCATCCGACTGGATTGCCATAAAAATCGTCGCTTCGCGCAGGAAATTGCTCTCATTAAACGAATCCAATTTTCCATTAACCTTCGGGTTAGCAATATATTCGATAATCCGGTAGATTGGCTTGTCTTTCTTACCCGCCTGCCATTCGATATACCCCTTCGCACCCGAAGTATTTGCAGCGTATAACTTGTATACATATGCCTGGGTTTGGATACTCGCGAGACTGAACGCTACTTTCTCGCCCAACTCATTCTCGGGATTTGCCATATACTCAATGAGTATAGGAAGGTTGTTTGGCTGACCGGGTTGAATGTTCAACCAGTCCATGTATGCCTTGACATCGGGATTGCTATTGTACTCATGAAACACCTTTCCAGCATTGATAATACTCTGTCGGTTATATGGGATATCAAGATGGGTCTTGCGATCCTTGGGGTGAGCAAAGTATTCGATTATCTGGTATAATTTTTTTCCATCAGCACCGGCCAACCAGCTGACATAATCCCACAAGCCATTCGCCTCAACTGCATCGTAGGCATCTGCCTCATTGACCAGGCCAGTGATGATTGCGTCATCAGAAGTCGAGTATGGTTTCCCTGCTTCATCCTGGGGGTTCGCGGAATATTCAACCCATTGCATGATTGAAAGAACAAGCCCACTGGATGAAAGCTTCCATCTGATATACTTGTTAACGCCGTCATCGGTTATGAACAGTTTGTATATTTTTACCTGTAGTTTAAAGTTGCCCAGAGAAGTCCCGCTAGCCGGCTTAGTCTCTGGGTAGGTGATCCCCTCAATAATTTCGTAAAATTTCTTATTCTTTTCCGGGATGATTACATCCGTAATATATTTCAATGCATAGGCGTCCGAGCGAACGAAAGAATAGGTCTCAATAATCTTCTTGAACCCCTCCAGCGCTGGCTCAGTGGCCGGGGGAGTCGTCGGGGCCGGAAATGCAATACCTTCGATGATCTCGTAAAACTTTTTGTTCTTCTCGGGCATCAAGTGGGTGGTCACATAGTCCATCGCGTCCGGCGTCGCCTTCACATATGAATATGCCTCAACAATCGTCTTGAAAGCACCCAGCGATGTCCCGGTCGTTGGGGGTGTCGCCGGGAATGCTATACCTTCGATAATCTCATAAAACTTTTTGTTCTTCTCGGGCATCAACTGGGTGGTCACATAGTCCATCGCGTCCGGCGTCGCCTTCACATATGAATATGCCTCAACAATCGTCTTGAAAGCATCCAGCGATGTCCCCGTCGTTGGGGGTGTCGCCGGCAATGCAATACCCTCGATGATTTTAACGAACTTTATCCCCTTTCCCGGCACCAGATAGTTCTTCACATAGTCCATCGCATCTGCGTCGTTCTTGACATAATCGTAAATAACCGCCACTTTCAGCAAATCGGGCAGAGAGTATGTCCCTGTGGCCGGCGATGCCATGTTTTCTATGAGGACTTTGAGTGAAGGCGCCTCGTGATATACATTCACCAAATCATCCATAAGTACTTTCATTTTTGAATTCGTGCTATTGCTATACTCAGCGTATATAGCTCCTTGGTCAATCAGTGCCTGATAGGAATACACGCCGGTCTCCGGCTGCGCGATGAATTCAAAGAGATCACCAACAGTTTCTATCGGGTAGACCCAGACACTGGTCAGGGTCCGAACATACGGCAATATCACTTCGTCGATGAGGACCTTTATGTTTTGTTGGTCAGCGGTCTGCGGGTTCGTGTACTGAGTATCATTGTACACCTGCGCCTGTTTGGCCAAACCAGCGATGATCTGATCAGTCGTGAGGTCAAGAGGATTCCCGGTTTTACGATCCCTGGGACTTGCCGCCTTCTCGATGAAGATCTTAAGGTTGCCTCCGGCTTTCATATCGAAATACCCCTGCACCTCGGGATGTGAAAGATAATAGGCATATATGGCGGCCTGGGCCAGGAATTTATTCCTATCAAAAGCACCAGTTGCCGGATGGGCAACCTTTTCGATATACGCAAACACTGAATCACTGCCGCGGAAAGCATCGATGTATTGTTTGACATCCTGATTGTTGAGATAGAGATCATAGACATCTCCCTCTATGGATAGTGACGCTTTCAAGTCAGCTATGGGCACTGGGGTTGCCGGATGCGCGAGCATCTTGATGAGGTCACGCCCGCGAACTGTCAAGTCATTTCCATTGAAGATAGCACCATATTCAGCCAAAAATTTATCCTCAATATATTTTTTGACAATGGCATTGTCACGGATGAAAATGGCAAGGTCCTGCTCATTTTTAACTGCTGTTACAAATGATGCACCATCAAATCCGTCTGTACTGATAAGATCAATCAGTTTCTGCAGTGTCGGATCGCTGGCAGTAATAAGCGCTTCGTATTGATTAAGCGCAAATTGTGCGGAGCCGGCTGCAAGCGTTACCAGATCAATACCCGTCATATATTTTATGGCATCTGTCGCAGCAGCACTTAGCGCCAGTTGATAGAGATCGTTGATTTTGCTGGGCAATCGGACGCGCTCGGCGATGGCGCTTTTTAGCAGGGGATACCTCAACCAGCCGGAGTTAGAATCCCAAATAATGCGGGTTTTTATATCCTGAACCTGCGCATCAGTCAGAATCATGTCGGCCGCCGTCAGCGATATGCCATACGCATAGTTGACTGCATAGGCGTATGTATGCGGGGCAAACAATGGATCGTTATTGTTTGCAAACACATCGGCAATCCATGCCATTACCTGGGTGCGGTCCGCGGTGTTCACAAGGTCATTTGCCGCCGCCCGGATAAGAACGATTAATCCACTGTTGACGCTTGAGGGATTCGCTTTGATATATGCAAGCAGAACAGCTCGGCCTTCAGGGCTGAGATTGCTCACATCAACGGCGGTATTATTGGCGTTTGTAAAATACGCCAATACATCTGCAGCGGCAGTTGTCCCACGCGCAGAGAATACGCCATCAGCATGTACCTGCGCGACGAAATCGAGTATCTGGATGTCCTCAACAGAGGTGGCGGCAGTAGTCCCGGAGACAACGATGATATTGGTTTTGAGCCACAGAATCTCATCATCAGTAAGGTTATTCCAATCACCAATCGTCATCCCGTGTGCAGTACAATAGCGATTGACTGCGTCAGCACCGTTTATCGTCGATGTGACTGACAATGAAAATGCACGAACATCAGGATCAAGTGCTGTCTGATAGTTCTGCAAATAGTATGTCTGTATCAGAGACACATCACCGTCCTCACGGGGAACATTTCCATTTTTAAGGATACTCGAAATGATTAATGCTTTATCGTTAAGATCGATGGTTGAGTGCGCTTTCTGTGCTGGCTTTAAACTGGACAAAAACAAGGAGTATAGGTTGTCGTAATACTGGGTTGCGATATCCTCCGCCACACCAATTACATCGGTAGTGAGATCGTTATTAAAATAGGTTGTGACAATATAATTTACTGTTTCCGTCGTCAAATTCATTACATCAATCCCCGTAATGGTCTTAATCGGGATGACATATCCTGAGTCGACGGCATATTGGGTGAACGCCAAAATCATATAGCTAAAATCGTTCACCTGGGGCGTAGCAGAGGGCGTTGCCGAGGGGGTCGCTGAGGGCACGGGAGTAGCTGTAACGGGCAGCTCAGTAGGAGTTGCTACCGGGGTCTCGGCCGCCCTCATAGCTATGACCTCGTCATGAATAATCTGGAGAAGATTGTCAGGATGTACTTGAATTTGGGAAAGTAAATATGCACGAGCATCGGCCTTGGCGCGGAGATTGTCTTCTGTCACACCCCCAATGCCCTTTTGTGTAAGCCAGTATACTACATCAGCCGTTGCTCCAGCCGCAACCACAGTATCGATAAAAGCATCTATCAAAGCATCGTCAGTAATAGGTTCAACTGAGGGCACGGGAGTAACTGTTGGCGGCACTGCTGTAATAGTAGGCACGGCCGTTGTAGTCGGCTCCTGAGTTACCGTAGGAGTTGGTGCAGGCGGTTGGGTCGGAGCCTCAGTCGGAGTCGGCGGCTGGGTCGGTGCGTCAGTCGGCGCAGGCGGCTGGGTCGGTGCGTCAGTCGGCGCAGGCGGCTGGGTCGGTGCGTCAGTCGGCGCAGGCGGCTGGGTCGGTTCGTCAGTCGGCGCAGGCGGCTGGGTCGGTTCCGTCGTTGGCGGAGGATCCTCGGCATGAACTCTGCCTGCGGCCATAGCGCTTAGTGTTAGCACGCCGGTGAATATCAACAGATACTTCGGTTTCCAAAGTGCAAGCACAACTAAGATTATCGGCAAGGCAACCATCAGACCGATCAGCAACGGGGTCGCAGCAACAGTGCCGGTTAGTACTCCTCCAATGAATGCGATACCGCTGAACGCAAACAGAACCTTGAGAATATTTGATTCCATCACATCCCGAAGTGTTGTGCCTAATGTTTGGATCGAACCGATACGGCCCTGGCTAAACGCCGGTGCGCGGTAATAACTGATAATCCTGAACATCATCACAGTTGCTACGATGCTGGCCAAAATGGCAACCGCAAAAGCATACTGGGTGAAGGCAACCACGCTTGCAATACCGAGCCACTGCGCCATGGCAATGGCAGCTACAGCGGCTGCACCACCGGCGGAAACACCCCATGCCGCGGTATGAATGTTAAGCGTCTGGTCAATACCGGCGCGCGTGGGAAGCACATATATCCCCAGTATGACCGCACCCGCGATACCGGCGCCAATCAGCACAGCGACCGGAATAGTCACCATACCACCGATAGCCATAGCAACTGCCACCGCGGCTCCGCTAACCATCAGCACGCCCGCGAGCATACCCGCGGTGAAACGCTGGGTCCTGCCCACCGAAACTGTTGTAACTTTTTTGAGGTCTGCCCGGCCGATAACAACAACCATCAACGACACGGCCAATCCCAGGGTGACGACGAACGGCCCTGCAACTGCTAAAAATGCGGCTTGAGGGAAGAGCAGAGAAATGATCACAGCCCCTATACCGAACGCTGTTGCGGTAGTCGTGTAATTATTCCCAATCATGAAAGGGAAATCAGCACCGGCTCGGCCTAGAGTTTCCGCGCTGCGGGTACCACCCGTGAACATCTTAAAGGCTTTTCCGGGGCTGCGGCTTTCATTAATGCGGTCAATAAAGAGTTTTTTGAGCACGACAATCCCTACGACCATCAGTAGTGTCAGGACATTCGCTATCAGCAATCCATGGGCGGTGCCAAAAGCAAGAGATACTATCGGAAACAGTGCAGGAAAGACACTGACACCCAGAGCGGTCAGGATAAGGGGCAGAATGAATCCGCCGACGCGCAAAACCGTGGCGACAAAGCCAAACCCTGCATTTTTCAGCAGATCGCCGGGCAGCGAAAGTTTTACTGAGAGCTTCTTTTTATTCTGTGCTTGCAGCCTGGCTGAAGCCAGCGCGCGCATGTTCTGTTCCAGCGACAACTGCATATTCCAGAACGCTTTGTCGATCCCGGTCGCCAGAGTAACATCGGAATCCAGTCCCAGCATTTGTGCGGCGGTCGAACGGCTTCCCTGTCCAATACGCTGGTGCTGTTCACGCACGGAGTTAAGGAACCATTCCCAGTGCGTCTTGATAGCGCCGCGGGCAAATGTCCGGAGTGCTTCCTTGTCTGCGACGGTAAGAGTTGCAAGCTCCCTGTCAGTGAACCAGGGGCGCAACGCCTCGTCCGCAGTCTTTTCGGAGCCAAGCAAAGCATCGTACTGTAACTGAAGCACTTTCCAGCGGGCCTGAATGATGGCATCTTCCGCATTAAGCGTCTTCATCTGGCGAATGCGCTGGCGGGCCTGGTCATGGCGCAACTGATCGACAAATCCTTCCGCTGTACTCGCCCTGACCGGTTTGCCGTCAGCATCCCGTATCATCTTCGTGCCCGGGGCCATGAGAAGGTTGCCGTCCCCGCCCAAGTGGCTCAGTATGAACGCTTCGTCCCCTTCATAACCGGTCGCCAACAATGTATCACTCCGGTCCAAGGTGATTGCCTTTAAATGATCCCTTACCGCCTTTTCGTCGGGCTTTCCGCCACGATTGCCCCTGCGGATGGTCGCCTGCGCTTCAACACCCATTTCGGGGTTTTGAAGGAAAATGTCATCTTCCATAGACCACAGGGAAATGTAATACCCGACAGCGCCCGAACGGCCGCTGCGGTCCCTGAACTGAATCTCTTCCAGCGGAGAACTGTCAGCATAGGTGGACAACGCCACGATGCTCTTGACCGCGCCCGGCAGTTTTATATCTACGCCGATCGCAGCAAGGTTGGTCACGATGCCTATCATACCGGGCGTTGTGCCAAGAATGTCGAGCGCCTTGAGATCCGTATGTGTTGCATCCACCGTCACAATGTTCTGGGAATCAATGCCGTTCTTAATTAAAGTATCATACAACTGCTGAGCAGCCATTGGAGATTCTACCTTGACCAACAAAGAACTTTGCTTCATCTGCTTACGCACCGATGTTATCGTTGTGATAACTTCTTTGTCTTTTTCCTGTTTTGTATCATAGATGTAGCGGCCAATCACCATCGGGTTGGCCTGGGCCTTGAGTTCATCTTTGGTTTTTGAGCGTTCACGCAGAGGGCCCGGCAGTCCTTCCCGTACCACTTCCTGTCCATACACTTCCCGTATGACATCGCGATCGAATGTCCCTGATACGGCTCCAAATCCAATGATATGATCTAAACGCAAGTACTGCTTTACCATCAATTGCGACGAGGTATATTTTTCACCTTCAGGAGTGATATCATTGGCGATTTCGACGGCCGCATGCAAGTCGTTGCCCCACCGCTGGTTGGCGCCCAGTTCCCCGGTCAATCCCTGAATGATGCCGATCTTATGAACTCCGCCAACCTCCGTGATCTGGTAATCGCGACCCTGGCGCCGATAGGATTTGAGTTTTCCTGCTTTTATTTTCTCATCCACCCAGTCCGGGGTGAACAATGTGTCAAGATTACAAGCACTCTGTGCCGTTTTGACCAAACCTTCCCATGCTGCAAAGGACAATCCCTTGCTCCAGTAGCGTTGTGCCTTGTCAAGATACGCGCGACGGAAATTTGCGGAATCAAACCCGGTATACGCACCGTAGAACGCTTCAATCGCAACTTTATCTTTTTCAGATGTGGCATCTTTCAATGATACTGCTTTTAAATCTTGAAACCTCTTTATTCCTGCATGAATCTCACGCTCTTCCGCAGCCGCCGCGGCGGCAAGGCGTTCCATGATAGTGCCGGGGTGTTTATCAGGATTGACATAAAAATCGTGAACCAGATTGTTCCATTCTTCTACCGTCTCAGCGGCTACACTCTTACGGGCATCGTCAAAAACTTGACGCGACCGGCGCGCTCCCGCTCTCGTGAGACCAAACTCGTGTTTATCTGAATCGTCGGTATATAAATTACTCTTGAAGATTTCAGTAGCAAGCGCAGCCGCCGTCTGCTGCGCTGAGAGGCGTAGGCGGGCGCTCGGCAATTCTTGACCGCCGGTGCGGGTATACTGGTTCGCACCCTGTAAATCGGTTACGGTATGGGCTTCATCAGCGAGAATGAACCAGTTCCGTTTCATCTGGTCCCGGTCGCCCATCTTATCAGCAACCGCCTCGGTCTCCGCATCCCACAGGGATTGCTCCGCCTTGGTATAGATGACATCGCAATTGGCATAAATCCATTTGCGATTTTCAATAACGCCATCAATCTTAACTTCGCGCCCGTTGATGAAGATCTTGCTTGTATCCTCGGCTTTAGACCCTTTCACCATGAATCCAACGGGAACCCCGGAAATGAGCTCGCCCGTTTTTATATCTGTCCCGGAAAATTGTTTTACACCCAGAAGATTGTGCGGCAGAAGTGCTGCGGCCTGACTTGCTGTTATAGCGTCGCGCTCGGCCAGATTATAGTTTGCTGTCCATACCATCACCCCCGGACGCGGTTTCGCCGGTAGCTTCCCCGCATCTTTTACCTGTTGCTCTTCAACGGGAAGTATTCTTGAAGCTTCTTTCGCACGGGCTATTTCCCACTGTCCTAAAAGCTTCGCCCATGCGGTGATAACAACGAATGTCTTGCCGCCGCCGGTGGCAAGCAGTACATACTTGCCGGCCAACATGCTGGCTGCCCCGCGCAACTGGAACAACCACCGGGTATCGCCGTCCCAGGTTAGCCCCCAATTTGTGAGCATGGTTATGAACGCATCTTTGCATGCCACGATTATCGGGTCTCGGGAATCATGGTCCTGCTGGTCGCCGACAGCTATCAGCACAACTGCATTAATATAATCACTGGGGGCGAGCGAATTGAGGCGCACTTGGTTGGGAAGTTTCGCCAGATTAACCGACTGAGGCACGCGGTCCGTAATATTTTTGCGGAGATTATTCAGTGCCGGGTTACTTGTCCCCGCAGGGAAATAGACGATGAGGTTCCCGAAGGAATCGTTATATGTAAGGCTTTTCGCAATACCCACCTTGTTTATCAGAAATTGCAGATCTTCAAAATCATGATCAGTCCCCGGAATGACCCATACGGTGCCCCTGCGCTGTTGGTTGTTCGTGAAAATCTTTTCAAGGGCGCTTCGTCCATCATCGCCATTGAGGATGACATTCTTCTCAAGAGTCGTTATCGACAGAACTGCATCTTCATTTACCAACCGGCGGGCGGCCGGGGTGAAGGCGTTGATTACTGAACGGTACCAGCCGGCTATCCGGGTGTACCATGCCGTCCCGGCGATGGTCTGCGCAAAGCGGGCTGCGCGGGAAGCTGAACGCAGGGTCGTTGTCTGCGCGCCTATGGTGACAGATGCATTGGTAATAGCGCCGGTCTTGCCGCACCGCAGAACCATGACTCGGCCGGGAACCGTTATCGTGAAGGTGAACTCATCGCCGGAAACTTCAATAGCGATGGTCGGGGACTGCACGCCCAGATTCTCGATTACCTCTGTGACAAGACGAATAATGTCAACTATCGGCATTTTCTGCCGGTACACAAGGTCAGCTATCGCGACGCCGGCAACTTTCTGGGCAATGACATCGGTGGGCTTCTCCCCGATAACCAGGGGGCCCAACGCCTGCGCGGCGAGCACCGCTTGTTCGTGAATGAGCGTGTTATATGCTTTAGTCGCGGGGGCCAAATCGGTGGTCACATTGGGCGTGATGGTAACATAGGAAACATTGCGCGCGCGCAACAGTTCGGTAAATCCCTGCGTGTGGAATCCGCCGCTCACCATCACCACTACGCGCTCGGCGCCGGCAATCATTTCCATGCCCTGCGGTCCTGCGTGCGGGGCGGCTGAGGCAACTACCGGGCGGTCGCCGATGCTGTTGCGTAAAAACACCATCGTGCGTTCCTGGTTGGCTGCATAATAATCGTGCAGTGTCGCGGCATACGGCGCAAGACGGGCAAGGTCCGCGCGGCTGCGGTACTTTGCCCAGAGATGGTTGAACCGGTCTATGTTCTGGGTGAAATAGGTGTAGTCGTCCATCGATATCTTGGTGGTGAAGTAGTCCCGGTAAACCCCCATGAAGTCCGCAAGGAAGACAATATCTTTTTCGCTGTCGCGTTCAGCCAGCGCCGTCTTAATGTCGCGCACCAGCTTCTTTTCTTCGCGTACCAGCGTCAGCGGGTTTACCCGCTGGTTCTTCTCAAGATATTCAAAAAACCGTGCCAGCTGCGGGTAGTTTGCGGTAAGATTAAGATTGTATTTACCCGATATCCGCGCAAGGGACGCATAAAGCTCGTCAACTTTGCTGAAGTTATCCGTGCTCTCTTCGAGGGTTTTGTATGCGTTGTACGGAAGCGTTTTTTTAAGGAGTCCGACGAATTTCTGTAACTCAACGCTTATCTGACTGTAATTGAGGGAACGGACCTGTTCACCCATCGCCAGGAACGCTGTGATGTTCTGGTAACTGGCAACATCAATGCCAGATTTTTCACCCTGCTTCTGGACAAAGCGGTAAAACTTACGGGAATCGATGGTGCCGGATTTGTATTCCCGTATCTTATCTTCAAGGCGGCGGTTCCTGACCCCGGTATAAACCGGCACAATCTGTTCTACACCGAGCTCCATCTTTCCGATGACTTGCTCGATTGCTTCTTTGCTTTCCATGACGGCGTCAAGGCGCGCCACATTGGTGGTGTATATTTTTTTGTCTTCAATACCGGTAATAAGCCCTTTTTTGCCCTTCTGCAAGCAGTAGTATTCCGCACCGGTCAATTCACCCTGGCTGAGAAGTCCCTCAACTACCTTGGTGCGCAGTTTCCCATCAGTAATCGCGTCAGCCCAAGACACATTAACTGTTCCCCACGCACCTTCCTGGTATATCGTCGAAACCCGCCCTTTGGCGTTAAGCAGTTCGATGATCTGGCTGATATTCTTCTGGACCTCGGGACTGCAGTGCAGGTCCTGGATATTGATAATCACTTCCCTGCTGCCCAGATTGGCGGCGGCAGTGATTCTGCCCAAAGTAGTGGGAATGGTTGCCGGCCCGACCATCTGGCGAAACTGTTCGAGCGTCTGACGGTCGTCGGCTATAGATGCAAGAACCTGCCCGAAAACACCCGTAACGATGAAACAAGAAAGGGTCACTACCGCAATCGGGCGCATACAACCAATCCGTTGCGCCCAGCGAGACATCGATCGGACGGTGGCGCGGTATGCGTCGCTCACGCTCAGATTTAAAAATTCAGTGATCTTCATGACCCCCTCCGCAAAAATCCGCCGGTCAGTTCCCTAACGGGGATGGGAACCACACGGACGATAAACAAAGAAAAAACCCGATTCGTTGACACGAACCGGGCATAAAAATTACCAAGAGAAATACGGCGGGCATTATCGTCGAGACCACTGCGGGGAAGCAGAAAAAAGAATAACAGCATGCATAATCCGACACCTAACGGCGGCGCGGCACGCGATTGAAGGTTATCGACGGAAAATTGGCACGACCGGAACAGCCCCGCCAGCTGCGTATAGTCGCGGAGAAGCGTATGTAATCCACCGTGACGATTGATGTTCAGGTTCTTCTGCACGGACACCAGCGAATAATCAGCAGAGGTATTAGCCGAATTTTTTTCCGTATTCTTTGCATGATGCGGGCGCGAACTCGGCACCGCTGTGCCTGTATTCATCAATCCTTCGACGATACTGACCGGAAGTGTCGCTAAAATAAAAAACTGAAGAAGCTGGGATTGTGTCGCAGCAATCTGTGAGGCCACCGCAAAATCATCTTCCTGTATGGCAAATCGCGGCGACAAACCGTTCGCCAGAATACAGAAAACGGTGAGCCCCGCAAGTGCTCTGCGCAAAGCCAGCCCTGATGGTGAGTTCTTCGCTGAGAAGTTCATAAATTACCGCACTGTATTAATAATACAAATTCGCCGATTTGTCAATCACTTTTTTATGAACTGTCTGCCGATGCTTTGTCCTGCATTTCTATTGTACCACGCACTGCTGAAATTGGCCTGTCACAAATGTGAACAATTTGTGAAACACGAATTTACAATATTGTTGTTACTGTATGTTTTTTCCCTATTGTAGCCGCGAAGCTTGCTTCGCCGCCGTTGATGTATACCGTTACAGCACACCCGCAGAGCAAGCTTTGCAGCTACAACGACAACAACCGGGAAATCATTTTAATTAGGGGAATCTGACGGTGACAGCCATCCGGTGGGTACCGGTGGTCTGCTCCATTTGCAGCGGCCAGCCGAACGCATAATCAATGACCAAAACTGTCGCTGATTTTTTGAATCCGAGCTCGTAGCCCAACCCCATGGAAATCTCTTGAGGCCGTTCTCCCGCACGGATGGCGAATTTTCCGTTCATCAACCATGTTTCGACGCCAATCCGGACATCGGTGATATTGTCGCGGTTGACCACATCGGCGTCGATGGTAAAATTGGGTAGTTTGACATACGGAAGCATATTGGTATAGTAGGCGACCGCAGCCACATTTTCATTGGGCACCACATCGGGCGTTTTCAGTCCAACATCGGGGCTGTTTACGCATTTGCTGGCGAACGCAAATGACAAACCCATCTTGGGCAATGCCACCAGCGCACCGAAATCAGCGGTCATGGCAGCCGCGCTATACCCGTTAGCAAACACTGGGTCTCGTGAGGTGTACTGGTCCAAACTGTATTCATGGCGCAGATACCGCATGCTGGCGCCCATGGATACATTTATTTTCGATGATGAAAGCGATTCGATATATTTTCCGTACGAAATACTGCCGGTATCTTCACGATAATATCCGGGCGCGTACAGCGACGACCACACAATGCCAAGCGTGCCCAGTTGACGGCCCAAGGGATGAATATAGCCAAAATAATTCTGCCCAATCTCAACACCTTCAAGCCCGGTAAATAATTTAGAAGACATAAAGGTCGCTTCTTTGTGGGTTACCTGATCGATACCCGCCGGATTAAACAACGGGCCGTTAGCGTCGTTTGCCACGGCGGTAAACGCCCCGCCCATACCCAGCGGACGAGCGCCCCAGCCGGCATCCTTAAACGCGGCCGCGGCGGGAAGCGAGATAAATAAAACAATGAAAGAAAGTGTTAGCTTTTTCATAGATGTCTACTTTGCGACAACAATGGTGCCGCTGATGGGCTTATTCTTTCCGTGTATTTTTATCTGATAGATATAAATGCCGCTCTCAACTATCCTGCCGTCCTGGTCCTTGCCGTCCCAGCGGGAGGTGCCCTGCTGTAATTCTCTGACTCTGCGGCCGGTCACATCGTAGATATAGATGCTATCGTCAATCCCGATGCCGCCGAAGTTCGCAAAATCATTGTAGTTATCAATGGTTGCCGGGGTAATGATCTTTTCTTTCGGCCGGTAATCGTTGTCGGTAAGCGGCCCCTTGAACCCGACGCCATACACGCTGAAATGAGTGATCGGACAAGTGATTGTCTTATGTATCGTGTCAACAACCCCGCCGACATAATCCCACTGCTGGTAGGTTTCATTCCACCAGAGAATGGACAGTTGGCTGGCGTCTATAGTCGTCCCGTCGACGATATTATCATTATTATCGTCAGGATACAGCAGGGTAATCGTTGCCGGGCGGGCAAAGGTCAATCCTTCCGGCAAAAACTGGTACATGACCACCGGCATATCAACGCCAAGGGTATATTTCCCGGTCGGGGGATTGATGCCGACATCCTCCGGCTTTACTTCGAGGAATGTAATCGTCTGATTTGAGTCCAGCGCTCCCAACGGAATGGAGATGGACGCCACTCCGCCGAACGCGTTGCCGCCCGGAAGGGCTAACTGTCCGCCGGAAGCGTTAAAGGTCGCCTGTGCGGCACGGGCTACTTGTGCGGCATAGTATCCGTCGGCGGGAGCGCGAATTTCGTTACCCGCCGCATCCACAGCGTGCAGTGAGTAGTAAAAGGTGGTCGCTGTCGAGAGATCCGGCGACGCACTGAGAGAAAAATGGTATGTCGTCGCTCCGCCCGGAGCGCTTGAAACCGTCGCCGGAGCGGGGACGGCATTTGAATAATAGGTCATGGAAACTGCCCGCAGAGGAGCACTGGCGGTTATGGTTCCGGTTGCCGTCAAAACACCGGTGATCGGCGACACGGAAACAATCGGCGTATGCGCAATCTGGGGCGAAACAGTGGTTGTCGTTTGCGGTATGCCGGCGGTATAATCATACCCGCCGCGGTATACCAAAATACAGTTTGCGGAAGTGTCGATAAATCGTTCCCACCATTGCGCGACTGCATTGGCTATCGGATCGTACCAATCAAGAATACCGCCTTTGACCACATCCCACAACTGATAACTGACCGGGGCGGAACTGGTTTGAATATCGTTGGCATTATTGTAATCAAGCCACCAATTCTTGGCGCGGGTGCGGGCGTCAAGTGCTGTCTGACCGGGGATATCAACGAGCGCCAGCCAGGCCTCTTCAGAAAAACCCTGCGACCGGCGCTGTTTAACCGTTTCAGAACCGGCGTCAACCCACATAAAAGCGCCGTATCCCTGATGCACCGTTGTTGTTGCGGTAGTCACCTGCAGATTGTCCACCATCCACTGGGCAATATTCTGCTGCGCATACTGCGTCACGGGAATATCATATTTTTGAGGATAATAGCACAACGCGTCAATCTTCTCGGAATAACCGTCAATTTTCACGCCGTTACCGTCGACAACGCGATACCAAACCGCGTTTGAAGGATTCTTAAGATAGGTATTCATCCCAGTCAATATCCCCGCAACGAACTGGTTGCAAGTTCTGGCGAACGCATAATCCCCCGTGGAAACTGCCCAGTCGCGCAAAGTAATGAGCCCCAGATAGGCATATGAATTGTCCGACACCCAGCTCCAGTCGCTCCATTTATATGCACCCCGGGCGTCAGTAGGGGCGCTTGAATAGCTTACGGTATACTCTTTGCCGGCACCGGCAAGCCCGTTTGCTGTCCCGGGTTTGTTGGTAATGCACGCCATAATAAAACCGCCTGCCAGTTTCGCTGAAGCGTAATATTGATGAGAAGAATCTTCCCACCCCATTTTGCTGGCTTTATACATCGCCATGATGACCGACCCCGCCTCGGAAGGAGAGGTCGCGGAATCTACCCGCACATGGGTTGTTTCGTCATACCATTTGCTCCATCCGCCGTCGGCTTCCTGTCGGTTTTTAAGATAATCTAAGCATTGCAGAGCGCCGGTCCTGTATGCGAATGTACCCGTCTCGATGAACGCCTCAATGAGCCCGATGACCGCTGTCCCATTCTCGCGCGGCACCACCCATGTCGGAGCGCCGGCAACATCGTTGAACGCCCCTGCGCCGGTACTAAATGTATTGTCCGCCTGGCACTTAAGAATATAATTCGCCTCGGTAACGATGGCGTTATTGGGCGCGTTGCTGGAAAAATTAACAAACGCAGTAGCTTGCGTCGTCACCACGACCGTAACTGTGTAGCCCAGCGTCCCGGCGGCGGCCAACAACAGCGCGATGAAGAGTACTCGTGTCTTAATCATTGAAGAGTTCAAGCGTAAGTTCGTTCGTCTTATAGGTGCGCGGCGTCAGCCCATTGGAAAAATTCGCACCTAAATATATGTAGTTGGGAGAATAACAACCGCCACCCCAATTGGCTCCTTCAGCATGGTGAATCCCGCCAGAAGACCAGACGGTCACATAATCATCCGAATTGCTGAAGGCCTCGTTGATTCCAACCGTCAAAGGGTTATCGGGAGTTTTTTGGTCCTTCAACCAGAAGAAACAGGGATATGCTTTCGCAATTGATGTTGTTGTAGAGGTATTGGCATCCCACAGCCGGTCCGGATACGACGGCGCGCCCTGCTGAATGCTCGGGACCGTGATCGTACTGTCCGTAATGCGCCAGCACATCGGCAGAGTCTGAGAAGAAGCCGTCACAGTCATAGTAGAATAACCGACAAGCCCGGCAGGATTTCCGCCGCCAACATACAAGGGATTGGCGCCGGTTAATGTGTTCGTGTTGTCCGTATAAATCTGTATGCCCCAGTTGGGCATATAGCAATCTAAATTGAGTTCAATATACTGGTCGGCAGCTTTCCACTTGGTCGAACCGAGATTAACATTACTCCAGGTTATCTGCGTCGTGGCGGCGTGCGTAAGCGTATTTTTTATCGTCGCATTCAATGTATACGACGGATTGGCTTTCTGCCAGAACACATTATCGATATACAGCGTGCGCGTCAGTGGCGGGCTGGCCAGCCACTGCGAATAAAAATCAGCGGGACAGGTGATAGCGGATAAATTGATTCCCGTGAACCATGAAAGGGGCACGGAAACCTGATGCCACTGGTTATCCATAGCGACACCGAGCTTCGCATTCATCAACAGTTCCTTGGAGCCACCCGTCCACTCGATCTTCACCCCGCATTCGGTGTATATTTTCGCCATAAATTGAAGGGTACCGCCGGCGTACGCGCTCATGTCAGTCGGAACCTGCGGACTGGTATCTGTCCCGTTATACCCGAACTGCATGAATATGCCGCCGTTCTGCCCATAGGTGTCCAATTCAAGCGCATACTGCCCTTCAGCCCCCGGGGTTATAGTGGACACAAAACAATTCCACGCGCCCAGATACCCATCCGTCGCAGTGGTACTTGAATATCGCACATCCCCAAAGATGATTCCCGCGTAGGTTTCCGACCATAACCCGTATACGGTATGGCCGATATTACCCGCTTCAGCCGCTACGGCGGCCGTGAGGCACAACACAACGGCCATGAATCGGACTATTATTTTTTGAGCCATGTTATCTTAAGTTCGCCTGACTTATTGATTTTTAATTTGAATTTTTTAATTTTTTCCTGCCCGGCGCACACAATTTTCACCGCGCCTTTATATGTCCCTTTTTTCGGCACATCCATGGTGCTCATGATTGAACGATAGGATCCCGGATACACCGGCCTGCTTTCACCGAAAGACATTTTACCGACTACTTTTTTACCGTCAAAAAGAACTGCTTCGGCAACCGGACGCAAATGAATGTTGCCGGCGTTGGTTATTTTTATCGACACCTGTAGTTTCCCGCTTTTGTTGGAAAATTGCGTATCAGTGAAATCCCAATCAATTTTTTCAGTACCGGCAACCGTGACAAAAACCGGCACGCTGAGAACCAGTGTCACTCCCTGTTCCGTCTCGCTTTTTGGCGACAAAGAAATCATCCCGACCAGGGAACCAACCGCCTGGGTAGGAATCACTACCTGATATCTGAGCTCTTTGGTCTCCCCAATCGCAAGATGAAACGAAGGCGTGGAAACCTGCAGCCAATCGATTGCAGAAATAGATTTATTTTCCGGCAAGACAAACCAATCTTTTGTCACAACGCTGATAGTGATGGGAACACCATAGTCATTGGTAATGGTATAAACATTTGAATACGACTGTCCCGCCGACATAACAATTTCCGCGCGGGAAGGATTAACATTCAATCCGGCAAAAACCGGCAGGGCAAAAAAGGGAAGCAACAAAAAGACGACAAGTGTTCTCATAATAAAAAATCCTTACCGGTGAGGCAACGGCACGCGCCGCTGCCTCACCAGATAGAGAATGACGATCTTATTCCGTGTACGCTTCTACGCGCAGAACGGTCGCATACGCAGCAGGTGTGACAGCCGCGGTGAAGTCAGCGCCGACATAGATGTAATCGGGTGACGCTGAATCGCCGAACGACGCTTCGCCGTATTGAATGGCGGCGCCGCTAGGAGTATGTCCTCTAGCTTTAACCGTGATGTAATCCATTCCATTGGCAAATCCGCCGGTATTCTTGTCCATCATCCATAGGAAGCAGGGGAAAGCGCTTCCCAGGGTCGATTCCCAGAGACGATCAGGAAAGCCCTCCGTGCCCCGTTGGATGCTCAGCGTCGTCGTCGAAGTGTCGGTTATGCGCCAACACATGGGAAGAGTAGACGATGAAAGCGCCAGATTGGAAGCACTCCAACCGACAAGCCCTGCAACCGTTGAGGTGGAAATACCCGTGTACGGATGCGTCAGGTCAGCTGATTTGTTGTCGCTGTAAATCTGAACTCCTCCGAGCGACGCGGTGATGGTTGATGTCAGCAATATGTACTGGTCAGACGCTTTCCAACCCGTCGTTCCCAGTGCGATGTCGCTGGCAGCGTTCCACGACAGATTGCTTACGACAGCATCGTCAGACCGGTTACGGATCTGAATGGCAATGTTAACCAGTCCGGCGCCGGCGAAACTAACCGACGCGGTCGCTGTTGACTTCGATACTGAACCAAATGCCGCAAACGATGTAGCGGCAAACACGCCAAGCATCGTCACGGAAAGAACTGCAGTCAATAATTTTTTCATACATTTTCTCCTTTTTTAGTTTTTGTTACTTTTGCTTTCATTTACTCAATCTCTGCATTTCTCACCTTCTTTCGTATAAATTTTCGTTATTCCGTAAACGCTTCCACCCGCAGCGTGTTGGTACGATAGGTGCGCGGTGTGACCGCAGTGGTAAAGTCAGCGCCGATGTAGATATAATCGGGTGACGCTGAACCGCCCCATGACGCTTCGCCATACTGAATACCACGATTGCCATCTTTCACTGTTATATAATCCATGCCATCACTAAACCCTCCGGTGAATCTGTCCATCATCCACAGGAAACATGGAAACCCGCTGCCCAATGTGGATTCCCAGAGACGATCAGGATATCCCGCCGTGCCCCGCTGGATGTTCAGCGTCGTCGTCGAATTGTCAACTACGCGCCAGCACATCGACAGAGTCGTCGAAGAAGGTGCCATCACATAAGTCGTGGTGGAATAACCGACAAGTCCTGCCGCCGTCGCTGTTGAAATACCCGTATACGCATATATTCCCGCATCGGCAGCTTTGTTGTCGGTATATATCTGAATACCGCCAGACGCCGCAGTAATGGTCGAATGCATCACGATATACTGGCTGGATGCTTTCCATTTTGTGGTACCGCCCAGCGTAATGGTCGCTGGATCCCAGCTGATTCCGGTTAACACAACGGCATTGTCAGAAACATTCCTGACCTCGAACGATGCCTGCACACTACCTATGGCGGTAAAAATTATCGCTGCCGTATAGGTCGATCGTGAAATCCCAGTAAACGCCGCGTACGACGCGGTTGAAACCACCGCCAACAGAACCAGCGAAACTAACAACGAAACTGTCTTACGCATAAAATCCTCCTTTAAAATAACTTGACTATCTTCGATCTTGACACACCCTGTTACAAAAAATTGGCCGTTTATGAACTATATCCGGCTGTTTTAGCCATCCCACACCGACGGGACAAAAAGCTTTGCATCCGGCGATTGCCCAGCATTTCCCTTTGACAGATGGTGAGAACAGTATAATTTCATATATTCCTTCATAAATATTGTACCTTTTTGATGCTCTGCGCATTAAAAAAACTTGTGAAATCTCTGTGAAATCGCTTTTTGCTCAGCGCCCTCTCGCAACAGGACGGTCAAAATAACGGTAGTGAATATTGTTTTCGTCGAATTCCAATGGGTTAAAACCCATTAAAGCGAATAAACGCCACGCGGTTGACGAAGATGAAGCAACCCACTGGCCTTTGTTTCCCCGCGGTATCTCCCAATCGTCGTTAAATGTAGTTAAAATCTCTTTTTCCCCGAGACGCCTTGCCACATACGGCAGTGCATATTCTATCAAATGAGCCGCCCGGGAAACTTTTTCCATTTCATCGGAATACTTTACTGCTTTTTGCAGATACTCGTCCGCTTTTTTTGCAAGGCCCAGCTTAGCGGCATAGCGCGCCATAAGCTGATAGGTGACGGTTTGAAACCCCGTGCCCTCGATCCAGATTACCCGAACCGGGGATTTGCGGCCTGTGGCATTAGTAAAATCAAAACCTTCGACTTTTTGTTCACCTATGCGGTTAAAAACCTTGAAACTTTTTTCCGCATAATTCATCAACAAAAAGGGATTAATACCCATATCGTCAAGTTTTTTTGGGCCCAGCGCCGCGATGGTCCACGATATCGTATCCAACGCCGCCGTGGTGTCTACGCCATTTTCGTTATAGCCGCAATGAAACGCATTTTTTCCCGGATCATAAACGACCTCTTTGAACCACCTGTCCAGCCCGTTCATTTCCGTTGCCATTGCCTGCGGGGTGAGATTCTTATTCTCGTAAATATTTTTTACTTTATGATCGCCCCGCGAATATATTTCTTTAAGCAGGCACAGCACCGCGTAGTAATCGACATTATTCTCCGTCGAATAAACCTGCGACCAGTCCGGTCCCCAGCCGAACCCCATGCAGACCCCTCCTTTTTGTCCATCAGCAAACCGGTAGTGATTAAGCTGACGGGCCCAGGTGGCCATGTCTATCGCTAAACTCAAATAATGCAAATCGCCGGTGACGGCCGTGTACTGCAGGGCAGCGATGGCTACCCACATGGTCGGTCCCAGATGGGTTCTGTCGCCGTCAATGCCCGGGGTAAGCCCGCCGTATCTGTTCAACGGCATATCGGTACGGTAAGAATTATACAGCCCTATGGCGTCAACTTTGACATAATAAAATTCTTGCCGGTACACCCGCAAAATCCGTTCGGCCTTTGTTGCCTGCCCGGCCATCAAAAACGAAAGCGCCGCCACGGCCCCGTCGTAGGTAAAGGACTGCGCGTCAAGCGAGCCCTCCTTGCCCGTACAAAAAGCTTGGGTAAACATATCGTAGGAATAGGTCGAGCTTCCCCGAAAACTTTCAATGAGCAGATTAACCGCTGATTGCTGATGGTCAAAAAACCTGACCGTCTGCATCATAATCTTGTAATAATCCTTTTGCAGTGCGGGCGACAAAAACGCCTCGCGGTATTCTTTTTTTGTGACCTCGGGCGCAGGAGCCCCCGAAACCACACTGCAGAAAAGATTAAAAACAAACAGCAAAGTTAACAGTTTCTTTAGATTCACTATTGTAAAAGCTCCTTGTCAACACAAGTATAGTGTATAGACATTAATTTCGCAATAGTTATTTTTATAAGTTTAAGGCAATTTTCAATGGTTTATTGAAAACCACAGATCTGTCATCCCCGATCAACCATAAGACTGTCATCCACGAAAACCCAAAGGACTGTCATCCCCGAGTTGTGTTATCGGGGATATGGTGTATGCAACCGACCGAAACCATATTCCCGATGACTACCTCGGGAATGACAATCGAGAGGACCCCGATTACACTCTCGGGAGTGACAAGCAATGGGACAAATATGATTAACGATGACCGTTCTATGCCGGGAATAGGGGATTAGGTATTATTCAAAACCGATGTAATCGATGTACACTGTCGCATTGGCTGCGGTATAGGCATCTTCAAAAGCGATAATGAAAGGTTGAGTTACAATAGTTTTATCTAAAATAGTAAAATCAGTAAACGGTATTTCCACGCGTTGCCATGAAGTCGAAATAGTGATATAACTCGCCAAATTAACTTTTGACAAAGCGCTTCCCGGTGGATCGTTAGAATCAACCATGCCCAATTTAAGTTTTTCTCCGCCAACAGCTCCCTTGATATATAAACATAATTTTGAATATGCGCTCAAATCCTTTGCAGCAGTGAATTGCAAATAAAAGCCACCCCATCCGCCGACGCTGTTTGTATAATCCACTTTCGTGCATTTCACTGCATCAACTGAGCATCCCGGTGTCGCATCTGCGGTCGCAATCTGCCACGGAGCAGCATTATCGGTATCAAAAAAGTGGAAATTGACAGCCCCTCCTGATGTGTCAAGCGAAGAAGAGGCCTCGTTGTCTGCAATTAACACATATTTCAGCGTACCACCACCGCCGCCTCCGGTTGCTGCGACAGTTACTGAAAGGCCGGTACTACGAACTGAACCGGCGGTTGCGTATATTTTGCCGGTTCCGGCGGTTGTACCTGCGGTAAATGTGGTTGTTTTTCCCTGAGTGGGTTTAAATGAACCAAGATTATTTTCGATGGACCACGACGGGGAAACATCGACATCAGATGACTTGGCACTGCTGCAGATGGCTTTCACGGTCATTGTTGAGCTGAAAACCATCGTGCTGACAACGGTCGGGTCAAGCGCTATGCTCAGAGTATCGGCCGACAGGCGGTCTTTTTTAGCGGTATCACAGCCAGTCAACATCAGACAACATAAGAATGCTGCAAAGATGTTTTTCATTGGAAATACCATTTCCGTTGCAAGGATGCCCCATCAGGATTACATGCCCATTGAAGCCCCGGTGCACGAGATGACAGTTGCTGGTCATCGGCAGCTCGGCGAGGGGTACCAAAAATGTACGCGTCGACAACGCTGATTACCCACGTACCAGCGGCGAGCCCAACGGCGAAGCTCGCCTGGCGTTGATGCGTTTCGTAATCAGAGTACAGGGAATCACTGCGCAATCCCTTAGTTTCATAATCGCGGTAATCTTTATTGGCAACGCCGGTAAAATACAGATATCCGCCCAGCGATGCAAAGAATATCGTCCCGAGAACTTCCCCTTTGAACGATTGGCGATTGAAGAATTGCCCCCAACCCGGCAACAGAGCGGAACGCAGAGCCGCGTTCCCCGACCTATGCAGACGGAAATCCAAGTCCACGGACCCACAAAACCCCGAGGCCGAAACCATAAAAATAATTCCAATAACAAAAAGTATCGTGCGTTTAATCATAGACCATTTCCACCCATACATTCTATCTATTGTTCCGTCGTCGACAATCGCAGGGGCGAACTTCGTTACCGCAGATATTCGATGTTGTCTAAAAATACGGTGCCACCGTTGCTGGTGCCGGTGTTGGCGATGTCCGGGTCGCCGTCTTCGTCGTAACGAAGGACAATACGGACAAGGTCCTTAACCGTGGTCACCGAGCCGCTGAGAGTGAACTCAAAATGCTGCCAGTCAGAAGTTATTTTCCGGTCGGTCGTATTGTTTATCCATGCATTATTGCCGGACGGCGTTTGATAGGTACCGTTATTGCTTTCCAAACGCAGATATACATTCTTGCTCAGATCGCCACGGACATAAAAGGAGATTTTCGTATATCCAGCGGCGGTAAGGTCTTTGGTAAAGGTGTCATGCTGCGCGATGGTTGGCGCGGCAATCAGCATGAAGCCGACCCAATCGGTTTCTTTAACGCCGGTATCATACGGGGTGACAGCACTGCCGTCCCATGAATATTTCATGCATTTCATTCCGGCGTACGGGCGGTCCGTACAAGTGAAATCCAGCGACTGCCCCTCAGCGGTAGTGAGAAACTGGATTGCGCCGTTGGTGCGCAATTCATCGCCAAAAATAACCCAGGTGCCGCTGGAAGCGTTGGTGGTATTTGAAGTGGTCGGGTCTATCAATTTACCTAAAGGGTTATGCTCACACCCAGACGCAATCGCCAGGAGTACACCAACCAAAATGATTTTATTGATTATCCCGTTATTCATAGCGTATTTCCGTTACATAAAAAGTACATCCGTGCGGATTGTCGCTGCGCGACAGCGTGAAACAAAATCCGCCGACAATATAACTCAAATCTTTTTTTGCCAGTTTGAGGCGGTATTGCGTCCATTCATTTTGCAGGGAGATAGGCCCCATCCAAGCGACATCGGAATCGGGATATTTCCCCGTAAGCCCGCCAATTTTAACTTCATTTATCCGCTCGCCGCCATTCTGACCTTTGGCCCAAAAAGTCACAAACGATGCACCGCGCAGGTTATAGCCGCCTTTTGCCGTCCCCCAATTGTTGGGCGGATTCTGCCAATAAATGCCGGCCCACTCTTTGGGCCCTTTGGCAAGATAGGTTATGCGTAAACATGTTTTCCCCAGACGAGGGTCATTTTGATACGCGCCGGATAATTTCAAATCCTGCGTATCGCCCATCCATCCCGAGGGATAATAGTGGTTCTGTGTTTTCTCGTCGCTGTAGACATAAAATGGCTTATACGCCGGCGCAGCAATCACTGCCACAGCGGTCGACTTAATGACTGATAGTGGCAGAGATGTCGTCCCCGATGAAACAGGAACCGAAACGGCAGCAGTGCTTTTGACGACACGCTCCATAACAGAGACAGCGGTATCAACGGCAAAAATAGGGCTATAACTCGCCCCTGCCGCCACTACCACCAGAAAACAGAAAGAACTGACATTTAGTTTCATTATGCTATACCATGCGAGATGGGTCGCCCCATCCCGCATGATGATAGTTGTCTTTTATTCGAACTGAATATCGTCGAGATAAATGATAAATCCGTTGGGATTGTCATCTTTGGATGCTGACCAGCAGAACCCGCCGATGATGTTTGAAAGATCTTTGTCTTTGAGTTCGATGGTGTACTGCGTCCATGCTTTGGTCAATTCAACCGGTCCGAGGGTGTTTGAGTCGGAATCCGGATATTCACCGGTTATACCGCCGACTTTGAACTCAGCCATTTTTTCGCCACCCTTGTCGCCCCGCGCCCAGAAAGTAAGCTTCGTGGCTCCGGTCAAATTGTAGCCGCCCTTTTTGTCGCCCCAATTGTTTGCCGGCTGCTGCCAGTAAATGCCTGCCCAACCCGCGTTCTGGGTCGCTCTGGCGCTGTAGGTAACCTTGAAGCAATACTTCCCGTTATGCGGGTTCTCTGCACAGCCGGGATTGATTTTCAGATCACCGTAGTCGCCCATCCACCCTGAAGGTGCAAAATGGTCGTCACGGGACCCCTGGTCGGAATACAAACCGAAAAAGAATCCGCTCTTTTTTGCGGCCTCTTTTTTAACGACTGTCCCTGCATCGCTTGCCACGACTGCTTTTTTCGGCGCTGCTCCCGCAATTCCCGCCGCCATCAATACCGCCACTGCTGCTGCCAACACTTTCTTCATTGTATACCCCTTTCACGAGTAGTTACTTCAAAACTGATATGCGCAAGTTGAGAAAAAGAAGAAAAACAGATAAAAAATATTTGAAAAATTGTTTTTTCACCCTTTTGAATCTGATGGGGTATCTGCGAAACCAATGTAGTATAAATTGATTTATTACCCCCCCTACTTCTTGAGAATTATCACCTCCACCCGACGATTGGCAGCCCGGCCTTTCACCGTTGCATTGGAAGCAGCCGGTTTTGTTTTTCCAAATCCGGCAGTCGTAATCCGTTCTTTGGCAACGCCCGCCGCGATAAGATAATTTGCCACGCTCCGCGCCCGTGCTTCAGAAAGCTTTTTATTCATGACGGCGTCGCCGGAACTGTCGGTATGTCCTTCAATGACTATGTTGTTTTCAGGGTATGCCGAAAGTATCTTGACCACTTCCTGCATTGCTTTACTGGCAGCCGGTTTCAACTGATATTTACCGACATCGAACAAAACATTCGACGCCAGAGAAACGATCAGCCCCCGGGATATTTCCGTGACCTTAACTTCTTTGGGGACTTCCTTGATGATGACTTTCGGCATCGTTTTTACTTCCACATCTATCGGCTGGGTGAGAGCGGTGTTCCCCACGCTGTCTTTCGCGGAAAGGACAACGGCGTATATCCCGCTGTGGACCGGCATGGCGTACACATCATCGTTGCCGTCCCAGACAACAGTGTCCGGCGGCTGACCCTTGCCTTCAAAGACCTTTACCACCCTGCCGTTGGCGCCCGTGATGGTTATTTCCCATTGAGCAACGCCATTCAAGTCGGACGCGCGGGGCTCAATACGGCACGAAGAGTCCGGCCCATCGCCGCCGGTCGTAAATATTCTCGGCGTAACAGTAAGTGCGACGAACGGAGGCGTAATGTCCGCTGCCGGCTCATCAGCAGCCGCTTCCCATTGCGAGCCAAAACGACCGACGATCGGCCCGAAAGAAATCGACACAAAACAATGATACTCATCATAGTCACCCAGCTCGGGTGCCACATATTTTTTATCGCGTTCGCGGACGCCGGTATAGTCAATACCCGCGGTGACATTTCTGCCGAATTTTCTGCTCACTTTCGCCTTATACACATTGTCAACCGCTTCCCCGAATGTCTGATGCCAATATTCCGGACCCCAGTAATCCTTAAAATATTTAAAAGAAACCTCGTAAGGATTACTGACCATCGTCAACCCGGTAATCACATAATCCGTTATCGGCTTTGCCCCTAAGGTTGACAATGTATATGAGGCGCTGGCAGTGGCAAGAGATTGCCCCAGTTCAAGATCGAAGATGAACCGTAGTTTCGATTCGGGAAAATTAAGCACGCTGAGAAGATTGAACGCGCCGATATAATCATTCGTCGCCCATGCGCCGGTCGCCCCATACCCTTCCCAGGCGGGCTCTGCAAAAGCGTTCCAATACACCAGCCGGTCGGTTCCGGTAAAGTACCGCGTAAGCGTATAGCGCGTTGCGAAAGAAATACGGGCGTTCTCATCAGGATTAAGATTCCACTCTTCGGGAACGTTCGGCTGATACCGGTAGAACCAGGTGGACGGCGTCGGGTCAAAGGTGCACAGAAACGAAATAATGCTGGCTTCGCGGTTGTCCCACTGCACCCAGAACGGACTGTCCGGGCCGCGCGGCTCAAAGAGTGCCGGGCCGGTGTTAGCCGGCGTGCCCTCGTATATCAGGGGAATCGGTCCCTGCAGTGGCTTGCGGTAGGTGTAATCAAATGTTGCAGTCAGCGGGCGCGAAAGTTTGCGAACCAGCTCGGTGCCCATTTGCTGTTTATTGCCGGCAACCAGCCCCTGATAGGTGTACTTCAAAGACATCTGGTCAAGAAATGAAAACTGTTTGTAAGTGAACTTCACCCCGCCGCCGAAAGCGTCCCCCGAATTCGTCGTGCCGGAATGCTTTACAAAGCTGGAACCGACATCGCCCGCTCCGGCAGGCGCGTCAGCAAGATACGAGTAGTTCCATCCCAAACGGAACGGCCGATACAAAAGGCCAACCTGCAGAGGGTTGTCCCCCATTTCATAGGCACCGGAAAGCTCATAGGTCGAAACGCGCTCCCCCGTTGAATCGAACATGCTCTTTTCGTCCTTGTACAGAAGGTGATAACTGCCGCCGTTGAGTTTAAAATTGTAGTTGAGGTAGGGGACACTGCCGTAAATTCCGATATGGGGATGCGAGTCGTTATTTTCCCACGAATTGTCCATCCCGTACACCATCTGAACCCTGCCCCCCGGTCCTTTGGCAATCACTTCGAACATCTGGGGGATCAGTGTCTCAGAAAAAATGCCGAATACATCGCCTTCGTTCGACCAATCCAACCGACCGACGCCGCGGGCATACCGCAGATTCGCCCAATCAGCCGTGTAATTAATATCGGCGGTATTCCAGGCGAACTTATGATCGTTGAGGGTATACTGGTGCTCACGGTTATGCGGGCGCCAGTAAGCATCGGCGTAATTGTTGACATATTCAAATCCGAATGTGCCGGTGAGGGCATCTATCGGCCGGAGCGAGAGGTCAAGATAGAAGGTTTGGCCGGTCAATGTTTCCGTCGGCGTTCTGGCGGTAGATGTATCGGCATACGCATAGAAATTATCAATGCCGGTCTTGGTAAGCGTCCACTTGTCGGTAAGTTTATGCTGGAAAAAATCTAATTGGAGACGGGGGCTGACTTTGATTGAACCTGTTTCGATAAGATCTTCCGCCGCAAAAGCTGCCGAAAACGGAAGAAGGAGAAGCAATAACATTATGGAAGAAGATGTTTTGGGAGACATGTATTAAAGAATATACCTTTTAATGGAAGAAAATGTCAAGGAATGGCTGGAGAGGCGGTATATTCTGAAATCGTGCGCCGCGCGGCAAAACAGAACGGGCAATACTATGCGCCAAAGTATATGGACAATGAAAGTATATGGGTATTAGTGATTGATGGGTTAAAAACAAACGCATAGTCAAAACTCACCGCGGAGGCCTTAATCGACATCCCCACGCTGAAATCTTTGCATTGTTTGAGTCCTGCGCGGAAAGCGATCAAATCGTTTACCCCCACCTCAAGTCCGGGGCTCACGGCAAGGGACTGGTTGCGGTACACCGGAATTTCAACATCCGCGGCAGTAATAAGCGTACAGTGCCATATTTCGGGGTTTATCGTCGGGTCGACCGATGCGCCGCTCAAAAACTGTATATCAAAATCAAGGGGAAGCGTCAGTGCAGCGCCGGCGCGCATGAGAGGCGGGATAACTTCGCTGACATTGTCGCCCGCCATGCCCGTTCCTTCCAGCGAATTGGACAAAATATTTTTCCATGCCCAGCCGAGACGAAGTTTTTTGTACTCGTAGAGAGCACCGACATCGAACGCATAGCCGGAAAGCTGGACCGGATCGATCTTTTCTGAAAAGTACCGGACGGACAGACCCAGCGAAACAGGCAAGCGATAATACCCGAAGCCAGCCATAACAACATCATTGCTGACGGCCCCGTTCCCGAGAAAATCATCTTGGGCGTTTGTTTTTTCGAATTCGTTGGAAACACGGCCCCAGCCGAGCGCCCACCCGCCAAAATCAGTGGGACGACCGTAGGAAATACTGGTAAATTTCGTATCCACGAACCCCTGAGAGAACAGCGCGGTCAAATCCGAGCGGCGCATGTCCCCCAAGCCGGCCGGATTCCAGTCAAGCGCAGTGGATTGATGCGCTACAGCGGTATAGGCGGTTCCCATACCCTCCGCACGGACATCCGTAAGGATGGGCATTTCAGCGACCGCACGGATAGAAAGAGCGCACACAACAATCATGCTGACGCATACCATCTTCCGCAACATACAGATTATCGGGAATAGGGTCATTTTGCCACCGCTATCTTCCTGAATTTAATTTCTTCCCTGCCTTCAATCTTTGCCGTTATCTTACAGATGTACAAACCGGCGGTAACGGTCTCATTGTCGCTGTCTTTCCCGCGCCAGAGGAATAAGCGCTGATAACCGATGGTGACGCTGTCGGAAATACTACACACTTTTTTACCGGAAAGATCAAATATTTCAACCGTAATATCCGGCGACCCGCTGACGACTATCTTGATGGTAGTGTCATCAATGCCCGCCCGGAAAGGATTGGGGAAACTGTGTATCTCTCCCTGAAAAATAATATTGGGATTGATAATCCCGTCGACTGTATCAACCGAGGAAGTTGGGACATACCATGCCTGCTGCAGCGCGTAATACGCCGGGCGCAGGGTTCGATCATTGGTATTTTTTGCAATACCGACTATCCCCCACCATTCTTCGTTCATGTTGGGGTCTTCACCTGCTTCTCCATGAGGATTTTGCCAGTCAGCGCTGGTGTCCTGAACTGAATTCCCGTTGACGCCACCACCGCCGATTGTTCCCACATTTCCCGCGGTCGAATCGCCTTTCCACCATTCGTCAGACCATTCAAACACCGTCCCGCCGGAGCAGGATTTACCGTCAGCAGAAAGATTAGCGGCTATCTCAGCCCACTGAGATTTAATATATTTGTTCTGCAAAGTCCTGTCTTCAGCGCCGGTTACCCCGTTGTACGCGTCGCACCCCCACTCGCTGATGAAATACGCTTTCCCGGTTGATGTTCCGCTCATAACCGAAAACGCGTTCCCGAACGATGACCCGCGATACAAATTGATGCCCCAGATGTCGAGCGCCGACAAGGTAGTCGTATCGGCCTTGACGCTGGCATCCCCTATTTCAGTGATTTCCTGATTTACCGTGCCCACGGGATGATTCGCGTCTTCGGCATGGGCCCGCACACAGGCAGTGTTGAGCAAGGTGTACCAATGAGATTTACTGCTCACATTTGCATCCACCTCGTTACCGAACATCCACAGCAGTACCGCCGGATACGCCTTCCACTTATTGATCATTGTGGCAAATTCGTTGACCATCGCGGTTTCGCTGGCGGCAACACCCACTTTCGAAGCGTCAACCCAATATCCCATGATGACATGAATCCCCTTTTGATCGGCGGCATCCAGAAACTCGGCAGTCATGTTCGCGGCGCCATAGACGCGGATAGTATTGACGCCCATTGCCTTGAGCAGAGCAAAATCGTTTTTGTAGATAGAAGCGTCGGCATACCAGTTATACGAGGTACTGGAACCCGCGGGGGTCGGCGAATAGCAAACCCCTTTTATCGTAAAGGCAACGCCCGCAACCATGAGCTTGCGGCCGCTGACGGTCACTACCGTAGCTGTCGCCCCTGCCGGCACTACGCCGAACAAAAAGAGAGCAAGACATACAGCGGATATTTTAGCGCGCATTATCATCATCCACAGCCGCCGGGGCGAGATAATTGGGCTCAAAAGGAAGAGATTTCTTCCATAATTCGTCCCGATACATATAATATGCTTTACGCGGCTGGCGTATGAACGGCGCATTGGTACCGCTTGCCTGACCGCAAATGCCCAGCCATTCGTCGCAAAAAACACCCCCTCTGTTCGCACCAGCCCGCGCGCCGAGAGAGGTGTCGTGATCATGCGGCGACCCTATCAGCCACCATTTGTCCATCCAGCAATACACCACCCCGCCTATCGCGTTGCGGTCTTTGTCGCCCCAGGCACTGTTGTTTTCTATGTCCTGCCAGCTTTTTCGATGATAGTGCGCCTGATAATCTTCGTCAATAACTTTCTTTTGGAGATAATAACAGTCCGTTCCGTATTCGGTGATGAGCACCGGCCGGTCAAAAGTCGTCTTGACGCGGTGCCACAGGGAGCCGAACCCAAACGGTCCGGAGTAGGCGTTCAACCCAACGATATCAACGGCAGGGGCGTAGCGTGCAAGATACGGCAACAATTTATATGTAGCCAGACACACGCCGACGGGATGATGGGGGTCCATTTTCTTTATCATCACACACACTTCATTGACAAATTTCGCGTACGCTTCCGGCTTCTGCGCCGCGTTGGTGTTGTTGAGCGTGCAGTTGTCGACACACCCGACGGCATCGTTTTCATTGCCCAGCATATACATCAGCAGATAGGGTTCATCTTTGTTCTCTTCGACCATCGCCCTGACGCTTTCTTTCATTTTTTCGCATTGCTTGGCATCGGTGTAATCGGTACCCTCACACCATTCGGCGCCACTGGCAATGGTGTACGCGCCGAGCAAGTTGCCCATGATGACGCGCACATTGTAGGTATCAAAAAGGTCGCGCAGGAGAGGAACATTAAGGTTATCGGAATGATAGATACGGACGGTGTTGCATCCCATATTTTTGAGCAGTTGAAAATCGCCGACAGGGTCTTCATGAGCATCATGAAAATCGTCATTGTTTTCGTCTAGCCATGAATCGTAAGCCGCATCGATTTGCCCGTTGTCGTCTTTGTCCTCGTGCATCCATTCGTTGGGCTGGTCCGGATAAGCGCCGGCGCGGTCAGGCGAATATTCCATGCCTTTGACAAAATATGGTTTTCCGTCAACATAGAGCATCCAGCTGTCATTATCACCGCGCTCGATAGTCGTCGTGGCCAATGCCCGGGGGGAACACAAAAAAAAGCACAACGGAATCAGCAATATTTTCAGGACTTTGACGACCATTATGTATATTTACTCCACAGTTTCTTGTACATGAAAAACGCCGGGCGCAACTGGCGCAGAAAGGGACTGAGCTTCCCGTCACCCTGGCTGGTCAGTCCCAGCCATTCTTCGTAGCCCCACCCGTCAAGGAACGGCATACCGCTTTGCGGGGTGATATCTTGAGCCGCCGGGTCAAATTCAGGTGGCGGTCCGGCTTTCCACCATTCGTCGGTCCATTCAAAAACGATGCCGCCCAGCGCGGTCCCCGCGCCTGAACCGGCGAAATTTTCTTCCATATCCAGCCAGCTGCCGCGATGATACTGCGCCTGTCCTTCTTCAGCCCGTTGCTGCGTCCACCCCTTGGCGTACGCTGAACACCCGTATTCGGTTATCACAACCGGACGGTCATAGACATCCGCAACATCCTGCCACAGGGATCCGAATCCGGTTTCACCGCGATACGCATTGGCGCCGAACACATCGATTTCCGGCGCCTGTGCGGCACAGATGTCGAGATACAGCGCATCGCCGTTGCATATCGCCACCGGGCGTTTTTGAGGGTCAAGGGATTTAATCAGTTTCGCCGCTTCATTGACGAAATGGTAATATGCCTCCGGCTGCAGTTTTGCGCGGCACCCCTGCCCGGGAGTTACACCCGCTTTGCCCGGCGCGCCGTAATTATTTTCATTGCCCAAAACCCACATCAGGATATACGGCTCGTCCTTATATGTTTCAACCATCTGACGAACGCTCTCGAGCATATTTTTCTGATGTTCGGGGTTGGTATAGTCGGTTCCGCCGTACCACTCAGCTTTCGAACCCACAGCGTACATGCCGATGAAGTCACCCATGAGATACCTAAACCCATATTTTTTATACCCGTCCATAAGCAATTTTTTATTGAAATCACCGTGATGATACAACCGGAGAGTATTGACACCCATCTCTTGCATCAACTTAAAATCACCAACGGGTTTTTCGCCGCGATCCTGCACATTGTTGCGGTTCTTATCAATAAACGCTTCATACGGAGCGTCGGCAATTCCATTTTTGTTGAAATCGGCAAACATCCAGTCACGCGAAACATTCAGCGTTCCGTTGTCGGGGCTGAGCCCGACTTTGTTGGGCGAATACGCCATGCCGCGGACAACATACGGTTTATTGTCAACCATCATTTGCCAGTGGTGATTTTCATATTGTCGCAAGGTAACGCTGCCGGCGCCGACCGTTTTGATAACCTTGAGTTTTTCTACATTGATTCGGGGCACCGTAAGTTCTGACGCTTTGGAAATACGCACCATTTTTCCCGGAACGGCAATATAGCTGTCGTTCCAACGATTATCGTCGAAGCGGTTGATAACCTTGATGCTGGCTCCCTCTATCTTTATTTTCAGTTCGGGATGTTCGCGGGTAAGATACTTTAGCCGTTCAATGGCCACCGGCCCGATATACCACGGCGTTTTCCAATAGGTATAACCGACCGCGTCGGGGAAATGGACCACAATCGCGTAGTACGCTTTAATCGCCTGCTTGAGATTACCGGCGCGCTCAAGGGCAAGCGCCGCGTAATACTGCTTGACGCCCGGATCTTCCGCCGCGGTGCACCATTTATAAAAGTTGGTTATACAATCGTCCTGGGTAAGATATCTGACAAAATCCCAGTGGCTGCCTTTGAGTTTTCCGGCAGCCAACCGTTTTTTGTAGGCGGGGTCCCGCAGTACGCTGGTTACATTAGGAAATATGCCTTCGCCGACTGCCTTCTTGAGATTTGCGCTGTCCGTAATGGTGTACTTGTAGTTGGTAGTCCCGGTCCCGCTGAATACTCCGTACGCGGCGTAATCAACAATGTCCTGCGTCCCTGAATCAAACAGCTCAAACGGTTTTTCCGCTGCTGTTACCGTCGCGAAAAGCGCGGCGATAATCACGGCAGTAATCGTCATTTTGTTCTTCATCATGGGATTGCTCCTTTAGGAATAAACCAGTGGGCAGTACAGGGCTCGAACCTGTGACCCCTTCCTTGTAAGGGAAGTGCTCTTCCGCTGAGCTAACTGCCCGGCATGACCTGCGGGATATAGTTTACATCAAAAAACGGACTATCGCAATAGCGTTCTCAGCGGCGCGCCTGTTTTTCGGGCACGCATCTGTGCCGTTTCAAATTCCATTGAAGTTTTCTTTTTTCCGTCAGGCAGAAACCCTATCTTCTTGCTTTTTGTCTGACTGCGCTCGAGCACAACCCGCTCGCGCACCGAGCGGCGGATGCCCAGCGTGGTTGTTTCGCCAAACAGTATAGCGCACAGCGCCTGTTCGACATCTGCATCGCACAGGACCGATATGATCATTCCGGGGCGGCCTTTTTTCATAAGCACCTGCGCAAGCCAGGCGTCGCGGGCGCCCGCGGCCATAAGTTTTTCAAGAACATAGGGATACACGCGCGGGTCCATATCATCGATGTTCGTTTCCAGAAGAATCACCGTGTCCCCCGAAAATGGCTGAGCAGAGCCCGCGTGTTCGCCGATAAGAAGTTTTAGAACATTGTCACTGTCGGGAATGATGCGCGTCCCTGAGCCCATGCCGGATGCGGTTATTTTCATGACGGGAAGATTGCCGAAATGCCGCGCGGTCCGCGCAATGATTGCCATACCGGTCGGGGTCGCCAGCTCATGGGCCGCGGTTGATGCGGACACGGGTACCGCGTTTGCCCGCAGTATTTCAAGCGTTGCCGGCGCCGGGTTGCCGATATTGACGGGCGAAGCGTATACATCATCAATACCCAGCAGGTTCAGACAGGTGCAGGCGCCGGTGATATCAACGAGCGTGTCGATGGAGTTGAGTTCATGAAAATGAACCTTGTCCGGATGCAAGCGGTGCACACGCGCTTCGGCGGTAAGCAAACAATCGAATATTTCCAAACTGCGTTTTTTTATTGCCGGTGCCAGGGTGCTGCGGCTGATGACTGACTGCATCACCCGCGGCGAGGCAAAGGTGCGCGTCCCAACTACAGTAACTTGTTGTGCGGGATAGTGCGTATGGGGATTGACGGTTACTTTAAGGCGCCAATCGGATATTTTCAGACAACGGCGCAGGTGCGATTCCAGTTCCCGGGCTTTCACGCCGGCGTCGATGCAGGCAGCCAGTATCATGTCGCCCGCAATACCCGATGCGCAATTGAAATAGGCAATTTTTTTCATATCGTCACCTTCCGTTGATAAGAGCGGCTATGATCCCCGCCCCAAAACCATCGTCGATATTAACCACGCTGACATTGGGCGCGCACGAATTGAGCATCGAAAGAAGCGCCGTAACGCCCTGAAACGCTGTCCCGTATCCGACAGATGTCGGCACACCGACGACCGGACAACCGACCAGACCGCCGACCACGCTTGCCAACGCCCCTTCCATTCCGGCGCAGACAACAACGCACGACGCGCCGTGGAGAACAGCGGCATGATTCAAAAGACGGTGAACTCCCGCCACGCCCACATCGTAGAGGCGCGTGACCGTATGCCCCATAATTTCCGCGGTAACCGCGGCTTCTTCGGCCACCGGAATATCCGTCGTTCCCGCAGTCACCACGCAGAGATAATTGCCGCGCGGTGCCGGCATGGTTTTCCCCGGATGCACAACTATGATACGCGCATCGGCATAATATCTCGCCGTGCGAAACTGTTTTTTTATCGCGGTAAACACTATTTTATCAGCCCGGGTAATCATGACCGGACCGGAACCCTTCTGCAGAGCGCGGCAAATGGCAAGAATCTGGGTGACGGTTTTTCCCGGCGCGTATACCGCTTCCGGAAATCCCTGGCGGGAAAAGCGTTCCGGTTCAGCGCAATGGAAATGACTGCCGTGCGACTGCTTATTCGTTTTCATAGTATCCCCGATCGCCGGCATCGTTGATAAAATACGGCGATTCCCCGATTTTTTCCAGCACGGCATCGAGCGCAAGCAGCGTCTCAATTTGATTAAATTCATTGCGGATGCGCGACGCATTCGGCAGTCCTTTTAAATAGTACGGCATGACCTTGCGCAAAAGGATTACGCCCCGTCTTTCGCCGTAATGATCCGCCGCCATCCGCGCGTGTTTCTTTAGACAATCAATGCGCTGTTCCCGCGTCGGCGCCTGCATCATTTCACCGGTGGACAAATAATGAGATATCCGCCGGAACAATGCCGGGTCGCCGATGGCGCCGCGTCCAACCATCAATCCCGCGCAGTTTGTTTTATCCAGAAAATCCTTTGCGGTCAATTCATCGATAATGCCGCCGTTGCCTATCACCTGCATCGGCGCGGCGCGAACCGCAGCGGCAACCGCCTCAAGATCCGGCAGTCCTTTATGAAAGTTTACCGCCGAGCGCCCATGCACCGTCACTTGGGCGATGCCCGATGCGGCGGCGCGTTTGACGATATGCGGCGCGACATTTTCATCCGCCTCGCGGCCGATGCGGATCTTTATGGTCACGGGGACGGTAACGCGGCCAACTACCGCTTCCATGATGGCCGTCATACGCGCTTCGTTTTCTATGAGCTTTACGCCCGCGCCGGACTTGACGATCTTTCTTACCGGACAACCAAAATTGATATCAACGATATCCGCGCCGCCGTCAGCGGCGATCTGCGCCGCCTCCGCCATAATCGCCGGTTCAGACCCAAATATCTGGACCGATACCGGATGTTCATCGGCGGCCAGGGACATTATTTTCAATGTTTTATCGTCGCGCCTGACCAGGGCTGTCGCCGAAATCATCTCGGTACACACCAGTCCCGCGCCGCCTTCCCGCGCAAGACGGCGGAACGGCTGGTCGGTTATCCCCGCCATGGGGGCCATAATAAGATTATTTGCGAGCTCTACCGTGCCGATGCGCATAAATAGGTTATTTCCAGTTCTTCAATTTCATGCCGGGTTCAATTGTTTGCAAACCGGCCGCCGCAACAGGGTGTGCGCGCCATTTATAATATCCGGCGCATGCAATCATCGCAGCATTGTCCGTGCACAGGGAAAGCGACGGCGCATATACACGCAGTCCCCGGCGCACCGCTTGCGCCGCCAATTGTTTTCTCAAGCCGGCGTTGGCAGCAACGCCCCCGCCGATCACAATCTTTTTGAGGGAAAACTTCTGTGCAGCGGCAATCGTTTTTTCCACCAAAGTATCGACTACCGCCTGCTGAAACGACGCGCAAATATCGCGGACTTCTGCACGGGACAACGCCCCTTTTTCGCGCGCATGGCGCGCCACGAAATTAGCCACGGCGGTTTTAAGCCCGGAAAACGAAAAATCCCAGGTCTCCCGCATATAGGGACGGGGAAACGCGACAGCGGACGGGTTGCCTTTGCTCGCCAGCGCGTCAATCACCGGACCGCCCGGGTAAGAAAGGTTCAGCAGTTTCGCCACTTTATCGTAGGCCTCGCCGGCGGCGTCGTCGCGGGTACCGCCGAGCACCTGATACTTCCCGAAATCTTTGACAATAATGAGTTCCGTATGTCCGCCGGAAACAACCAGCGCAAGATACGGCGGTTTGAGACGGGGATACTCAAGCACAGCCGCATACAGATGCCCCTCCAGATGATTGACATCCACCAGGGGAAGCTGATACAGAAACCGCAACGTTTCAGCGGTGATTTGACCGACCAGCAACGACCCGGCAAGCCCCGGCCCGCGCGTGTAGGCGATGGCGTCTATTTTCGAAGACACTTCCTCAAGCGCAATCCCCGCCTTGTGTAACGCTTCGGCGATGACTGCGTTTATCGCACGGACATGCGCCCGGCTGGCGAGTTCGGGCACAACGCCGAAAAACGATTTATGTATATCGATCTGTGAAGAAACAACGGAAGAAATTATTTTCTTCCCGTCAGCAACAACCGCCGCCGCCGTCTCATCGCAAGAAGTTTCAATCCCGAGAATATTCATAAGGTGCTTTCACACAACTGTTATCCCCAAATCTCATGATTGTCATCCACGAATGGGGCTATCGGGGATATGGTGTTTGTCACCAAACTGCATAAACCATATTCCCGATTACGACCTCGGGAATGACAAGCGAACAGTTTCCCTATTACAAATTCTAACAGTAAACCGTAAAATGGCCCCGGACGATGATGCCGTTACTGCTGTTCAATCAGGGCGGGGAGATAAACAAACTCTATGCCTTGGGCTTTAAACAGGGGGATATAGTGTTTGAGAACGGCGGGCAGATTCTTTTTCTGGATGTGCCCGATGGCGATGAAACGGTCAAGCTTTTGAAACTTTTTCAAAATGTCGTCGAACTGGCGCTGCATATACACGGCATCGTCTTTTTCATCGACAAAAAGTTGGTTTGTCGCTGAGGCAAGATGCAGTTCCCGCGCAACGCTGCCCGCGACGCTGTGCGGGGTGGTATAGGAATCAAAATAAAACAGTTTTTGTTCCTTGACCAGGGACAACAGGATCCGCATCTTTTCGGCGTTGGCACTGAAACGCGACCCCATGTGATTTGAAACGCCGACCACGCCCGGCACGGTTGCCAAATCTGACAAAAATTTGTGTTTGATTTCCTCGGCGTTCATGGCCGTCATCACGGCGGCTTTGCCCGGATCTATCTTGGGATACGCCTCGGGCTCCATCGGCAGATGCAGAATATACGGCATTTTTTTCTGCGTGAGATCCTGGGCTATACGGCGGGAATAGAGTTCGTAGGGCATGACGGCGAAGGTGATGGGAATACCCAGGTCAGTGAATGCCGACAAATCCCGGGTATATCCGATATCGTCTATAACCATCGCAAACCGCTTGTGCGCAGACGCAGAGGAAGCCGACGCGGGCATAAAAATAACGCGGGACAGCAGGATGTTCCTGTAGGTAAAATCAACCGTTGTTTTCCCGGGCGCACCGCCGCTGACACGGACAACCATACGCCGTTTCTTCGCCGCGGACTCGCAAGCGGAAATCAGTTTTTTAAGGTCAACGGATGGGGACAGAAGTATTTCTTTGCTGTAAAATGTCCAAGACGCCCGTGCGGACTTTTTCTCATCCTGGACCCGTGAAACAATATCGCTGTTTTTGATGCCGCCGGCAACCATGGTATCGGTTAGGGTAGCGTCGAATTTCCAGCTCAGGTCAGTATAATTCTGCCGTGTCCCGTGCCAGAGAACCCACAACAAAACACCGATCAAACACAAAATGACAGCGTACAGAATCTTGATGATGCCCTTGGAATCGGTCATTTCACGGGTTTTTTCTTGAGATGCTCTATCGCCTTCACCAGCGCCGTATCAACCACCTGATCTTCTTTTTTTACAATGGCTTGCGGCTCTTTTCCGTCAGCAAATAAGAATTCTGACTGGGCGTAGAGTTTTGCCTCAATCTCGTGGGGTACTTCAACGATAGTGTCGGGAATGACGCCGCCTTTACCGGTTTTCTCATCGCGGTGAATACTGCGGCCTGACGGGGTGTAATATTTCGCGGTGGTCAGACGCAAAGCGCTGCCATCGTCAAAAGGAAATATGGACTGAACGCTTCCCTTGCCGTAGGTGGTCGCGCCGATGATAAGCGCCCGCTTTAAGTCCTGCATGGCGCCCGCCACAATCTCGGAGGCCGAAGCGGAACCCCGGTTGACCAGAACCACAAACGGCAGGTCGCCGTAGGGGGCTTTGCCCTTGGTCATATAATCATGCCGCGATTCCGGCAGACGGCCCTGGGTGAACACTACCAGTTTCCCATCGTTTACAAACTCACGGCACACAGCGACCGCGATATCCAATAATCCGCCGGGATTGTTGCGCAAATCCAATATCAGGGATTTCATCCCCTGTCCGGAAAGCTCCCCTAACGCTTTCGCAAGATCTTTCTGGCTGGTTGCGCTGAATTCAGTCAATTGGATGTAGCCGATTTCTTTGTCCAGCATCTTGCTGTGAATGGTCTCGATTTTTATGATTTGCCGTATGAGCGGGAAATCTACGGTGTCTTTTAACCCTTCGCGCAGTATCGTGACGGTCACTTTTGTCCCCGGCGCGCCGCGCAGCAAAGCGACGACATCATCCATGGGCATGCCGCGGATAAATTTATCATTGACCTTCACAATCCGGTCTTCCGGCAAAATCCCCGCGCGGTAAGCCGGCGTCCTCAAAATTGGAGTAATAACGGTTAAAAACTCATTTTTCATCGCGATACGGATGCCCAGACCACCGAACTCCCCTTCGGTCTCCGTTTTCATTTCCGTATACGCATGTTGCTCCATAAACTGCGAAAAAGGATCTAGCGTGTGCACCATACCGTGGATGGCGCCGGTAAGAAGCTCTTTATTATCCTTGATTTCGACATAGTTTTCCTGAATAATCCCCATGACCTCCACCAACAGTTTCAGCTGGTCGTAGGTACGGTCAACTGCCGCTCTGACGGGCCGGATAAAGCCATAACTGAAAAACATCATCAGCGCCATGGTCGTGCCCAGAATCATCAGTTTCTTTTTCATTGTTGTTTTTCCTCCAGCCAGAGTAAGGGATCTTCTGCTTGCCCTTCGGAACGAATTTCAAAATAGAGAACCGGCTGCCCCTTGCGGGCAATCGCGCCGACCGGTGCGCCTTCACTGATTTTTTGATCTTCCTCGACAGAAACGGACCCGAGCTGCCCGTAAATACTGCAGAACCCGCCGCCGTGGTCGATAATAACCATGAGACCATACGAGCGAAATTCGCCGGCAAACATCACGAGACCATGTTCAACGGCAGTGACCGCACTGCCGGGTTTTGCCGTAATCTTGACGCCGTTACTGATGACAATGGTATCAAGTTCTGCGTTTTTGCTCTTGCCAAACCGCGTTGTTATCCTGCCGCTGACGGGCCATGCGAGAAAATGTTTTCTTCCCTGTATCTTTTTCTTCCGCCCTGATTCATCCTCGGATTTTCGCCGCGATTGTTCCAGATTAACGATCAATTGCTGCAATGCCTTTGACGATTCCTGAATCTTCTTTATTTCTTCCTCGGAAACGATACGGCGGCCGATAGTGGTCTTCAACAACGCCTGTTTTTGGGTTCTCAGGGATTCCTGTTCTGCCGCCATTGTTTCCTGCCGCGCCTTTAATGCCAGCAACACTGCATCGGCTGCCTGCCACCGTTCCTGCGCATGCCGAGAAACGACTTCCTTCTCCTGAGCTGCCGTCAAAGAACCATACTGTCGGCGCAAAGTATCAAACGATAATTTTTCAGAAACAGGATCTGAGAATAACTGCGAGAAGGTGTTGAACCGGCGATTGTACCCGTCAACCCCGCCGTTCAACTCAACGCTTCTCAGCCGCCGTTCGATTCTCGCTGACGCGAGATCGCGGGAAGCTATCATCAGTTTTCTCTCCGCCGTGATGATCCCCCGGCGCAGTTTTTCTCTTTCCTTTTGAAGCCGGCCGTACGCTTTTTCTATTTTTACCAGCTCAGCGCGAATACATTTTTCGTCGAGAAGACAGCGTTCTTTTTCGTTGCGTTTCTCTTTGAGCGCCCGCTGAAGTTCTTTGAGCTCCTGCGTTTTTGTTTCAATTTCTTTCTTGGCGCCCGCCCCGGCGAGCGTGAAAGAACCCAAAGAAAAAATCAATACAACAACAAAGAATCGTCTCATCAATTACCGTTTCAGCCCCGCAACGACCGAAAGAAGCAGTCCAGCGGGAAACAAAGTGAGCACATATGTGAGCGGCAGAACGCCAACCGGCACCGCGCCGCACCAACGCACCAGCAGCATATACGCCCCACCCGCGAGAAGAACGGAAACGATACCGCTCAAGAGCGTCATCCCCAGCAGAGCATAATCGAATTTTTGATGATCAGTAATATTGAACAAACGAAAAGCGGCCACCAGCGAAAAAACAACAAAAACCAGCAGCAATCCCGCCTGAGACAACCGGTACAGCGCTGCCAAGCGGTCCGCCGCTAAAAATATCTTTTCGTCATAGCGAACATCCTGCACGCCGGCGATTTTCAGCGCGTGCTCGGCAACGGCTTTCGCTCCCGGCGCGGTGGCGGCTTTAAGGTGAACCAAAAAATACGGGGTGAAAGGATTTTCCCCAGTAGCAAGGATTTCTTTGAGCGGGGAACCTGCCTGCGCCATTTTCTCAAGTACCGCTTCTTTGCTGATAAAATCGGTTTGGGCAACGAGCGCGTCAACCGACAGGGGCGCCATGACCGCGGCGGCGGAAGCGTCAGCGTTTAAAAATATCGCCACAGTCGCCGTCGCCAAAAGTGCGCGCGCCTGCTGTTTTGCCTGATAACGCAGATTAAGCGTTAGGCAGACAAGCACCAACACCGGCGTTACCACCGCAATAACCGGAACAAACCGCAGATAGGGAAATGGATGTTTCATAGTACTTCTAAATAGTATAGTAAATACAGGTTATTATTTCAAAGGGTTTGTTGCGAGGGCAAACTTGAAAAGATACGGGTAGTTCGCGTTGAGGTGTTTGAGATACTGCAGCCAATCAATCGCCAAAAAGGCGTACACGCGGCGGGCGTCATTTTCGATGTGTTTCCAATCGTCAGCGGAAATAGCGGCGGTGTTTAAACGCTCGGTCAGTTCTTCCATCAAATGAAAGGTTGACATGAGCAGGTTGGTAAAGGTCTCATGCTCCAGAAGGTTCGCGTTTTCCAACAGCTGCACCATAAAACCCCGTTTTTGCAATAAAAACTGGCGTACTTCATCGAGGCGTTGCGCGTCGGCAAAAGTAACCGCATAATCATGCGCTTCAAGTTTGCGCGCCGCCTGACGGATGCCGGTGTCCGACCAGTCGGTTATCTCTGCAAAGATGGCGCACAGCCCAGCGGTGTTTTTGTTCATCCCGCCGAAAGTCGCCAACAATTTTTTCCCCAGCTCGCTGTAGAAAACGCCCACGACAAAATTCATCTTCTCAAGAATCTGTTTTTTCTGCCGCCGCGACATCATTTGATCGATAATGAAGGTGACCATGATGACGGAGATGGGCAAAAACGCAAGGTCCTGCAGAAAATAAAACACCATGTCGTGCGTGTCGTGGAACACCGCGTACTGCACGCCGTACATGCCGGCCGAAAAGCACACCAGAGCAACAACTGAAAATAAAAAAGAACGGTTTTTCATGCCGGTCTTAACCGCTCTTCTGATAAATCAAGATGGTCGGTTTCAACCTCAACCAGTGCGCTAAAAATCTCTTTGATACGGCTATTGTCTGACTCTGCGGCGGCAGTCCGGTAAAACTCTATCGCGGAGGTTTCACGGCGATGGGACTCTTCAAGGTTTTCTTTGGTTGCCGTAAAACAGGTATCCCCGCCCTGTTGAACATCGGATGATTTCAGGATTTTTTTCCAAATGGAGGCATGCTCCGTCTCGATTTTTGCCAGGGCTTTAAACAACAGTTTCCCCTCGGCAGAATCGGTTTGCTTTGCCGCATTGAAATAGAACGCCGCATTGCTGACTTCAACTTCATACGCATGCTGCGCGTTCGCCCGGTCTTTGGGGGTCAGCGGTACGGAAAAATCAACCCGCGCGTCGCAAACATTTTTCATATACCGCCGATGCGCCCCGCAAAACGGACAATTAGCCGGCGCCGACGCCCCAATATAAGAATCCCCGCACACCTCACACCGCCACAACATCACCATAATCAACTCCTGTGATAATGTATTAAACCAATAAACCATATTCCCGATTACACCCTCGGGAATGACAAACTTAATTATTACCGCAGGTCGCCCGTCATTGCGTCTTATTGCGTAGGGGCGGGCCTCGCGTCCGCCCGGCCCTTAAAAATCCACCTTACATCAGTATATCATTTTCCTAGAATATCCTTCAAATCCTGATCAGGAGTCGTGATGGGTTTAAGCTGGAACTTCTCCACCAGCAGCTTGAGCACCGCGGGCGAAATAAACGCCGGCAATGTCGGCCCGACGCGGACATTTTTAATGCCCAGATACAGCAGTGTCAGAAGAATGCACACCGCTTTCTGTTCGTACCATGAAAGTATCATGGACAACGGCAGGTCGTTGACGCCAACCTTGAAAGCGTCGGCAAGCGCGACCGCAATCTTGACAGCTGAATACGCATCATTGCACTGCCCGAGATCCAACAACCGCGGCAATCCTTCAACCGTACCGAACTCCATGCGGTTAAACCTGAACTTGCCGCAGGCAAGCGTCAATATCAGCGTGTCCGCGGGCGCTTTCTGAGCGAACTCCGTGTAATAATTCCTGCCGGGCTTGGCGCCGTCACACCCGCCAACGAGGAAGAAATGACGGATTTTTCCGGTTTTCACAGCCGTGATAATCTTGTCGGCAACGCCTAAAACGGCGTTGTGTCCGAACCCGACCGTAATGCTCTTTTCGATATTATCCGCAGCAAATCCGCCCAGCGCCTTCGCCTTCGCGATTAACGGTGAGAAATCCTTCGTGTCATTTTTGCGCGCGATGTGCGTAATTTTCGGCCACGCAACAAGCCCCGTGGTGAAAATCCGGTCATTGTAAGAGTTCATCGGCTTCTGAATACAATTGGTGGTCATCAGGACAACCGCGGGTATTTTGTCGAACTCTTTTTGCTGGTTCTGCCATGCAGTGCCGAAATGTCCGGCAAGATGCGGATACTTTTTGAGTCCGGGATACCCGTGCGCGGGCAACATCTCGCCGTGGGTATAAATGTTGACGCCGGTCCCCGCCGTCTGTTCAAGCAGAATTTTGAGGTCGGGAAGGTCGTGACCGGACACAATGATGGCCGGACCTTTTTTGACGCCCAATGCCACTGCCGTCGGTTGCGGTATGCCAAAAGTTTCGCAATGCGCCGCGTCCAGCATCTCCATGCACGACAAATTAACTTTACCGCACTCAAGCACCAGCCCCGTCAATGCATCGGCGGTCTGGCTGTCATCGGCAATAGCCGCCAGCGCCGTATGGAAAAATGCCGTTACTTCTTCATTGGTTTTCCCCATCACTGCGGCATGGTCGGCATACGCCGCGACGCCCTTGATCCCGTACAACACTATTTCTCTGAGGCTTTGGATGTCTTCATTGACCTTCTTGCGGGCGTCGTTAAACGCCGCCCACTGTTTTGCCAGTCCTTCTTTCGTACCCGCCGGCTCAAAGGCAACCGCCGGGGAGCTGATCTGTTTTCCGTACAAACCCTGTATTTTCTTGCGCACGACTTTTGAACCATTGATAATGCCCATCAACCGTTCATCATCAAAATTCACATTGGTTATCGTCGTAAAGAGTCCCGCGGTCACAAAATGGTCGACCTCCTGGTCGCGAATGCCGGCACCGCGCGCCGCATGAGCGATAACGGCTATTCCTTTGAGCGTTTCTATCAAGACATCCTGCAGCATCGATGTTTCCGGTGCTTTTCCACACGCTCCGTAAGTCGTACATGCCGTTGCGCCTGTAGCCTGTTCACACTGCCTGCATTGCATTTCCATTTGTTTGCTCCCTTAGTTTAGAGTATCTCTCCCTGGAGGGATACGGTATATTCTTTTATGATGACATTCTTGCCGGACTGCTTGATGGCCTCGGTGACAACTCTCTCCACGCCGAAACAGCACGGCACTTCCATGTGGACCAGCGTCACGGACTTTATGTCGTTGTGCTTAAACAGCTCACTTAACTTGGCAGTGTACACATCTGCCGAATCATCAAGCTTCGGGCAGAATATGACCAGCATTTTTCCTTTCAGAAACCGCCGGTGAAAATCGCCGTACGCAAACGGCACGCAGTCGGCGGCAACCACCAGTTCGGCATTCTTAAAGTACGGCGCCTGCGGGTTAATCAAATGCAGTTGTATCGGCCATTGGTTGAGTTCCGAAGCCACCGGGCCGGATGATTCATCGGTCGTTTTCTTGCGGTCGCGCAAGTCCTTCGTTTGGGATCCGGGACAGCCACAGGGTGATTGTTCTTTCATGATATCCTCCTTAGGGATTTCGATTTTCTTTTCTTTTAAATAGGCGAGTGCCTGATTGAGAAACTCCGTTTGACCATGGTCCTTAAGATGTTTAAGATGAGCCGCGGTAACCGCCGGGCCCGACTTTACAATGTTTGCCATCACCAGCCGCTCGTCATAGGGCTGGGACTCACGCTGTTCTATGGTTATGGCGTCCTGCGGGCAATACCCGATGCATGCACCCAGTCCGTCGCAGAAAAGATCGCTTATCAAACGAGCTTTTCCCTCGATTATCTGAATGGCGCCTTCCGGACAGTTCGGGATGCATTGGGCGCACCCGTTACACTTTTTTTCGTCAATCTTGATAATGTCTCGTTTCATGATATTGCCTCTTTCAATCTATATAAGTTCCGATAAACGCGTCTTGCCAATATCCTGAAATAACCGCCGCTCCGCCTGCTGTATTTTTGTACGCAGTGCACAGGTCCGGCGGTTGGGGCATATATCCTTGCGCACCATACAGTCAGACAATTCGATTTTTCCCTGAAACAGCTCTATAAGTTGGATCATCCGGACCGTGGCAGGGTTCACCGCCAGCCGAACGCCGCCGTTTTTACCTTCCCGTGCCGCCACGATGCCGGCTTTGATTAACACCTGCATGATACGGCGCAGAAACGAGGCGGGAATATTTTCTGCACGGGCTATTTCGCCGGAAGAAATAAATGTATCGCCCCGTCCGGAGAGATATCCCAGCGCCCGCACTGCATAATCAGTTTGCTTCGTTATCAGCTTCATTCTGACACCATTTTAGTATTAGTTTAACAAAATGTCAAGCCCCCCTTCCCCTTAGACGGAAAAGAGGGGCTTGCGATAACACGACACTGATGATTATTGTATATTCTCTATCGGTAAAACTGCGGGGCGCGCCCCCCCGCATCAAATTACTGTTTAATTTTCTTCAGCGTCCAGGCAAGATTTTGCCCGAGGGTTTTCATGGTTGCAATACCTTCCTCGTCACCGCCGACATCGCCGGGGTTGAGCCCAATGCCGATGTTCCAGTACGAAGATCCGGGTATGATCATCTCGCAATATAAAAAGAAATGGTTTATGGAATTAAATGTATGAATGGCGCCCCCGCGACGGACAGACACCACCGCGGCGCCCACCTTACGGCGGTACAGCCCGGCATTTGCCTTGCCGACCATCCCGGCACGGTCAATAAGCGCCTTCATTTCAGAGCTCACATTGGCGAAATAAGTCGGCGAGCCAAGGATGATGATATCGGCGTCAACCATTTTCGCAATACAGTCATTAATAACATCGCCGGTGACAGAGCAGCGTTTATTTTTTGCCGCAAAACATGTATAACACGCCGTGCAGCCGCGCAGCGCGTTGCCGGACAGTTGAAAGAGTTCCGTTTCAATCCCCTCAGCCCGTAATTCAGCCAACACCTGGTTGAGTAAAAGCGCCGTGTTCCCGTCTTTGCGGGCACTGCCGTTGATAGCAATTGCTTTCATGCTTCTCTCCTTCACATTTTATTTTCCGGCCGCCCTTACCAGGCGTTCCAGTGAATCTTCTGAGCGTCGTATTTTTTCTTCGGCTGCTCTATACCGACAGGATAACCAATGGGAATAACGCTGAGGGGAATAGTGTCCGAGGGAATCGACAGCGCTGTCTGCACCGTTTTCACGCGGTCCTCACCGGGATACACGCCTGTCCAGACAGCACCCAACCCGATGGCTTCGGCAGCCAGCAAAATATTTTCCGTTACCGCCGAGCAGTCTTGTACCCAGAATGCCGCATCTGACCCGGGCAACGACTGCGCGGGAACGCCGCACACGACAATCGCCGCGCCCGCCTGCGAAAGCATCCGCGCGTACGGCAATTGGGAACTCAGCGCGGTCAGCTTCGCCTTATCGGTAATCACTACGAAAGCCCATGGGCGTTTATCAGCGGCAGAAGGGGCCGCCATCCCGGCCTTAAGCAGTATTTGAAGCGACTCCCTGCTGACCGGTTTATCGGTATAATTACGCACGCTTTTGCGGCTATGGATAACGCTAAGCGCATCCTTCGACGGGGCGCACAGACCAACCCCCTGAAACAGAAACAGTGACAATATACCACAGATTTTTTTCATGTGATTTCCCTTCGGCGCCCGCGGGCGTTTTGATGCGGGCGGTCAGTTCCCGGTGTGCCGGTGGTGGCGTGTTTCCCGGGTAAATTCTTTCATTGCCCCGTCATAATCAGCAAAACCAAATTCGTTTTTCGGGTCAATCTTGTGCATCAGGGTATACCATTTCTTGTGCACCCAAGCACGGCAATACCGGTACCCGATTGAAATTTTATGAAGCACAATGCGAAAATATTTGTTTGCCACAACCGCCGCCGGCTTCAACGGCCGCGCGGCAATGCACGCCCGCTGATAATGGATCATAATCGTTTTCTCAGCGGCGTAACACCGTGCAGGAAGCGGCAGTTTATTGCGGCACGCATAGACCATAACGCTCAGCGTGACGGCCAGCAGGATGCTGACAAAAACAACGGTTTTTATGCACAGTTTCAGCAACATAAATATCATAACGATCTGTTCCTTTTATATCTGCGTGTACCGTAAGCGCCGGGGTAATTCACCACTTTGACAACAGTGAATAATACGCCGTCACGCTGTTAATGGATTTTATAAGAAGAATGCTCAGCGCATAGGTCACTGCCAGCGCGATGACGGTAATAACGATTTTTGCACCCGTGCTCAACCGCGGATGCCACCAGACCAGCGGCAAAGCAAATGGCCCGACCGACACAAAAGCAAGGACCAAAAACGATGTGTTAAAATACCATTTCTTTTTTTCCGGCACAACGAGCATCGAGCCGCAGTGGCGGCACTTAATTGCCTCATCCTGTATTTCTTCCGCGCACCAGGGACATTTCTTCAAACGATTCTCCTTAGCGTAGGGCTGCCTATCGCCATGTTATTGAGCGTTCGCACGGGCGATGGCGACGGCCTCTTCTTTACTCAGCGCCGGGTTGTCAAACTGCGCCTGCAGAAGTGCTTCTTTAATTTTCTGTATCCACACGCCGCCCGAGCGGTCAAAAAGCGTCATTAATTCTTTGCCCGTGAGAATGTTTCCCATATCTTTGACCGCCAGCACGCGCTGAACATCAATAATTCGCCGGTCAAGATTATCCAACAACACTACCGACGCGGTGTCGCCGGCCCATTGCGCGCGGGCCCGGGCAAACGACAGGACATTCTGCACATAATCGCCGCACCGGTATATCAAACGCCGCACGGCGGGATCCGGCCAAGAACTTTCGTAACGGAAAAGATCAGCCGCAAACCGAATGTTCATCCCCACGGCCTGCATATTGTCTTTTGAATACTTCAGCCGCTGCATCACCGCCAGCGCCATTTCCGCATCATCGGTCCCGGGCGTCGGGGAAATCACAGCCGCAAGACGCAATGAAAGATTTTTTTCAACATGGGCCAACAAAGTGTCCTGGCGGGATGCAATACTGCGCCGCGCGTTTTTCATTGCCGCCTGCGGGAAAACATACCCAAACAGAGTGGTTTCTACGAGCATATTCATGGCGGTGACCGGAGCGTCAGAGACCAGCATCTTATTGAGTTCGTCGGCTATCCGCTCGACGGCGACAATCGTCAATCTGTGGGCGTTGGCGGTGATTGCCGCGTATGTCGCCGGTTCTATCTGAAAACCGAGCTGAACGCTTTGACGGATTGCACGCATCATCCGCAAGGGGTCCTGACTGAAAATCAGTCCAGCGTTCTCCGGGTCAGTAACGCGAATGACACCGGCGGCGATATCCGCAAACCCCCGGGCCGTCAAATCAAGTATCTCGCCGTCGTTTAAACGCCAGAACAGGGCGTTCATCGTAAAGTCGCGGCGTTTGGCGTCCTGCTCGAGCGTGCCCAGTCCGGTATCCGGATTACGAGAATCATCTTTGTAATATTCCGTGCGGGGCATCACACATTCGATTTCCTGGCCCTCGATAGAGAGTTTCGCCGTGCCAAACCGCTGAAATATAACGGGCTCCCGTATCCCCAGCTCGCGCGCCACAATCTCGGCAAAACGGACCCCGCCGTCTTTGCCTTCAACCATGATATCCAAATCCTTCGATTCCCGCCCCGCATACAAATCGCGCACAAATCCGCCCACCGCGTATATGACGAACCCGTGCTTCTTGGCAACCGCCACGAGCGTTTCAATAATATGATCAAATGGTTGAGCAACCGTCCCGCGCTTCATCATAGATATGTATGCTACCAATTTCCCCGAACCCTGTAAACACGCCCATCATTCCTCATACCACATAATCGCACACAGGGGACCTTAATAAAATACTATTTGATACAGATGAGTTGATTATGCATTATTATTCTCCCGTTAGTATGAATATTTCATACTTTCCTGAGCATATTACAGGAAAGAAACAGCCGGTCATCTGCGACAGCTGTGCGGATTACAAGGCGCTCAACTTCTCGTGGAGCTTGACCATCGCCAAGGTGTCGCGCTGGCAATAGGCGAGCAGGGCTGTGCGGGTGCGCTGGATTTCGGCTTTATCCGTCATTTCACCGTTCACCATACGGGTGAAGAGCGCGGCGGCGGTCCCGCCTTCTTGTATGTCGAGGTCGCCGTAATCTAAGCTCGGAATCAGGGTGGGCAGGACTTGTTTTATCGAGAAACTGCCGCAGAAGCCCGGGTGGTAATAGTTCTTTTTGATGATTTCACAGAGGTCGACGATGCGTTTAACCACCGCGTCCAAATCTTTGGCAAGGTCCGGGAACTGTTTTGCCATCGCGTTTATCCGGTCTTTTTCAAAGTGAGAATAGGTGATGACGCTGCCGGTTTTTTTAAGCGCGGCAAGCATATGCTCGGCGGCGGCGCGGCGGCAGTCCCGCATGTGATCGGCAAGATATTCCTGGTGCGACTCGACCACCCCGGGCGCCGAGCAGATGTGCAGGGAATACTGCGTGACTACCTGGGCGTACGGAGCGGTATCGGGATAGATAGGAATAGCCGTTGAGATGGTTTCAAAGTCCAGAAAGTAGGCGGGCCAGGTGATTTCGTTTAGCGCGGATGTAAGTTTCTTGCGGACAAACGGTTTTCCCGAGAGCACGCTTTTGTAGATAACTTCCTGCGTGGCGGTAAACGCAAACCCCTTCATCACGCGGGGAATGGTGGTAATCCCGTGCGCCGTCAGCTCGGCAAATTTCTTTGCTGACAGGTGAGGAAAATCGAATATATGATTTGCAACCCCCCGCCCGGTGCACTCCTCGAACTCTTCGCATTTTCTGCAAAAGAATATAAGATTTTTTTTCGGGCGCGGGCCAAACAACAGGGCTTCGGTACTTTTAAACAACGCGTCATAGGCGCCCGCGAACTCGACAATATCATCGGTGGCGTCCGTCTCATCAAACATTTTTTCAACCGGCATCCCCAGGCGATAATCGGGGGACATTGTCACCAGCGACGCCCGGCTGACCACAATCCCGGCGCCCGCAAGAACAGCTGCCGTATAGGCAAGGTCTTTAAACTGATCATCGCTGACGCCGGTCGATGACTTCACTTCCCGCAGATGCCATTTCCCTTTGACGCGCTCCAAAACATCCGCCCGGGCAACAAACCGCCCATGCCGGAACGCCGCTTCAAAAAGCGTGACATCCTTTGTGCCCGCAACCAGCCCCGCCGTTTTTTCCACCGCAGCCGCAAAACCAACATCCGACACCAACCGCCCCGCCGAAAACAACCCCCGCGCCAGACGGTTAATCTCCATCCCCTGCTGCCGCATGAGCATTGCCGACGGCGAATCGTCCACCGCCACCTGCCCATGCTGATTAAGCCACCCATAAAGCGGACAGTCAAGCGTAGCCAGAAACCCCTGCTTATTAACGGTCTCTTTCATGAATTCTCCGCCTCCGCCATTATGGTTGCATCATCAATCAAAAAGCAATCTGCTATCATTATTGGGCTATTCCCGTTGGCATACTTTCACATAAAGTTGCCAAGATGACTCCAACCCTTATTGCTCAATATAGTTATTTACTCCCTGTCTTTTTTTCTTCATATAGAGATTTGCGGTATAACGATCGTTTACATAATACGTCTCTGTAAGTTCAAAAGCCTTCAAATACTTTCCCCAGCGCTGCATATATAAATCATGTCTCTGCGGATTATAGTTTATCCATGGATTGGCACTGTCAAATACTTTATCTATGGGGATTTCTCCTCTTATATTCGTTCTTCCCAAAGTCGTATAAAGAATAAAATCGGTATTATCAATTATAGTATCTATAGTGCCCTCTCCTTTATATATATATGACATGAGATAATATTTTACTCCACAGACTATTTGGTAGCTCATATTATTAAACCAGGGGTAGTAAATCATAGAACAATGTATGTGACTGATATCCTGATCATTGATAGTATTATCTACCAACAAAAGAAGCGAGTATTTTTGCCCGACAGATATCTTCGCGTGTTTAGAGTATTCCAATACATGCTTTTTTATTCCGTTATTGATATTGTTCAGCACTACCCCTTGACGCTCTCTTTTTAAATAATGGGGATCAAGCCCCGCACATCCACTCCAATAATTCAGGCCATTGAAACTAACTTTCGACCACTTAATGTCTGCATAAACAAAACTGTAAAATTGTACTAGCCCGATAACCACGCACAGGTACACCAAATATTGAAAATGTTTGTATTTTAACAAATGCCTTAAACCATAAGCGCTGATAACGGCGTATAGCGGCATACAAGGCATCGTATATCTTGGAGTAACAAAGTGCGGCATTATGTAAAGAAATATGTTCGGTATTAATATACATGAAAACAGGGCAAGCTTGATCATGGTGCGCGTGTTGCCTAAGAAATAGAAGATTCCAAAAAGCATCAGCAGAAAGAAAGGAGGCGATAATTGCGACTCCCATAGTCCTTGAAAAAGTATTCTTTTGCTTTGTACATCCGGCTCCACATTGACTATAGTCATGAAACTTTCCATGACCCCTGATTTAAAAGCAGGCGCGCCCCCACTGCTCAAATGAGGTAAAATATAGTAAGGAGATATTATTAAAATAAAAATAGCTGCAAAAATAAATAAATTTGACAACGGCTTTATTCTCCTACGGAAAACATTGATTAACACGTTTACAGCACCAATTGCAATAATGCCTGCACAATATGCTCCGAAAGGTTGCTTAATCATCATTCCTATGCCGCAGGCAGCTGCAAAAAGCACACTCCAGAGTGTGTTTTCGAAAAATCGTGATCTTATGAGGCAATACAAAGACATCATGAGAATGCCCATCAGCGGAAATTCCAAGGAAAGTGTATTAAACCCAAGGAATGTTAGGGGGTATAACAAGACAAGGACTACGCTTAAAATGGCTGTACTATTGTCGCCAAATTCCCTTACAAGCAAGTACTGAAAATAAATCAGCACCGCAAGAAACATCATATTCGTAAAAAATAACGAAAATGCCCAATTATGATTTACCATTTTCGATATTTTTACTAAGGAATAGATATATACTGGAGGGAAGATGCTGATAGTAGACAAGCCCCTCAACCATGGCCTATCATACGCATTCATTTCCGTTACATTTTGAATTATGCCATCGGCAAGAGTACAATTTACATTGGAATTCCAAAAGGCTGGGAAACTTAATGCGTAAAAAAGAACAATAAAACCAACAACGCATACATACTTTTTTATTGAACTATTTTCATTGTGAAGTTTTGGGAAATGACGATCAGGTAAACATAGCCGTTTGGCAAGTTGCCACAGTCGTTTGATAGGATTTAAAACTGAGTTATTTTCATTGCCGGGCATTACAACAACCTGTCGGCGGCTCATAAAACTTAAGCGCTTCAATCGATTGAGGAATGAATGAAAACTCATGGCATTATATCTCTCTTCATGCAATGGCAGAGCTCTGTGCCGTAGCATAATAAGCAATAGTGACTGAGGCAGGAAAGCGGTTTTGGATTATTTCCCCCTGGCTTTAATGCTTTTTTACAGCAATTACATTTTGTTGTATCCTACGCCGAACTTGGTGAAACCTTTCATTACTTCGCATAGTTTTTGGAAGTGGTCTTGTTCTTCGGCGATTAGTGTGTCGATTTCTTTATGGAAGCCGGGCCACAGTAGTTTTTTTAGTTCAAGGCAGAACAGCAGGGAATCCTTTTCAAAACCAAGGGCGAGTTCAAGGGCCTGTTTGTCGTTGCGGATGGTTCTGGCTATCTCGGACCCCTGTTTGCTTTTGATAAACACATTCGCTTCGACCAGCGCGCTGAGATATTCTGTGTATTGGGATGAATAGTTTCCCACGGACTGCTGATGTGAATCTAACCGGTTTAAGATACCTTCAAAAACAGCAATGTGAAGCTGTTCGTCGTTGGCGATATACGCGAACACCTGGCGCACCCGTTCGGCTTTTACCGTTTTAGATGCCAGGTCGTAGAAGTCCCTGCCATTTTTTTCAATGTGCACGCCATAATTGAGCATTTCATCTGCGGTGTACATGGGGGCCTCTGTTTTCTTTGATGTGGTTGCGTTTTGCTAACAGCAGGGACAATGATCGGGCAGATGCGGGACCCGCGCCCCTACGATTGATTCAACCATGATGTTGTGGCATGGACATTGTGACCGTGAAATTGTCAGTAAGGGGCCTTCACAATTATTTAAATCGTTACGCCAAATTTTCCTGTTTTCCTTCCCCCGAATCTCTTTACTATCTTTGCCTTTATCAGTGGGCCCAGAATGAAATGTACTCCCTGGACTGAAACATGTAATATCTCCGCAAGCTCGCGAACGCTTAATCTATCGGTCGTGTTGAGCAGTGTCAGGATTTTTTCCTGTTTCGGCGTCAGCTCAAGCGCTGCCGCGGATTTGCGCGTCTTGGGAAGCGACACTACCCGCTTCCACGCGCGTTCAAGTGACTCTGCTATAACCTCTAGGTAATACTCGATCCAATGAGTAATATCGCCATTGTTATCCTGCGCGCTTTTCAAGGCCGCATAATATGCTGACTTGTGCTGGTAAATGATATCGTCTATCGCGAAAATGTGCTGAGTATCAAAATTTCTCTTCAGCAGTTCCCGTGTTGTTAGCAGGCGGGCAACCCTGCCATTACCATCAACAAAAGGATGAATAGACACAAAGGTGTAATGCAGTATGGCTGATGAAATAACCGGCAGATATTCCGCCGAGCCATTATTAACCCATGCAATGAGCTCGTTCATCAACCCGGGCACTGCTTCCGGCTGCGGCGGCCTATACATAATCTGCCCGGTACCGGCAACCACATAGTTCTGAACTTTTCTGTACTTCCCGCTTATGTCATCGGTAAGCATTCCTTTGACCGTTATAGAATGCAGTTCACGGATAAAATCATTATTAAGATCGTGCCGGCGATTACTAGTAGGGCGCCGGTGATCATTTTTAGCGTTATGGGCTCGGGAGGGCGGCGGGGGTGCGGCAGGCGGAGCAGATTTGTTGGACTTCGACGAGATTGTTGTTGTTTACCAGTATCAGCAGGATGTCGCCTTCTTCGATGACGGTCTTGCCGCTGGGGACGATAAAATCTTCGTTGCGCACGATGAGGGTTATCAAACTGTCTGAGGGCAATCCCAGTTCGAATATCATTTTGCCGATCATGCAGGAACCGAAGGCGACGGCGTGGTCCAGCATACGGGTGTTGAGGTCGTCGGTGTGCGAGAACTCAATCGGATAGGTCCGCTTTTCGCTAAAGGGCATACCCACGCCTAAAAAGCGGATGGCGGCAGAGATTGATGTTCCCTGAAGCAGGGTGGACGCCAGAACAATAAAGAAAACAATGTTAAACATCAGTTCCGCGTTCGCGATACCGGCAAGCAGAGGAAAGGTAGCCAGCACGATGGGCACCGACCCGCGCAACCCGACCCAGGCGACGAACAATTTTTGACGCACGGTAAGCGAGGACCGCGCGAGCGCCGCAAAAACGCCCAGCGGGCGCGCGATGAATATCAAAAACAACGCCAGCAGCAACCCTGTGCCGGCCACCGGGACCAGCCGTGACGGAAATACCAGCAGCCCCAGGGTGAGAAACATCGCAATCTGCATCAGCCACGCCAGCCCGCCGTGATAATGGATTATATTGCGTTTCTGGATAAAATTGGTGTTGCCCATCATCAGTCCGGCAATATACACCGCCAGAAACCCGCTGCCTTCGACCGCGTCGGTAATGGCGTAGGTCAGCAGAACCATGGACATCGTCAACACCGGGTAAAGCCCGTCATATTCGAGTTTGAGATTGTTGATAACCCACACAATCCCTTTGCCCGCCAGATAGCCCACCAGCGCGCCGACGCCCATCTGCAGAAAAAATAAGGGGATCATGCCCGCCGGCGTCGCCTGAGGATTGGTGATAAGCGCCAGGAACCCGACGGTTAAAAATACCGCCATGGGGTCGTTTGAGCCGGCCTCAAACTCCAGCAGGGGTTTGAGTTTCTCCGCTAAACTTACTTTGCGCGAGCGGAGCACTGAAAACACCGCCGCTGCGTCCGTCGAGGAAACGATGGCGCCCAGCAGAAGGCCTTCCATAATCGTAAACTTAAACACCACAACCACAAACCCGCCCAGAAGCGCCGCGGTGATTAACACGCCGACCGTCGAGAGCAACACCCCTTCCCGTAAAACCGGGCGGACGCTTTTCCACTCCGTTTCAAGGCCGCCGGAAAACAGAATGCAGACCAGCGCGACAATCCCGATGTACTGAGCCAGGCGCGGGTCGTCAAAGGCGATGTTGCCGATACCTTCCGAGCCGGCGATCATGCCGATAAACAGAAAAAGGAGTAATGCGGGGATGCCAAAACGCGCGGACGCTTTGCTGGAAAGAATGCTAACGATAAGCAACAGCGACGCCCCGATAAGAATGGTGGTCAGCGAGAGCATGGCGTTGCCCCCTTGCGCGCTGAGCCGACGGGCAGTGCGCGGCGGTATAAAATGGCGACCCAGCCGTCTTTTTTTACTTCTGCAACCGGGATGATGTCGGCTGAGCCGTAGTGCCGGCGAAAGTGAGGCGCGGTTTCGTGCCAGATACCCGACACCGCCAGATAGCCGCCGGGGCGCACCCGCGCAACCAGTTTGTCGCGCCAGGCAATCAGGGGATTGACGAGCACATTTGCCGCCACAAAATCAAATGTGCCGGGCCGGGAAAAGTGTTCGAAATCAACGGCGGCGGCGTGGTCGCACCGGCACCGGTTAAGCCGAAAGTTGCGCCGTGCTGCGGTCACGGAATCTTTGGAAATGTCTACCGCCCATATTTTTTTTGCGCCGTTGCGCGCCGCAACTATCGACAGTATGCCCGTGCCGGTACCGACATCGAGAAACTCTTTGCAGGCGCCTTTTGCTGAGGCGATAAAGTTCGCCATGGCGTGCGTGGTGGGGTGCAGTCCGGTGCCAAACGCCATGCCCGGATCAATGACAATGTCGCCGGGAGCAGGGGCGATTTTGTTGCGAAACCACAACGGCACCACCCGGGCGGAGGCCGTGAGATAAAACGGCTTAAAATCTTTCTGCCATTTGGTTTGCCAATCGGCGGACCGCAGTGACCGCACGGTAATGTTTAGTGAGGGATGCACCACGGGGAGGAGCGATTTTTTTACTTTATCGGCCGTAGCTTTGACGGCGGGATACCACAGAATGTACCGGCGCTTGGCGTCGAGGGATTCAACGATATCGGCGGCGGGCACGCCGGCCGCCCGTAAAAAACGGCGCGCGTCGCGCAACGCGTTTGCCGCCTGAAGCGGACCGGTAATCTTTAACTCGATGGTTTTTTTCTCAAGCACAGCGTTCCCCCGCGGGTATCTACAGCGGTATTACATGAACCGTTCGAAACGATCTTTTTTCACTTTGCAGATAGGACACACATCGGGCGGTTGTTCGCGGCCGCACAGATAGCCGCACACCGTACACCGCCACACCGGCACAGACAAAGAAGTAAGAGGGTTTTTTTTTACGGGCGCCGCAGATGTTCGTCGGGACAGGGGCGGGCGCCGTTCAGGAATGGCTGATACGGTTTGGGTGCCGTCAACAACTTTTTGCGAAACATACAGGGCGCAATAACAGGCGCCATAAGCGGTTATGTCGGCGTCGCGGTAATCGCAGGGGCACACGATGTCGCGGTCGGCGTCTTTGTTGGCGGCGGACAGCCGGCACGGGCAGGACTGATAGCCGTAGCGCTGTTCATTTTCAATCATGCCCCGCACAATATCTTTGACGAAGGACTCATCGGGATTGAGATGATACCCGGCGTGCTCCGCCGCATCTTTCAGGGCGCGGTACTGCGCGTCAACAAGCTCCGCTGTTACCGTCGGCATAGTTATTTCCCCGCTATTTTTTTAAGTTCTTCCGCGTTAAAGCCGACAATGCACCGGTTGTTATCGATAACGATGGTCGGAAACGAGCAATCGGGGTTCCATGCGGTGATTGCGGCAACCGCCTCGCTTTTGTCGGGTTCCGACAGCGTATCGACGAAAACATAGCGGTACGCTACGCCCAGCTCGCGCAAGTATTCTTTGGTTTTTTTGCACCAGCCGCAGGTGCTCAGCGCGTAGAGCATGATGTCAGCTTTTTGTTTACCTTCCACGGTTTGAATGTTCACGGGAACCACCTGTCCGGCGATAGCGCCTATTTTTTCTTTTGTTCATACTGCAGGGTTTTGGTCGTCATTTCCGTAACTGCCGACGGGCCGAAATACTGTATGGGGCCCGGGTACAAATAGCTCTCGGTCATGGCCCATGCATCCCGGACTTTTGCGAACGCCTTAAACGGTTTGCCCTCAAGGGTTACCAGCGCCTTGAGAATAACCGGTTTTTCTTTGCCTTTACGGCGCTCGACATTCATCATCGTGGTCAACGGCGCACCGCCGCATGTCCAGCGGGCCGGCGGCTGCAGAAGGTTTTTGACCGACGATATATATCCCGTCAGCCGGTTGAGGGCGAGCACGGCGGCGGTGTAGCCCAGCGCGTAGGTGTAATTGGCGTCGAAATTCGACGGCGCCCCGCACCGGCCCTCGTAGCCGAAGAAATGCGTGATGGCGGAAAATTTCCCTGCAAAGGAGCCGGCAACTCTGAGCGCGTCGAGCTTGGCTTTTACCATCTCAACAAGCAGTTTTTCCGTTTCTATCTGCGACACCTGCACATTGCCGTGCGGGTCGCGGTCGAGCATCAGCTGTGAGGCAATGCCCACCGGCAGCGAGCGCATCAGCGCGGACAGCGCGGGCGGAAGTTTTGCGTACACCAGATTTTTCTTTTCTTCAACACTCCCCATCGGTTTGATCAGGGCCTCGTTGTCGGCAAGCACATCGTTGAGCGCGGAAATAAGCTCTTTCATCTCGGGGATAAATTCTATCAGCCCTTCGGGAATAAGCGCCACGCCGAAATGTTTCTTCAATGCCGAGCGTTTGACGATAACCCGCGCGATGGAATCGACTACCTGCGAGAGCGTCATTTTTTTTGCCAGAACTTCTTCGCCCACCAGAACGATGTTCGCCTGGGTCTTAAACCCGACCTCAAGCGTGATATGAGAAGCGCTTCTGCCCATCAGGCGCACGAAATGCCAGTACTTGCGTGCAGAGTTGACATCGCGGCAGATGTTGCCCACCAGCTCGGCGTATATTTTTGTGGCGGTATCAAATCCAAAAGAAGTCCCGATATGCTCGTTTTTTAAGTCGCCGTCGATGGTTTTAGGCACCCCGATGACGCTGATACCCGTTTGTTCCCGTTTGAAGTATTCCGCCAAGAGTCCGGCGTTCGTGTTGGAATCGTCGCCGCCGATAACGATGAGCGCGGCAAACCCGTTTTTCTGCATGGTCGCCTTTGCCTGCGCGAACTGTTCGGGCGATTCAATCTTGGTCCGGCCCGACTGTATGATGTCGAACCCGCCGGTGTTGCGGTAGCTGTCCATCAGCGGGGCGGTGATTTCTATCCATGAATTTTCCAGTATCCCGGACGGCCCGCCCAAAAATCCGACCAGTTTGTTTTTCGCGTTGGCCTTCTTGAGCCCGTCGAGCAGACCGGCAATGACATTATGTCCGCCGGGCGCCTGACCGCCGGAAAGGACCACGGCAATCTTGACGGCCGTACGGCCGACGGCGCGGTTGTCGCCGACGGTAAAGGACACTTCCGGCATGCCGTAGGTATGCGGGAACAATTTTTTTACGGTTTCCTGGTGGGCAACGCTTCTGGTTGCTTTGCCGAGTTTCGGGCGAACGGACGCAGGCCCCTTTTTGAGTATATCCGGCACTGTTGGTTTAAATTGTTTCCTGTGACATTCAAGTTCCGACAACTGTTGGCGCGCCATAACGATTGCCTCCCGGTTAATTTTTTATAGTATACATAAAATAGTTCAATGAAAAAAGCCGTAGCGCATAATTGCGGCCGGTGCGGCCGGCGGGCTTCTCTTATCAATAAAATAATGGTATACTCATTTCTGTAAAATGGGCGATGAATGTGCCCGTAATGAAAATTTGCCGTTGCTGTACCCGGCATCGCCGTAAAAGGCGGGTCGGCGTCGAAATACTACTGCGGAGGAAGCGCATATGTCAAAATTACCTGAACTTATCATCGGAGATTTGAAAATATATCCCCCTATCATCCAGGGCGGCATGGGCGTTAAAATATCGTTGGCAAACCTTGCGTCCGCTGTTGCCAACGAGGGCGGGGTGGGCACGATATCGGCTATCTCCGGAGGGTTTTCACAGGGGCCAACTGACCGCGCCGACCTTGAAAACCAGCTCAAAGAACAGATACGCAAAGCCCGGACGATGACCAAAGGCGTGCTGGCGGTAAACATACTGGTGGCGCTTACCAACTACGAAAATTTGGTGAAGATATCGGTTGAGGAAGGCATTGACATCATCATCTGCGGAGCCGGGCTGCCGCTGAGCTTGCCGAAACTGGTTGAAGGATCAAAAACAAAGATTTGCCCGATAGTATCATCGGGCCGTACTGCGGAAATTTTGTGCAAAAACTGGATAAACAAGTTCCACCACGCCCCTGACGCGCTGATCGTCGAAGGACCTATGGCGGGCGGGCATCTGGGATACAGTTTTGAAGATTTGGCGCAGGAACCGCCGCTGATAAAACTTGAAGATGTGCTGGCGGAAGTTCTGGTAGTGGCCAAAAAGTACGAGGCGATTGCGCAAAAGAAAATTCCGGTAGTCGCCGCGGGCGGGATATTCGACGGCAAAGATATCGCGCGCATGATTAAGCTGGGCGCATCGGGCGTGCAAATGGCGACCCGGTTTGTCTGTACGGACGAATGCGACGCCGCCATGCCGTTCAAGCAGGCCTATATCAACTCAAAAAAAGAAGATATCATGATAATTAATTCACCGGTCGGGCTGCCGGGCAGAGCCCTGCGCAACACCTTCCTGGACAAAGCAAAAGCCGGGGAAATAAAGTTCAAATGCGGGTTTCAGTGCCTGAGAACCTGCGTTCCCGCGCAATCGCCCTACTGTATCGCCGACGCGCTGATAAACGCCGCCCGGGGCGACCTGGACAACGGCTTTGTGTTCTGCGGATCAAATGTGTACCGCATGGACAAGATTGTGTCGGTCAAACATCTCATCAACGAACTGGTTACCGAAGCAGAATTAAATTATTGATACCCCCTACGCACCGCACGCTTCACCGCATCGTGGCTTGGTACGGCAGTGAAGCGTTTTTTTAATTTCAGATAAGGACTGCGAACATGATAAGCACCGACAATATAACACTCACTTACGGCAAACGGATACTCTTTGAAGATGTGTCCATTAAATTCCAACCGGGGAACTGCTACGGCATCATCGGCGCCAACGGTTCGGGCAAATCAACATTTCTGAAAATACTTTCCGGCGAAATTGAACCGACGCGCGGGTCCGTCGCTATCACGACCGGCGAGCGCATTGCGGTATTAAAACAGAATCATTTTGAATTCGACGAGTTCCCCGTTTTGCAAACCGTGATTATGGGGCACAAGCGCCTTTTCACCCTGACGCAGGAACGCGAAGCCATGTACGCAAAAGTTGATTTCAACGACGAGGACGGCGTAAAGGTTTCCATCCTGGAAGAAGAGTTCAATCATCTGCACGGCTGGGAAGCGGAATCCGAAGCGGCCCGCCTGTTAAGCGACCTGGACATCAAAGAACCTCTGCACGGGCTGAAAATGAAGGAATTAAACGGCGGCGAGAAAGTGCGGGTTTTGCTGGCGCAGGCACTCTTTGGCAACCCTGACATTCTTTTGATGGACGAACCGACCAACAACCTGGATGTGGAAACCATTGTGTGGCTTGAGGAATTCCTCTACGATTTCGCCAATACCGTCATCGTCGTTTCGCACGACCGCCATTTTTTAGACAAAGTTTGCACGCATATCGCTGACATCGATTTCAATCATATTAATCTTTTTTCCGGTAACTACAGTTTTTGGCGGGAAGCCAGCGAATTGGCGGCACAGCAGAAGAAGGATTACAACAAGAAAATGGAAACCAAGATAGAGGACCTGAAATCGTTTATCGCGCGCTTTAGCGCAAACGCCTCAAAGGCGAAACAGGCTACCTCGCGCCGGAATCTGCTTGACAAGATAACGCTGGCTGACATTAAACCCTCAACGCGGCGCTACCCCCATGTCAACTTTAAGGCGACCAGAGAAGCGGGCAACGATTTGCTCTCCGTCGAAACGCTGGCGAAATCGGTTGATACAACCCCATTGTTTACCAATCTTTCTTTTACCATCAACCGCGGCGACAAGGTCGCTTTTGTCGGTAAAAACCGCCTGGCGATAACCGCGTTCTTTCAGGTATTGATGGCCGAAGATAAAGCGGACGCCGGCATGTTCAAATGGGGCGTGACCACCACGCAGGCGTACTTCCCCAAAGAAAACGAATCCTATTTTTCAGACGATATCAATCTGGTGGACTGGCTGCGGCAGTATTCAAAGGAAAAGGAAGAAACTTTTATCCGCGGCTTTTTGGGAAAGATGCTTTTTTCAGGCGACGAAACGCAGAAAATGGCGACCGTGCTATCCGGCGGAGAGAAAGTGCGCTGTATGCTCGCCAAAATGATGCTTACCGGCGCCAATGTGCTGGTGATGGACGAACCGACCAATCATCTGGACCTTGAATCCATTACCGCACTCAACAACGGGCTCATTGATTGCAAGGGAACGGTGCTCTTTACATCGCATGACCATCTTTTTGTGCAAACCATCGCCACCCGCATCATCGAAATCACCCCCCGCGGATGTATCGACAAACAAATGCCCTATGACGAATACCTCACCGACCCCCGTGTAAAAAAACAACGCGCAGAAATGCAGTAAGGCCTTTTTTCCAACTCTTCGCTATTCCCGCAACACCATGCTACCCCCTTGTCAACCCCCCTTAGATTATTATGCCTCCCCTCTATCATTTCCGAGGGTGGTATCCCCCTCTTTCGCTCTGTCATTCCCGAGGTAATTATCGGGAATATGGTTTAACTAAATATTCCTTAACACCATATCCCCGATAAAACCATTCGGGGATGACAGGGATTGAAGAACCATTCGGGGGCGACTGCCTGGGAGAGGCATGAGGGGGTGAGGGGTAGAGTGGGCGGGGTTGGTAATAAAAAAACCCCCGATTACTTTCGTAATCGAGGGTTTTTGTTGAATCTCAGAAAGCTTTATACTTTTCTGACATTAGCTGCTTTGGGTCCTTTGTCGGAGGTTTCGACGTCAAATTCGACGACATCACCTTCGGCCAAAGTTTTAAATCCGTCAGATGCTATTGCTGAGAAATGTGCGAACACATCTCCGCTGCCGTCATCGTTGGAAATAAAGCCAAAACCTTTTGCATCATTGAACCACTTCACTTTACCTTTTGCCATTACAAACTCACCTACTTTTCTTCTTACTCCATACTCTTGCGTCTGGAGTGATGATTCTAGGCTTCACACATAGTGAAGCATGTTAAGTATAGCACAATCTGTTTTTAAATGCAAGCCCCTGTGTAGTGGGGCAGCCACAGGCTCACCAAAACCTTTATAACGACCTTGGTAACCTCTTCGGTTCCCGAGAGCGGGGCGTGAGCGTCTTCGGGATAGAGCATCATGAATGTGCCCGGGGCGAGATTGATCCGGCTCTCGGACATGTCCGAAAAAAACAGTATGTCTTTTTCCGCATTGTACTCGCCTATGGGGAAATGGCACGCGCGAAGCGCTTTGACCCCGATGACATCGATACCGCTGAGCACACAGTGAATATCGATATACTTGCGGTGACATTCCAGTTTCGCATCAACCAGCCCTTTGCCGTTTCCCCGAGAAATCGTGGCGTACATTTTATCCCCGTCAATCTCGTGACGGCCCGTTGGCAAGGAGTCAAGATCCGTCCGCCGCAGAAACGCAAAAGCGTTCTTAAGACTTCCCTGCAAAGAAACATACGCTTCCGCATTGTCCAGCACATCGATAATCATAGAGACAGCTCCTCCGCAACTTCGTGTTCCAGTTCCCGCATGCCTATAGGTTTTGTCGCGCTCACCCAGCGCATATCTTCAGCCCTGATACCCAGCGCCCCGGCAATTTCTTTGCGGCGGGCCTGCTGCAGCGGGGCGGGTATTTTGTCAACTTTATTGGCAATCACGCGATAGGGAATACTTTTGCTCTGCAGCCAGATTGCCATCTGCCGGTCCAGTTTGGTGGGCCCGACTTTGGCATCAATAAGCATATACACCATCCGCAACGAGGGACGGTTGGTCAAATAATTTTCAATCATCTCGGGCCAGGTGTTGCGCTCGGATGCCGGGCCCACGGCGAACCCATAGCCGGGCAAATCGATAATCCATTTTCCACGGGCGGTCTCGAACACATTGATTGTCCGGGTTTTCCCCGGCGTCTGGGAAGTGCGCGCCAGGTTCTTTTGGTTGCAGACCGCGTTTAACACCGAACTTTTACCCACATTGGAACGACCGACAAACGCCACCTCTGCCTTGCATTCGCCCAGCAGCAGATGGTCAACAACCGTTCGTGTATAATGCGCATCCCGAAGTTTTGTCATTGTTCCTCAAAAAGAACGCCGTTTTTGCCTTTTGATTTAACTGCATACATCAGTTTATCGGCGCCCGCAATCATTGAATCAAGAGAACCACACATATCGCGGCAGGCAAACAACCCAACGCTCATCGTCAAAGCGCGCCGGCTTTCCTTCATCTTTTCCGCAAGTTTCTGCCCTATCCGCGCCACAATGTCAAGTGCTTCCTGTTTCTCAGCCCGCGTCAATAAAATAATGAATTCATCGCCGCCCATACGCGCCGAAATATCAATATTCCTAAGTGAATCTTGTATGCTGTGCGCCGCTTGTTTGATAACAGCATCGCCCGCGGCGTGGCCGTAGGTGTCATTGATAAACTTTCAATCATCGAGATCGATAAACCCGAGCGTCAGCGGATACTTGTACCGTTTCGCCCGTTCAATTTCCATCCCCGCATCCTCGTAAAACGCCCGGCTGTTGCGCAGTTCAGTCAGCGAATCTATCCGGGCAAGCGCTTGCTGACGATCAAATGCCTTTTTCAAAGACGCGAGCAGATAGGAAATTATCAGAAAGAAAACCAACCTGCCGAAATTGTTCCAATAGACAGCGACGGAATCCAGCGACATTAAGCGAGATGAAATATCATCAGCAAACAAAAAACTGACGCTTAACACAGAGACAATCGCAGCCGATCTTCCGCCGGCAAACCAGGCAATCAGGGTAATCGGGAGTATATAAAACGCTGAAAAAAGGATCTCGTTCTTAGTGAGCAGGTCGACCGTTCCAAGCACGCCAATCATGGCGATACCGGCAATCAACACCAACGGTTTGGGCATGCCATTTACAACAGTATACAGACGGCGGACCATGACATTCATACTGACTCTCCAAAACCATGCATCTGCGGATTCTTCGTACAGCCACTGCTTATTTTTTTGCGGCGTTTTTCTCTATTTTCGCCCAGGCGTCTTTTAGGGTGACTGTCCGGTTAAAGACAATTTTGCTTTCTTTTGTGTCAGGATCGACGGAAAAATAACCGTTGCGCAAAAACTGGTAGCGGTCGCCCGGGCGGGCGCCGGCAACAGACGGTTCTATTTTGCAGGCAGGCAACACTTCCCGCGAGCGCGGGTTGAGATTTGCCAGAAAATCCTGGCCGGCAGGCGCATCGTCGGGATTGGCGGTCAGCATAAGGCGATCGTAGAGGCGTACTTCGGCGTCGATGGCGTGGGCGGCAGAAACCCAGTGCAATGTTCCCTTAATCTTGCGGTTGTCCGTCGTTCCCCCGCCGCGGGATGCGGGGTCGTAGGTGCAGTGAACTTCGATAATCTCGCCGGCAGCGTCTTTGACGACCTGGGTGCAGGTAACATAATAGGCGTGTTTAAGCCGGACTTCGGTGCCCGGCGAAAGCCGGAAATAACCCTTCGGCGGGACTTCGCGGAAGTCGTCTTGCTCTATGTAGACCGTTTTCGAGAACGCCACGGAACGGGTGCCCGCGGAAGGGTCCTCGGGATTGTTCTCGGCGGCGAATTCTTCCGTCTGACCGTCAGGATAATTATCGATGACCAGCTTCAACGGCCGCAGAACCGCCATCACGCGGCGCGCGCGTTTGTTGAGGTCCTCGCGGATAAAATATTCGAGCAGAGCAATATCAACGGTACTGTTTGTTTTGTCCACACCGATACGGTCGCAGAAATTGCGTATGGCTTCCGGCGTGTAGCCCGCACGGCGCAACCCGCAGATGGTCGGCAGACGGGGGTCGTCCCAGCCGGTGACATGTTTCTCCTGGACCAGGCGGAGCAGTTTGCGTTTGCTCATGACCATAAAGGTAATGTTCAGACGCGCAAACTCTATCTGGCGGGGACGGCAGTCAATGGTGATATGTGCAAGCACCCAATCGTAGAGAGGGCGGTGGTCTTCGAACTCGAGCGTGCAGACGGAATGAGTGATGCGCTCGATAGCGTCGGAAATGGGGTGCGCGAAATCATACATCGGATAGATGCACCAGGTGGAACCCGTACGCGGATGATCGGCGAACTTTATGCGGTACAACGCCGGGTCGCGCATGGTAATGTTCGGGTGCGCCATGTCTATTTTTGCGCGCAGGATGCAGGTGCCTTCGGGAAAATCCCCGTGTTTCATTTTGTCGAACAAAGCCATATTCTCGTCGACAGTCCGGTCGCGGTTGGGGCTGTTTTTACCCGGCTCGGTGGGCGTGCCGCGGTACTGGCGCACCTGGTCGGGGGAGAGATCGCACACATAGGCCTTGCCGGCGGAAATAAGTTCCCGGGCACAGCGTTCAAAGTGCGCATAATAGTCGGAAGCGTAATACAGGTGTTTTTTCCAATCAAATCCCAGCCAGCGCACATCTTCCTGTATGGCGTTGATATATTCGGTTTCTTCTTTTTCGGGGTTAGTATCGTCGAAACGGAGATGGCAAACGCCGTTATAATCATGCGCCAGCCCAAAATTCAAACAAATGGATTTTGCGTGACCGATATGCAGGTAGCCGTTGGGTTCCGGCGGAAACCGGGTTTCGACGCGGCCGTCGTTCTTGCCGGCGGCGATGTCCTGGTCGATGATGGTGCGTAGAAAATCTTTTCCTTTTTTTTCTTCCGGTTCGGGTGCGGACATAGATGCGCCTTTTACTTAAGATTTCAACTGTTTCTTATTATATTCTTTTTGAGGCGAATTGTAAAACTTTTGTGTCAGCAAAAGCTTTTCTTTTCTGTCCAGCCGTTTTATCCGTGCTTCCCGCTTGAGCGCGTCCGAACGGCTTGCGCAGGGTTCGACATACGCAATTTTTGTCGGCTTAAACGCCCGGGTAAAATGCCCGCCGGAGCCGGCACGGTGACAGAGAAAACGCCGCGCCACATCGTTGGTCATCCCGGTGTATAAGCGGCCGCCGGCACACTGCAGAATATAGACAAACCATGCATCGCTTTTTTTTGCCGCTTTTTTCTTCACTATTTTCCCCTTGCTCTCGGCGTTCATAGCGTTATGGGTGCGCGATGTCGGTTAAAAATTTCGCTTTCAGCCATGTTTCCGCCCACTCGCCCTGCGCCGTTGAATCCCATATGATGCCGCCGCCGATACCCATCTCGCCGCGACCGTCCTCGATAAGCATCGTCCTGATGGGGACATTGAAAAACAGCGACCGATCGGGGGCGATATATCCTATGGCGCCGGTATAAATTTTTCTTTCTTCGGTTTCAAGGCCCCGCAGTATCTCCATGGCGCGCACCTTGGGCGCACCGGTCACCGACCCGGACGGGAACAGGGCGGCAAAAAGATCATAGAGCGGCAGATTATCGTCAACGGTTGCCGCCACCGTCGAAGTCATCTGATAGAGCGAGGTGTAGGCAGACACTTCAAACAGCCGGGGCACATGGATATTCTTGCCGATACGGCCCAGGTCGTTGCGCAAAAGGTCGGCAATCATCACATTTTCCGCGCGGTTCTTTTCGTCGTTCTTAAGCTTGAAACGCGCCAGAATATCTGACACCAGCGTCGCGCCCCGCGGCCAGGTGCCCTTCATGGGTTTAGTAAGGATGACTTTACCCTTTTTTTTCACAAACAGTTCAGGCGAGAGCGAAAGAATCGAAAAGCGGTCCGTGACGATTGATGCGGCGTACGGCATGGGATGCTGTTTTTTAAGCGTTTCAAACAAGGCGAGCGGGTCGCCCCGGAAACCGAACTTCATTTTCAGGCAATAGGTGATTTGATACACATCGCCCGCGGCAATGCTTTCGCGGATGGATGCGATATCGTCCGCGTAACGGTCAAAAGAAATCGAGGGTTCAGGGGGCGCGACATGAAACGGCGCAGAACCAGCGGCGCCGGCGCTATGACGGCTGGGCGCATCCGGATAACAGCCCAGATAAATCAGCGGGAACGAATAGGCGTGGTCGCGCGCAAGCGTCGGCTCAAAACCGTATCCCGCCTCAAAGGAAAAGAACCCCGCCAGATGGTATCCTTTATCAAGCAACGATTCCATCCGCGCAAAACTTTCCTTAAGGCCGGCGGCGGTATAACAGGAAATGATTTCCTCAGGCCGGCTAAAAACGCGGGGCTTGTTCTCAAAGAAAGTGGAGACAATCATAGGAGGTGCCGGCAAGCGCATTGCAACAGCGGATAAAAACCCAACTAAAGCCCCCGCTCAAAACCAATGTGCTCCGGAACGCACCGGAGTAGGGAGTACGATAGTATATCTGAAGGCATTCGCCCACATCTATTAAACAATATATCCCTTAAATAGATAGTATATAAATTTCGTATATTCGCTGACCGTATCAAAAAAACCTTCTTCGTTGTACCACCAGTTGTCCTTGGTGTACCAGGATTTTTGTACCGGGTACATCATAAAGGTAATCCCTGAATTTTTATATACTTTTCTGAACGCAAAATATGCCCGGCGGGTGTGGTAGGGCTCACTGACCACGATGAGCGATTTGAAATTATTTTTCAAACAGATCTCTTTTGACAGCACCGCATCGTCATGCGTGCTTCTCGAAGTAAGGATTAGGATAGTCCGTTCTTTGGGCACGCTGCCGGCAACAGCCAGTTTCTGCGCCGCACTTGCCCAGTTAAAGGTTGCGGCAAACAACGAGTGGTTATTTTCACCTGTAAAGATTATTCGGGGCGCATATTTCTGGTGATACAACGCAACGCCCTGCTGAGCCCGCTCCCCGCTGCCGCCGCCCAAAACAAGAATGGCGTCAGCCGGCACGATAGCGTCCTGACAAATGAGCGCCGCGCCTATCTGGGACATCCAAAAATGCCGAAAAAAGACAAACTGAAAAAGAACGACAACGACGGCAAGGAATACAAATCGTCCGGTATGATATGTTCGTGCCATTATTTCATGCTCTCAATCTGCGATTGAAACTCGATGCGGTATATTTCAAGGATGGTCAGGAAAATGGCGGCTATCAGCGGACCAACGACAAGACCGGCGGGGCCGAACGAAAGAATACCGCCGATCATAGAGAAAAATACCAGCAAATTATGCATGCCGGCGTGTTGGCCGACGATTTTCGGCCTGAGGACATTGTCTATCATCGATATAAAGAAAACACTGATGATGATAATGGCTACCCCCTCGGCAAAATGCCCGTTCATTATTTTGATGATTCCCGCGGGCACCAGCACAACACCCGTCCCGACAAACGGGACGACGGAGAATACCAACATGACAACGCCCCATATCATCCACCCCTGTATGCCGAATGCCCACAAGGTCAGCGTGGCAAGGAAACTTTGCAGCAGAGCGATAAAGACAATGCCTTTTACGATCGCGTTGGTCATGATATAGAACCGGGAAACAAGCCGTTCTTTATATTCGTCGCTGATGGGGATGATGTCCTTAATTCTCAACATTATCTGTTCGCCGTCGCGCAGAAAATAGAATAGCGAGAACAGGATGATAAACAAATCGAAGAATACAGTAATAGTCGTGCGCGACAAAGTGTTGACGCCGTTGGCAAGCGTCGTCCCGAGATAATTAATGGCCTTGGTAGACAGCGATTCCCAATCCATAAGTATACCGTTTGAGGAAAGCCATTGGCCCAGCCACGAGTTGTCTATTTTCCCCACCAGCCCCGCGTTGCCCTGAGAGATAAGTTCTTTGAGCTCGGCGCCCGCGGAACGGTAGAGCCCCATGCCCTGTTCGATAAGCAGTTGAGCGGTAAATACGAGCGGCAAAAAGACCGCAAACAAAACAACGCCACAGCACAACATCGACGATAAGCTCCGCCGGTTGCCGGTTATCTTCAACAAAAGGCGAAACAAGGGAAACACGAGAATGGCAACGATTACCGCCAGAACGACCTGCAGTATAAATGACCGCACCAACCACAAAATGGTAATCAGCGACACCACAAAAGAAATAATGAGAAAATACTTGCTGAACTTTTTGCTGTCAAACATCGTTGAGCGTGTTTGCATAGGTTTCACCTTTTGCCGGTTAAAGTGTCATCTGCAGTGCACTCAGGGGCTTGATACCGTCTGCCGCTGGATACTTTGATTATTTTACACCTTTCAAACCGCTTTGACAAATCATTCATTTTTTTGAACCGACGGCATTACTTGACTTTGTCCTGTTTGAGGTGTACAATCCTATGATTACATGTGGAGCGGAGTGCGCATAATGAACGGCATACTGGTTTCTGATTTTGACGGAACAATGACTTTATATGATTTCTACGACCTGGTTTGCCGCGCATTTCCGGCTATTTCCGTACCGGGCTACTGGCAGAAATATGAAGAAGGACACATCACCCATTTTGAAGCGTTGCGCGTCATTTTTGCGACCATACGCACCGATGAACCCCGCTTACTGCACATCGTAGACGGCATGCAAATAGACCCGCAGCTTGCATCATCCGTCGCACTCCTTGAACGATCCGGATGGACAACACGCGTCGCTTCAGCAGGATGCGATTGGTATATCAACTATCTGTTACAAAAGAGCGGCGTCGTACTGCCGGTGTATGCCAATCCGGGCGTTTTTTCGCCGGACAACGGACTGATGATGTCGCTTCCCCTAAAATCCCCCTATTGCTCCCCGGAATTCGGGATAAACAAAATGGCGGTGGTAAAAGACGCCCTGAAACAATCAAACCGAGTGGCCTTTGCCGGCGACGGCCGGCCTGACCTCGCTCCCGCATTGCTGGTGGAACCCCGGAGACGCTTCGCCAAACACTGGCTGGCAAAAAAACTGCAGGAAATAGGCGAACCATACCAACCATTTGAAACATGGAGCGATGTGGCCAACGCTCTGGCCAAGGAGCCCGCATTATGCTAAGAAATACCGCCATCACTATTCCAACGCTGGTACGCATCAAACGGGGCGCGCTTGACCGGATTGGCATATATATCGGCCGGCTTCATTTGCAGAATATTGTCCTGCTCTTTAATAATGAATTAGACAAAACGCTGATAGAACGCGTCGACACATCGCTTAAAGAAAATAATATTTCAGTACTGCAGCATATCCCCATCCACGCATCAAGCTCTGAACATGCCCAACAAATCTTTCAATCGCTGCCGCGGCACACCAGCGCCATCGTCGCTTTTGGCGGCGGCAAAGCGCTGGATGTGGCGAAATATGTCGCCTTCCTCGGCCGGCTTCCCTATATCGCCTCACCGACATCGCTTTCTAACGACGGCTTCTGCAGCCCTCAGTCCAGTTTAGAGTTTCAAGGAAAACGGCGCTCGCTGCCGGCGGCAATGCCGTACGGCGTTGTGGTCGACACAGATGTGTGCCTCAACGCGCCGTTGATTTTGTGGCATTCGGGAATCGGAGATTTGGTATCGAAGATAACGGCGGTATACGACTGGAAATTATCGTTTAAGAAAACGGGCTCGCAAATTGACGATTTTGCCGCACTTCTTTCTGACGCAACCGTGTTTCAGCTGATGGCAAAACCGGACCACGACAGCGAGGGGATCCGTTTGCTGGCCACCGCCTTGATGCTTAACGGCATCGCCATGGAGATTTGCGGTTCATCCCGCCCCGCCAGCGGCAGTGAACATTTAATATCTCACGCGCTTGACCTTATCAGCAAACGACCGCGCCTGCACGGACTCCAGGTGGGAGTGGCGACCTATATCATCAGCCAATTGCAGGGACAGGGAACGGAACGGATAACCAATTTATTTGAGGCGACGGGGTTTTGGAAGACGATCGAAGCGGACCCGTTCGACCGCGCAGAGTGGATTGAAGCGTGCCGTACAGCACCGAGCATCAAGCCCGATTACTATACCATTCTTTCCGAACAGAAAAACCAGGATACTTTCGCCCGCATTATCGAGCAGGATCCCCGCTTGAAAAAAATATTCCGGTAATCAATTTTTTTTGCTGTGCTTACTGCGGATCGTATAGGATGGTATTCTTGATACGGCCTAAGGGTTGGCTCATCTGCGGATCGGCGTATATGTCGACCCGTTTTATCCGGCCGATTATAAAATAATTTTTTTCCGTTCCCGGCGTATAGATGTTCCGCATAACCCCGTCCCAGGCGCGCCGGCAGGCGGCGCGGGGAAGAATTTCTATGGTAAGCACGGCATAAATTTCCTTATTGATATTGCCGATGGCGTCTGTTCTTCCGGCAAGCAACGCTGCCGCTTTGTCGGCAGCAAAGGGGAGCAGGCAAAACTCGTCAGCGTTGATGAACAGCAGTTTAATGGTACTTATCTTGCCAAAGAGTACGCCCAGAGCGACGGTCGATTGCCCCGCACCGCTACCACTCGCATCAACGGTATTTTTCTCAGACGGCGAGAGACCGACAAAACCCTGAGGGGCGATGACCCTGCAGAACAATCCTCCGGCGGTGCTGTCATAGGCGCCCAATTCACCCCGCAACAACACGGTGTATGCATGCGTTCCCTTGCGAGTAGCGCTAACCACCTGCTTGAGCGTCGTACGCACCTCATCGATGTCTGTCTGTCTCTTGCGGGCGTCCTTTTCGTTGAGAACATATTTCTCCGGATACATCACCATGTATGTTTCTTCCCATTCCTTAGGGCCGATGGCGTCGCAGTAACCGGCATAATATTCCATTAGTCCGTCATAGTATTTCAGCGTTTTGGCGGGTGATTGGGCGTACGCCATCGCCCCTCCGCAGAGGGCGGCGGCTACACATAGAAGTAATGTTTTGACCATTTTCCGTCGGAGATATTTTTTCATGATTTTTTTGCCAGAATCACTTTTCCCCACACTTGCACCGGACTAAATCTTTCAAGGGCGATTTCTGCTTCGAGTTCATTGATGCCGTTAATCGGCACTGCCCGCCTCATGCGAGGATCACTCCGGTCACTGCCGGGGACATTCGCCATATCATTAAGGTCCACCAGTCCCAGCTGGTGACGCATCCCCACCATGTCTACGGGCGATGTTTCCAGTCCGATATAAATCGGTTTTCCGGGAACAGCATCAAAGGCAAACGGATGTTCGGCGGTTTTTGCCAGCGGGATTTTTAGTTCGTATATCAGTTGTCTTCCGTCTTTGGCCATCCCGATGCCGACATCGATCCCTTTCGCCGCCGCAAGCGGCCCGACAGGAAAGTAATTCTGCACCACGGTAATGCTCAAGTTTTTCATCATTTCGTCCGCCACCACCTGAAATACATGCACCGGCAGATAGCGCATCTTGGCAATGAGCTCTTCATTCATGAACGATGAATTATTGCTGAATTTCAAACCGCATGTTTTCATCTTGCGGTCGCGAGAATCAAACCACAGATAAAAATCCTGTTTAAACAAGCCCAACATTTGGGCTTTGGTCATCTTGTCGGTTATGGACAGCCGCACATACAGATTTTCAGCGTCGTTGCAGACCCCGAAGGCAATACTGCGCTGGTCAACCGTCGGCGCGCCCCAATCGGCATCCTTGCCGTCGATGACGATTTCGCGGTCCTTCCAGGCGCTTCGCACGGTCACATCAACACAACCCGCGAGAAAACACAGGGGCGCAACACACATCATCAACAGAATATATTTTTTCAACGCATGCATGAACATTCCCTGCGGAAAACCATTACGGAACGCGCGTACCGGCCGGCGGGAAAGAAATTTCTGTACCGTGCGGATCAATTGAGAATATATTCTCCGCATCAAAAATATCCAGCAACAAAAGCTGCCGCTGAATTTTTCTGACCTGAACGACAGCATATTCCTGCGCAGTAATTGTCTTGTTTTTTTGACTGAAGAAATTGCGGCGACGCACGCTGATGGCAGTCCCGGATGAAACAACGGTCTCCCAGTACGCCGTTACTGTATCCCGGCCAACGGATTTTTTCACTTCCTTCACAGAAGAATCGTCCCGAGTAATGACACTGCCGGATTGAGCGGGCTGTATCGAAAAGCGCACCTGCAGAGGAAGAGTCAGCGCAATCATGGCCCCGTCGCGGTAGCCAGCGGCAATAGCGTCAGGGGCGGTTTCGTCAAGTTTAACCGTTATTTGACCGGATGGTTCATAGGGGCCCGTATAGGTGACGGTCGCGGCAATGTTCCCCGCTTCGTCGGTCGTGACCGCGGACCCAGAAACGCTGAGTTTCGCATGAGGCACCGGATTGCCCTCTTCATCGACGAGACGCCCGGAAACAACGGCCTGTTCCGTATATACCCGCTTGTAGGTAAACACTGCGTCATAGAGCGCCTGAAACGGCAGAATTACCAGGTCGACAGCCGGCGGGACCAGGAAAATGCAGTACCCGATGGCAGTTTTGGTAACCCCGTATTTTTTCAAATCCGCCTCAAGCACCTTGCGATAGAGGGGAAATGACCGGTACAGCGTATTGTCCCACGCCTTTTTTGTGGTTTTGGTTACCCGGTAAGCGCTGACCATAGATTTCCGCGGTTCCTGTTCGCCGTAGTTAATCTGGACATGCGAACACCCCGCCATACATGAAATCATCATGCACGCCGTTACCACCCTATGTTGCAGCATATTTTTTCTCATGAGTTATCCTGATTATTGTACAATAATGCATTCGTTTCCGTCAACAAAAGTTTACTGCAAAATATTCCAGATTATTATCGCCGAGAGCTCGCAGAAAGTTTTTTTGACAAGAGCAAATGCTTGTATTGATATATGGATACAATACTGCCATCCGGAAAAACAAGTGTTTTTTTCAAAATATAGTCCTTCAGTGTGTCTGTTATGGTCAGATTGTGCCTGCCAAACACTGCGATCAATTTTTGTTTATTGGCGCGACGCATTCGATTGTCGGCTTTCCCCGGAAGAACGTCGGCAAGCCCCTGGTTAGCTGCGAGAACAGAAAGCAGATTGGGCATGTTCATAAGATCATTGACTGCGGCGATAAGCTGCGATTGCGTTAATGAAGTCAGTTTATTAAGAGTTGCTCCGTTTTTTTCCAGCACCTCTCCTACTATTCTGTCTTCATCTACATCAAATTTTCTGAGAGTTTTTAGATCGAATGTAAAGGTCAATAGATCGTTACCTGGGGAAAGCGCCCCCTTGTCCCCCGGAGTGATGAAATAATCGACCGGCGTCCTCACGGTGAGGGGATTTATTACTTGATACGGCCATTTGTTAAGCTGTGCCGCCGCGAAAAAAGCATCGAAATTTGCAATACAATTACCCATGGAATGCCCCGCCGACATGGTTTCCGTAAAAACTCCTACTCTCGTTTGCCGGTCCTGCACGGGCGACATGGATACCAGAATATCACTAAATGCCCTATTGTAATCACTCGGTTTAAAACTGCCCATTGCCCTGAACAGAGAAAAACCGGGGTATCGGTATTGTTGATGAAGGAAATCCACTATGGGTTTCTGGAATTGACAGGAAAAACTTATCTCCATATATTGGATAACGCTGAAACAAACAAGCAGGCAAATCGCCACCGTCCGCACCCAGGCCTTGCGCAACGACAGAAGCCCCGCGGCAGTTATGAGTGCAAAATAAATTAACCAGGGAAGAGTTGTTTTCGGTTCTTTGGTGTAGATGAAGAGGAATAGTAGATATGTTCCTATGATTGATGCAAAAAAGAGTATCTTCTCGCGGCCATGCTCTTTGGTCACCAGCCAATACCGTGCGCCCACAAGAAAAATAATGAATAAATACATCAACATCTGACATTGATACAATTTTCTGATATAGAACATCAGAGAGTCTGCACCGAATATGTCTGGCGAACATATGGTCCCTTTTTCATGAAAGCCTGCCTGGACATATTGCTGCAACAACTGTTTGAGCGGCGGGATGTACCAGTATATGCTTATGACGAGTCCGATAAAAAATGCGGTCATTATGTTTTTTATAACCTGCTCTTCAATACCACGCTTTTCGATTATCTCGTTTAGGATGACGGTTATCAACGGCGGGAGAATAAATAAGATGAATATCTGTTTGGTGAGCATGCCCAGCCCCAGGCAGACCCCAAACAACAACGAGTACCGCCGATTGCTGAACCCTTCGCTGTACATAAGCAGACAGACCCCGGCCGCAAGCATTGCCGTCAGTGCAAAATCCGGCAATGAAAACCGCGACAGATCAAAAATGGCAGGATACATGGTGAGAATGAATCCGGCAAGCAAGCCAATGCCGGGATTTCGCATTTTCCTGCCGATGCCGTAAAGCGAAACAAGCAGGAGCAGCAGAAAAGGCATGTTCCCCATTATCAGAACAACGGTCGAACGCCCTGCAATGAACGCTGACACCGCCATGACCGTGTGAAAAAGTGCCGGATAAAAATTGATGACATGGTAGGTAAGCCCGTTTATCAGCAGCCCAACGATATTTCCCGAGGAATCCGCAATGCTTAGCGCGGCACTTAAATGATAGCCGAGATGATCGTGCAGAGGGGTAAAATCCATGCGAAGCCACAAAAGATTATTGAATGCATGAAAAAGGAAAATACCGGCAAGCAAAAGGATTGCATTATAACGGCTGGAATAAATAGCACGAAATTTCATCAATGACATATACGGTAATATATCAAATATCGGCGGGCACCACAATCGGGGCAGCGGCTGATTCTCCGGCAAGAAATCCGGTTGAAAAGGCCTCTTGAAGATTATAGCCGCCGGTAATACCGGCAAGATCCATTATCTCGCCGCAAAAAAACAACCCTTTCACCAGGCGCGATTCCATGGTTTGCGGGTTAATTTCCTTGAGTGCGATACCGCCGCGGGTAATGGTTGCTTCTTCTATCGGACGGGGTTGTGTTATGTGAATCCTAAAATCAGTGAACCCGGCACTTATTTTTTTTCGCTCGGCGCTACCGGTCTCGCTGCATTTTTTTGCGGGCGCGCCTGCATAACGCTGTTGAAAGACCGGTGCGAACGATGCTGGCAGAGCATCCCGTAAATATTGTGCAATTGTTTTGGGCCCGCAGGACTCAAACGCATATTGAAGATACCGGTCAAAGGTTTCACCGCTGTATTCGGGACGCAGGTTGAGCGAAAGTTCGACGATATTGCCACCGGTGAGCGCATCGACGACAATCCCGCTTAACACCAGCACCCGGGGACCCGATACGCCAAAATGCGTAAACAAGATATCCCCGTGTTCTGCAGCTTTTATTTTCCCGTTGACCATCACGGAAATGACGATGTCTTTAAGTGATAATCCCTGCAATTCCTTGATGAACTTTTCGTCGGATTCAAGGGCAGTGAGCCCCGCGCTCAGCGGAACCACGGTGTGGCCGCACTGCTGTGCCAGCGCATACCCGTCACCGGTAGAACCGGTTTTCGGATACGACATACCACCGGTGGCGATAATTACTTTTTCCGCCGCAATCACACTGCCGTCGGCAAGCGAGACGCCGCTAACGGGCACGTCTGTACCCTGACGGCAAACAATGCCGGTTACTGCGCTATTGTGCAGTATGCGCACGGTAGCGCCCTCGACAGCGGTACGCAGTACACCCAGCACGCTTTCGGCACTGTCGTTTTCAGGAAACACCTTGCCGTCGCTGTCGTTGCGCATGGGCAAACCCCGGGAAGTAAAAAAATCTACCAAATCCTGAGGTGAAAAAACCGACAATGCCCGGTACAGAAACTTCCCGTTTTCCCCGAACGCCGCGACAAATTCTTTCATTGCCGCCGTGTTGGTTATATTGCACCTACCGCCGCCACTCAGCAGTAATTTGCTGCCTAACCGGTATGTTTTTTCAACAAGCGTGACACCTGCGTTGCACTGCGCCGCACGGAACGCCGCCATCATCCCCGCCGGACCACCACCCACAACGATAATACCAGCATGCCACTGTTTAAAGACCATTGCTACGCCCGACCATACACCGCCCCTTTTTCATGTGACCGCACGCACCGAACCAGAAATTTATGCAGCCTCAAGGATACTACGTGTGAGACGGGCATCGTTTTGATGCATCGATGCTTTATCGACGACCCCGGTGAACCGTGCATCCGCAAACAGAGCAATCAAAGCAATGCGCAGTCCAGCGGTAATCGGTTTCTGTATGTGAACCATCAAATCAGCATTAACTTGCGCCCCTGACTGCTCGGTATTAATCATTGCATTCGCTTCCTCGAATTGCGCCACAACCGTTGTTAGCTGAGCGGGCGTCATTTCCCGCATGTTCTCAACGAAAACGCGTTCAAGATCATCAGACATCAGCCCGTACATTTTCCCTTGCGAGGCCAGCAAATAACGAGCTGCAACCGCTTTAAGAAATTCCTGCGGGTCGGCAGCGTTCGCCCTATGCAGACGCACCGCATTGAAAAAGCGTGTATTGTTTTCGATAGCGTCTAATTTGCCGTTAACGATATTAGCAAGTTCCTGACCAAGGGTTGCTTGGTCCGGTTTCTTGTAATCTTCTATCGTGAGCCCGAAAGCCACCTTGCGTTCATATGACCGTTTATCCGCAGAGGTAGTCGGCGTTAGGTGCAGAAGTTGCAATATATTCACACCGAACAACTTAATTTGCGAAATATCCCTGTTCGGCTGACGGGCTGCCTCGCGGAACACCTCGCCGTCTATAAGCAATAATACATCATACGGAAGCTCGTTGAGCATAGTGAGCGCATCCATGTGTTTATCGTCAACCGTAACCTTCACCACAGCGCCGGACGGCACTTTTTTTATAGCAGCGCGCGCGACGGCGGCGTCATTAAGATTGAGCTCCTGGAACGGTCGGACGCCTTTGTCTGTCGGCGCACCGAGTCCGGCAACCCACATTTCAGGATTTTTTGACTTCTCGACCTGCCCGGCTAAAATGTTCGGATAAATGATCCCATTGAGCCCGTACTTCTTTGCTATGGTTACTGCATCATTTTGATCGGGGCTTTCATAGAGCATATATATTTTTGCGCCCCGCTTCTGGAGTGCTCTGATGCCGTCCACACCGGCCTCAATTATCGCATCTTTTGAGAGAACTAACGATTGATTAAACGGCATTTCCTTGTGCTCAAGAAAGTCCTTCGACCATACTGTTTTAATACCGATTTCCGGGCGAACTGCGTACATCTCCGCATTGTGGGTATTAATTATTTCTTCATATCCGGCGGCAATAGAATCACCAGTGCGTACTGGAATCGAATCAGCATTGTAAAGCTGGGCGTTCTGCGTGTAATCGAACACTATCGGTTTAACGGTATTGACAGCAGCCCCTTTAGCCGCTGACAGGACCCTGACCGCCCGACTGCTTCCCCGAATATTCGCATATCCTTTTAGCTGACTAATAACCTCCGCCGCGTTCTGTGCAAATGCGGCACCTTTTCCGGATACATAAACCGTCAAAACACCATTCTCAAGCGCTGTCCAGACCGGCTCTCCGTTCTGCCGTATGCCCGTATTATGCAGCGTTTTATTGGCAAGAGTCCGGGAAAATGTTAGGGCGTCTGCGCGCGTAATGATTATCGGCTGATACCCCAGCGCTGTGTTAATTTTGGGATCGTTTTTGAGATATCCTGCATTTTCAGTTACAAAAAATGCCGTCGGTATTGCGGCTTGCATGTCATAACCGACATGAAAAATGCCGGTGGTGATAAACGCGGCAACCCCCGCTAAGCCAATCACGAGCGGCGCAAATCCAAGCGATAACGGCAACAACCATGCGCCTAATGCCAGTCCAGCTGCAATCGTTGTCACCCAACCAACAGTAAACATTGTCCAAATCGCCGCCGTCCTCGCTGCATTTGCCTCACCATGCCCCAGGTCAAATGCACGCGGCGTAAACATCATGGGAAAAAACTCACTCCAATGAACTCCCGCCAACCCCAGCCGTTGCGGCACCCCCTGCAAAGACCGCTGCAAATACCGCCCCGCATTATTGGGTGATACCGCCGCTGATTTCTCGTCTGCATCCTTGCTTGCCTTATTGTCGACTGCAAGACGATAAACGGTCGTGCCCTGAAATATTCCGCTCCCTTTTTCGGAGACAAGGGTAATGAACAACAGTGCAGCCATAACCTCATCGGAAGAATATGTTATCAGATAAGATGGCATACTCGAAATTCTATTTACCGCTATGAGACGTGCTTCTTCAGGAGACATAGCAACTTCACGAGTCGGAGATATTGTACCTATCTCGTTCTCTTTTTTCACGATTTCTGTCGCAACAGCCAAAGCCCGTTCACGAGAGATCTTTTTTAAATCACGAACCACTTGATACTGCCGGTTCAATGATTCGAGATACCGCGTGAGAGCAGTTTTTACCATTTTGATCCCGTACATACTAATCGCACCCAGATAGTAACCTACTGTCCAGTTCTGCTCAGATCCCACGAACCATGTACCGTTATAGCGATCCTCGCCCGGAATATAATTGAATGACAAATAATCCAGAATCCGATTGACATCGGCTTTGCTGAAACTTGCGGACAACTCTTTGCTCATCTGATCCCGGTTGATATCTCGCACGTAAGTGGAGATAGCCCGGGCAACACCCTGTGCGGTCCAATCATCAATCGGGATACTTTGCCCGGATATATCGATTGTACCCTCAGTATTAGAACTGTTAAGAGGTGCGTCATCGGACTCGTGCCAATCAACATAGACAATCCCGTATACATCGTCCCCCTGTTTCTTGCTGTGAGTGATAGTGAGGAACCGCTGAATTGCCCTGATCCGAGTCACGGGATCATACTGAGGAAGATTCATTGGATTCAATGCCCACTTTATCAGGGCTTCCTTGTCCTGTGGATAAGTTTTCTCTTGTACGCTGGCAAGAGCCCCGGGCCGATCGAGTTTATAGATAGCAAGGATTTCGCGCGCACACTGTATTTGAACGTCCAAGGAGTCGGGAAGATCGGCAACAACTCCGGTGAACCCCCTATCGTTCGTCCCGGGGCCGTTGTAGAACCAATAGGCAACATCAGGGACCAGAACTCTATGTCCATCTATATAATACGAGTGAAAATCGATGAATAAATAGCTCATCAGAGCTTCGACAGTTTCTTTGTCGAAGATGAGGTTGAGGCGAGTCCTCATATCGAAAATATAATTCGGCAGCGATAGGGCAGAATTCCTGATAAACGCGGCTTCCATCTTCGTAGGTAGTCGTCCCGACTTGTTATTATACGCCGCAGGATACCGCGATATAACATTTCGCGCTATCGACTGGATCAGCTCAGTATCTCCTATATGCATCTTTTTCTGAGAGAACCGGGTTTTTTGGTTTTCAAGATCTTCCTCAAGAATACTCATTACCTCCAGCAGGCGAATCAGATAATCCCGGGTTTCCTTCTCCGCAAGATAGGTTCTTTCCGCCTCGGCATCAAGATCTATACCCAGTTCTTTTTCCCGATTCGCTATCAACCCTGCCTCGATCGCTTCCCTGAGCTTTACGGCCGCATCGATAACCTGCTGCCTGTCTTTGTTCAACTCCTCCGGAGTAAGGATTGTCGCAGGTCTGAAGGTATCCCTTTCGATCCGCGCAAGACTTCTAAACGGCTGTCCGGCTTTCCATGTCGCATTGGCAAACCGTTCTATGAACAACATATCCTGTGCAGGAAGCGTTTTATTCGCAATGGCGATCAAAACATCCAACGGCGTACGCTCATCATCCCGCTCGCACAGCACACCGATACCGCTCTCCAAGGCATAGAACCCTGCAAGACTTATGGCAATCTTCTCTTCCGCCGATTTCCGCGTTCGCGCAACCAACTGTTTATCTGTATCGCTCTGCGGCTGAGTTCCATCAGGCATCAGCCCCGCATCCCCTTCCAACGCTTTTTCCTGCGCAGGACTGAGAAACGGCTCGGCGGGCTTATTCAACTCACGGTTGTATCCTCCGTCAAGCCATGCCGCCATTTCACGGGAAAATCCCTTGTCCTTCATTAATCTATGAAGGATATCGAACTGCCGTTGACGCGAATAATCTTCGATTCTCAGCGGCATCCGACCAGTGATCATTTCCGACTTTGCGCGCGGGTTGGATTGAAGGGCGGAATCATACCCCGCTTCATGGGATTGATATCCCCAGAGGTATACTCCGTATACGTGTGGCACGAATGTGAGATACTTCATTATTCGGGCAGTGGTGGCCTTATCGAACACGGTATTGAGACGAGCTTCCATGTCCCAGACAAAATTTTCATAGCCGCGTATCCTGAGGACCTCCTGCTGCTGGGCGACACTCAGTGCTGACGATGCGCCCGGGGCGGCATCGCCCGGTTTGGGGACATATCCGGCGGTAAGATGTAACGCGCCTATAACGCTGGCAATTCCTCTCAACATCTCCTCATCTTCGAGGTGGGCTCGCTGCTCCGCGGCGGGAGCATGTGCTGTTAAAAACTTATTTTCATTCTGCTGCAGAATGTCAAAAAGGCGCAGACCGTATGCCTGAACACTAGTATGCACCAGTTCTTTCTGAAGATTAGCACCGACAGCCACTCCTGTTTCCCGCGACAGTTCCTGCTGAAAACGATTAAACAATTTCTCGGCTGCATCCCTGATCTGTTGAAAGTCTTTCTCCAATTCAGCGTCAACCAAAAGCGTCCCCGGTCTGAAGGTGTCCCTTTCGATCCTTCCGAAACTTCTAAACGGCTGCCCGGCTTTCCATGTCGCGTTCGCAAAACGGGAAATCAACAACATATCCCGATCCCGAAGCGTCTTGTTCTTAATAGCCGCCAATATATCGAGCGGAGTTCTATGGTCACGCTCGCTGATATAACCGATACCACTCTCGAGACCATAGAAACCGGCAAGGCTAATGGCAATCTTCTCTTCCGCCGATTTCCGCGTTCGAGCAACCGACTGCTTATCTATATCACTCTGCGGCTGAGTTCCATCCGGCATCAGCCCCGCATCCCCTTCCAGCGCTTTTTCCTGCGCAGGGCTGAGGAACGGCTCGGCGGGCTTATTCAACCCACGGTTGTATCCTCCGTCAAGCCATGCCGCCATTTCACGGGAAAAGCCCTTGTCCTGCATTAATTTGTGAAGGATATCAGTTTGCCACCCATTATCCCCCAGGATCAACTGCGCCGCGGGAGGAACTGCTGTGTCCCATATCCCGTGCACTATGGCTCCACCCAACAATCCAATCGCCAACGAGATTATCCCGTGCATCGACAGGATATCCGTCCCATGTAGCGCGCCAAGTACGAGCCAGCTGACACCCAGCGTCGCTACCACAATGAAGCCTTGCCCTATATACTGAAGCCGTCGCATCCCCCTATCCGGATGCCTGCTGACAAATGCCGGATCAAACACATTGAACACTTCCACCAACCCAACATACATATTTATCCAAACAGCGGGAACACCCTGGGCCCGCAAATTATTTGGCGCAGGCAGTCGGGGGAACAACCGCAACAGCAAAGCTTCACGCCCGGGCAGCTCAAGCATTGCACTGCGCCCCGCATTATTGGGTGATACCGCCAATACTTGTTCTACATTATCATTAGAAAGTATCGGAATATCACTGGTTCCTTTTTGGCTCCGTCGATCCGCAACAGACAATTTCTTTGATTTTTGGATCATGGCAACTGCAGTGTTCATTGCTTGCAGGACTGAATTATCCTGTGCTCCCTTAATTGATGTGTTCTCATGCATAGCAAGCATGGCCTTCTGCACCACTTCCGGCATTTGCGCGATAGTTTCAGGGTTTGTTGCATTTTCGCCTGCTATTGATTCAAGTGCTTCGGCGTTAAGTTCATATATCGCGCCTTCACTGGCATCATTAAGCATGTTCTGTTCAGCCATCCAAAGTAAGACAGCAAGCATGCCGGGGAGCAAGCTCTGCACGGCAGCCGGCTGATTGAAGCTCCAAGCGGCAAGCGATTGCGCGGCGACGGCAATTTTTTCGCCATTGATTTTTGTGGCAACAGAAGTGCCCGCCGGGGCATCCGTTACTATCGTATCGTCAGCGAATGTGCCGTTGGCATTTATCCGTATTTGCTGTCCGTCAATGGTCGCTACAATCCGATTGTTTTCAATTGCAAATTGATCGTTCCTGCCCATTTCAGTATCGATCGCCTTTAATTGTGCCAGCAAGTCCGCGATATCAATTTTTGTTGCACCGACTGCTTTTTCCATGGCCGCTCCTGCCAGAGCGCGGAATTGCCCCATCCCCGGCTGAGAGCTTGTTATCGTCAGGCCCAGCGCGTCAGAATGTTTGAAATCAACATTCACCACACTGCGGGCGAACATTTGAACAGAATTTATTTTTTGCTTCAAAAATGCCGACAGCGCGGATAGCGTGTTCGCCGGGCGATTGGAAACGACTGAGAGCCCCATAGCCTGCAGTATGAGCAAATGTTGATAGACCGCACTCGATGCGGTAGCGTCATGGGTTATATTCGGGGTAATTGATACATAGGATATCTTCCGGTCATCCAATATTTTTTCAAGGCCCTGCGTATGAAACCCTCCGGCGACCACGACAATGACATTCGAGGCGGTGTCCAAACATTTAACTGTCTGTCGTATATTGTCTTCCCGGCCACCTGACTGAAGAGTCGGATGCTTGCCCAACTGTTCACCCGCGGGTAACATATTTTTTAGAAATACCTGGTTGCGATCTGCGTTTACTTTGTAGTACTCATTTAATAGGGAAAAGTCAGGTTCAAACGCTTTAAGATGATCAACATAGGTATATTTTCCCCAAATCTTTTTAAATTTGCCAACCTGTTCATTGAAATATGCATAATCATCGGCGGCAAGCTGGTTAAACAAATAGTCCTTGAAATACTGGTAAAAATCAACCGCAAAGGACACTTCCAGTTCGCTGACATCGCTTGAAAAAGCTATCCGGATCTCCTCAATCAATTTTTTTTCTTCTTTGATCAATTCTATCGGGTTAACGGTTTGTCCCTTGTCCACATAATCAAGAAATTTCCGCAAATCGGGAAAATTCTTCTGCAAAGAAATATTATACTCCTTGGTCATCAACGACAAAGTCACATACAACTTATCCATTTGCGAAAAATTACCGGTCTTTTCCAATAAATAATTGTACGCGCTATACGGCAATTTATCTTTTAATAGCCCGACAAAAACTTGCAACTGACGGGAGATCCGCTTGTAGTCAAGTTCCTTGTTTAGTTTTTGCAGTTCCAGATACCCCTGCATGTTGGGATAGTTACCCATAGCGATAGTGAATGGGTTATTAAATACATCCGGATTACTATTGACTGTTTCAACATATTTTCCCAACAACTTATAAAATCTATTCGCCGGCATCTTGCCCAATCTATACCGCTCTACTATCTGATTGAATTTCCGGTTACGCACGGTAAAATATTTTGCTTCCAAAAATGCGAGATCTTTGTCTAATAGTTTAACTTTTTCTTCATAGAATGGTTTTCTGTTGAGTATCTTTCCCAAACGCTGGATATTTGCCTTGTGTATCTGTTCGTCTTCGATGCCTTTTAAGAGCGCGGGGCGCTTGTTGTTGAACGCATAGTATTCCGTCCCGGTCAGCCGACCCTGGTCTACAAGGATGTCCGCTATGTTCTTTTTAACCGTCCCGGGGGCAGTGATTTTCCCGAGCCACGATACGTCTATATCGCCGTATCCGCCTTCAAGAAATACTTTTTCGAGATGATATTTTTCATCAAGATTCCCTAAAATACTGCTGATATTGCGTTGCACTTCCGGGTTACAATGCAAATCCTGAACATTAACTACGACCGTATCAGACCCAAAATAGTTGCCATTGGTTATCCGTCCAATCGTGCTGGGGATTATCAACTGATCAATCGCCGCCTTAAATTGCACAACATTGGGTTGCGGTGTACTCAGCGCCTGTAAAAAAGGTGCCGCAACAAATGACTCAAAAAAGCAGCCGACAGTCAACAGCGCAATCAGTTTTTTAAATTGCATAGCATCCCCCGTGAAATAAAAAAATCCCGAGTGTTAATTCCACCCGGGTTGCATTGAGTACCGCACATATCTAATATCTGCCGGTAGGGCAGATTTGCTTGCGCAAGGATAACGAGGAAAACCAGAAAAATCGCTACCACCGGTATCGCACCGGGTGGGGCTGGCAGCATCATAATCGTATACGACAGCGCTGTGGCTGTCGAGAGATCGCTGAGCGCTGAGGCAGTACTGCCAAAGCGGAGGTTGTAGGCGGTGCCTGCAGCAATTCTCGGCATAGCCATATGACCAACGGGGATTTTCCGGGTAGGAATATTATAGCGTTCCGCCAGAGGACTTGTTGAAAGCATCTCTGCCGTAAGGGCGCTGATGCCCTCCATGGCCAAAGCAGAAACGAGAGGCGCATCATGCGGCAAAACAATCATCTGCACTACCGAAGAACTAACGGTACCAAAAGCCATGCACAGAACCATGGCGCTGCAAATGATGAAAGATGAAGATGGCTTATTCATGTTCAAACATATTATAGGCAGGAATAGCGAAAAGCGCAAGAACTATTTGAAAAATATGTGTGAAACCTAAATATACTTAGCGGACCACTCAATGGTTGGGGAATACGAGTTTGATAAGGCATCCTCTGCAATCGCCATGTTTGTTAGTGCACGCGGATGCCGGATTACCCTGTTCGACGAGTTTTGAGAGGCGGCTGCCACTTTCATCGCGGAAATAATTATCGAGAAGAAGGGAGCAGTAATCGATTTTTTCACCCATGAAGCGCCCGACCGTCGTGAAAAATTGGTCCGGTGTGTGTTTGCTGAGGTACCAGCCGTATATAAAAATATTGCTCAAAATAAGCTGTAGACAGCGGGCCTGCATGCGGCGATCCGTCTTTGTCCCCTTAATATTCTCTTGGGGAAACAAACCCATCTCATGCAGTAGTTTCCCGCTTGTGCGGGCGTCAGGATGAGCGGTATTTTCAGCGAAAACGGACCGCAGTTGAGGCGTTTGAACATGCAGTTTGTCAGCCCATCCAATATTGGCCGGCTCGTCAAGGTCATACACCGGCGTACTGTATTCAATACCATACCGGGCGTACAACCCGCGGACGCCGGCAATGAGCGACGGTATCTGGTCTGTCGATACACCACCGGCGGCATGACGGTTGGACCCATCGCACACACGGGTAATGCCGTGTGCCCGGCAATAAACGACGGTTCGTACATGCATTGCCAACCGGCACAAGCCACAGGTAGATAACAGAAATAATCCGTATTTTATAAGTAGACGCCAGTACCGGGCATAGGAGATCTCTTTAAAAATTCGGTCAACGGGGATGATGGTATGGATGAAACGGTTCTCGCCGAACCGGTGCCGCAGAAGCGCAACATTGGTCGAAGCGTGTTCCATATGGAAGAGGCCGAAACGCGAATAGGTGACGAGGTGTATGCGCTCGTAATCCCCGGCAACCAGTGCCGCCGTACAAGTCGAATCCGTCCCGCCGGAAAATAAGACGACCAGTTCCTTCATGGCGCTACATCTCTTTTTTCGACATTTTTCAATATAAGATTGAACAGCCAAAAGTAAAAGCTGTAAACGGCCTGCACGGTCCAGGCAATAATTTCGGCATAGATTATCCTGAGCCGCCACGGCAAAAGCACGCCGATAATGCACACCAGTAAACTACCTGTTCTTCGTATCATAGTTTTTGGGGCCGGCAATCATGGGGCGTACCGGCACTACGGTATTGGCATGGACCGATTGATTAGATTGTATAATTTTAGGAGGAAGTTAGCATCTATTTGACGCTAACAATGTTTTTCCTGCAGAGAAATTCGCTGCAGCACCACGCCGTACTGGATTGCGCTGACATCAAATTGTTTTAAGAGGGCATAGCCGTAGGGTTGCATACTGTCAACAACTTCTTGGGGGGACATTTTTATCGAGATAGGCGGGCCAAATCCATTATCGATCTTTTTGAATTCAAAAACAATAATTCTTCCTTCTTCTTTTAACACGGCGTTTATTTGCTTCAAGGTTGCGTCCAGCTCGGCGTTCGCCGAAAACCCGTGGACCACATTGGACATAAGACACAGATCAACGGTATGCCTGGGCACAGGGATTTTGATTGCCGCGTCAGCAATAATGGCAACAATATTTTTCAGATCATGTGCAGCGCTATCTTGACGCAATGCGGCAATGGATGGCGCATATTTATCAAGAGCGTACACCGTTGACCCAGTACCCATAATCTCGGCGGCAGCTATGGCAAGATACCCGGTTCCCGTGCCGATGTCCAGCAAAACACCGCCCGGGGCAAGCCCCGCCTCACGCAGTGCCTGCTGGGGGTTTTCTAACATTTTTTTTGTGCATCCTGAATGTTCGTGCATGTGCTTCTCCCCAGTTCATGGGCCGGGCTAACGGGAACAGCATCCGCCTTTGACGCCGCATTTATCGAGTAGCCACATCGCCGGGCACCACTTCGTGAATGCCGACTGAATCAAATTAAGCCCGACGAAAACAAGAAACAACAAAAACCACGCGCTGATGAAATAAACGCCGGCAACACCGGCCAGCACCACCGCGCCTGCCATTAATCTGAGTGATTCTTCCTGGTTCATATATCCCCCTTGTTGAGTATGTATTATATCTCTTTTTTTCCCGTCTTTGCCGTATTGGCAAGATAAAACAACAGCGGGACGGCACTCAACGACAGGAATGTGGCGGCCACTTCACCGGTCATCAGCGACAGCGCAAGACCCTGGAATATCGGGTCAAACAACATCACCCCTGCGCCTGCCACGACTGCGGCTGCTGTCAGGAACATCGGCTTAAACCGCACTGCGCCGGCATCCACCACGGCATCGGACAGCGACATCCCCTCCTTCATTCTGAGCTGTATGAAGTCGACAAGGATAATCGAGTTACGCACCACGATACCCGCTCCGGCAATAAACCCAATCATCGAGGTCGCCGTAAAAAACGAGTTCATCAGCCAGTGCGCCGGGAATATGCCCACCAGCGTCAGCGGGATAGGCACCATGATGATAAGTGGTATGACAAACGATTCAAACCAGGCAACCACTATCAGATAAATCAGCACCATCACGATGGCGAAGGCGATTCCCATGTCGCGGAACACTTCGTATGTCACCTGCCACTCGCCGTCCCATTTGATTGCGGTACGCGTAGTTGTCACCGGTTGTTTGGTAAAGTACTGGTCGATGACCGTGCCGCGCCGTTCGGCCAGCGCGTCTATTTTCGCGCGCAACGCCATAATTGCGTACACCGGGCTTTCCGATTTTCCGGCAACCTCGGCGATAACATAGGCGGTCTTTTGCAAGTTCTTATGAAATATCGGCAAATCAACCGCACCCGGCAATTCACGGGTTACCGCGCCCACGGGCACCGGCGTCCCCGAACGGGAAAACATCTCTATGGCCTTGAGCGCCGCCATGTCGCGCTGTTCCGGCGGTAAACGAAGATTGATCTCGACTGATTCCGGCTCGTTTTCCATGTGTGCGAGATCAACATCCGTTCCATGCAAGGCAACCGCGATAGTCGCGGCTATATCCGACGACATGATGCCGTTAAGCGCGGCCTTCTGACGGTCCACTTTGAGCACCGACTGGGGCTGGGCGCGCGGGACATAGCTGTCTACATCCACTATATCGTCGGTCTCTTTGAGTATTTTTGTGATGTCACCTGCTAATGCGTTGAGCGTCCTCGTGTCTTTATCGTAAATTTCGATAACCAGCGTCGACAACACCGGCGGGCCGGGAGGGACTTCGGAAACATGCACGCGGGCGTTGTAGGCCTCGGCTATGGCGGTCACCGGCGCGCGCACCGCCCGGGCGATATCGTGGCTTTGACGCTTGCGTTCGGAAGCGTGGACAAGATTGACCTGGATATCCGCCTGATCCGTCCGGTTGCGCAGAAAATAATGCCGTACCAGTCCGTTGAAATTATACGGCGAAGAAGTGCCGATGTAACATTGAATATTCTTAACCTCAGGCAAGGTCTTGAGATAGTCGCTCATCGCCAGCGTCGCCTGGCGCGTCAGCGCGAGCGAAGATCCTTCCGGCATATTGACGATGACCTGAAACTCGCTTTTGTTATCAAACGGCAGCATTTTCATACGCACCGCTTTAAACGCCACCAGCGACAGGGATGCGACGACCAATCCCGCCAGCCCGATCAAATACCACCGGCGCAAACGGGCATTTTTTATCAGCGTATGCATGGCGCGCCGGTATGTCCGTTCCCACCACGAAATCTTGCGCTCACTGCCGTGCTGCACCGCCGGTTTCCATCGTTCAAGGATGAGCGAAAACAACCACGGACTAACCATAAACGCAATCGCCAGCGAGAACACCATCGCAAAGGAGGCGCCGACCGGTATCGGCATCATGTACGGGCCCATAAGCCCGCCGACAAACGCCATCGGCAGTATCGCCGCGATGACGGTCAGCGTAGCGAGAATCGTTGGATTGCCCACCTCGTCAACTGCTTTTATTGACGATTTAGCAATAGACCGTTCGGGGTCCAGCATATAATGGCGATGAATATTTTCAACGACAACGATGGCGTCGTCGACAAGAATACCGATAGAAAATATCAGCGCGAACAGGGTGATGCGATTGAGGGTGTATCCCAACAAATAATAGACCAGCAGGGTCAGGGCAAGCGTGACCGGTATTGCTACCAGAACCACCAGCGCTTCCCGGATACCAAGCAGCAGCCCGATTAACACCGTCACTGAAACGGTTGCCAATAACATATGGTACAACAGCTCGTTTGATTTTTCTTTGGCGGTTTCACCGTAATTGCGTGTCACGCGATAATGGACGCCGCCCAGGGTATCGAGCTTCGCCATCAGCTGTACCCGCCGCAACACTTCATCGGACACCAGGGTAGCGTTCGCCCCTTTTCTTTTGGCAATCGTCAAGGTCACGGCTGTCCGAGGCGACACTGCCGCGATGGACCCGTTGGCGGCGTCCATGGTGAACACTTCCTGTTCCTTTTCATCGACACCGTCTATAACTTCCGCCACATCCCGGAGCTGTACCGGACGGCCGTTTGAAACGCCGACTACCGTCGCCCGTAAATCGTCGACACTGGTGATGAACGAATCCGTCTCAACGGCAATGACGCCGTCGCCGGCAGCGTAATGCCCCGCCGGCAAACGAATATTAGTCGCCTGAATAATACCCGCAATCTGTGTGACGCTGAGCCGATTGGCGGCTATCAGATGCGGCTGCAGCCGTACGAGGAATTGACGCTTGTGTCCGCCGATAATCTGCGTTTCCGAAACATTGGTGATGGCGGTTATTTCCCGCTGAACCGCCGCAACGGAGCGCCGCAGAGACCGCGCGTCATTGCGGTCGTTCCAAAATGTTAACGCCAGTACCGGCACATCGTCTATGGACCGCGCTTTCACCAGTGGCGCGCCGGCGCCTGACGGCAGCATGTCCTGATTCGAACTGACCTTGGTAAATACGCGCGTCATGGCCTCTTCGGGATTCGTGCCTACTTTAAAGCGCACGATAAACAACGCGCCGTTGGCTTCCGCGGTTGAATAAATGTATTCAACCCCCGGAATTTCCCACAAGCGCCGCTCGCCGACATTAATCAAACGGTCTTCCACTTCCGTGGCGCTGGCGCCCGGGAAAGGAACGAATATATCGAACATCGGCACCGAAATCTGGGGTTCTTCTTCCCGCGGCAGTTTGACGACCGCCATCACGCCGAGCAACAGCGCCGCCAGCACGAGCAGGGGCGTCAGGCGTGTTTTTATGAAACTGGCGGCGATACTTCCCGCAAGACCCAGCTTGTGTTGTGGCGTATTCATCGTAGCTCCTCACCGACGAAAGCGCATACATCCGCCACCGCGGTCTCATTGAATTTTCCTGCCGAAGCGAGTATAGCCGCGTGCGAAATCTGCATTCGGTACGCCGCTTCAGCGACCGCGGCGTTGGCTAAAAATAAACCTTCTTCACCGCGAACAGCGTCAAGGACGCTTATCCGCCCCTCGCGGTACAGCGACCGCAGCATACGCACCGATGTCCCCGCCTGTTCGCGGGCATCTTTAGCTACCGTCAGCAACGCGCGGGACGCCTCATAATTATTGTACGCTTCCGTCACGGCAAAAGCGGCACTGTCTTTGAGCGACGCTTCCTGTGATACGCTTTCCGCACAGCGTTCCCGGGCAGCCCTCACGCGAGCGCCGTAGGCAGGATCGAATAGCGGCATGGACATTTTTACGCCGACGGTGTATTTAATGGGTGATTGCATCACATCGCTTGAATCGCCTTGCGTCGCACCGAACGCGCTTATTGCCGGAAGCACGCTGTTTTTTTCAACCGCTAAAGCCGCGGTTTGCGCCCGCCCGTGCAAGGCAGCCATCGCAATATCGCGCCGTTGTTCTCCGGCAGTTGCCAACAAATTATCAATCGTCTCCGGTGCACCTTCTGTTTCAGGAAATAGACCGTTAACCGTGAAGGGAGCATCGTTGGCATGAGCATAAATATTCAGACGGTCCACCGCCGTACGCATGCCGCTCTCTGCGGCGATACGCCGTCCCGTCAGCGACCGGGCAACGGCCAGTGCGCCGTAATACTCAGCTCCGGGGAGCATGCCGCGGGCAGTCAGTTTTTTCGCTGATTCTATTTCTTGCGTTGCCACTGATTCCGCGTCAACGGCGTAGGACTGCAATGACTTATTGTAGAGAGCATCAAGATATTTCACGCTCACTTGGTACAAAAGATTTTCACGGGCTGCTGACAACCCCGCTTGCGCGTAGGCGGACATGGTCTGTGCAATGGCGGTTGCAGCGGTCAATCTCCCCCCCGCGTACAGCGGCACACCCAGCGTCACCGCAGCTGAGAAATTATCTAGCGGCCCCGGACGGTTAAGCGTATCCAGTGCAAAGTTCGGCGCGGTAAACCGCTGCTGACGCAGCAGCGAACCGAATGCGAACACGGGATCATCCGAACGGATGAAAGAAGCTTCAAGGTTAAGTGCGGGGTATTTTTGCCGATGCGCCAGTACTACTGATTGTTCCGCCTGATTGGCGCGCGCGCCGGCGGCCTGCAATTCGTTGTTGTGCTCGATTGCTCGCGCTACAATATCTTTCAAACCGCGGGCGGCAGGAGCGGGGCCAACACCCGCGCTACCGACAACCGGCACCATCAGCAGCATCACTGCTGTAAACAACAATTTTTTCGTGCGCATAGAACCTCTCTCCGTGATTAATTTATTATCTTATTATTCATATATTACGATATTTGAATTAGTATGTCAAGGGCTTGTGGATTGTATGGAAGATCTTAGGCGGGAGAAAAGGAAAACGGAAATCGGGCGGACGCGAGGCCCGCCCCTACAATAGAACAGAATACGGCAAATCCTCCCCTGCCCTCCTTTTTCTCAGGAGGGAGAGAGATCACAAAGATGGAAATGAGATATTAAGATGGGGCTGTGGTTCTCCCTCTTTGCACAGGGGGACATAGGGGGATTTGCCGTTATTAAGATTCTCGGAAAATTATTATTTGGTGGGGGTTGTTAGGCGGATCATGCCGATGTATAGGTCTTCTACTTTTTTTCTTGCCCAGGGGGTTTTTCTTAGGAAGGCAAGGCAGGATTTTATGCTGGGGTTGTGGGTAAAACACCGCATCCGCAAGTCGGCGCCGAGGTCTGGCCACCCGTATTGCTCAACCAACCGCATCAAAATCATTTCCAGCGTAACGCCATGAAGAGGATCTTTTGATATATGCATACTGTAAAATTATTATAGCAATAAGCAACGAAAGAAGGATACTCATGATTCGATGATTGTGTAGATTCTTTGCTCAGAATAAAAATACTTTAATGCCTGCCGCCATCCTTGGGTTAGGTTTTTTATTGGCCGTACATGGCGTTCAATTGCTTTGCAGTCGGCATAGAATCATAATATTCGCCTTCCGGACCGACATAGCCACTTCCTTTTTTGACTAACATAATTTCCTTAATACTCCCGTTCGTATTCTGTATTTTTATCGTGACACTTCTGTTATTCTCCGCTGATGGAGGAAAACTTTGGGTTGGCACTACGACTTCAGCATGTTGCACTGGTTGCACTCCCGCCGGTTCAACGACAACATACCCCGAAGGATTTCTTTGAAAGTAATAGGTACCGTCAAAATAGCAAGGATTGCCACTGACATAAACAACTTCATGTCGTGGGGGTAATGTTGCAATTACGGTTCCCACTACAAGCCCTGCTACTATAGCATTCCCCAACCTCCAATGCCCGCCGAAATAATAATATCCATGACGCCCCCGCGCATACGCAACATCACAAGACAACATTAGAGCTACCATAGAAAATACTATTAGTTTTTTCATGCTTCCCTCCTTACTATCCTTGCATTGCTCTTCATACATTTAGACATTAGTAACTTTCAATAAGTTTCAACTAATTCGTTCATAACAATCACCACCGGAATCGTTCTTATCGTTAAATACAAAGCCGCATGCCGAGCTCGAAGGCTTTTTGGCAGTCTTTGGGGAATATCTCCTGCCGCCGTTTCAGTTTTTCTTTGGGGTTAAACCTTGTGGCAACATATTGTGAATAATCTTCGAACTGGTAGGTGTCGAAGCTCAACAGCGTCTCGCTTGAACCGAATATCCTCGTGAGAAACCGTTCCGTGTTGGCGAAATGCTGTTCGTATCCTACTTCTTTCATCATGTTTTCCGGAATTCCCATCGTATAAATAAATGCCGTGCCGATCTTTTTCGGGAAAAGGGTCGCGGGCGGGTCGGTGTAGGTAAGGTAAGGAAATACCAGCCGCTCAAGGAATGACTGTGTCTCGCCGGTAATACTTCCCAGATATATCGGCGAGCCGAATAGTACGGCGTCCGCCAGCTCGATTTTCATAAAAACAGGTTTCAAATCGTCTTTCACCGCGCACCTGCCGTAGCTCTTGCCGCCTTTTTCCTTGCAGGAAAAACAGCTGATACACCCTTTGTAGTTCAGGTCATATAAATTTATAAGCTCGGTCTCAGCTCCTTTTGACGCAGCGCCCTCAAGAGCTTTTTTGAGCAGTAGTGCTGTATTCCATTCTTTCCTCGGGCTGCCGTTTAACGCGATGACTTTCATATTATAATGCCTCCTAAGCAAGTTCTTTTCGCTACAGTTCGGTATCTTATGATAAAAACAAGTCACACAAAAAGCACTGATGGCCTAACTTATAACTGGCCTATATAACGGGGTAAGGTCAGCAATATATCATTCTTTTAAAAATCCTTGTGAAATCCTTATGAAACTAGATGCACATTGGGTCAGCAGTTTTGCTGGTAAAGATAGATCATGCTGTTATCAGGCATCACAAACGTGTCAAGCAGGCGATATTTGACCGGGAGACCAATAGACACCGGGTCACTGATCAGCAAGAATTCCGGATGATCACCGGTTCCTGCTATAAATGGGTTGGTATCCTGACATACTATATCTGCATGGTTGCGGATAAAATAATAGCTCCACAGCGGCTCATTACAGACAATCCCGTTCAACCCCGACCAGGCGTGCTTTGGAAACGTCACTTGTACCGGTAAGTGATGCGCCACTTGCTCCATGCGTCGACGCATAGTATCCATTTTAAAATCACCGATGATCGGCCGATAGGAAAAGCCCCACACAGGATACAAACGGCTCTGCATAGGCACAGTAATAAACCGCTGTTCAGATACCAGCCGGGGCGCAACCCGATGGAACCCGAAGCTTAAGTCATACCATTGCATAACCCCAAACCCCAGAACCACCATTACAACGACACTGCGCACAAAACGCTTAGGAATACTCATAATTCCGTACGCAGAGATAAGCGCTACTATGGGCAGGTAAGGAATGGTAGTTTTGACATGTTTAACCCCAATCGCGGAAAAGATCAGATATATCCCGACCAGTGATAAAAAAAGGAATGTTTTCATCTTTTTATCGCCTTGTACAGCCAGCCACCCGGCTGCCGCAAGAGCGAATACCACTACAAAGAACGGCCTGATCTGTTGAGCAAGCCCGGCCCCGTAAAATTGAATACTGCTCCATGATGCGATTGGCGCGCCGCCTGATGCGGCGGTGGCCTGACAATATATCCTTATGAAATGTATCCGCGGCAGATACCACAGGGCTACTAAACCAGCTGCAAGCAATGCCGCAACAAAAACATTCTTGAATCGCATACGCCGGCTTTTGGGATCTACGTATAATAGGGAATAGAATGTGATCAGCAATGACGGGATAGCGAACAACACAAAGACTTGTTTCAAAAGCATACCCAGCCCCCAGGAAATGCCGTATAAAAGGGTTGTCCGACGATGGGAAAATCCTTCGCTGTACAAAAGCAAGCATAAGTTCAACATAAGCATCCCAGCCAATGGGAAATCGATCAGAGGCAGACGCGCCGAATCAAATATGAATGGATAGAACATGCACAACGCGCCGGCAACGAGTCCCGTATAGGAATTACCTGTCTTCGCGCCAATCAACCATAGCGACACCAACAAGACTGGAATAAACAAGAGATTGGCAAGTATGAAACTGATCTGAGAGTATCCTCCTGCCATTCCGCTTAATGCCATAGCCATATAGTAGAGAGGTGGATAAAGGGATGCCGTATAGCGAGGAGAATGATAGCGCAGGGCATTTAAAATAACGTCAACGATCGATCCGTGCGACTGTTGTGCGATCGTCAAAGCAGTAGAAAGATGGTAGGCCAAATCGTCGTGCGGTGGGACAGCATTCTCCGCTAGCCAGAGATAAGTAGTAACCGAATAAAGAGCCGTAAGCCCGGCGATGAAAAGAACCGGCACCACAAAACGTCGTGATAAGGCATTGGGAACGGAGTGAGACAAGAAGGTATTGATTTTCATTTGAAATTACTTGTGCACCACACATTTTAAACAGAGGAATAGGGGGCGTGACCTTACCCCATTATATAGGCCATTTATAAGTTAGGCCGTCAGTGCTTTTTGTGTGACGAGTTTTTGATCCATTTGAATCTGTTCTTTGAGAATACTCTGTTTCAAGATAGATGCGTTCCGTACGCTTGTGATTTATTACCAGTTTTTCACGCCGCAGGACCATGTATAAAGTTGCAGCTATTTTTGACCCCCTAATTGTATGGATATTGACCCCACTGTGGGTGTCATATTTTCTTGATATTTCAATAAGATAATTGTTCTCTATGGGGTCATTTTTCGTTGCAAATAAAGGGTCAAATATGCTTGCAACTTTACACTACAAACACCTGAACATTCCCTCAATCCCCGTCAAATATATTGACATGCTCTCTATATTCCGCTTATTTGTTTTCTCAATATCTCCACCCGCGATGATCACCTTGGATTGAGGGTATTGTCGCCTGAACGCCTTAATACTTCCATAGTCAATATTTTCGGTGTTCCATTTACATTCAATTGCAATCGGTGGCTGACCTCTTTTCTCAATTATGAAGTCGATCTCATGTCCCTGCTTATCCCTCCAATAGCGGATACCGCGCGTCTGCAAACGGGCATGAAGCTCATTAAGAACATAATGTTCCCAACCTTGGCCCATTTCCTTCCCCCCTAAAGTATGAACACCTCGGTAGTAGCAGGCAAACCCGGTATCAAATGCATATACTTTAGGAGCAGCAACAATCTCGGAATTCTTGTATGTGCTGAAAGGCCTCAGCACATGAACAACATATGTTTCCTCAAGAATTCGCAGATAGTTTCCGATAGTCGTATGGCTTACCCCGCATGGAGCTGCGAATCTGCTGGCCTCAAATATCCCGCCACTCTGAACCATAAGCATTTCAAAGAATTTGCCAAATGAAAAACGCCGTTCTATGCGAAACAGTTCCTGAATATCTCTGGCCCAATAAGCATCCACCCACTCCTGGAAATATCTTTCAGGCAATTTTTTGCTCAAATAGAATGGAGGTAGTCCACCGAAAAGAATTCTATGTTTAAGATCCTTACGGTGAAAATCTATGAGATCGGCCATACACAGCGGAGTCAACCAGAGATCTGACTTCCTACCTGCCAGAGTGTCCCTGAATTTAGCAGATGCAGACAACGACGATGAACCGGTAGCTATTATCTTTGTCTTAGGAAAGTGATCTGCAGCTATTTTCAGTAGTTCTGATGGATTTTCGAGCCGGTGTATCTCATCAAGAACGATGCGCTGTCCATTGTGTTCGGTCAGGAACTTCTCAGGATCAACCATCAACGCCCGTGTTCGGGGAAGTTCACAGTCAAAATACCGTATGTGTGGCATACTTGCGGTCAATACCGTTTTGCCGGACCGGCGGACTCCAGAGAGCCACAATATCGAACGTTCTTCTAATAAAGCCTCTATGCGCGCATGCCAAAATTTCCTTTTTATCATAGCGGCATTATAACAAAAAAAATTACTATATGCAAGTATAATTGCATATAGTAATATCCTGTCTTCCACTTTTCAACACCAATTCCTCGATCAACTCTCCCTTTTTAGGGGTACCGCGGTAGACAGGAATGGGTCTATCCAGTTTTTCGTCAGAACTGCCGGATACCGGCTAATGCCAGTATGATGAAATCCTTAAGTGAGGATTAGGGGGAATTTAATAGTCGCTGTCCCTATTAAATTCTACGATGTGTCATTTGCAAAGATATAAACAAACAGGCCTCCTCCATATAAAGGGGGACTGTTTGCAGGTTCAAAATGTTCGTCACTTACGCGGCGCTGATGATGCCACGAGCCGCCAGAGGATCGAGCAGCTTACCACGTACGCGGATACTGCCCGTGTCGAGACGGTTGTCCTTGAGAATTGACTGTATCTGCCCAGTCATGGCACCGGGATTTTCCAAGAGATTCTTCCAAAATCCCGGCTGAACTGTTTCCACGTCCTTGCGTAGCGCATCGATATCAATGAAATTTTCTGGCGTTGCTACTGACTTCTGCACGGAAGTCATGCACTGCTGGGCAACGGTAAGCTTGGCTGCGCTGAGTATTTTTGAAAGGAGTAATAACTGTTGAGGCGAGACCTCCGTGCTATTCATAACTTCTGCGATTTGATCCCGTTTTCCGGAGAGTGCAACCAGCAGCAGATCGCGTTGAACCGTGAGCACGGTCACCTGGAATACCAAATCCCGTCCGGACAGTTTCGAAGTCGCCTGCGCCATCAGGGATTTGTACTCATCAAAGACCTGCGCAGCGGTCGTAGGATCCTTGAAACGGTGCATCAGTGTCTCGAAATTAGAGGTAACTGCCACGGTCAGCCGCAGACCCTCCATGTTTACGGTGTCATTCATAACACCCATGACGGAATTGGTCAGAACATCCTGGATGACCTTACCCGTGAGCGTTTCCCGGCCGACCTGCGCCGCGGCGATGTCCATATACGTCTTCACCGGTATCGCGACATCCTTCGGGACCGCAGCCGTGGCCGCGACGAGGGCTGGCGAAGCGGCCAGTACAGCCTTATTGGCGCGCTGAACGCGGTCACTGACCAGCAATACTCCCGTGAAACCCAGCTTGTTAACGAAATCCTCCGGCGTCGCCTCGATGACCGTAAGATTACCGTCACGGCGATCAATATACGAGATCCTATTCGCTTCGATGCCAACCACCGCGACCACATGTCCTACCTGGCCGGGCCGTTCAAGATACGCAATAAGACCCGATTTGCGCGACAGCTTAAGAGAAGTTATCTCCACGCCGTCTTTAAGCTTCATGACCGGCATATTACCCGCCAGGGCGCTGATCTCATCAAGACTCATTGAGACCGTTGCGTTCGCGTCTCCCGCAGCCAGCTTCTGGCCGTACAGGGTAGGGCGGACCGACGGCCGCACAGAGTTTTCAAATCCGAACATGACGGATATCCGATCGGCTATTTTTTCAACTGGAACGTTACGGCCGATGCCGACGCTGAACGCGCCCACGAGCGCGTCAACCGCGCACTGAGCGACGGTCGACGGCAGCACCAATCCCCGGCCCTGGAGATCGTCATAAACCCGCTGCGCCAACTCCGCAGGGTTAACCTGCACCGCTGCGCGAAGCGGGGCAGCAGCCTGGACAGGCTGAACATTCCCGCTGACCGGTTCGATCGCCGCGGGATTCGCCGGCGCAACAACAACGGGAGGAATCTGTTCAGCATTCCATTGCTGGATATCGATCGTTTGCATCCGCTTTTCCACGGCGGCATTGTTCCATTTCGGATGGATAGACTGAAGAACCAATTTCAACGCTGTGGCGGTCACCGGGGCATCTTCTCCAACGACTTTCTGAGCGATCGAAAGCGCTTGTCCTTCAAGGTTCGTCAGTGTTTGCTGGCGTGTGCTCTGCTGCATTGTCATAACCCGGTTCATCATCGCCTGCACATCACCGTCCGCCGGCTGCGGCATAGCCGCAATTTTTTCCTTTAAGACTTTTTCTGCTGCCGCCAACAGCGGTTGCACTTCCTTTTCGACAATGATCCGTTGAATGATTACGCTCTGAGCAGCGCTCTTACCGGCGTTCGGATCTGCCAGTTCCCTGATCGACGCGCTTGCGGCATATTCCGGACTGACCTGCGACTGGATAGCCTCATAATTCTTTAATGCCGTAGCGATCTGTTTCCCGTTCACCGGCAAACCAATCGAGGAAAGCACCGCGCTGACGAGGTTTACTTTCTCGTCGGAACTCAAGCCATCCCAGAGAGTGCCGAGCTTCTCAGCGATCGATTTCATGTCGCCGATCGTATACTTTTGAAGCAGTTGCGGAAGGTCCGCCGAAGAACCTGTTTCTTTGGCAGGCTGGGCCTGTGGCTGCGCGGCGCCGTTCGACAGTGATTTTGCTATGCGCGCATTGGCTTCGTCGGTTTTTCCCGTTATTTTCAAGAGAGACGCCAGTGTTGCCGCCGCCCGGGTATTTGATGGATTTTTAATAACGTAATCCGACAATGCCTTCAGCCGTTCCGGGGTTATCTGTGCGGCAAGTTCGGGATTTGTCTGAATTATTTTTGACATCAGCTCCATTGTCATGCCAATATCTTCAGAAGCTGAGCGCTGCAGCAGAGTCTTACCGGACATCAGTCCGGCAATCCCTCCCGTCGCCATAGTCATGCCCTGCATCAAGGAAAGTCCGGGCATCAGACTGAGAGCTCCACCGATCAACAAAGGAAGCACTATTGGCAACATTTCTTTCAACGATCCTTTCTGATCGCCCGATTTCATACCTTTCAGTGACGGCAAGCCCGGCATACTGGCTTTCAATCCTTTGCCTGATCCAATCATTGATGCGACTGTTGCCGCCGCCATCGGCAACATCGTGCCGATCGACACCGTCGTTCCCAGTATCGGCATCGTTACCGCTAACTCCGGCAGAACCCCGGTCAAAGTCGCGGCAATTGCCGCCACACCAAGCGCCAGAGCTATGACAGTCCGCTGCTTCGAAACAGCGGGCTTCACAACAGCCGGGGAAACGATATCCTTTGCAATCACCCCCAGAGCAGCGGCAGCGCTCTTGACGACTGCATATGTTTCCTGTTCAGTCGGGGTAAGTTCGGCTTTCGACGTGTCAATATCTACATATTTTTTTCCGGTCCCCGTTCTTACCGTCCCGGCAAGAGACGCTAAACCTTCAATTGCCTGCGTCCTTATTTCTGTAACCGCACTCGCGGATTGTGCAGTCGCTTTGAGAATATTCACGGCAGTCTGATGGTCTTCCGATTTCACTTTTTCATCCTGTACTATGGACAAAATCTTTATGAGACCTTGGTTCGTTAATGCACCGATTGACTGGAGATCCCTTAAACCCTTAATCGCGACAGCATTATCTTTTTCTTGTACAAAAGAATCTTCAAGCCAGTTCAGCGTACCTTGCAGGGAATTGTCCGTTTGAGCTGTTTGTTCTCTATTTTCCAAACGATCGGCCAAGACAGAACTTGCAACGCTTATCGCGACCGGAGCAGGAACTCCGGATTTTGCCAGTTCTTGAAGGAGGACACCCGGATCCAGCACCGGCAGTTTTATCACTCCCATTGATTGCAGAGCACCGGTAATTGTTGACCAAGCGCCCGAACGAAGAGCTTTTTTGACAACTCCCAGTCTCTCTGCGGGGGTCTGACTGTTAAAACCAGCCGCTTGCCGCAGGGTCAACTTTTCAAAGACGCCGGCGATCACCGGATCGGCGCCGAGTTTCTGCAATTCATTGACATCGGATATCGACATATCCGCAAGAAGGAGCGCAGACAGGGCAACCGCGATCTGACGACTGGCGGCATCGTTCAGTGCATCAACCACCGACATGACAGGCACCGCCGCAGTTCCGGTCTGCGTGATGTCGACTCCAACCGCTTGAGCGATACTATTTATGACTGCATCGATCCTCTGCTGCATGACACCCGCGCCCGTTGCTCCGGCCGGTGACTGATACACGTCGATCTGATATCCTTCTCGCAGCGCGGTATCAAAGAGCGCCGACAATTCACTCTTGTTGTTGACTGCCACAAGATGACCATTCATATCGACTGACAGTATCCCGTTATCAGCGCCAATGATAAATGCTTTCTGCGGGCTGCCATCCGCTGCCTTTAAAATGAACATGCTCCCTGCAATGACCTCGTTCCCTGACAGGTAGAGGGTCGGGGCTATGTTTTTAATAGACATAATAGGATTGACGACACTGTCGAATGGCACTGTTACATTGTTGGGTACAGTGGCCGACATGGTATCCGCGAGCCGCAGCAGAGACGCAAGGTCAAGCTTTGCGACATTTTGAAGCGTCTTGACTGCGCTCTTCATATCCAAGGAAAGAAGGATCTTGTTTACAAAGAAATTCGGCGCGCGATATTGTGCCCGCAGATATCTCGCTTTCAGCGTGTCGTAGGCCTTGACCACCGTAGTCAGATTATCCTGGACTTCAGACGGGAGCGCGTCCTTGTTTTCTGACAGGAAGCGTGCCAACGCAATGGTGGAGGCGGTCGGCGTCGCGGTGTGATATTGCTGCGCCACGGCTTGCTCCAGGCCTGCAGGATGTTGTGTCATGAGGATATCTTTCAGCGTTTCCTGATCTATGCTGGCGTTTGACGCCTGAACCAGAACAGTTGCCTGCCCGATGGCAACAGCGTCTTGAAGATCGTACCCCCCCGCCACCATATACTGAGCTATGGCCACGGCAGCATTATAGGTGTTTTGCTGAGAGGCCGTTATTTGCGGCATCCCCTGCACGATCTGATTAAGCACGGTTCCGTTCCCTAGATTTGCCGACTGTGCCACACCGAAGTAATTGCCTATATTCGCGTAGAAAGCATTCTGCTCGGCCGCGGACATATTCTGGTTATTAGCCCGGGGATTGAGTATCTGCACGGCGATGCTGTAGACTTTCTGGCCATCATAAGTTAATCTGCCGTCTACAGAATAGGCGTTATTTTTCTCGAGCATGGCTTTCATCTGAGCGGCGACGCCGGTATCAACACCTCGTGTTTCCAGTGCTTTTGCCGCCAACTCAACCGTCTGAGGAACATTCTTCATGCTTCCTCTTTCGCCAAAGCCGGGCATAATATCCTTGACATAGCTGAACATAACGTCAACGGCAGCCTGCAGATCGGTTACTTTGGTGATAATCGTATTTGCAGTCGTAGCCTCTGAAGGCGTCACCGTTTCCCACTCTTTCAGCTTACTTTCAACTTTTTCGATGAGGGAGCGGTCAGCTCCGCCTTCCTTTAACGAAGCAAGGAGCGTCTGATAGGCGCTGGAGGCTTCTCCTTTCATGCGGTCCAACCCTAACTCAAGTTCTCTCTTGCCGTCAATAACCTCGCCGCGCTCTGTTTTAGCAACCGATTCGACGTGTTTGTTGAACAGGATTTCATCTAAAACAGAATATATCTTCTTTCCCGCCTCCGTATTGCGGCCACCGGCGGCCGTCAGAAGGTTACTGAACTCCTGGATGAGGAACTTATCCCTGATCGCATCCGTCAGCCCGAACTCAAGGGACGAGCTAGCTTGCCTCAGTCCGAGATATTTGCTCGCAACGCTGAAATCCCGTATATCGCTGTTTTGAATATTCAATGTATTTCCCAGTTTGTCATTGAGCCACCCGCGCAATCCGTCGGCCCGTGCTTCCCCGACAAGTTCCGCGACCTCTGCCCTGTCCGCATAAATGGTGCGGGTGTATTGTTCCCCATCCCGGCGGCCGACACGGCCATTTGCCTGCGTAAGGAACGAGTCGGACGCACGACGGGAATCGACATGTAAATCAAAGTTGCCGACGTAATCAAGACCCATTCCTGACCTTTCGTTACCGATAATAATCATAGCGTCGTCACCGGCACGCGCCGCGCCTGCTTTTGTCGTCGATAAGATATCGGCTTCCGACGTCTTAGAGTTAATTTCAACTACCCTGTCCCCATATCCCGTACTTTTTAGTTTCTCTATTACGTCGGCGCGCATCTTTGCATCAAGAGATATGAAAAGCTGATTCCGCCCGCCTTCTTGGATACCCTTAATTATTTTCTTAGCGATAAAATCAGCCATGTCTTTCCCATCCCTGACAATAACTTGAACTGGCTGAATTGTATCGCCATAACTTGCTTTTCCGGGAACGGTTGAGCCTTCTTGATAGCGGAATTGCTTTTCCACGCCGTATGATATCATCTCCATGCCGTATGCCCGGGCCATATCCTGAACATGAGCAAGAGTGCCTGACATGCCTACGTACTGTCCCTTACCGTAGAACAACCTGCTTCCGGAAGTACCAAAATCAGTCCTGCTGAACTGGACGACATCGAGCGCCTTCTCGTGTACCGCCGCTTCGGACATCCCCGGATTCTCCTTGGCAAGCACTTCGCACGCAGCAGCATAGGCATATTGCACGTCCTGGAAAACGCGGTTTGGTTCTCCTTTTCCGCCCGCAACCGGCACTAACTTTCCGTCTTCGATCTTGAAGGTCTCATACCCGGGCGTCCTTGACTCAAGGACTGCCTTGACCATTGACTCAACCCACACCTTGCTCACGCTGTTCTTCTTCGCCCACACGGCCAGAACATCGTTTAATGCCGGATCAATGATCGTCTGTCCTGAATTATCAAGATACGATTTCCCTTCCGTAGTTTTACCGTCAACCGTGACTTTCCCGGACGCTATTTCTCGGGCAAAAGATCTCGCATCGGCCATGGCTGCCTTATCCTGCGTTCCCATAACTTGGCTGATGGGCACTGCTTCCCCTCTGCTCAAAATAAAAGAGGTCTGTCGCTCCATGAAGGTATGCACTTCGTCCGCCAAGGTAAGCCGTGTTGCATCATTCTGGGCGTCCGTTAATATTTGCTTCAGTTCTGGAGAAAGTTCCGCTGCCTGGGATTCTGCACGGGTACTCAGATGGCCGTACGCTTCTCCTTCCCATATGCGGATGGCATTCTTGTTCTGCATTATTTCTCTGAAGCGTTCTATCGCGGTCACCTCTTTGCCGTTAACGTGATCCACTACTTTCCCCGGGCTGTCCATCGCTTCTCTGGCGATCGCATCCATAAGGAAGACTTTTGCCTCGTGCGCTTCCATGAAGGTAACGATTTTTGAAGCATCGATCATTTCAGAAGAGAGATTAAATGATCCTTCAAAATACTTCCGGGCCTCGGTACTGTTGGCAAGAATCAAATCCATGTTCGCTTCGCCGCGCATTGAACGGGCCAACGCAACAGCCGCGGCAATACTGGTCTTGCCGCCAGCTACTGACATCAATACGGCAATATTTTTACCCAGCATGATATCTTTGATAGCTTTTAGTTGTCCTTCGTAGAGGCCTTTATCAAATCCTGTGTTTTCCTTGAATACACTATTTACATCGCCCATAATTGTTTCAAGTGTTCGTACGGTATCTCTGAGTCCCTTGGTAATTTCTATTTTTCCCAGATACTCCAACGCTGCAGGAAGCTCTGAACCGGCAAGATCCCTCAGGGTTGTCCCCTCACCGGTTCTCAGCCTGTCATTATATCGTTGAATTCCCTCGTTACCCTGTGTCGTAACGATATGTTCACGCAGCAGTCCGGCTACTTCCATTTCAGCCATTGTCCGCAGAGTTTTCGAAGTGCTCTTTAATGCATCCGCTAATTTTCCGCTGTCGCCGCTGCCAATAATTTCCTTCAGCAATGCTGTTGCAGCATTGTTCGCCGCCGCCCGGGCCACATTTTCAAGAATGGCATCCTTGTTTACATGGCTGCTATCAACCAGCTGATCAAGCGCTTCAACGAGTTTTGTCGGATCTTTCTGCATGAGCAGATCAGCGGTTATCTTTGCTACCTCGACCCGTGCTGCTATCGTTTGCAAGGCATCTATGTTCTCCTGCACCGTTTTGAGCATCAACCGATCTTCACGAGTGCTGCTGTTATTCCTGTCTTTAATTTGTTTTTTAATTTGCTCAGATAACCCGGTGAGGTCTAATATCTGCTTCCGGACGTTTTCAATATTCGCTACTCCTGTCTCTGAAACCAGCCCTTTTCTGATGATAGTCTCCGCTACCATAGCGGTGAAGATGTTTTCAGTGACCGTTATCTTCATCCCGCCAATTTCGATCTCAGAGCCGATCTTAAACTGTTGATCCCTGAACTCAGCGGGCGCACCATTCTCGCCTAATTTGACGATGAATTCGCCGCTGCTGATCAGCTTCTGGGCGATCCGGTTTCCCAGCATACTGTTAAAATTATCGGTAATTCTTACATCTCTCAGAGCGCCGGCGTCTGCCGCCGTCCCGAGTTCGGGATGGGTTTTAAGAAAATCCCCCAGGGTAAACTCGATCGACTGATCGGCGTCATTCGATTCTTTTCTTATTGTCTCGATCGCTTTTACTATCAGGCCCTGAGCGTTCGCGCCTATGGCGGCATCAACGACTATGTCCAGAGCGCTCGCGTATGTTTCCACCGATATTTCAGAACGTCCAAACCGCGCTTCTTGCACCCCTTCAGCAATAGCGATAAGTTCATTGGCTGCTGACAGGCGCACGGAAATATCCCTACTGTTAAGCGCCAGTTCTTTGCTGACCAGGTCCCACGACTTGCCCATTGCGGTAGGCACCAGGAAGAAGGAGAACTCTGAAAGGAATGACGAGAATAACCCCGCAGTCGTACCGTCGGTAGTATTCTTCCAGTAAGCGCCCGTATTGAATAACGTATCCAAACCGCTGCCAAGGATCTCTCCAACCTTAGCCGCCGCGGCATACTGCGCGACAATAAAGATCATATGTAACTGGCCGCCGATCGCCGTGTCTTTGAGTACCGCCGGAAGACTGATGGGCCCTTCATTCGCCCAACGGCTGAAGAATGAATCCACTTTGCCCGCGGCCGCCTCACCGCCGAGGAACTTCGGTAGTTTCAGGTTATTCGCTATCGATTCACCCGGCAGAGCCATGGGGAACAACAATCCCGAGAAGAGGCCGAACGTGAACCCTTCGCCTTTTGATTTAAGGTACTGGTCGAACGAGTAACTCTTCCCCTGCACCCCCGCCATGAACGCATTCCACGCATATCCGAACGGGGATGCGTTGAAGAGGGCAAGGTTGTACGCGGTCTCGATAGACTTCCCCGCAAGTCTGAGGATGCCCGCCGGACTGCTGATCAATTCCTTCACGTACCCCCGCAGGGTACCCAGCATGTTCTTTACGATCCAGTCTTCGGCGAGATAGGGATTAATGAGTCCTATGCCGAACCCGACTCCGAACGCCAGGGCGCCATTGGCCACAATGCGGTCCCAGCTGATATTGTCGAACAACCCGACGGATCGGCCTTCAACTATCGCTGTGAAGTTGCTCCCGATCGTTCCGGCTATGGCGCTCGCGGAATTCAACAGCATCAGGGCCGTTCCCAAAAAGAAACCCGCCACCGCCCGCTGTACAGCGCTTCTTAAAATTGGATTGGCTATGCCCTTGAACATCGAATTCAGCAAATACCCGCCGACCTTCTTCTCAACTTCCCGGCGGAGCGCGGCAGTCGCTGCCTGCTTTACGGCGTCGGCAGCGGCCTTCTCGGCGACAGCCTTGATGGCCGTGTCCATTGCTTCCCGGCCGACTTGACCACGCACGATATCCATGACGGTCACATCGACCAGTTCGCGGGCGACTGCTTCCGCTGATTTCAAAAATGCACGGGCAGGGAAGAATATGCTCGCCGCCAGCATGAGCCCTTCAAACAACACCATACCCAGAGACCCGTCGCCGCGGGCGTACTTACTGACCGCATGCGAAAAACCGTACGCTGACTGGATGAACATCAAGACATCCAGAGCACCTTTGCCATACGCAAGCAGGGTGGCGGTCCCGGGCGCGGCGAGCGTAACCCCTGCAAAGAACAGTACCGAAAGCCCTCCCAATATGCCGGCACCGATACCTTCGAGCAGTTTATCAAGGTTCTTGTTCCCCGTGTCAACAATGTCCATGCCGCCGTGCTGGTATCCCCGCCACTCGTCGGCGGACAGACTGCCGATGATAACCAGGGCAAGTCCGACGATCGCGCCGATGAACGCACCCGGGATGGCTCCAATACCGGCGAAAATTGCGCCGACTCCGGCGCCTACCGCCGCGCCAACGCCAATTGCCGCACCGGCGCTTATCACCGTGTTGCTGAACCAGTCGCCTACTTTCTGATACCACTGCGTCGTCGCATCGTACCAGTCCTTGCGGAACTGAGACATTTCACCGACCAGCATGGCCCTGATGTTAACCGAAGGCAGATCAAACGTTGCGACTGCCATGACCGATGTCGCCGCGGCGTTCACCAGATTCCCATAACTATACGTCGACGAGGCGATCTTTTGCGGAGATCCCCGCGTGCCGTTGGGGAGAATGACCGCTTCCGTGGTCGTATAGGTGGTATCGGTCAGATCCATGCCGTCGATCTTTTTACCTGTGGGTTTGAGATCATACGCCGTCTCGTTGAGGCCCGCAAAGGTTCCCGAATTGTTTTGCTGCAGCGTGTCGTTGAGTACGCGGCCCGCGTAGCTGTGGTGTTTTTCCCGGTTCAGGTCGTCATAAGCGAAATTCGTCTGGATCTCGCCGGTAACGGTCGAATCGATCACTTTTTTCATGGTGCCGGTGATAGTGACTGCCAGCGTATCGTTCGCCCCCAGCATACTGCCTGCCTTGTTGGCGGCGGCAAGGTCATACATGTTCGAAACATCCAGGCCTGCGGCAAGGGTCCACCGCTGGGCCTTGTCCGACACGATGACTTTGGTAACGACATGGCCCAGCCCGTCAACCGTGGTGCGGGAAGTCCCGTCGTTGTAGGTGACCGCTGCCGTACCGTCAGGGAGGAATTCAACCCGCGAGGACGAGGTTTTCGTGGTGCTGGTTCTGCTCCCGTCAAGCGCGTAGGTGACGCCGGTTTCAACGGTGTGGCTCTGTTCGTAGGACACAAGACGGGAAGGATCTTCAGTATATGCGCCGACCGAATCAAGGCTGTACACCCGCGTCGTCGCATATGTTTCCGCGGAAACAGGCTGAGCAATCTTAACGATATCGCCTTTATAGTCCTTGACGCTGAATAAGGCGTCATCGCCGTTCGTCGTTTTCCCGACAACGACTGATACGGTCTGATGGATATAATCGTACGATTCATTCTTGTAATCGATCGTCGCGGGACTGGCGTATTTCTCGCTGCCGGGCGCGTAGGAATAATGCTGAGTTTTGTGATCCCTTCCATAACTTACGATAATGCGGTTGCCGTCAGCCCCGACCGTACTGACGGTGTACACGCCCGTGTCGCTGGTCTTATTCATCATTCTTCCCAAACCGTCTACCGCCAGTTGATCCCATGTATTGGTGGTGTCGGTCGTGGTGGTTCTCCGGGAACCGGTCTCCGTATCGACATTGACATCGGTAACGGACTGCTGCTTGATGAAGGTCCGGCTGCTGAACAGGCCTGTTTCTCCCGGCAGGGCCAGCCGTACCGCACCGGAGGAGTCAACGAGGAGAGAGTTGATCGCTTTGCCCTCGCGGTCAACGACGCTCCATTTAGAGATGCCCGTCGCGGTGGTCTGCGCCTTTTGGTATATTTTTCCCAGGCTATCGACGGCATAGCCGGTCGTGACCTGTTTTTCAATATTGACGACGGTGAACGTAACGCCGTCCGGCTGAGTGTCGCTGCGTTCAAAAATGCCTGCAGCGAACTCCAGCTGATTGCCGAGACGGTCGGTGGTTACCTGGGTCGCGATCTTTTTGTCTTTGATTATTTCGCCGTTCTGGGCTATCAGCGTTGTCTGCGTACTGTCCGCCACAACGGTCTTTTTCCCTGAGTCCGGAGAATTTTTTTCGGTGTTGGTCGTGGTCTGGACCGGCACGGTAAGGACAATGAGCTGTTTGATACCGTCGTTGGCTATGCCTGACGAATAAGTCGTCGAGACCTCGACCGGGGGCTGTTTTTCATCGTACAAAATGGTCTCGCTCGCGGTGGTAACCGCATTCTTCTGCCCATAGACCATCGACGTTTGCTCGATCCTGAAGCCGTCGCCGTTGAGCCCGACGGCCGTCTTGGTGATCGTCGTTATAGCGGGATCGACGTCGCCGAACTTGTCGCGGAATTGTTTATAGTCGTAGAACGTCTTGCCGTCCATGGAATACTGCGGCGGCGTGAACTTATAGACACCGTAAATCTGTTTTTCATATCTGCCGCCGGCATTGACCGAAGTAACCCGTGTCCCATCGTATGATTCGCTCGTTATGTTGGCCGACGAATCATAGGTATACGTGACTACTCCGTTATATGCCTCGTACGGCTGCACCAGGGAACCGTCCATAGGATCTTTCACCATGGCTACCGGCTGGCCAGATTCGATGTTATGCGTTTCCCGATAGTCGGTGAGCGTCGCGGACACTATTTTGTCAACTTTGGTATCCGCGTTCCACTGGATATCCGTCATTTGTCCCGACAGCGTATCTTTCTTGATCACGGCCCCGTCATTGCCACGCTCGACGTATGTCCCGTCGATATTTTTCAGAGAATCCGGATGGAATATGTCTCCCGTGATGTCAGCCGTGAAATTCCTGCTCGTGACATAGCCGTCAACCCGTTGCTGTACGTCGGCGTAGTACACCTTCCCCGTTTCAGGGTTTTGTACGGCGGCATAGGTGGTTCTGCTGCCGTCCGCGTTGATCCTGATATTGATCATGCCCAGGGTTTTGTCGACGATGATATCCGTTCGAGTAGTAACCACGCGGTTGTAGCCCGCCGTCTGGTATGAAACCGTCCTGATCTTATCGACAAATACCTGGTACTGGGTATCGGACTGCTTGACGATTTTCAAGGCGTATCCGTTCGGATCTCCCAAGCCGATATCCATGCCGACGGTGCCGGTATACTTGACGCCGCCAATGTTGATCTCAACCTGATTGTTCGGCAGAAGCTTCACCGTCGAATCTGACATATCCGGCATACCCGGCAGACCAAGACCGGTTATCCCCGGCATACTGATGTTATAGGTATCTTTTTGAAGAGGAGCAACGGGAGCCTGCCCGTCAGACTTGAGGACCGGCGAGCCGAGGAATTGATTCGCATAGTTCTGAACAACGCCGTTAAATTCCCCATAACCTGAAACCAGCTCCCCGACCACCTGTTTCTTGGCGTCAAGCAGATATGAGCCGTTCTGATACTGCATTGTGTAGGAACCATCGGCCTGGAGCTTGTTCGTAACGGTATAGCCCACCGCATTAGCCGTGAAAGCGGTCGTTACGCCGTCGTTCCCAGTCGCTACCTGTACGGTTTTCTGCTGGACGTCGGGAATGTTTGTCGTATGTTGATAGGAGGTTTCCAGCACTGTCGCAGGCGGCGTCGGGGCCGGGTTATTGGCGTCGTTCCAATAGTACTCAACTTTGTTCTTTTTGGTGAACACGTCCGTCGATACAGCGCCGGTGGCGGCGGTGTTGGTCACGGTCACCTGCGTGGAAGTGAACGGAACGCCGTCCGCCGTTACCCCGGAACCTTTGACAATGCTGACGCCGCCGATATCGGCGCGCGCGGCGGGATCCGTGTTAAGACTGCTTGAGTTCCAAAACCAGGAGAACGTACTGTCTGATTTCACTGTTGTTCCATTGACGACAACCTTCACATCCGTAGAGTGGAAAATCCCAAAATACGTATGATCCGTCACCACAACATCGGCTTGCACCGCTGCTCCCGTACCGTCGTTGACCGTTATCTGGTCCTTGTAGGTCTCTATCGGGGGCGGAACAAAGAAATCTCCCACCCCTTTCCAGAAACCATTCCAGGATCCATCAAATGCTTTCACCGCAGGCTGAGCCTGCACGTCATCCGGCTTCTTTTCTACGACCGGCTGCGCGGCGGGATCGGGGGCAACCTTGTTCCAAGTGTCCGGTAACGAGGTCATGTCGGCGCCGGCGTTGATCACGGACTTGTCAATTGCCGCGGGAGCCGCAACCGCCTCGTAATAGGAATTGTATTTGCCGGTCGAGTCATATTCGGTTATCAGGGTCCTTCCATCAGGAAGGATTTGGTTGATCTTGACCGTTTCTGTTGCGGAACCGGATTTTATCACCAGAGAACCGTCAGCCGCGATATCGCCTATAATGGCGGTCCCGCTCTTGACCGTGCCCACCCCCCTGATGAACGATCCGGCGTTCAGCGCGCTTCCCTTGTTGAACAGCGTTGACTGCGAGAAAATATTGCCTGCCGTTTCGTCGCTGTAATGTTCGAAGTACCCTTGTACCGTCCATCCATCCTTATCATCTATACCGTTAGTTGGCACGGCTGTTCCGTGGAAGGTCGCGTTGGATGAGCCCCCTGACGGCTCTCCTCCCTTGACATTAGCGATATGCATGCCGTTGACGGTGACGGTCCCGTCGGTAACGCGCAGGATATTCCCCAGTTTCGGATCGTTCAACAGAATAACGCTGGCACCCGCCAGCAGGGTGAACGTGTCGGACCCATATTTTCCGGAGAGATCGGCCGCCGTCTTGAACTCGTTTGCCGTTGCATCAAGGGAAAGCGCGTGCGCTGCGTAGGTCTCCCCCTGCCAGGAAACGTCCGCGGTGTTAGTGAACCTGATATAGTTGTTTGTGTTTTTGAAGGCCTCAAAGTTCTCAGCCTCGCGCCCGGGTTGAGAATATCCCGCTGCGAGTTGAGCCTGGGCCCAGTTGTAGTTGTATATAGCAGTCGACAACCCTATCTTCTGGCCAGAAGTAATGGTCAACGTGGCCGGAATTTTTCCTGAAGCTTCCCATCCAGCGGGGATAATCGGGGTAAAGGTTATATCGGTTTTTCCGGCATAGAAACCGACCTTACCCGCATCCACGTTGTTCCAAAGTTCAAGAGAGGTTCCGGCCGGGATATTCACCCCATTTACATCCATAACCACAGTCGAATGGAGAGTGATATGGCCTGTCCATGCATTCAGTGCAGGTTGAATGCTTTGTTTTACCGAGTCGGGAACTCCTGTGAGAGCTGCAGTTGCAGGCGGTTTATTGCCCACCACACCCATCACTATTCCCATGAGATCCTGTGGAATTGCCCCGGGGACATTGCCGGTGAATGTCCCGCCCCAATCGTCAACAACAATATTTTGGGCAGCCAGTGCTTTCTCAAGAGCCGGGCGATCAACGCTCCAACTTGAATTTATCGAGCCATCGGTAGGACTCCATCCACTTGTCCCATACGTGTATGATCCCTGTATTCTCACGGGGACACCGGCCACAAGCACGGTTGAGCCACCCCATGCCTGAGCACCTTTGCCTATAACCGCCCAAGAGCCGCCCCGCATGGAAATAATTGAACCGGCGCCCGAAATAAGAAACGAATTGCCACTTTCGTACATGAAGCCACGCGTGTTGACTTCGGGAAGCTCACCCTTGCCGTTGGGATCGGAAGTCCCCTTCGCGACAGAGAATGCATTTGGATCACTATTAATAAAATCCACATGCTGAGCGCCGACAAAGTTTCCTGCGGCATCTTTGACTAAATCAATGCTCAAAAACCCTTTTGAAATGTCCAACTGAAGGTATTGGAAGTATCCCTCGTATTTTGCCCCGGTAGAATCTTTCGCCCAGCCCGCGATAACATGATCGAATTGCATCGGCTTGCCCGTGACCGGATCAATCGCGGGGTTACCGTCAGTCCCTTTCGGAGAGAACGAATCCTGCCCCTGGGCCATCACCGTCCCGTCAGCATTGATGACAATGTCAATCTTTTGTTCGCTGGCCTTATCAAACCCCAGAGGGATAGGACCCACAAAAAGATCTGAAAGTTTTGCCGCATCCGGGATTGTCCATGAGTGTGTTTCCGGGTCGAAGACGATGCGGTTGAACACTTCCTGTTTTAGCTGGGCAAGCTTTTCCGGGCTCATATTTTGATAGGTGCTTCCCGGGCCGGCAATAATGTCCAGCAACTTGCTTTGGGCTAACAACTGAAGCGTCTGATAGTCGGCACCGGTGAACAGCATGGGGGTGCTCACCATTTGTGGCGAGGACATCCCCGGCAGCATCGAGTAAGAAGTGACACTGGCATCGACATTAAATCCAAGCGCGAGGTACGCCTGTATTTTTTCGACATTACTGTAGCTAAAAGGAATCGACACCTGAGTGACGCCTGTTTTGCTCGCTATTTCACCAATGATCTTAATCGCAATGTTGCTCAAAGGCGTGGTGGGCGATGTAATCGCATGTCCCAACATACTGTCAAGCACTACGGCTGCCAAATAATCATTCTCACTGACAAAACCTGCTGTTGTTATGGCTTGGCTAAACGCTGCCGGTGTTGCCTTATTTAAACCCTCAATGGCCGTTGAGAACAGAGTCTGCGCCTTGTCCGTCCACGCGTTGATATTTATCATGGACAAAGAAGTATAGGTTACCGCTACCCATGCCGACATAAATGTTTTTTCGACTCCACTGAGCGAGCTGTCGCTCATAATATTATTGAGAACAATGGCTGCCTTCGCTGTCTGGTCGGCGGAGCCATCAAAGACAGATGCCCCTGAGTCCTTCCAGTAACTCATAAAACCAGTATGCGCGGGATCGGTCGCATAACTATCAGCATGCACTACTGCATTAATCGCCGTGTTTGCGGCATCATTTTTAGCGAAAACGCCGTTTGAATCAACGATATATACTTCGCCATTGCGTGCATATCCAGCTGCCCTATAATTACCATCCGCACCCTGATTGTACACCATCCCTTTTTCGGTTACATAATACAGGGTTACGCCGGCATCTTTCATAATCTGAGCAGGAGTCTGAGCGGGAGTCTGAGTCGGAGTCACCACATAGGGAACAAATGTCGAACCCACATATTGGCCACCGCCCGCTGTCGTTGTCTGAGCGGGTGTCTGAGCGGGAATCACCACATTGGGAACGAATGTCGAACCCACATATTGGCCGCCGCTTGCTGTCGGGGTCGGAGGATATTTCCCCTGGCTGAACAGAGCGAGATTCTCCTGATATGTCTTATAATTAGCTGCATAGCTCATGGCCGAATATGCATCATGCGGATAAGCAGGAGGCTGTGGTTTTAAAGCATTGTATTTATCAACCGCCGTCTGCCATGTAGCACGCTGGGCAGTCTCCGTAGTCCCTTTGGTAGGATCATAGGTAAATGTTGGTACCGCAATGACGGTTGGGTTTGCTCCCAGGACAGGGTTGGCCGTCTGATTTGCCTGATACGCAAGCTGGGATTGATAGGCGGTTCTATTTCCTGCTTCAGCAGTAAATTTAAGAGAGAAACTACTCCCGGCAATATTTCCTGCCCCTACAAACGACCCGATAAGGATAGCGCCAAAAACGGACTTGTCGGGCCCTTTATATGCGTCCATAGCGGTTTTAATATCTCCGGCATGAGCTGCCAGATTATTCCCGATGGCTCCCAAACTATTTTGTAAATCCTTGGGATCCCCGAGCTTAACACCCAAAAATTCTTCCGCCCAACCCTTTTGGATTTTTCCGTTAGCAACACCATTAACTATATACAGATAGAGACTGATTGCTCTCTTGGTTTGAGCATCGGTAACACCGGAAAGATCAACCCCGACATCAAATGTCTGACCATTGACCGTCGTCTCGGTATGGGTTGATCCGCGATACATCTGACCGTTCCAAATATCACTTTGTGAATTGCCCAAACTTGCAGCCGCTGACTGAATGTCATCCTTCATAGCGGCGGCAGTTTGGGGATCAGCTTTCGATTGTTCCGACTGGGCTGCCGCCAGTGCGACCTCTGCTTCTTTTCTCAGTTGTTCCGCTTCAGCAAGTTTCTGATCTGCTACTCTTTTAAGCTCCGCTGCAGCGAGCAACTGCTTTTGTTTCTCTTGCGCATCCTTAATACGAGCTGCTTCAGCCAATGCCTTAGCAGCGGCAGTCTCAAGCTTAAGAGCCTCGGCAGCGGCTTTTGCTGCTGCGGCTGCTTTTGCCATTGCATCTGCTGCTGCCTTTCTTGCTGCTTCTGCCTTTCTTTCCGCCTCTTTCCTTGCTTCTTCTGCCCGTCTTTGCGCTTCTTCCTGCGCCCGTCTTTGCGCTTCGGCCTGCGCCCGTCTTTGCGCTTCGCCATTGTCATTGTTATTGTTATTATTGTTGTTATTGTTGTTGTTGTTATTGTTGTTGTTATTGTTGTTGTTATTGTTGTTGTTATTGTTGTTGTTATTGTTGTTGTTATTGTTGTTGTTATTGTTGTTGT
>CAIRNS010000006.1 GCA_903880015.1 uncultured Elusimicrobia bacterium | reverse complement strand
GTTTATGGTTCCGGGGATATTTAAGGTTCAAAGGAGCGACTTCATCCGGTTCTATGAATTTTTCAGGCGAAAATGGGCTGCCCAAACATCATGAGCATTCAACCCATACCTTCAATTCGTCGAAGCTTCAGATATATATTCCTGGTGCAAAACCGTGAGTTTTGGCAGTCCTGTCCTTTTGCCTATGACAAGGAACAGGATTTAGTGCTGACCTTCGATTTTGCCGTGCGAAATGAAATAACCTCTGCCGGTGGAATATGTGAATACATTGACCATATTGTTGACCCCGTTACTATTGAGCGTTACAATTACGAAACCTATCAGTTTTTTTCATCATGGCATCTGGATGCACAGGGCAATGATATGTTGCGTTACCGCGGATACAGCATGGGTCGTGCGCTCCGTATTGAGTTGTGGAACGAGTTGACCTATTATCCGCGCCTGCTTATTAATCTGCGTTCTCTTGAAACAGTTCAACATGAAAAGTTGTTTGCGGGAATATCTGATGTCGCAGTGACTGAAATACTGCCTCACCTTGCCATCTCATCTGTACCATGGACTTGCCGCGAGAATTTGGGAAAAGTTGTGGACGAGTATTATTTCCCGATTCAACGATGGATGCAGGAGCGTGTGTATGGCATACATCTTGGGTTAAAAGCAAGAATAAAACAATGTATTTTTTATTTGATTGATATTCTTTATGTTTTTATTGATGTCGTTTTTGGGGGGGGGTATCGCTACGATCATGTTTTTGTGGTTGACTATTTTCCTACCGTTAAATTAATCAATGCGTTGAAAGACGCAAACAAGCTTGCCGTTGTGTCCAGTCGATATGATCTAAATAAGGTATTCAGCCGGCAACGGCGTTTGCGGATACATTCAGTATCCCCTGAACATCGGATGCAGGCAGAAGTCCTTATGAAAGCTGTAGAGGAACTCCGTCCTACGGCATGGCATATTGACGGTATCAAAATCAGCGACATGCTATATCGTGTATTCATTGACAAAATTCGGAACACTCTTGCCTATCATTATGCAGTTATTGATTCCATTGAATTGTATTTCAAAAATCGTCGGCTTACTGGCATGCTTACCGCATTTAATCTCGGTATTGTAAATTGCCTGATGATAGAATACTGCCGGAAGAGAAGTGTTCCCGTGTTCCTGATTATTAACGGATTGCTGACCTCCTCCTATTTGGACGAGGCAAAAGATGCGATATGGATAAATTCATACGGTTTATCAATGAGGGATCATTATTTCGCCGGGATGAACAACATTGTTTGCTTGGGCGATCCGCGCATGGATGCATACGCCGCCGTTCCCCGGATAGCGCAGCGGGCAGCCATTCCTGTAATCGTTATCGGGACAGCCGGATTTAACAATATTGATTTAAATTCTTATGTGGCGTATGAGTTTGATTTTCTTTACGATATTCTTACGGTCATGCGTGAGCAGATTCTTATTGGAAAGCAACTAAAAGTCATAATTAAAGTCAGGTCAAACGGTTATCGGTCACAGTATGTGAATTTCATTCATGAATATTTCCCGGACATCAGCGTCGATATTCTTGACACTGCTTCTGTCCGTCAGGTTCTTGAAAAGGCTGATCTTTATCTTTCTATCTATTCCCAGACCCTTTTTGAAGCATCTGCTATGGGGATACCGGTAGTGTATTATAAGAAGGATACCGAAATAATACTGCCACCTTTTGATGGTGACTCAGAACTAGTTACAGCTGTCTCCCTGGTTGAACTCAGGGATAAAATAAATGCTTTTTTTGCCCAAAGTACAATCTTTGATGCCTTCTTGTCCCGGCAGGTGATGGAACAATATATTGGTCCGCTGGACGGGCATAATCTCGAACGCAATGAAAAGTTTTTCTATGACCTTATCAGGAGGACAGAATGAACGCCCCCATGGAAATCATTAAAACGGTTCTCCATGACATCCTCAGATATTTCAGGATGTCAATGCAGCTAACCCGAGTCCGGGCGAAAAATCCGACTTGTCACATCTGGAAAGGCGCCACGATTGACCCTGCCTCTCATCTGGGCAAGAATGCGGTCATTTTTCAGCATGTTTCAATTATGAATTCAACAATCGATAATCACACTTTTATTCAGCGCAATACCAGCGTTGTTTATGCTGATGTGGGGAAATTCTGCTCAATCGCGGCAAATGTTTCTATCGGCTTGGGCCGCCATCCGCTGGACTATGTTTCGACTCATCCCGCGTTCTATGCGGTTTCTCAGCCTCTCGCCCGTACATTCAGCGACGCGGACTATTATATGCCTTTCAAACGCACCACGATAGGGCATGATGTTTGGATCGGCGAACGGGCTCTCATTATTGCCGGAGTGAACATAGGTACGGGCGCGGTTATAGCGGCAGGCGCCGTGGTGACCAAGGATGTTCCTCCCTATGCCATTGTGGGCGGCGTGCCCGCCAGAATCATAAAATACCGTTTTGCCGATACCATCATTCACTCATTGCTTTATTCGCGGTGGTGGGATAACGATGATGCATATTTCACTAAGCACACCGCTCGGTTCCGCGATGTGCCATCATTTATTACTGGGGCAATCCATGATTAAGAAAATCCAGTATTACCTTTATCTATTAAATGTTGTAATTTTTCACGCGTTGAACCGCTGGCGCTTCAAATCTCTGGGACTCACGGCCCGCATCATAAATCCTTTGCGATTGAATGGGACACAGTTTATGAGCATCGGGAGAAATGTTGTTGTCCAAAAATATTCATGGTTGTTCGCAGGCAAGTTCGATGATCATGAACCGGAGCTTATCATTGAGTCAGGATGCGCGATCGGTGATTTTAATCATATTGTGGCTATTCACAAGGTTCACATCGGCAAAAATGTTCTCACGGCAAACAGGGTGTACATATCCGACAATGTGCATAACTATGACGATATACAAACGCCAATCATGCATCAGGGAGTTTCTTTTAAAGGCGAGGTTTCTATTGGGGACGGAACATGGATTGGCGAAAATGCCTGCGTTATAGGCGCAAAAATCGGCAAGAATTGCGTCATCGGCGCCAATGCTGTCGTAACCAATGATATCCCTGATTATTGCGTTGCGGTTGGAATACCGGCGCGGGTGATAAAGAGATTTAGCAAAGACACTCAACAATGGGAGAAGGTCAAAGTTTAATGATATCCACGAGTAAGAACTCTCAACCGTCAGTCGCTGTCGTTATCGTTAATTTTAACGGACTCGAGTATTCTTCCGCTTGCATTGATTCGCTGTTGCATATTGATTATCCCAATAGCCGCATTGTCATGGTTGATAATGGTTCAAGTGATTCATCGGGAAGCATGTTGGTTCAATCATATGAAGGGAAAATCGAACCCATTCTTCTTTCGGTCAACGGCGGTGTTACCGGCGGGAACAATGCGGGTATAGAGTATGCGCTTAAAAATAATTTTGATTATGTATTGTTCCTCAATAATGATACCGAAGTGCATCCATCTTTTCTTACGGGGCTTATCGATGCATCGCTGTCTGACGGTCAAGCATTGGTAGTCCCGAAGATTGTCTGTTATTTTGATCAACGCCGTCTGGATCATTGGATAGGTTCAGATATTGACTGGTGGACTTCTCGTCCCATTGGTTACCATTATTATCCGCTTGAAAGCGAGGAGATGAATCGCAAACAGCGCATTGGGGTTGCGTCTACCTGTTGTTTGCTGGTTCCACTCTCGGTTATACGCCAGATTGGACTCATGGATGAGGATTATTTTATGTATTATGACGACGCTGATTTTACCTTGCGTGCTTCTCGGGCAGGATATTCGATGATATACGAACCTGCATCCGTTGTTTTTCATAAATGCAATAAAACCACAGGAACAAAACAACCGTCACTATTCGAATATTACCTCGTCAATAGGAATATCTTTTATTTTTATGGGAAGTTCTGCAACAGACCGATTGTTAAAAGCATTGTTTTAGCTAAAATATTTACGCGATTGCTGTTGCATTTTGTCGGATCACTACTGTTGAGAAAAAAACGATTACAGTATGTGGCATACTTGACACTGAGGGACATAGTCCGTGGTGTTCGCGGGCCGATCCCGCCGGAATTCTTTGGGGAGAACAAGAAATGAAAGTACTTATAACGGGCGGCAGCGGTTTTATCGGGTCAGCGGTCACGCGGCAACTTCTGTCTTGTCCCGATGTAACGGTGGATATCATCGACAACTTGTCGGAAAAGATTCATGGCAGCAATGCCGTTGCGTTTGATTACCATGATGACCGTGTGCATTTTTATCGCGGTGATGTAACCGACCGGACGATTATGGAAACCTTGTTGACGCAATGTGACGCAGTGATTCATTTGGCAGCCGAGACCGGGACAGGGCAATCCATGTACGATATTGAACACTACGCCCGTGTCAATGTGATGGGAACGGCGGTATTGCTCGACATCCTCAGCCATAACAGGCATACGGTGCGTAAGGTTGTGATTGCTTCGTCGCGCGCCATTTACGGCGAAGGTTCGTATTCCTGCGGGACGCACGGAACGGTATATCCCTTGAGCCGCCGCGCGCAGGATATGGACAAGGGAGATTACGAGGTAAAATGTCCGTCGTGCGGGGGGGGGGTTACTCTTGTTGCCACCAGCGAAGAAGCTAAAATCCATCCGATATCTTTTTACGGTATAACCAAGCAGATTCAGGAATCAATGGTCATGACGCTGTGCCCGCCTCTGGGAATCACCCCGGTTTCTTTGCGGTACCAAAATGTCTATGGCCCGGGGCAATCACTTTCCAATCCCTACACGGGCATCTTGTCTATTTTTTCAAACCGTCTGCGGCTCAACAAAACGATAGAAATATTTGAAGACGGACTTGAATCACGGGATTTTGTGTATATAGATGATGTGGCATCGGCGACAGTCCATGCGGTGCTTTCTCCTAAACCCGATGCGCTTGTATGTAATGTTGGTTCGGGAACGGCGGTAACGGTACTGAAAATCGCCCAGTGCTTAAAAGAAATATATGCATCCCGTTCAGAGCTGGTGGTCAATGGTAAATACAGAGTGGGAGATATTCGCCATAATATCGCTGATATATCAAAGGTTCGCGAAGCGCTGGGGTTTATTCCGGCAACAGGCATTGAACGGGGCCTCGATGCGTTTGCACGATGGGTCAGCGCGCAGCCGATATCACCTGACTTGTACGATGCCTCGCTCAGTGAGTTGAAAATAAAGGGATTATATAAATAACCATGACTGAACCGCTTGTTTCCATAATCATCCCGACATACAATCAGGCGGCGTTCCTCAAAGAATGCCTTGATTCCGTGCGGGCGCAAACCTATACTTCATGGGAAGCGATTGTGGTCAATAACTTTTCCGATGACAATACTATTGCCGTCGTTTCCGGATTCAACGACCCCCGGATCCGCTTGATTAATTTTCGCAACCATGGCATTATCGCGGCATCCCGCAATCAGGCCATACAGGCCGCGCGGGGGCACTATATTGCATTTCTTGATTCGGATGATATATGGTTTAAGGAAAAACTACAGAATCAAATAAAGGCATTTTCCGGCGATAGTTCGCTCATGATGGTGTGTTCCAATGGGTACTGGTACAACAATGCGACACGGCTTAAACGCCGTATTTATCGCACGGTGACGAATAATCGCATTTCTTTTCGCAAACAGCTTTGGAGTAACCGGATAGTTAATTCAACTGTTATAATTAAGAAATTATTGGTTGACAAAATCGGTTTGCTCGATGAAAATCCCCTTATGGCAGGCTGTGAAGATTATGACTATTGGCTACGGGTTCTCCAAGAGCAGAACGACTCCGTACTGGTGTTAGCCCGGCCGCAGGTTCTTATCAGAGAACACGGCAGCAATATCAGTAATCTTTTTTATGGCACGGCGAATACGCTTTCTGATAGAGTTTTGCGGGTTTACAAGAAATATGAGACATCTGACCCCGTTTTTATAGCCAAGGCATCTCGGCGCATGTATGCCATTATGATAAAGATTTCACTCTATCGGGGCATTGTTTCGCTGGGTCAGGTTCTGCGGATGAAAGATATTTCGATTGGTTATAAAATAGATATAGTAGTGCGCTACTTTCTTAGGCGCGCTATATATGGGGCACATGCATAAATACGGTGGAGCGGACGCACTTTAAATTGCCGTATTCGTGAATACAAATTAAGTTGTGAGGCGGGTAATCAATGAATGCTCAAAAAAGAAAAAAACTGGTTGTATTAGGAAGCAGCGGTTTCATCGGCCGTCATTTTCTTTCGCATGCCGCGGCAGGCGGGTATGACGCACAGTTCGAAATAGTTGGCATTGACAAAGTGGATATTCCTGTCCCGGGAGTTCGTTTGATGGTTGCCGATTTATCGGATAGGAATAGTCTCGAGCGCATTCTTGTAACGGAACAGCCGGAATATATCGTAAACCTTGCCGGCATATTTCAAGGCGACGACATGGACCGGATTATCGCCGTCAACGCGACCCTTTCAAAGCACCTGATGGATATCGTTCTTTTGCGCAAAATTCCTGTGACCAACATACTGCTTATAGGGTCAGCCGCTGAATATGGCATGAATGCTTCTCTTCCCATCAGGGAATGCGATCGTCTTGATCCGGTTACCCCGTACGGCATTTCAAAGGCATTGCAATCGCATTATGCGCGGTACTACAATATTAATCATGGTGTCCCGTTAAACATAGCGCGCACATTTAATATCATTGGTAAATATATTTCACCGTCGCTTTCTATCGGCTCATTCGTCAAACAGATCAAGGATGCCCGCGCTCACGACTCTATCCATGTCGGTAATCTCAACGCGAAAAGGGATTATCTGGATATCGTTGATGTCGTCGCCGCTTTTTGGAAGATTCTTCTCAATGGCCGCAACGGGAACATATATAATGTTTGCAGTGGGCGCTCGATTCTCATGCGGGATATTGTCGAGCAGTTGATAACATTGTCGGGAAAAGAAATAGATATTATCGTAGAGCAGAAGTGGATTCGTCAAAACGACATTGCCGATATTTACGGCGATAATGGATTGTTGAAAAATCATACCGATTGGTCGGAGAAAAGCACGGTTTCTGCGGCACTTAAAAAAGCGCTTGAGTAAACGCACTCGTGTTATGGCGGCAATCTTTTGAAAAGGAATTCCCATGTTTCATAGAGCTGCATTCATCATTCCCACCATGAACAGGAAACAGGATCTGGACCGTTTCCTTGACAGTGTCAGCCGTCAAACCGTTCTGCCTTCCCAGATTATTATAGTTGACGGCAGTCAGATAAGCGATGACGCCGTTGTAAAACGGCACCCGGCTCTGCCGGTTGAATATATTCATGCGCCCCAAAAAGGGCTTACCGTCTCGCGCAATATCGGTATTGCGCGGGTCCGCGCGGAAATAGACCTGGTAGCCATGTTCGATGACGATATAGTAATGTGCCCCGGAGCGATGGAAAAAATGATGGCATACTGGGCCACTGCTCCTGCCGATGTGGGAGGTGCGGGGTTTAATATTACCAACGATAAACCGCCGTCAAGGTTTGTGGCGATAAAGAAATTGTTTATGACCGGTACGCGTGAACGGGGGGCCGTCTTGCGGTCCGGTTTCAATACCAGCGTAGCGCCGGCAGCGGAAACGAAGATAGTTGGATGGATGTTTGGCGGCGCCACCGTTTGGCGAAAAATTGTATTTGAAAAGTATCGTTACGATGAATGGTTCGGCGGATACGGTTTTGCGGAGGATTTTGAATTTAGCCTTTCAGTTGGCAAAGCGTATCGCCTTGCAGTGGTGGCAGATGCCCCGGTCCTTCATCTTCAGGCAACTGTCTCCCGTATTAGACGATTTGCGTTCGGAAGGCAGGAGATTGTATATCGTCATTATGTTGTTGTAAAGCACCGCTACAGATTTAACATTTACTGGTTTTATTGGGCATGCGTCGGAGTTGTTCTTGAGAATGTTGTTCGGGGAATTATCGGATTGCGGTGGGATTATTTTGTGACTGCCGCAGGAAACATCGCAGGTATCGTTGCCGTTTTGTGAGGGAATAATACATGATAGGCATTGTCCTGTTTGTCGTACTCGCCCTTGTATGCCTCGTAGTTTCTAGGCATGCGGCTTTTTTGATTTTTACCGCAGGAATGATTCTATTTTCCCGCGCATTTAGCCATATCAGCGTTGGCCTCTATGTGACCGAATACTTTATGGTGCTTGTGCTCGTATCGTTTCTTTTGGTGTTTTTTCTCAAAGGTTCGATTAGAATTGTTCACATCCCTTTTGAGAAAACACTGGCGATTTTGTTTGTGATTATGATGTTTGATCTGGCACGAGGAGTTTTAGTATATCCCGATAAGAGTTTTGTTGTTCGGCAGTCAGCTATATTTTACTACGCATTGTTTTACTTCCTCGTCCCCCACATATGCACATCTCTTGATAAAATTGAGCATTATTTTAAAGTATTTTTCTTGATGGCTGTTGTAGTGTCGTTGGTAGGGATATTCGATATTCAATGGTACACGATAGGTAAGTTTGGTTATTATTATGAGAGTCTTGCTTTCATTTTTGTTGCCATTGCAATTGTCAATCAGAAAGCAATACTGCACATCAACACTCGACAATGGGGCGCACTTATTCTGTTATCTGCGGTGGTTTTATCATCTGTAAGAGCGGCATGGATGGGTATATTTATAGTTGTAGTGTTTCTTTATTTTAGTTCGTATTTTGGCCGGTATTTTAATAAGATGACCGAAAAAATCCGCTTGTATGGTTCAATTGTGTTTTTGGTACTTTTGATATTTATCGGTATATTCAAATTTTCTTTGTTTGAATCACTTGCGGGGAAAATGTTGAGCATACTCCCCGGATCCCGTGTAGTTTCCGTTTCATCAAACAATACGAAATGGCGATTGATTGTATGGAAGGATACACTGAGCGAGGCAGTGGAAAAACCGTTGCTCGGCTGGGGATTTGGAAAGAAATTCATACCACCAACGATAAAGAAAATGGGCTGGGGGGGGTCGTGGCGAGAGTCGGAAGGAGGATTTCAGGATCCACACAATTCATTTATAAGTATTTTTTATCGGACCGGCTTTATTGGTTTGATAGTTTTCTGTGGGTTGTTGGGTTCCTTTATAGTCAGGACGATGTGTGTTATCCGCCGTCTTGACGATTCAGTTATCAAAACCTATATGACCGGACTTCTTCTTTGTATTATTTGTATCCTTGGCACATCCTGTTTTATGGTCGTTCTTGAGGGGCCGTTTTTAGGTATTTTCCTTTGGATTGCCATGGGTCTGATAGTATCGCTTGAACGCATAGATATAAAGACTCGTCAAACTTTATTGGGAATATGATGCAATGAAAAAGAAAAAAATCCTTTTGCTGGTGCAGCTGCCGCCTCCGGTTCATGGGGTTGGGGTATTAAACGGGATTATAAGTCGGAGCACATGGCTTCGTGAGGGCTATGAGGCATGTATTGTTCCGATTCGGGTTTCCCGGGTGAATGCGGAAATAGGCGCAATGAATGCCGGCAAGTTTTTTCGGACTATAGGGTTATTCTTTCATTTAAAAATACGCATGATATTTTTCAGGCCCGATATGGTGTATTTTACTTTTTCTCCGGTCGGATTGAACCTGTATCGTGATTGTCTCTTGTTACTGATCGTTAAGTGTTTTATGCCGAAAGTAGTTCTTCATTTGCATGGTGTCAATATTAAGGATATTGCCGCTCGGTCGCGTATTCTCGCAAGCATTCTGCGCAGGTTATTTTTCGGTGTCAGCGTTGTTTGTTCGTCGGGAAGATTAGTTGATGATGTTGTGCCCGTGTATGCCGATACGCCGTTTATTGTGCCGAATACGATTGAATATGACCCGCATGCGACCGGCATCATTCGTGCGCCTGCCGGTACGGGGCGCATATTGTTTCTTTCGCATTTGCAGAATGAGAAAGGCGTCGATACTTTTCTCGATGCTCTTGCCATCCTTCGTCAACGCGGAATGGTTTTTGAAGCTCGTCTTGCGGGTAATCCTTTTAAGATCAGTTTGCCGGAAGTTCATGAGGAAATCTTTCGTCGGGGACTGTCCGGATGCGTCACCGTGTTGGGTGGACTTGTGGACAGCGATAAATATCGCGAATGTTCCGTTACAGACATTCTGGTGTTCCCCAGCCGTAATGAGGCGTTCCCGCTGGTCCTTATTGAAGCGGCTGCATGGGGCATTCCTGTCGTTTCGTCAGGCGTGGGTGCTATCCGCGATATCGTGCGTGATAGGGTAAATGGTTTTGTCATTGACGGTAATAAGCCCGATGAGTATGCCGATAAAATAGGAATACTGCTTGCGGACACCCGCCTGCGCGCGGAAATGGGCCGCAACGCCCGTAAAATATTCGATGACGAGTATACCCTGCCACAGTTTGAGCGTAACATCAGCGCGGTATTTTCATCTGTTCTTTCTTCAGTAAAACAGGGGTTGTCATGACCGGAACTTTTAAGTTCATGAATATTCTGTTCCATGCTTTGAGCATGTCCGAGACTCTGGACAGGATAGATGCGCTGGTGCGGGAACGCACACCTCGCATGTTCTTTTCACTTTCGGCGGAACTTATCTCTCGCGCACAGGATGATCCGGCTATCCGAGACATATACGGCAGCGCGGACATAGTAACGGCTGACAGTTTCGTAGTGTATTATTCAGCGCGCCTGTGCGGCATTCCCCTGCCGGAACCGGTAAGCGCTTCACGGGTAATGTGCGAACTTCTGCCGAACGCGGTTGCAAAGAAATACCGCCTGTATCTGCTTGGAGCCAGTGAGGAAGTGGTCGCGAGAGTCGTTTCAGTTTTGCGCGGCCAGTATCCGGGTATTACTATTGTGGGTTGGCGTAACGGCTATTTCACGCCGCCTGATGAAGCTCAGATTGTTGCTGACATTCGTCAAACTGCGCCCGATATCCTGTTTGTGGCGATGAGCAGCCCACTCAAAGAACAGTTTATTAGCAAGCATCTTCACGAAATGGGCGTCCCGGTTTCTATGGGTGTGGGGGGAATATTTGATATAATAGCGGGCAAATGCCGTCTTGCGCCGCCGTTGGTCAGCCGGTGCGGGCTTGAATGGTTGTACCGGTTCCTGCAAGAGCCGCGTAGAATGTGGAAACGGTATTTAATTACCAATGCAAAATATTTGTTGCTGTTGGGCCGTGAACTACTCAAACGAGGTGGATAATGTTTAAAGACAAAACAATTCTTGTTACCGGCGGGACGGGGTCATTTGGCAACGCCGTCGTGCGGCGGCTGTTGGAAACGAAAGTATCCGAAATCCGTGTTTTTAGCAGGGATGAAAAAAAGCAGGATGATATGCGTAAAGTGTATACGGATAAACGCATTAAATTCTATATCGGCGATGTCAGGGATTATGACAGTATCGATTCCGCGATGAACGGCGTTGATTATGTTTTCAGCGCCGCGGCGCTCAAACAGGTGCCTTCCTGCGAATTTTTCCCCTTGGAGGCGGTTAAAACAAATATTCTTGGCACGGAAAATGTTTTAAACGCCGCCATCGCAAAGGGTGTGGAAAAAGTCGTGGTGCTCAGCACCGATAAGGCGGTGTATCCTATCAACGCCATGGGCATGTCGAAGGCCTTGATGGAAAAAGTGATGGTGGCTAAATCACGCACCGTTGATCCCGCAAAGACCGTTATGTGCGGAACTCGCTACGGCAATGTGATAGCTTCTCGCGGGTCGGTCGTGCCGCTGTTTATAGACCAGGTTCTTGACGGAAAACATATTACCATAACCGATCCCGGTATGACTCGTTTTATGATGTCGCTTGAAAATGCCGTTGACCTGGTATTTTTTGCCTTTACGCACGCCCAGCCGGGGGATATCTTTGTTCAGAAAGCACCTGCCTGCACGATTGGCAACCTTGCCACCGCCATCGGGGAGATGTTTGGCGTTACCAACGATATTAAGATAATTGGGACGAGACACGGGGAAAAACTTCATGAATCATTGCTCAACCGCGAAGAAATGGCGCGCGCGGAAGATATGGGAGATTATTTCCGCATTTCCGCCGATTCCCGCGACCTCAACTACAATCAGTATTTTAACGCCGGTGAAAAAAAGATATCACGCGAAGAAGATTATACCTCAAGCAACACACGGCAGTTGGATAGAGCCGGCATAAAGGACACTTTGATGACTATTGAATATGTTCAGCATGCGTTGAAAAGTTACAAAGGAAGAAAATAATGGCGGTTATTGTCGTCACCGGTTCAGAAGGCTTCTTGGGTAAGAATCTTGTAGCCGCCTTAAAAAGGATCCCCGGATATACCGTTCGTGAATGCGACATCACTACGCCCCATGATGTTTTTACCGGGTATCTCAGAGAAGCCGACATCGTCTACCACCTGGCCGGCATAAATCGCCCTCCCCGGGACTCGGATTTTACTGAAGGGAATGTCAATTTTACGAAGGTTTTAATTGATACCCTGTCCGCTCATAATAAAAAAATACCCATTGTGTTTACATCGTCGAGTCAGGCGCTTCTCGACAATCCGTACGGGAAAAGTAAGAAAGAGGCGGAAGATATTCTGCTTTCCTTTGCGCGGACGACAGGCAGCCCGGTGTATATATACCGCCTTACCAATGTGTTCGGGAAATGGTGTAAACCAAACTACAATTCAGTGGTGGCGACATTTTGCCATAACATTTCGCGCCATATTGATATATCCATTTCCGACGAAAAAAAGGAAATGGAATTGGCGTATATAGACGATGTTGTTGCAGAGTTTACCGGTATTATCGGCAGAACGGACATGGCGTCCGGAAATCATCATGTTCTGCCCCGTAGCTTTAAGACAACCCTGGGCGGACTGGCGAAAATGCTGTTTTCATTTAGGGATATCCGCGCAACACTGACGCTTCCCGACCTCGCGGATGATTTTACGCGCTATTTGTATTCCACCTATCTTTCCTATCTTGACACCACCGATTTTTCGTATCCCCTCGATACCAAAAGCGATCAGCGGGGAGTGCTGGCCGAGTTGTTGAAATCGCCTCATTTCGGGCAGATATTTATTTCCCGGACGCATGCAGGTATTACCCGCGGCAACCATTATCATGACACAAAAATTGAAAAGTTCTGCGTTATCGAGGGGAAGGCTGTTATCAGGTTCAGGCATATTCTCGATAAGACGGTTATCTCCTATCCCGTCACCGGCAATGAATTGAAGATTGTTGATATCCCGCCGGGCTATACGCATTGCATAGAAAATACGGGCGATCGGGAGATGGTTGTTTTATTTTGGGCGAACGCGATATTTGACAAAAACAGGCCTGATACCTATTACTTGGAGGTTCAATGAAACGCACGGTTCTTAAAGTTATAACGATACTCGGCACCCGGCCGGAAATCATTCGCCTTTCGCGCGTCATGGCCCTGCTTGACGAAACGGTCGAGCATCTAACCGTGCACACGGGACAAAATTATGATTACGAGCTTAACGAAATATTCTACCGCGATCTGGGTATTCGCAAGCCCGATATTTTCATGGGTGTCAAAAGTCCGCTGTTCGGCGAGGTCATCGGAAAGATTATCATCGAAGCCGAAAAGATATTCCGCCGCGAAAAACCCGATGCGGTTGTCATATTGGGAGACACCAACAGCGCGTTATCGTCAATTATCGCCAAACGGCTTAAAATACCGATATTCCACATGGAAGCGGGAAACCGGTGCTTCGATTTCAATGTCCCCGAAGAGATCAATCGGCGTATTGTCGATCATATCAGTGATTTTAATTTAGTGTACACCGAAAACGCCCGCCGCAATCTTCTTCAGGAAGGTATACATCCCCGCAAAATATACCTGACCGGTTCGCCCATGAAGGAAGTGCTTGACTATTATTTGCCCAACATTAAACGGTCTTCGATACTCAAAAAACTGCAACTGCAAAAAAATGGCTATTTCGTGTTGAGCACGCACCGCGAGGAAAATGTCGATGCGCCGGAGAACCTTGCGAAAATCATGACGGCTATCAACGGTGTTGTTGACGCGTATGGACTGCCGGTGATTGTTTCGACGCATCCGCGGACAAAGAAACGGCTGGAATCACTTCGCGGCGTAACCTTACATAAAAAAATATCATTTCTAAAACCATTTGGGTTTTTTGATTATGTGAACCTTCAGATGAATGCCCGCTGCGTCATATCCGACAGCGGTACTATCAGCGAAGAATCATCTATCCTGCAATTTCCGGCAGTGACTATCCGCAATGCCATGGAACGCCCGGAAGCCATGGATAGCGGGGCGATTATCCTGACGGGCCTTGAACCCGACGCTGTTCTTGCCGCTGTAGCTGTAGTGCTCCGTGAGCGCAAAGCGGGGCACACCGTGAGCGTCCCCGCGGATTATCTTATTGCAAACACATCTCAACGAGTTGTTAAACTCATTGTCGGCACATCCGGCCTTATTCATCGGTGGGACGGCATTAATTCAGTCATCAGTTAAGAATAAACGGTGTTAGCCCTATCGTTAGCTGATGCGGCCAGTTTATTATTATGCACGGGACATACACATGATTATCAATGGTGGTAAGAAAAACCTTTTATGGGAAAGATGGCTTACCCACTCTAAAGATTTTCCGCATAAGGATGCAATAGTACACTGGTCAGCAACCGGCGAGCCCTTTAGGTGGAGTTTTAAGTCACTACTTGACGCCTCTGTATATATTGCCGTCTATTTAAGGGAAAATGGGATAAAAGAGGGCGATGTATGTGCAATTATAATAAGGCACAATAAATTCTTCTACCCACTTTATATGGCGGTATGTGCCATTGGCGCTATTCCTTCCGTATTAGCTTATCCCAATACTCGCTTGCATCCTGAAAAATTCAGATCCAGCCTTAAGGGAATGTCCCAAAAGTCAGGGCTTGATTGGATATTTACCGAAAGAGAGCTTGAAGACGCTATTGCGCCGCTCGTCTTTCATGAAAAAAGTACCATAAGAGGCCTACATTTTCCGCTTGAACATGCGGAGAAGTATTCTGCGCATAATTGTGATCATGATGCTCTTTTTCAAGCGATAGAACAAATACGCTTATCTTTCAGTGATACGATGCCATTGCTCTTGCAGCACTCATCAGGCACGACGGGCCTCCAGAAAGGTGTTGTGTTATCAAATAAAGCCATAGGGGAACATGTTGATAACTACTGCTCCTCGTTAAAAGCGACACAGACTGACAGAGTGGTAAGCTGGCTCCCCTTATATCACGATATGGGGCTTATCGCTGCTTTCCATCTGCCGTTAGCTTTTGGTATGACTTCGATACAGATAGACCCTTTTGAGTGGGTACTTTACCCTGCGATACTCCTTGAGGTCATTGACAAGGAAAAACCGACCCTCAGCTGGTTACCGAATTTTTCATTCAACATGATGGCCGATAAAATTCACGAGGACGACATAGATACATTTGATTTTTCAAGTATCAGAATGCTCATAAACTGCAGTGAACCCGTCAGAGCCGACAGCCATGAGATGTTTTATAAGCGATTTGCAAAATATGGACTCAGCAATGATGCTCTTACCGCGTGCTATGCTATGGCGGAAACTACCTATGCGGCTACTCAGTCGACGCCAGGCGCGAGAGCAAAAGAACTAACGGTTGACAGAGAATCGTTGTCTGCCGGCATTGTAAAAATGCCGCTCATAAATCGCGATAGCAGGGTTTGCGTTTCATCGGGGTTGCCTATCAATGGTTGTGAAATTAAAATTATTGATGAGGGTGACAAAGAGCTCGGTGACGATTTTGTCGGCGAAATTCTCATTAAGTCGAACTCAATGTTTGACGGATACAGGAACAGCCCGGAAAAGACGGCGGAAGTTTTGAAAGGTGACTGGTATTATAGCGGAGATTTTGGTTTTAGGCATGATAACGAATACTATGTTATCGGCAGAAAAAAAGATATTATAATTGTGGCCGGTAAGAATATATACCCCGAAGATATTGAAGACGCCGTGGGGAAAATTGAAGGAGTTTCACCCGGCAGAGTGGTGGCGTTTGGTATCTTCAAAGAAGAGATTGGAACTGAACAGATATGTGTCATAGCTGAAACATCACTTGATGAGTCCGCCAGAAAGATTTTGAGAACTAAAATAATTGAGGCAGGGATGGAATTGAGCGTTACTATCACGCAAATCCATTTAGTTGAGCCGCGGTGGCTCATTAAGAGCTCTTCGGGAAAACCAAGCAGAAAAGCGAACAAAGAGAGAATACTAATTGGAGGGGATAAATGATTTCAGAACGACTCAAAAAAGTCATCCTTGCGAAACTAAAACTTGATGAATTTGATATCCATGATGTTACCTTGGCCAACGAGATTCCCGGGTGGGACTCATTAAATCACATAAGCATTATTATTGCGGTAGAAAAGGAATACAACATCAGATTTAAAATGCCGGAAGTTTTGAAACTCAAGAATATTGGTGAACTGCAGAAGCTTGTTGACTCAAAGATAAGCACATAAACATGCTCTTTAATTCCGCGAACTTTTTATTTCTATTTTTACCCGCCGTATTGTTGTTGC
>CAIRNS010000005.1 GCA_903880015.1 uncultured Elusimicrobia bacterium | reverse complement strand
CTTAATTTCGGGTAATATCTTCCGATTTTTCAATTTTCAATTTTCAATTGTTCCTACATATATAGTAGTTTCGTCAATCAACAGATGTGCAAATGATTAGGCATAAAGACATTAAGCCTTAATTTCTGAATTTTTCCAACGCAACTTAACCCGCTAAAATCGTTATTAAAGGCAGACCACAAGGCAGAAAAATACCAGCGGCAGGGTTGCATTCAGCAGTTCTGTCTGTTATTGTATCCGCCCGGAGTAATGCGAAACATGCGCCCAATAAATGAAAGGTTCTACAGATGAGACACAATATTGTTAACCGGATCGTCACTGCCGCAACATCTGCCGTTATCTGTATGGCGTTTCTGCCGGTTTCATCCAACGCCTGCACCCGCTGCGTCTATCTGGGACCGGAAAACACCGTTATTGCCGCCCGGTCAATGGACTGGGCGGAAGATCCCGGCACAAACATCTATTGTTTTCCGCGCGGCATGAAGCGCGACGGAGCAGCAGGACCGGATTCCATCACATGGACCAGCAAATACGGCAGCGTCGTCTGCGCGTTTTACGAAGTCAGCACCGTGGACGGCATGAATGAGAAAGGCCTGGTCGCCGACGTCCTGTATCTGGTTGAATCCGACTACGGCAAACCGGACGGCAAAAAACCGGCGCTCTCAATCAGCGCCTGGGCTCAATATGCGCTGGATAATTTTGCATCCGTTGCCGAGGCGGTCGAGGCGCTGCGCAAGGAACCGTTCGTCATCATCGCTCCCGTACTGCCCAACGGCGCTCCCGCCCAGGGGCATCTGGCGCTGTCCGACCCGACCGGGGACTCGGCAATTTTTGAATACATAAAAGGCAGGCTGGTCATCCATCACGGACGCGAATACCAGGTCATGACCAATTCTCCCTCTTTCGATCAGCAACTGGCGCTCAATAAATACTGGGAGCAGATCGGCGGACTGGTCTTTCTGCCCGGCACTAACCGGGCCGCCGACCGTTTCGCCCGGGCGTCGTTCTACATCAACGCGATTCCGCAAACTGATGACCACAGGCGGGCTGTGGCATCGGTGTTCAGCGTGATTCGCGGCGTATCAGTCCCGCTGGGGTTCACCACTCCGGGGCAACCGAACATCTCCAGTACGATCTGGCGCACGCTGTACGATCACGGGAAGAGAATCTTCTATTTTGACTCGGCCACCAGCCCGACGATATTCTGGACGCCGCTGGCAGAGATGGATTTCAGCGAAGGAGCCTCTGTAAAAAAATTGACCATCTCTGGCGGCGAAACCTATAGCGGCAGCGCGGCGGCAATGTTCACCAAAGCTGAACCCTTCAAATTCCTCCCCGCAACAGTAAAATAAGGAGTTGTAAAGAAATAAGTGGTATTTTATACTGAGAGTATCGGGGAGAAATTTTGGGGTTGCCGGAGAGGAGCAAAGCCATAGCTTTGTAACGAACAGGCAAAGCCGAAAGTGCCACCGAGACACCAGTAGAAAGTGCCAGTTATTTT
>CAIRNS010000004.1 GCA_903880015.1 uncultured Elusimicrobia bacterium | reverse complement strand
ATTTTCCCGGAGATGTGTCATGGCTGTGGCGGTTGCACGCTTATCTGTCCTACAAAAGCCATCACGGAGATAGGCAGGCGCATCGGTATGGTCGAAACGATGGAGTCGGGAAACATTACTCTTATTGGCGGGCGCCTGGATATTGGTGTGGCCATGGCCCCGCCGCTGATCCGAGAGGTTAAAAACCGCCTGCAAAATAATTTACCGGCTATTCTGGATGCGCCACCGGGAACATCCTGCCCGGTCATTGCCGCCATTCGGGATACCGACTTGGTTTTACTGGTTACGGAACCAACGCCCTTTGGACTGAATGATCTGATGCTGGCTGTTGACATGGTGCGCGAGCTTAAAATTCCTTTCGGCGTTATCGTCAATCGCATGGGTTGTGGGGATGAACGCGTGCATGTTTTCTGTCAAAAGGAAAGCATACCCATCCTGCTTACAATACCCGACGACCGGCGGATCGCGGAGAGCTATTCACGTGGGATTCTAATGGTCGATGCGCTGCCGGAATACCAGGGACTTTTTCAGAGTCTGATCGAAAAATTGGCTTTTTTTGAAAAACCAGAGGTGATTTGATTATGCTGACTTATGAATATCAATGCAATAACTGCGGTCTGCGTTTCGAAAGACAGCAAAACATGAAAGACGAGCCCGTTAAGAAATGCCCCGAGTGCCAAGGAGAAGTTCAGCGGCTAATAAGTGGCGGTACCGGGTTTATTTTAAAATCATTGGACGTCGGTCAAACATCCCGGAGCAAAAGCTGCTCGCTGGAAGATACGGGAAAAACCTGCTGCGGCGCATCGCAGCGTTGCGGAAAATCGGCATGTGGAGATAACGGATGACGGCAAACCTGTTTAAATATATTTATGGGCCCGGTGCGTCACGACGATTGGGGCGATCTCTGGGCATTGACCTGGTGCCGTTTAAAACCTGTACATACGATTGCATTTATTGTCAGTTAGGACGGACAACAAGCAAAACAATTGAACGGCGTCCTTACGTTCCCGTAAAATATATTTTAAGCGAGCTGAAAATCAAGTTGGCAAAAGGGGAATCTCCCGATTACATCAGCATCGCCGGTTCCGGCGAACCAACACTGCATTCATACATAGGCGAACTCATCGGAATGATCAAAAACATGACCAAGATACCGGTTGCCGTCCTGACCAACGGCTCTTTACTTTTTATGCCGGAAGTTCGTGCGGCACTCATGCGGGCAGATCTGGTCATTCCATCGCTGGACGCGGGAGATGAATCATTGTTCCGTTATGTCAATCGCCCGCACGCAGATATCTCTTTTGATCAGATGGTTACTGGCCTGATCGATTTTACCCGAAATTTTCCAGGGCAAGTTTGGCTGGAAGTCCTCTTGCTTTCCGGTGTTACCGGCATGGTGGAGGAAGCAAAAAAAATTGCTGTTTATGCAAAAGAAATTGGAGCGGCGAAGATTCAGCTTAACACCGTTTGCCGGCCTACAGCGGAAGACTTTGCCTGCGTCGTGGGGAAAAAGCAGATGGAGGCGCTTGCCTTGCTCTTCCCTGGGATGGCAGAGGTCATCTTCGAAGATGAATCAGAACGTCTCCTCGGTGCTACTCTATGCGATGCAAGCAACACGGAAATCATCAATCTGCTGGCGAGACGTCCCTGCACTCTAACAGGTGTCTGCACAGGGTTGGGCTTAAATCCGCATGAAGCGGCTAAAAGACTACAGCGGCTAGTTGACGAGAAAAGGATTACGTCTCTGCGCACCGACCATGCCGTATTCTATAAGATAGCGGAGAAATGCTAATGAAGGAATTGGTTATTATCAGTGGCAAGGGAGGAACAGGGAAGACCAGCGTCACGGCTTCTTTTTCCGTGTTGGCCGATCGTCCCGTAATCTGCGACTGCGATGTGGACGCCGCGGATTTGCATTTGGTTTTGGAACCAACTGCCCGCGAACACCATGGATTCCGTAGCGGACATGAAGCGGTCATTCGCCAGCAAGACTGCACCTCCTGCGGTGTTTGTGCGGAGCTTTGCCGGTTTGGCGCGGTAAAGACGACTTCAACCGGTAAAGGCGGCCTTTTATTTTCTATTGACCCTGTCTCCTGCGAAGGCTGTCGTGTTTGCGTGCGGTTTTGTCCGGTGGGTGCCATTGACTTTCCGGAACGTAATTGCGGCCAATGGTTTGTATCGGATACGCGTTGCGGCCCGATGGTTCACGCACGATTGGGTGTCGCTGCCGAAAATTCCGGCAAGCTCGTTTCCACGGTGCGCCGCGAAGCTATGCATTTGGCTGAGGAAGAAAATTATAAAATGGTCATTGTGGACGGGCCGCCTGGCAT
>CAIRNS010000003.1 GCA_903880015.1 uncultured Elusimicrobia bacterium | reverse complement strand
TTATTCGACTATTTCAGTAACCACGCCTGCGCCGACGGTGTGACCGCCTTCGCGGATGGCGAATCTCAACTGTTTTTCCATGGCTATCGGCATAATCAGCTCAATATCCATCATCACATTGTCGCCCGGCATAACCATCTCCGTGCCGGCCGGCAAGTGCGCCACGCCCGTTACATCGGTCGTGCGGAAGTAAAACTGCGGACGGTATCCCGTGAAGAACGGCGTATGACGGCCGCCTTCTTCTTTCGTCAGGATGTACACCTGTCCCTTGAACTTCTTATGCGGTTTAATCGTTCCCGGCGCACAGATGACCTGGCCCCGTTCTATCTGGTTCTTTTCTATGCCCCGCAGCAACACGCCGATGTTGTCCCCGGCCTGCGCTTCGTCAAGGAGCTTGCGGAACATTTCTATCCCGGTCGCCACTGATTTCTTCGTGTCGGTAATACCTACCAGTTCCACATTGTCGCCCACATGCAGTTTGCCCCGTTCCACGCGGCCTGTTGCCACGGTTCCACGGCCCGTAATCGAGAACACATCTTCTACGCTCATCAAGAACGGTTTGTCGGTCTCGCGCAAGGGAATCGGAATATAATCGTCAACCGCCTGCACCAGCTTCACAATGCTCTCTACGCCCGCCGGATCACCCTGAATAGCTTTTATCGCTGATCCGCGGATAATCGGGGTCTTGTCGCCCGGGTAACCGTACTTCGTCAACAGGTCCCGGACTTCCATCTCTACCAAGTCCAAAAGTTCTTTATCTTCCACCGCGTCCACTTTGTTGATGAACACGACGATGTAGGGCACATTGACCTGTTTGGCAAGCAGAATATGCTCGCGCGTCTGCGGCATCGGGCCGTCAGTCGCTGAAACCACCAGTATCGCGCCGTCCATCTGCGCCGCACCCGTGATCATGTTCTTGACATAATCAGCGTGGCCCGGACAGTCGATATGCGCGTAATGGCGTGTTACCGAAGAATATTCCACATGGCTGACCGCAATCGTCAGGATCTTCGTGTCGTCACGACGGCCCTGTGATTCGGACGCTTTGGCTACCTCGTCGTACGGCACATAGGTCGCCAGTCCTTTGTCGCCCAGCACTTTGGTAAGCGCGGCGGTCAAGGTCGTTTTGCCGTGGTCTACGTGTCCGATTGTCCCGACGTTTACGTGCGGTTTTGTACGATCAAATTTTGCTTTTGCCATTACAGGCCTCCTCGAATAACTATGCGGTCGTTTTTTCTAATATTTTATCGGCTATCTGCTTGGGAACTTCTTCATAATGCGACGGCTCCATATTGTAATTGCCGCGCCCCTGCGTCAGAGAACGAAGCGTGGTCGAATACCCGAACATTTCCGCCAGGGGTACCGTGCCGTGTATATACTGCAGTTTAACTTTTGATTCCATGTTCATTATTTTTCCGCGGCGCGAGTTCAAGTCGCCGATAACATCGCCCATATAATCCTCGGGCACAACCACTTCTATTTTCATCACCGGCTCAAGGATAATCGGATTAGCTCTCTTGGTGCCTTCTTTGAGCGCCATGGAAGCGGCGATCTTAAACGCCATTTCCGAGGAGTCAACTTCGTGGTATGAACCGTCCGTCAAAGTAACCTTCAGGTCAACCAACGGATATCCGGCCAATGCACCGACAGAAAGAGCTTCTTTGATACCTTTTTCAGCGGCAGGAATATATTCCCGCGGGATGGATCCGCCGACAACTTTGTTGACAAACTCGAACCCTTTTCCCGGCGCCTGCGGCTCGATGGTGATAAACACATGGCCGTACTGGCCGCGGCCACCCGTCTGACGGATATATTTTCCTTCAGCTTCAACTTTTTTCTTGATGGTTTCGCGATACGCAACCTGCGGCCGACCGACATTTGCCTGCACATTAAATTCCCGTTTCATACGGTCAACAATGATTTCCAAATGCAATTCGCCCATGCCCGAAATAATCGTCTGGCTGGTTTCATCGTCGGTACGCACGCGGAATGTAGGGTCTTCTTCGGAAAGCCGTCCGAGCGCAACGCCCATTTTTTCCTCATCCGCTTTCGATTTCGGCTCTATGGCAACGGAAATAACCGGATCAGGGAACTGCATGGATTCAAGAATAACGGGATACTCTTCATCGCACAGCGTATCTCCGGTGGTCGTATTGCGCAGACCCACGGCGGCGGCAATATCGCCCGCACGAACAATCTTGATTTCTTCGCGAGTATTGGCATGCATGCGCAGAATACGGGACAACCGTTCCCTATTGCGCTTGCCGGGATTATAAATATAGGAACCGCTTTCAATGGTGCCGGAATACACACGGAAGTACGTCACTTTGCCGACATACGGATCGGTTTGTATTTTAAATGCCAACGCTCTAAACGGCGCCTTTTCGTCGGCAATAACCACAATTTCTTCGTTCGTGTCCGGATTAAAGGCATGTAATGAAGCTTTTTCAAGCGGCGACGGAAGGTAATCGCACACAGCATCCAACAACGGCTGAACACCTTTATTTTTAAAGGAAGTGCCGCACAGGCACGGAATAAGCTTGCTGGCAATAGTCACCGACCGGATCGCTTTTTTGAGCTGATCAACGGTGCAGGGCTTGCCGTCCATATAATTCTGCATGATTGTTTCGTCATGGTCAGCCAGCGCTTCAACCATTTTATCATGATATTCTTTTGCTTTTGCGGCATACTCCGCCGGAATATCAACCACGCTGAATTTGGCGCCGAGTTCTTCGCCGTGCCAAACCATCGCTTTCATTTGTACCAAATCGATAACACCTTCAAATGTTTCTTCGGCGCCGATAGGAATCTGAATGGCCATCGGATGCGACCCAAGCTTTTCCTTCACCTGGTCAAGCAGCATATAAAAGTCCGCGCCTACTTTATCCATTTTGTTGCCGAACACCATGCGGGGCACTTTATACCGGTCTGCCTGCCGCCACACGGTTTCTGATTGCGGTTCAACGCCGTTACCAGAGTCAAACACAACAACCGCGCCGTCAAGCACGCGCAGTGAGCGTTCCACTTCGGCCGTAAAATCAACATGTCCCGGGGTATCAATAATATTGAACTGACAGTCGCGCCATGCGCAGAAAGTGGCGGCGGAAGTGATGGTAATCCCGCGCTCGCGTTCCTGTTCCATCCAGTCCATCGTCGCCGTGCCTTCATGCACTTCACCGATCTTATATATGCGCCCGGTGTAGTACAAAATGCGTTCGGTCGTCGTAGTTTTGCCGGCGTCAATATGCGCGACAATGCCTATATTGCGTACTTTATCGAGGGTATAAACTTTTGCATCGGCCATTTTATTTCCTTTGTATATGTATATTAAAAACTATCGTTCTCGTCTACCAGCGGTAATGTGCGAATGCTTTGTTCGATTCGGCCATTTTGTGCGTGTCTTCCCGTTTTTTTACCGCCGAACCTTCTTTACGGCTTGCGTCCATGAATTCCTGTGCCAGACATTCCGCCATAGGTTTTCCGGTACGCGCCTGCGCAAACGCCAATATCCAGCGCATCGCAATGGTCGCCGAACGGACTTGAGGAACTTCCATCGGCACCTGGTAGGTAGCTCCACCGACGCGGCGGGGACGAACTTCAACCAGCGGACGAACATTCTCCATGGCTTTATTAAAAACCACGATAGGATCTTCACCGGTTTTTTCTTTGATGATCGCCATTGCTTTGTCAAATATGCGTTCAGCGGTGCTTTTTTTACCTTCGAAATTCAATTTATTTACAAACCGCGCTACCAGCACTGAATTGTATTTTGAATCAGGGTTCGGTAATCCTCTGCGGTCTCTGGGTCTTAAGCTTTTACGCGGCATACATTTACCTCTTTATTTGGATGCGGCAGGAGCCGCTGCTTTTGCTTTTTTTGCACCGTACTTACTTCTGCTTTGCTTGCGGCCGTCAACGCCGGTTGCGTCGAGCGCTCCGCGAATGATATGATACCGAACGCCGGGCAAATCCTTCACGCGGCCGCCGCGAATCATAACAATGGAATGTTCCTGCAGATTGTGTCCGACTCCGGGAATATAGGAGGTTACTTCATAACCGGAAGTCAGCTTTACGCGGGCAACTTTGCGCAATGCCGAGTTCGGCTTTTTCGGCGTTGTCGTATAAACACGCGTACAGACGCCGCGACGCTGAGGACATTCTTTCAGCGCCGGTGATTTTGTCTTCTTTCCAAGATCTTCTCTGGCATTGTTGAGCAGTTGGTTAATTGTAGGCATTGCGCTTCATCCTTTACTTTGTCACTAAATTTTTGAGATGCAAACCGGTTCCCGCGGGAATCAAATGTCCGATAGCAACATTTTCCTTAAGCCCGCGCAAATTATCGATCTGTCCGGATACTGCTGCTTCTGTCAGGATACGGGTGGTTTCCTGGAACGACGCCGCCGATATGAACGAATCGGAGGACAACGATGCTTTGGTAATGCCGAGCAGGATCGGCTGCGCACCCGGCGCTTTACCGTCCCGTTTTGCAACTTTTTTCTTTTCGGCTTCATAGCGGTACTTTGATATGATTTCGCCGTTGAGGAATTCGCTATCGCCTGAATCGATGATGCGGACATTTGACAACATCTGGCGAACGATTATTTCGATATGTTTGTCATTGATGCTCACACCCTGGAGACGGTACACCTGTTGGATTTCATTGACCAGATGTTCCTGAACTTCTTTGGGGCCTTTGACCTTCAATATATCGTGAGGATTGATTGCGCCGTCTGATAACGGTTCACCCACGCCAACGCGGTCGCCTTCGTACACCACTAAATGCCGGCCGGGAGGAATCGAATATTCGCGTTCCATCTTGGTTTCTTCGTTGGTGATGACCAGCTTGAAACTACCTTTTGCAGTCGGTTCGCCTAAATGAACCAAGCCGTCAATTTCTGAAACAACGGCGGCATTTTTAGGACGGCGACCTTCAAAGAGCTCCGCGACGCGCGGCAATCCGCCGGTGATGTCCTTGGTTTTTGTCACTTCTTGTGGAATCTTTGCCAGGACATCTCCCGCATGAATATGTTCGCCGTCTTCGATAACCAGATTGGTGTCAAGCGGCAACGGATATTCCGCCAACACTTTGCCACCTTTTTTAATCAGGATGCGCGGACGCAGGCGTTCGGTAGGATGTTCGATAATGACCCGTTCTATCTGGCCGGTTATCTTCGATTTTTCCCGATGCAGCGACACACCGTCCTTAACATCTTTTTGTTCTATAGTTCCGTCAGTTTCAGCGATAATCGGTTTGGAATGCGGATCCCACTCTGCTATCAGCTCGCCTTTGCTCACCGCTCTGTTGGTGATGACCTTCAAGCGCGCGCCGTACGGCAGCTGGAAAACTTCCCGTTTGCGGTGGGCTGAATCGGTGATGATGAGTTCAGCGTTGCGGCTGACAACAATCGTCCGACCTTCTTTATTTTTAATGGACCGCATATTGTGATAGTTAATGACACCGTCATGCTCGGCATGAATTTCCGAACGTTTGACAACACGGCTGGCAGTACCGCCGATATGGAAAGTACGCAGGGTCAACTGTGTACCGGGTTCGCCGATGGACTGGGCAGCGATGATACCGACTGCTTCGCCAATTTCCGTCAGTTTCCCCGTCGCGGGATGCACGCCGTAACATTTAGCGCAGACGCCCCGTTCTGATTCGCAGGTAAGCACGGACCGGATACCGATGCGCTCGATGCCCGCCTGTCCCACTTTTTTCGCCATTTCAGGGGTGATAACATCGCCCCGTCTGACGATAGTTTCTTCTTTGAGATCCCCGTCTTTGCCGGGGATGATGCCAACCACATTGTCCAGAGCCACGCGGCCGGTAATGCGTTCTTCCATTTTCTCAATGACTTCGTCGCCGCTTTGCAGCGTTCCGACACGCACGCCGTTGATGGTTTTGCAATCTTCAATAGTCACCACCATGTCGTGGGCAACGTCAACCAGTCGCCGCGTCAGATATCCCGCGTCGGCAGTTTTCAAGGCAGTATCGGCAAGACCTTTGCGTCCGCCGTGAGTTGAAATGAAATATTCCAAAACCGTCAAACCTTCACGGAAGTTGGAAATAATGGGCGATTCGATGATTTCACCGACGCCGCCGGTCAGTTTCTTCTGCGGTTTTGCCATCAGTCCGCGCATACCTGCCAGCTGACGAACCTGCTGACGGGAACCACGGGCGCCTGAATCGGCCATCATGAATATCGAATTAAACCGGTTAGTGCCGGGTTTGTACGGGACAAATTCATCTTTTTTCATTTCATCGAACATGATGTCGGCAACATTGTCGGTCACATGGGTCCAGATGTCGATGACTTTATTATATCGTTCGCTTTCAGTAATTAAACCCTGTTTCGCCTGCTTCTGGATTTCTTTTATCTTGACATGAGCTTCCTTGACCAGTTGTTCTTTGCGCGGCGGAATTTTCATGTCGTTGATGGAAATAGAAATCCCGGCTTTGGTGGCAAATCTAAACCCGTTCTTTTTTATTGCGTCGAGCAAGAGAACGGTTTTTTCAAGGCCCAACTCTTTATAGCACCGGTCAACCAATTCGCCCAGTTCCCGTTTTCCCAACACTTTGTTGAGATAGCCGAGTTCAGGAGGAAGAATTTGATTGAACAGCACCCGTCCGACGGTCGTGTAGTTTATAACGGTCGGCGTATTTTTCCATTTTGACGGATCTTTCATATCGGCGTTGCTGAGTTCGGCTTCTTTTATCGAAGTAATGCCGGCAACCTTTATCCGCGCGTGCAGGTCGACTTTGCCGACCTGATAGGCGCTGATAACTTCGTCATGCGAGGAGAATATCATTCCTTCACCGGGGACGCCGATTTTTTCTTTGGTCATATAGCAACTGCCCAGCACCATGTCCTGGCTGGGAACAGCAATCGGCTTACCGGACGCCGGGGACAAAATATTATTGCTCGCCATCATAAGAATGCGGGCTTCCATCTGAGCTTCCATGGAAATGGGAACATGGACCGCCATCTGGTCACCATCGAAGTCGGCGTTAAACGCTGCGCAGGTCAAGGGATGCAGCTGAATGGATTTCCCCTCGACAAGAACGGGTTCGAACGCTTGAATTCCCAGGCGATGCAGTGTCGGCGCACGGTTGAGCAGGATCGGATGATTTTTGGTTACGCGTTCCAATATATTCCAAATGCCGGGCGCACCGCGCTCAAGCATCTTGCGGGCGGCTTTCAGGGTCACTTTTTCTTCTTTTATCATTTCGTGAATGATAAAGGGTTTGAACAACTCAAGAGCCATCTCTTTGGGCAGTCCACACTGGTGCAGTTTAAGGTTCGGTCCGACAACGATAACGCTGCGACCGGAATAATCGACGCGTTTTCCCAAAAGATTCTGGCGGAAACGGCCTTGTTTACCTTTGAGTGTATCGGACAACGATTTAAGCGGCCGATTGCCGGGGCCGGTCACCGGACGGGTCCGTGACTCGTTATCTATGAGCGCGTCAACCGCTTCTTGCAGAAGCCGTTTTTCGTTATTGATCATGACCGCGGGCGCTTTGAGCTGCTCAATATGGCGCAGACGGTTGTTCCGGTTAATAATACGGCGATAGAGGTCGTTAAGATCTGAAGTGGCAAACCGGCCGCCTTCAAGGGCGACTAGCGGACGCAGATCCGGCGGAATAACCGGCAGGACCGTCATAATCATCCATTCGGGGCGTGAGTTTGACGATAAAAAACCTTCTATGACCCGGAGCTTGCGGACAAGCCGCGCGCGTTCCGCGTCTGATTTGGTTTTCTTAATTTCTGAGTGCAGTTTTTTGAGTTCGACAGCAAGGTCTATTTTTTCCATCAGGCGGCGAATAGCGGCTGCGCCGATGTCAACTTTCAGTTTATCTTTAAATTCCAAACGGTATTTTTGATATTCCTCTTCTGTGATAAGCTGATTTACTTTGAGGACGATCTTGCCGTTGGAATCTTTGACTTCATCGAGAACCAAGTAGCGGGTATAATAGATGACCCGTTCGAGGTCAACCATCTTCATATTCAAAACAATGCCGATCCGTGACGGCGGTTTGCGCAGGAACCACAAATGCGCGACGGGGACTGCCAGCTCGAGATGTCCGAACCGCTCCCGACGGACTTTTGCTTCTGTAACTTCAACGCCGCACCGGTCGCAAATCTGACCTTTGTGCTTGATATACTTGTATTTACCGCAATGACACTCCCAGTCCTTGGTCGGCCCGAATATGCGGTCGCAGAAAAGGCCGTCCCGCTCAGGCTTAAAGGTGCGATAATTGATGGTCTCCGGCTTTTTTACTTCGCCGTAGGACCATGTCCGAATCTGGTCGGGGCTGGCGATAGTCAGCCGAATCCCGTCGAAATTCGTGAAATTCAATTGAGGTGCTGCTTTCTTTTTTCCGGGGACAGCAAAGGTAAATTTGCTCATAAGTTATTTTTCGCCGCTGCCTTTTCTTTTTTGTCTTTGGCTCTGGCTAGATCTTTGTCGGTCTGCAAGAGATCGACATTGAGCCCCAGGCCGCGTAATTCGTTGACGAGAACTTTAAACGACTCCGGTATTCCCGGTTCCGATAACGGTTCGCCTTTGATAATCGCGTCATACATCTTTATTCTGCCGTTGACATCGTCGGACTTCACGGTCAAAAATTCCTGCAGAACATGCGCCGCGCCATAACCTTCAATCGCCCACACTTCCATTTCACCGAACCGCTGTCCGCCGAACTGAGCTTTTCCGCCGAGCGGCTGACGAGTGATGAGCGAATATGGGCCTGTTGAACGGGCATGAATCTTATCTTCTACAAGGTGGATAAGCTTTAAAACATACATACAACCGATGGTTACTTTCTCCATAAACGGCTCGCCGGTTCTGCCGTCATAAAGCGTCACCCGGCAATCATCCGTCGGGAGGTACACATCTTCGTATGTTTTTAAAGCGGTTTCGAGTTCTTTTCCTTTATATCCCCGTTTGACGAAATCCTGTTTTTTCACATCGAGCATCTGTTCTTTTGCCTTGTGCACCCATGCGGTAATCTCATTTTCGCTGGCACCGTCAAACACGGGGGTAACCATCTGGATATTGAGAACTTTACCCGCCCAGCCAAGCATGGTTTCAAGCAATTGACCGACATTCATGCGCGAAGGAATCGCCAGCGGCGAGAAGACCGCGTCAACGGTCGATCCATCGGGAAGGCGCGGCATATCTTCAACCGGAAGAATACGCGCCACAACACCTTTGTTCCCATGACGGCCGGCCAGCTTGTCGCCGACTTGCGCTTTGGCTTTTGTCGCGATATATACTTTGACGACTTTGTTGACGGAAACAGCGAGTTCATCGCCCTTTTTTGTCCGCTCTTTTTCGCGGGCTCTTACTTCTTTTATCGTATCCTCTTTCTGCTGATAGAGGATTTCGATTTTCTTGCGGTCCGCCGCCTTAGCGCCTGCCAGGCGTTCTTTTCTGTCTTTTTTTATTTTATCAAGTGCTGCTTTGTAAGTATCATCCATGTCCTGCTGGCGTTTGTTGATTTCTTTTTCGGTCAGCTTTTCCCGGCGGACAAATGTCCGAACGCCGATGACGCGACCTTCGATGCCCGGCGGAACGCGTAATGAAGCATCCTGAACATCTTCGGCTTTTTTGCCAAACAACACGCGCAGTAAGCGTTCTTCAGGCGTTGATTGCTGTTCACCTTTCGGGGTTGTTTTCCCGACCAAAATATCGCCGCGTTGAACCATGGCGCCGATTCTGACAACCCCTTCTTCGTCGAGGTTCAGCAGATCGTCAGCGCCTACATTGGGGATGTCCCGGGTAATTTCTTCGGGCCGCCCCTTGGTCTCGCGTGCTTCGGTGTGGAATTCACGGATATGAATAGAGGTGAATTTATCGTCTTGGATGAGTTTTTCGGAAAGCAGAATGGCATCTTCAAAATTGTAACCATCCCACGGCATGAATGCGACCACCAGATTGTGTCCAAGGGCAAGCTGTCCATCTTTCGTACAAGGACCGTCAGCAATCACTTCACCTTTTTTTACTTTTTGCCCCAAATTGACCATGGGGACCTGATTGTTGCAGGTGTCCTGATTTGAGCGGATGTACTTGTTAAGATTATAGACATCGATGCCGGGTTTACCGTCATCGCTCCAAACGCTTATCTCGTTGGCTTCGATCCCGATTACTTCACCGGCCCGCTTCGCCAGCTCGACAACGCCTGAATCTTTGGCAACCTTGCCTTCAATACCGGTAGCAACGAGCGGCGGCTCGGCCACTAGAAGCGGCACTGCCTGGCGCTGCATGTTGGAACCCATCAACGCACGGTTGGCGTCATCGTGTTCCAAAAAGGGAATCAATGCTGCTGAAACCGATATAACCTGCATCGGCGATATGTCCATATAATGTACTTTTTTAGGTTCAACTTGCGGGAAATCTCCGCGGTAACGGCAGGCAACAAGATCATCAGTGAATTTGCCGTGATCGTCGATCGTTGAGTTCGCCTGCGCAATAATTATCTCGTCCTCTTTATCAGCGGTAAGATAATCAATTTTATCCGTGACCCGACCGTTTTCAACTTTGCGGTACGGGGTCTCTATCAAGCCGAATTCGTTCACCCGACCATAGGTAGCCAAAGAAGTGATAAGACCGATATTGGGACCTTCCGGCGTTTCAATCGGACAAATACGACCGTAATGAGTGTGATGCACATCGCGCACTTCAAAGCCCGCGCGCTTGCGGTGCAGACCGCCCGGTCCGAGAGCGCTGAGACGCCGTTTATGCGTCAGTTCCGCCAAGGGATTGGTTTGGTCCATGAATTGTGAAAGCTGGGATGTTCCGAAAAATTTCCGTACCTGCGCGACAAACGGGGTGATGTTGACCAACCCGCGCGGCGAGATGCTGGATTTGTCCTGCATGTTCATATGTTCGCGAACCAGACGCGCCATCTGAACCAAGCCGATGCGGATCTGATTTTCGAGCAGTTCGCCCACCGACCGGACGCGGCGATTGCCGAGGTGGTCAATGTCGTCAACTTCAATTTTAATGGTTTTATTGTCGTGCGTAAATTCCGACTGCCCGTTATAGAGCATGACAAGATATTTTAAGGTTGCCACGACATCTTCCCGCGTCATAGTGCGGCGATGCTCTGAGGGCATGTCAAAACCGAAGGCCTTCTGTTTACAGAGGTGATCGTAGATAGGCCGTAGTTTTTTGACAATCTTATAGCGGCCGACCAAGCTCAGGTCGTAGCGGCGGGTAGATTTAAACAAAAGCTCGTCTAAAAAGCCCTGTGCCCGTTCCTGAACGATGAATTCCTGCGTCTTTAATATTTTATAAATGAGGCTGATTGCTTCTTTTTTTGTTTTGACAGGATCGCGGCGCAGCGTCAACAACATGGATGGATCGCGGTGAACGGCGACCGTTTTAATATTTTTTGCGGTGAGTTTCAGTATTAAATCTTCTTTTAATTCTTTGCCGCTTTCGACGATAATCTCGCCGGTTGATTTATCAACAACATCGTGAGCGGTAAACTTGCCGTTGAATACTTCCTGTGTCGCGCCTTCCAGCGGCAGTTCTTCGACATCCTTGAAAATATCCATGATCTCCGCATCGGACTCAAAGCCCAGCGCGCGTAAAAATGTGGTCGCCAGAATTTTGCGTTTGCGGTCGATGCGGACATAGAGAATGCTGTTTTGATCAAATTCAAATTCTACCCATGCGCCACGATACGGAATCATTCGCGCGAAATAAATGGGCTTACCGTATACGGTCATGCGCTTCTCTTCGTCTTCTTCGAAGATAACGCCGGGTGAACGATGGATCTGGCTGACAATAACGCGCTCTGCGCCGTTGATGATGAATGTTGCTGTTTCCGTCATCAAAGGAACGTCGCCGAAATATACTTCCTGTTCCGCGAGCTCTTTCTCTTTGCCGTTTTCCTGTTTTTGCACCAAGCGCAGCAGTGCTTTCAGGGGGGCGGCATAGGTGACGTCGCGGGCGATTGATTCTTCTTTGGGATATTTCGGTTCACCGAGGGTGTAGGAAACATATTCAAGCGTCAAACTTTCGTCAGAATTGGTTAACGGGAAAACATCGCGAAACGCCGCTTCAAGGCCGCGGGGTTTACGCTTTTCCGGCTGAACATCTTTCTGCAAAAAATCGACGAACGACTCCTTCTGCATATCGAGCAAAAGGGGAGGATCGATCGGCGGAATAATTTGACCGAAATTAATATTTTTCATATATTCTCACGCGGGTGATTATTATACCCCAAAAGGGAAAACCATATTATACTTATTCCCGGATTATTGTCAATAGGTACGCTGCTCCGTTCGTCGTCTTACTTCAGCTCGGCGCCCGCGCCGGCTTCCACAAGCTTTTTCTTCATTTCAGCGGCCTGATCTTTCGGCACATTTTCTTTTACGGTTTTTGGTGCGCCGTCAACAAGATCTTTCGCTTCTTTGAGGCCCAATCCGGTCAATTCGCGGACAACCTTGATGACGCCGATTTTGTTGGCGCCGACAGTGGTCAGCACGACATTGAATTCGGTTTTCTCTTCGACGGCAGCGGCAGAACCACCCGCGGCAGGCGCAGCGGCGGCAGCGGCAGGCGCGGCAGCGGTTACACCGAATTTCTCTTCAAGTGCTTTAACCAACTCGGAAAGTTCCAAAACGGACATCGCGGAAACTGCCTCGATCAACTGATCTTTGCTCATTTTTTCTACCATGGTATGCTTCCTCCTGCCCCGTGGGCAAATCGCCGCGGCGGCGATCTTGTTTATTTTTATTATGCTTTTTGCGCTTGTTGTTTTTGTACGGCGTCAAGGACATAGACAAATTTACGAATGGTGCCCTGCAAAACATTGGCGAAATTGGCTATCGGCGCCTGCAGTGTCCCGAGGATCTGCGCGATCAGTACTTCTCTCGACGGAAGAGCGGCCAGCGCCTTTACATCGGCGGCAGTAAGCACGCGTGCGCCGAGCAAGCCCGCTTTTATTTTCAATTTTGCGTGTTCTTTGGTGAAATCTATAATTACTTTCGCTGACGCAACTGGGTCGCCGTTTTCAATGGCAATGGCGGTCGGTCCCTCGAAAAATTGCGCGAAGGATTCAAGTCCCGCGTTTTTAAGCGCGATCGCACCGAGCGTATTTTTTACAATGGTGTATTCGCACTTATGCGCACGTAGTTTTGAGCGCAACTCAGATAATTCCACAACGGTCATCCCCTGATACTGGGTGACGATCACACCGTTGTTATGTTTCATCTTCTCGGTGAGTTCCTGAACTACTTGTTCTTTTGCGAGCTTTGCCATATATTTCACACTCCCTATTCAGAGTTTTATAAACAAAAAAACTTCCCCCGATACCAGGAGAAGTCTATAATCAACTTTTTCTCTTAGTCTCGGTAAGACGCCCCCATGCTATCCGGGGACATTTAATGCCGTCAAAACGGCATCTTACGGTCTTTGACCAGAACAATCCATTCCAGCCTATTGAGAAACCATCCGCTTATAGCGAGGTGGTTTCATGTGTCAATCTTACTCAACAATTTCCACAGATGGTATCTATAGTGCTATCCATCTGCGATAAAAAAATAATCCCGGCGGCGACCTACTCTCACGATACCCTGCGGTATCACTACCATCGGCCCTGGTGGGCTTAACTTCCGTGTTCGGAATGAGAACGGGTGTGACCCCACCGGAATAGCCACCGAGAAAAATTATTTTAATATGTACCAAAGCGGTACATACAGAAAAGGTATAGGGTAATCAATGCATTACATGATAAACTGAATAATGTGGCCAAGTCAAACGGCCGATTAGTACTGGTTCACTCCATGCGTTACCGCACTTCCATGTCCAGCCTATCAAACCCGTAGTCTACGGGTGGCCTTTAGGGAAACCTAATCTTGGGGTGAGTTTCACGCTTAGATGCTTTCAGCGTTTATCTCATCCGCACATGGCTACTCGGCAATGCTCCTGGCGGAACAACCGAAACACCAGAGGTGCGTTCATCCCGGTCCTCTCGTACTAAGGACGAGACCCCTCAAGTTTCCAACGCCCACGGTAGATAGAGACCGTAC
>CAIRNS010000002.1 GCA_903880015.1 uncultured Elusimicrobia bacterium | reverse complement strand
GCTACCCGTCAAAAGCCTTGGTGGGCCGTTACCCCGCCAACAAGCTGATAGGACGCGAGACCATCCCAAAACGACCCTTGCGGGCCTTTGACCTCTGTCCGATGCCGGACTGTGGTCTTATGGGGTATTAGCCCCGATTTCTCGGGGGTGTTCCCCATTCTGAGGAAAGTTTCTCACGTGTTACTCACCCGTCTGCCGCTAACTTATACGATGTACTGTATAAGCTCGCTCGACTTGCATGTGTTAGGCACGCCGCCAGCGTTCACTCTGAGCCAGGATCAAACTCTCCATAATTAAATATAGAGGTTCATATATAGCTCTATTACTTTTGTTTGCTGCAATTTAAAACCTTTAAGAATTGAACTCTCGTTCGCACATTCTACAGGGCGCTTATTTGCACGCGTTGTCTATTAAGTTGTCAAAGAGCATTTTTACAGAGAAAAATATTCCATCGCACTTTGCCCTTGCTGACAAAGGACGCATAATATAACAAGTTAAAATAAATTTGTCAAGTACCTTATGTAATTATTTACGGAGGTTACTGTTTCCCTTTTTCAGGGCGTCTTCTGGTAGGCAACTCTGACGACTGTATTCGAAAGAGAGTGTGTGCCTTCCTCCATGTAGCCATTGTATAACATGAAAATTTTCTTGTCCGGTGGAGTATTGCGTTCAATGATCTGTAATCTAATGCTCGCCAATTATAGCACACTCTATTTTTTTTGTCAAGGGGGTAATTTACTGTCGGAAAGTTTTTCCCGCAGATGCATCACGAGCCATATATGTTCCGATTGCCGCGGCCGCATTGGCCGCCATGACTCCGTACCCATCTGCATTGCAATGTCCGTCGAGTACAAAATATTTTTCAAGAGAACTATTCTTGACAAGCGCAGTGAATATGCGTTCGTTGTCAACATAAACTACGCCGTTTTTTGCAGCGGTGTTTTTTAAGCGACTATTGAGTTCGCGCAGATCATAATTTGGATAGCCCATCACAATCACCTCTACATTAGCCTTTTTACAGCATGCAATAATAGCGGTTATATCATGGTCTATCCAGCGCCGGATTTCAGTATGCATATCTGGCGCCCCAAGCTCGACAATGGCCCTACATGTATAATTTATGTTATCGGTATTCAGAGGATCCAAACTGATTCCCGCGCCAAACGCGTGAATGGCGGCAGCATATCTCGATTGAGCATGTAAATCTACCGCGCCCAAGAGGGAATCTCCCAGACTGAAATACGCTTCTCTAGTAGGTTGTATCTGAATCGACTTCCTGAAATTCTCAGCTGCCGCAGCATAGTTACCATTCCACTTATAAACCATCCCAATGCCCATGTAACTTTCCCAGCTTCTCGGATCTTTGCCCAATGCCTGACGAAAACACTTCAATGCTTTATCTAATTCGTATCGATGAAGAAATGCGTTTCCACCATCAACAAGACTACTTGCCTCATAAATCTTGTCCGCAGACAACTTGTCACGAATCATGCGGGAGGGCACCGCTTTCTCTTGACGGAAATGAGCAGCCCGTTTTTTCATGAATTGATGGGAAACAATATCAAAAAATATTTTGATATGTATTCTATATTTCAAATCCCGGATCCAGAAGAAAATACCTGCCTCTTCTTTATATTGGGTGTAACCACGATAGTTCCATAGGTTATTGCCTCCCGTAAGGAGAACAACAAATTGCGGCTTATAGGCATATAGATTGTGCTGCACAGCGCGCAGCACTACTGTAGTGTTGGTACCGCTGCGACCTAGATTGAGGACGGAAAAAGGACGATGGGGATAAGTATTGCGCAGGAGTTCTTGTAACTGGCGAGGATAGCTCTTAGCGGGAATCGCACCGGCGCCCTCAGTAAAAGAATCTCCCAAACACATAATGCGTGTAGTCCCGCTTTGCATAGTCGGAACAACATTGTAGCAGCTTTTATGCACCATGCCAATTAGTATCAGTATGCCTTCAAATAAAATGGCGGCTGCGATGATGCCGGATACCGCCGCAAAAACCTTTGATTTCATCCCGGATTGTTCCTTTCACTCTTTGGCATAGCGAATATTGGTGTCCTTTTTCAACTGATTTATATTCTTGTTTGTGTTGACTTTTACTGATTATAGCACACCTTGTTTTTTTGTCAAGGAAGGAGGTGTACTGTTAGGTATTCATTATCAGCACGATGACGATTGTGTGAACATGGTGTGTTCTTCAATGGGGGGGGGGTTATGCGGCCGCAAGAACATCAGCGAATGTTTCTATACTATTCGGAAATGCAGGGGGGTGAAAATCTTGTTTGTAACCCCCAGGTTCAATGGGATTGGGCGATTGCAAATGCCAGAACGGGAGTATTCCACTACGCTCGATACTCAGATAAACCCCAAAGAATACCATGATCGCAACACCAAAAAACAGGAGAGGAATTCCAAATGGCCATGCTCCATGGTTGATAGAAATACCCCAGGACCCGTCAGTCATCCCGGACAAAATGAGAGCCGATCCATACTCGACAGCATCAGGAATCAACCCATCTATGTCCTTATTTTGCAATCCCTGTATACGCTCCGCAGCATAACGGATTATCTTGCCCAAGCTCACAATATTTTTAGAGGGAACATCCTTAGGGATGGCCGTGGACAGGGTCGTCACCATAAATGCGGGCGCCAGGCGATTCTCCAATGCATTCTGCGGTTCGGGGCGGAGCTGTGGATTAGCGCGCAGTTGGTCCAAAGAGATGCCTGTTTGAAATGGCACCCAGCCGCGTGAGAATTTCCCATGAACGACTCCGCCGAACACTCTGCCCCATGTTGCGCCAAGCGTATTAACCAAGGCCCATACTACCGAAAGAATTGTCGCTCCTGTTGCCGTTTCATCATCTAAAACAAAAATCCACGCATTTTTAATTACCTCTTCCTTCACGAGCCTATCGTGGGCATCAATAATACGTGCTGCACCAATCGTTACCTGATCACTGGCAGTTCTCACTTTCTCCATGGATCCAGAAAATATATATTTTTCCACATCATCCTCTGAAATGCCATATACTTCGCGGGCATACTTGCGCAACCCAATGACAGCGGCCTCCTTGACATATTTTTCGGAACCTTTGTCAGGGCCCATCGCAATAACATTGTGCTCCCTCAAATGACTTAGCAGCAAGTCCCGCATCCTTTGCGCTCCTGCGGAGTCAGTAGTTTTTCCAGACAAAATATTCTTATCAACCCCTATTTGTACCGCCATCGTATCGAATAATTTTTCCGCCAAATTGGGGAATGCATTGTAATTGAAAAGTTCTATCGTTCCCCTTGGGACCGGTTCCTGCAGATCTTTGGCATGAACTGGATCGAGTCCTCGTAACCCACGAACCGTTCCTTCCTGAATGAACAACCTACCGCTTTCGCTGCCATAATGAACATTGAATGTGGCGTGAGAATCCGTTAGCTGATCGATAATATTCAAGAGAGTCCACGCATTAATTCCGACTCCGCGTACAAATTCCTTATCCGCACGCGAATAGCCCTCAAATATATTCATTAAATGTATGCTTGGTCTGTTCTTGATATCAGTCTCGCCCGCAAGCGTAGCATTGTTTTTCGCCATCTGTCCAAGCATGAGCAGCAACTCGACAATGTCAAGGTTATTTTCCGTGCTGTGTATAAAAGTAATATCCTGGCCTCTATGCTTTTCTGTGCTTGCCATCTCCCAGTTTGAGATATCGTCAGAGGGCTTACTGAATTCAATTTTTTCCGCAGGTACGTTCCAATAACCATGATTGCGCAAATCCATGGCGGTATCTATTGCATTTTGCTTCAATCGTTTATGTTGAAACAAAACAAGATCGGTTTTTCGCGGTTTTTTTATTTTCTTTTCATGTGTAATCACATATGATTTTTCAACCGCAACCAATGCGCCGTGTTCGTATATTTCATTGCACAACAGTGAAAGAACAACATCAAGCCCGTTGCGCGGAAAAATGCCTTGAACCTCCAGGCGCACATGCGATGCGCCATACCGGCGCAGGTTCGCGAGTATAAATACTGTTTCCATAAAATCGTCAACCGTCCGCACCGCATGGGACAACGTTACCGGTTTGCCCTTAATCGCGTCAGGATCCATAATCCTAATGTTCATTTCACCATCGGGAAATCGCTGATGCTTAATCTGAACGGATGACGGTTCGCCGGCCCCTGCCCCGCGAATGATTAGTGCGCTTTCAACGCTTTCGTATCCAGAAATAGCACCCACGGTGTCCAAATGAATACGGATGTTTTCCCATCCGCCGGACACCACGCATGCACCGTTCTCGACCCGCGCGCTGATCTTCTGTTTATTGTTGATCAACCCGGCAGCGGTAATATTTTTTCCCCATTCATTGATGCACGCGGACAGTATTTCTGGCGTCACGGGGCCCTGTTTCCGCTTTTCAGCAACCATTCCCGCGCACACGGTGACCAATGATGTAACATCGCCCTGCGCAACGCCGATATCCAACAACACAGGCATCAGCGCCGACGCGGAAATATCTGACGCTTCAAGGTGGCCTGCCATGATGTGCTGATACAGCGTATCGTTGCCAGGGGAGGCAGTTGCGGGCACCACTGTGACATACGATACTCCTGCTGTCCGCAGCGATTGAGCGATATCCCGATGGAATCCGCCAGTGACCACAACGGTAACCTGCGGTAAGCCGCGAACCGCGGTATTCATATCGGGCCCAGAGGATACTGCGGAAATAATGGTGTGGGCGAATGTCTCATTACGGCCAGCGACTGTATCATAATATGATTCTATAGCTTTGCTTTCGATGAACGATTCAATCATCCCGTTGTCGGGGGTCCACGCCGAGGCAGTGACCAACGGCCAGTTTGCGATCGCGCCGGCCACATAACTATCACGAGAACGCGGCGTTAGTTTCGCGTTCAGCGCGTCTCGCAGAAGGCGCAAATAACTGCCTGTTGCCGCAAGTTGCTGATCAATCGGGGTCACCGCAATCGCCGTTTCTATCGACACAGTCAAGGCGTCCTGTTCATCTAGAAGCGTTATCGGATTTATTGATTCGCTGAAAACAAGATAGGAAAAATACCGGGCGAGGTCAGGAAAGAGCGCTTCTCTCCGCTGAGAATCGGCGACAGCAAACGCTGCGAGACGGGAATATGAAACACCATCGCTAGCCCCTACAAGGTCTCTATACGCCCCCGCTGGAAGATCCTTCTGAAGAATATGCAGATAGCGTGGCAGTTGCGCCTGTATGCGGCGGATATTAAGATGACGCTGCATGTTGCGCGCTTCCTGTACGCGCACAATAGTGGGATAGGGCGTAAGGGGGATATTGCAGGAACGGGAAAGTGCCACCAACCGATCGAGCAGTTTATGGGAATCAGTCACTCGCTCACGCATGCTTTCAAATCGCGCCAACCGCGATGACCCGTAGCGGCGAACACGGGTAAACCACACACGGTCCATGGCGGAAACTGTCGAGGCATAATATGCACATGCGTCCTGTAGTGCGCGATATTCCTGGCAGGCCTTTTGGTATTCCTCCCAGTTTTCAAGACCCCCCAAGGGGTTGATTCCATCCCGCAGACATACATATTCCGCGCCGTTCATCAGCCCTTTCGCTAAAAGAAAATCATAGACCCCCGCTTGCATAGGAGCGGGAATTGCCCGCAATGTGCCGAGATCGACAATCCCCGCGGGTGCGCCTTCAACAAGGATGCGGTCAACAGAAAGTGTTGCATGGAGATTGCGAATTATATGTGCGATAGATTTCTGGGCAAGAGGATTAGCGTGCAAATCCAGGATATGTACGACCAGCCGGCCAGAAGAACCATCGTAACGATCTACGACAGTACCCCACCGAGCAGGAATGGCTTCGGCAACAGTACGAATCGATCCCCTGACGGGGCTCGGTGCCGACAGCAGCAATTGCTGGGCAGCAAGCAGCGCGTGCTGCAGAACCGACTCCTGCAGGAACACTCCCGCGATAATGATGGCACAGATTTTTTTCCCGTTCATTGTTCCTTTTTAGGACACCGTACATCTGGATGAAATAGCTGACAACATCGAAAAAAACTACAGCATTGTACGCTTATTATAATACTAATTACCATGTGAAATGCATGTGAACAAGTGTAAATTTTCTGAAAAACTGAATTCTCATAGAAAATCAATACACCTGCATTCTGGAAGTCATACCACTGCTATTATCAAAAATCCTTAAATATCAAGAGTTTTTTCAGCAATACACACTTGTCTTTATTCGGTGATCATAAAAAAACCCGCGGTGGGGGCTTGTGTATGTGCCCATACCGCGGGGTTAATAAAGCTAGAGAAGATACCGTTATTTCGTGTTTTTTTCTTGTTCCTGATCGAGTTTATCGAAGGCCTTTTCGGCGTTGGCTTTGATGTAATCGCGGACTTGCTGGCTGAGCTGATTGACTTGCTCGGTCATGGCCTTGAGATCATCAAGATTCAATGTTGCCAGAGAATAACACACTTTTCCGTCATCGGAACGATCGATGATTTTGACACCGGAAATTGTGTTTGAGGCAAATGTCTTGACGGTGTTCGCGACATACTGCTCGCCGCTGGATTTTTCCTGTTCCGTGGCGTTAGCTGAGCTCATATAGTCGCGCATAAGGGATGTCGACAGCGTAGACAACTGTTTTGAAATTTCCGCAATCGCGCGGTTGTCCGCTGTTGTCCGGCGCAACGCTATGGATCTGATACCTTCTGCGATACCGACACCGTAGAGCACCTTTTTATCCTTGGCAAACGCGCCGGCGCCCTTCATAACCCAGTCCGGCTTTTTGGGCCCGCTGGCACAACCCGCTAAAAATACAAATGCAACCGCTAACGCAACCAATGCTACTTTCTTCATAAAACTCCTCCTTGATGAGCCGGCTATCCGCCGGCAGGTTATTTACCGAAAATATAGGTATTGATTTCCTGCTCCGCAACCAAGGCGGCCGCCCGTGTCGCATCCGCCACCGCTTTTGTCTTCGCTGCATTCGCCGTCATCTGCGATGACTGTCCGTCTTTGACAACGGTTGCAATAACCCGGCCGCCCATAGCTCCCTCGGTGAGCGAGACCGTTGCATGCCACCCGTAGAATATCCACTGCGGATTGTTTCTCTCAACAAGCTCAATGGCTGTTTTAGCGTATACCATTATTTCAGTGATGCCGGTGGCTTTTCCCTCAGCGGGCGCGGGAAAAGTCGCAAACCCCACACTGCTTATTTTCTCGGACACGCTCGCGGCAAGATGGGGGGTATCATCGGTTTGCACAATGAAATGAATCTTACTGATCAATGCAGCTTTTTGGTTTTCGATATCCGCCCGGACACTGCCGGCGCCGATGTCGCTGACCGCAACGGGATCCAATACTTGCTTCCGGGCGGCGAGCTCGTCTTTTTTCTGCAGAGCTTCCAGCGCGCCGTTGAGAGCTTGCAATTTTTCAATGGTCGATGCCGCGCTCGCGGCACGCGCTCTCTTGGCAGAAATGATTTCTTCCTGATCGGTGATTTGCTGCATCAATGCCTGGCTGCTTTTGCGCTTATTGAGAATAGCCAGCGCGTAATAGTTTTTTTTCTTTCTGTCCTGCCATGTTTCGGCAATCTCGACACCCTGCAACAACTCATCGGTTGAAACCGATGTGCTCAGTGCGGTATCCTGCCGAGATGAAAACTTCGCGGACGAACCCGCCTGCGTCGTCTGCTCATTTTTCGTTTCCTGCGCTGACTGAACGATTTTTGCCTTAAATACCTTGGCAATTTCAGCCCGGGCCGATGAACGGGCGTTGTCCAAGGTGTCGCCTACCCCAACGCCAATCAAATAATCTTTTGCCGGATACTGGGCACTAATCCCGTTTATCCACGCCGGGGTTGCGGCATACACATATATAGGTATGGACAATGACACCGCGATTAACCACATCAAAACCATCAGTTTTTTCATACTTCCTCCTCTAAAATCGAATTCGTCCAGATTGTTTTTCCCGAAAGCATAATCGGGAATCGAGTATATCATTCTTTCGTTATCAAACCAGATCCCCGATAGAATCACTCGGGGATGACAGCAAACGCAAAGGCCGCATCGATCACTGTGCGGTGCGAATAATGGCGAATGTCTTTTTTCCCGGCTTTATGACTATGTCTTTCAAGGTTTCGCTTTGCATCTCCGCGCCATTGTCGTCATAAAAATGGACGGTTACTGTATGCACACCGGCGTAGAGCGGCAGGCGGCTCATCAATATCTTGTCGGGCAGAGAACGCCACGAACGCAGGTCGGCGTGCTCTGTCGCTGTTGAAGCGACGGACAGGGCTTTTTTTGCCAACCAGCCGAGCGCTGCGTTGCCGGATTGTTCTTCTACTTTCTCGGATATTTTGTGTGCCAAGGCGAATTTGATAGCCGCCCGCGCTATGGTGCGCACTCTCACTCGAGTTATACGGTCATCAAGCGATCTGACAGCAATGGCACTGATGTCGTCAACCACTTCTGAAGGCGCTTCAATGTCAGGCGTACTGACGCGAAACCGCGTTATGCGATACGGCACCCGCTCGTATTTAGGGAACGCCATACGCACCTGTTCGTCAAATAAAATAGACCGGGCAATCGCACCGGCTTGTTCTACCTGGGCCTGTTCTCCGCCTTTGACGGTCATGGCGCCGGCGTACGCCCACGCCTTGCCGAACGCTATTTCAAAAATGGTCTCAACTTTTTCAGCCGAGAACCCGTTATAATCAAGCACTATCAGCTCGCCTTCAGAGGCGGGCGGCAGTTTCTCAAGAGAAATATTCCATGCGCGGGTTATGTCCCGTATTTCGTCAGAAAAACCGAGCTGCTGCGCCGTGCGGAGTGCATCGTTGATCAACGCGCGGGGCGCTGCCATCCCGTACGCTTTTAATCCGCTTTTGTACGCGTCGAGCGCTTGGCGATACGATATGAACGCATCGTTGATTTGATTTTGATTTTCATATATCATCCCCATGAGATACCGGGCGAAAGGATCTTCTTTATACTTGTTTTTTCCCCCGTAATTGACCTGCAGGGTTGTCAGAAAGTGGTCTACCTGGCGGGCTTCGACCAGCGCTTCCATCGGACTGCCCAGCATGAGGTAATTGAGCGCGCCGAAAATATTGATCAGCGCCCGCTCGAAATCCTCGCCGTAATAGGGGCGCATGGTATCGCTGACGAGAAGGGTTGACGCTTCGGTGGTGACGCTTTTGGTGAAATACTGCTCGGCAAGTTTCTTGGCCTGCTCGAAACAATCATTGCTTTCGGCGTAATTGCCGCCCAGATGCAACAACATCGCCTTGTCGAGATAAAAAAGAAGGGCATTCTTTTCGCCGTACGCATCGTGTTTTGATTGTTCTATCAGGGTGGCAGCATCAAGATAACGACCCTGCGCGGTCAGGCCGTTGAGGTTGTTATAGTAAGCATTATTGGTGGCGCATGCAACGATAATGCAAACCGCAAGCAAACACCCCGCGAGTTTAGATTTGCCAAGAGTTATCATATAGTTCTATGCTTCTCAAATCCCCCTGTATCCCCCTTTTTCAAAGGGGGAACAACTGAAAAGACCTGCATTGAAATGCTAAAAGTCTTTGCTCACCATGAAGGACTAATTTCCCCCTTTGAAAAAGGGGGAGTAAGGGGGATTTGATGTAAAATTAGAATTTTGATGTTTTGCGTTCAACGAGCTTTTTGATCTTCTTCTGACCGATCCAGACCTTTTCGTTGGTGGTCGTATCGATGAGCTCAAGCTCTATCTGATAATACTTGAGGGCTTTTTTACCGGCTTCGTCCATGATGGTGTTAATCTGGCCTTTTAGCATATAGTCGGCCGCGTATTCCTGACCGGCGCTCTTGGCGGTTTCAGCGCTGGCGTTCTGCGCCATGTCGGCCCGTTCCGCGCGGACTTCATCCCGCTGGTCTTTAGACGCAACAAATTTCACGCGCCCGGAGTTGGTCAGCTCGCGCTCAAGGTCTTTGACGAATGTTTCCGTATTGATATGCTCATGGCTTTTGTTGAGCACCGTGCCGACGATTACCCGCGGCTTGGCTCTTTTTGCCATGACAAAATCATCAACCCATGGACGAAGCAAAGAATCTTTGACCATTTCAGCTGACACCAGCTGTGAATCCGTATCGTTCCATTCGCCCGAGATATCGATCTGCTGCGATGCATCTTCACGCGTTATTTTCGGCGTTGAAGCGCACGACGAAAAACCCACCATCCCTGCCACAACCAGCACTGCCAACCATGTACGCATAGACGACCTCCTTAAGTATGATGCGATGTTGAGAGCGTATTATATCAAATTATTTTCCGAATGTTCGCTCCAATTCGTGTAAGTATTTAGTCGTCAACCAGGAAAAATCTTTGTTCATCCGGGAAAGAACCTGGAAATCCGCATCTGCGCGGGATTCGTCGCCCCGGTCAAAATAGTACAGACCGCGGAAAAAATACAGATAGGGATCCTCCGGATTCATCGACGCAACTTTCCGCAGGCACGCTGCCGCCGCGGCATAGCATTTTTCCTGACGCAAAACTTCAGCCAGGCAGAGCACGCGCCAGGAAAATTGCTTCTTGTGGGTGCGCGGCTGTGCCAGTGCTGCATTCATCCCCTTGTGCACAGCACTCCTTTGCGTTTTCCACAAATACCGAAGACTGTCAATATATATCTCGTATTGTTCCCCACCCTGATTGTGTGCTTCTATCCGTATTTTTTCGGCAGTTGTCGCAACCATCTCCTGGCGGATGGCCCGGGAAATCCCCGCCATGTTGGGCCGCTGTGCCAGATACCGGCGCCAGCGCACATCATCATTGGGAAGCCCTAATCGATTGCGATGCTCATGCATCACGCTGAATATTTCATCGGACATCAACCAATATCCCGGCGACCAGTAGTGAACAAAATCCATAAAAAAGTCAAATCCCAATCCCCGGTTATCGACCCGGAGAGAAAATGGCACAACCGCGACATGCGGATATCGCAATGCGGCATTTTCCATAATCTGGTGTATATCCGGGTTGCTATCGCCTTGTTGAATAATGAAAGCATCAGCTTTATCTGTCTGCCCCGCCAATTCGTACGCACGAGCGGTAATGCCCTTCTGCCCTTTGGGATCCGCATGAAGCACCCGCCACGGGTCACGGGATAAGAACCACCAGAAGGGAAATTTGCCCGGGGTCCATATTGCTTGCGATACACACCGCTTGTTGCGAGGAAGCAGGCATATAAAGGTCGGGACCCCTGCCGATTCGGCGATTTTACAGACAACCGGAAACTGTCGCTCGTAGTCCTTCAACCACTCCTGGTAAGTAACGCGCGGGATGGTATCGACAGTAGATAAAAAAAGCCGTGTAATCAATCGCAGTGTCCACGATTGCCGAAAAATCCGAGGAGTGTACAGAAATATGGAAACATTACGAACCATCGATTGATTGTTGCCCATCATGACAATGACCATGTCCGGCTTGAACCGCAGTGTTTCCTTCAGTATTCTGCTGATGGAAAAAATATCAGCACCATACATACCCGCATTGATAATTTGCCATTTCCATTCAGGGAACACCGTATCGAGCGACCGTTGCAGATAGCTGGTATCAGTACAATAGGCGACCGATTCTCCGACGATGGCAACCAGTTTCTCCTGCGGGGATCGCCGTAGGGGAAATGAAATAGCATGGCTCCACGGATGAGCGTTAATCACACGGTTGTGCGATTTATCGATTATGAAAAAATCGTCAAAAACATCGATGTAGTGTTCTTTGTAATTGGCATCCATGGACGCCAATGGCGGACCATACGCCATGCGGGCGCCGGCCTCAAAAAGAACTAACCCAAAGAATAAACCAACAATGATCAATATATTTTTTTTGTTCATGAGGGCGCCAGGAGAGGAGGGGTACTTTTCGCTACGCCATACCACATTTTCGTCAGCTTGTCAGCGCAGCATAAAAAAGTTATTACACAAAACATTTCCCGCATTGGTTGAAAAGTGCGCACCGGTTAGCGCGGAGGCAAAATCTTCATGAACTTCCGCTTACCGGCCTGGATGATAGTTGCATTGTCCAGAAAAAGATTTGCATCTTCCACGGCCTTGATGCCGTTTACCTTGATTCCACCCTGTTCGATGAGGCGCCGCGCTTCATTTTTGCTGGTCACAAGGCCGGCGACCAGCAGAAGTTCGACAATGCGCATGCTTTTCTGCGGGGCAAAGAATGTTGCCATGTCTTCCGGATTATTCTTTTTAGAAAATACATTATCAAAATCCTGGCGGGCAGCAGTTGCCGCTGCACCGTGATACCGGCCGGTCAATTCTTCAGCAAGCGCCGCCTTGGCTTCCCGCGGATGGAGCACTTTTATCGCCGCACTGTCGTGCGCCGTCAAGAGCTCATAATATTTAAACATCAATTCATCTGAAATGGACATTATTTTCCCAAACATGTCTTTCGGGGTATCGTTGAGAGCGATGTAATTGCCGTAAGATTTTGACATTTTTCGCGTGCCGTCGGTGCCTTCCAAAAGCGGCATCGTCAAAATCACCTGCGGGGGCTGGCCGAAATCTTTTTGCAGTTCCCGGCCGACAAGAAGATTGAATTTTTGGTCGTTGCCACCCATTTCCAGGTCTGCTTTCACCGCAACGGAATCATATCCCTGCAACAAGGGATAGAGAAATTCGACGATGCTTATCGGGCTGTCGCTTTTATAGCGTTTTTCGAAATCGTCGCGGACCAGCATCTGCGCGACGGTGTATTTCCCGGCGAGTTTCAAAAGCCCCTCGATACCCAGAGGCGACAACCATGAGCTGTTGAACACTACTTCGGTTTTTGATCTATCGAGAATCTTAAAGACCTGGTCCTGATACGTTTGGGCGTTGCTAAGAATATCGGCCTCAGACATCATCGGACGGGTATCGGAACGGCCGGAAGGATCGCCAATACGGGCCGTAAAATCGCCGATTATAAATATAATGTGATGCCCGAGATCCTGAAAGGTACGCAGTTTGTTGATGAGAACGGTATGCCCGAGGTGCAGGTCCGGCGCGGTGGGATCGACGCCCAGCTTAATGCGCAGAGGGCGGTTGGACGCCAGCTTATCTTTAAGTTCCTGCAGGGGGAGGACTTCGTTGGTTCCCCGGCAGATTTTTTTTAACTGATCATCTACATTCAGTTCAGTCAAGCCCATGAATCTTCCTCATATCGAAAGATAGCGCGCCGCGGCATACAGCGCATGATCGAATTTCTTTTCTTTTTTCACGGCATCCGCAACGGCGATGTCGGTAATGACTCCTTGCTTGATAACAACCAAGCGATTTTGCTTGCCGGCCACAAGCAGGTCTACCGCCCGCGCGCCGAATTGACACGCCAGAATGCGCGACCGGCCCGACGGCGTTCCGCCCCGCTGAATATACCCCAGCGTGCTGACCCGCACTTCCAGCAGAGTGTTTTGCTTAATTTTTTCCGCCAACTGATAAGGATTGCCGACGCCTTCGGCAAGCACGATAATAATGGATGTCTTTCCGCGATGATGTTCTTTTTTTAAGTCCCGGCACAACGAAGCGGTATCATATTTTATTTCCGGCACCAAAATGAACTCGGCACCCGATGCAATGCCGACCGACAAGGCCAAAAATCCGTGTTCCCGCCCCATGACTTCAACGATAAACACCCGCTCGTGGCTAATTGCAGTGTCGCGGATCTTGTCAATCGCTTCGACGGCGGTATCGAGCGCCGTGTCAAACCCGATGGTTTCGTCAGTCCCGTATATATCGTTGTCAATGGATCCGGGAATAGAAATGACCGGAATACCACGCTTGCTGATGGCTGCCCCCGCCGCGAGCGATCCGTCGCCGCCGATGACCACCAACCCGTCTATGTTGAGCTGGCGTAGCACGGCAATGGCGCGGTTCATGCCCGCGGGCGTTTTGAGTTCCGGGCATCGGCCGGTTTTTAGCATCGTGCCGCCCCGGTTGATGATACCGCTGACCGAGCGTGCCGTCAAACGGGAAAACTGGTCTTCAATCAAACCCTTGAATCCACGGTGAATGCCGATAATCTCAAGGCCGTGATGCACCCCCTGTCGCACTACAGCGCGCACTGCCGCATTCATTCCCGGGGCATCGCCGCCGGATGTGATAACACCGATGCGTTGAACTTTTTTTGTTGTCATACAAATAACAACCTCTTTTGAGGCACCATGACGATGCGTTTGAATTCGGCAAGGATAGCGGTGTCCCACCATCCGTGTGCCGCTTCTTCTTCAAGAATGGAGAACGCCTGTCCCTGCGGCAGGGCGGCGCGATACGAACGGGCGCTGGTCAGCCCATCATAAATATCGACGATAGCCATGATGCGGGCAATAACCGGAATCTGACTGCCGGATAACCGGTCGGGGTAGCCCGAACCGTCCAACCGCTCGTGATGGGACCGGATAACCGAGAGCGCCGATTTAATGGAATGCAGCGGTTTGCATATCCGCTCGCCGCGGTCAGGGTGCGTGCGAAAGGTAATCAATTCTTCTTCAGTGAGGCGACCGGGTTTGTTCAAAATGGCGTCAGGAATGGCGATTTTGCCGATATCGTGCAAAATACCGCCTTTGTATAATGCGTTTTGATCCTCTTCAGAAAGCTCGAGGAAGCGCCCCATTTTCAGCGCGAGCTGACTGACGCGCTCGGTGTGCCCCTGCGTATAGGCATCCTTTGCTTCTATGGCGCCGGCGAGCGCGAATATCACTCGTTCAGCCGAATCAAGCTCTTCATTCATCCGTTTGACTCGGAGCAATGATTTTATCCGCGTGGTCAACTCAATGACTTTAAAAGGTTTGTCGAGAAAATCATCGACGCCGGCCTCGATGGCATCCAATTTTTCGCGGCTGCGCGCATACCCGGTCAACATGATAACGGGTATCATCCGTGTTTCACGATGCAGTTTTACCTGCCGGCACACCTCGGTCCCGCTCATGCCGGGCATAAAATTATCAATAATAATCACATCGGGTTTTTCTTCAAAGATAGCTTCGCAGGCAGACACGCCGTCATGATATGCGGATACAGCGTACCCTTGTCCTCGCAGAATCTGCTCCAAAACACCGAGCGCCTGTGCGTCGTCGTCGGCGATAAGTATGGCGGGAATGTTGCGCATAGATTGACTGCATTGTATCAAAGAGCACACTGGTTGTCAATAAAACTGCATCATGCCTTATCGACGGATAATAGACGCAGTATTCATGCGAATTTTTCTTGCGTCTTTGTAATTGTTTTGTAATATCGTACTATATAACGACTGATTGTCTAAGGAACTTTTGACCGGCGAGGATTGTCTAATTGGTTGAACGCATATCTCGGCATAGGCGTCAATCGGATGTGAAAGGGTCTGCATGCGCATAAACCGTACTGTTCTTTTGTGGTGCTTGCTGTTTGCAACTGCGGCCTCCGCTGCGCCGGTGAACATGGCGTGGGACGACATCGTCAAACAGGCGCGTCTGTATAATCCGCTGCTCAAAAAGGCCGACCAATCTTTACGGCAGGCGGAACTGAGCTATCGGCAATCGATGGGCGGGTTTCTGCCACAGCTTTCCGCTAACGCCGGCACGGGCCAATCGGCATCCGACAGTAATGGATTTAGCCGCAGCGCCTCGTACGGATTCTCGGGGTCGATGTCCCTGTTCTCGGGGTTCAGCGATCTCAGCGCCCTGCGGATAAGCGACTGCGACCGGATGATTGCTGCCGCCGCGCACCAGCGCGTCTTCGCTGATGTCTTGTACGATTTACGCGCCGGATATATTAATCTTGTGTGGGCGCAGGAATATGTGAAGGTGGCAGGCGACATTCTTAAGCGGCGGACAGAAAATGCCGCGATGATAGAACTTAAATACGATGCGGGAGCGGAAGACAAAGGCGCGTTGCTGCGCGTGCAGGGCGACAAACTGCGGGCAACATTCGAGCTCGCGCAAGCACGGCGCAAAGCCATCACCGCACAACGCCAATTAGCCCGCCTGATAGGCCGTGACGATATTGATGAGATATCGGCTCTCGGAACACTGGACCCCGGCGCGCTGGCGGCGGAATCTTTTTCAAAAGACCAGGTGGCAACCCTGCCGGAATTTCGTATCGCCTCATACACCGCCGACAAAGCCGCTCTGGGCGTTACCGCGGCGCGCAGCGGACTCTATCCAAACCTGACGGTATCCGGCAGTACGGGAAAAACCGGGTCCGACTGGATGCCGGACAGCAATCAATGGAGCGCGGGGCTCAATCTTTCGTTCCCCTTCTTCACCGGCGGAAAAAACATATATGCGGCTCGCATCGCGGCGGTCGCCAAAACCATGGCGGAGGCGACCTTCCAAGCAGCCGCGCGCGACCTGGAAATTAAACTAAGCCGGTCGCACGATGGTCTGATGGACGCTTTCGAGAATGTCGCCGTCCAGAATATGCAGACGCACGCAGCCGCGGAACAGGAAAGCATTACGACTGCCAAATATATAAATGGGCTTGCATCCTATCAGGACTGGTATGTGATAGAAAACGACTATGTGGCGGGCCAAAAAGCACTGCTTAACGCCCAGCGCGACGCGTCGCTTGTGCTGGCGCAATGGGATAACGATCTTGGATCGGGAGAACTAAAATGAAACGGTACATGATACTCGGCGTCATCGTCTTGGCGGCAGCGGCGGTTTTTTTCGTCGTAAAAAATAGAACGGCAAAAATATCGTATACGGAAATGGCACCGCTGCGCGGCGAAATGGCGGTGGACTTCCGCGAGACCGGCACCGTAAGCCCGCGCAACCGCCTGGAGATAAAACCACCCGTGCAGGGACGCATCGAGGATGTGCTGGTCGTCGAGGGTCAGCGGGTAGCCAAGGGCGAGATAATCGCATGGCTCAGTTCTAGCGACCGCGCGGCCCTGCTTGACGCCGCATTGTCAAAAAGCGCCGATGAGGTGAAACGCTGGGAAGATATCTATAAACCAACGCCCATCACGGCCCCTCTGGACGGTTTTATTATTGTCCGCAGTAAAGAACCGGGGCAAACGGTAACGCTGGCCGACCCACTGCTGGTGATGGCGGACAAGCTCATCATTGAAGCTGATGTCGATGAAACTGACCTGCGCTATATTACGCTGGGAATGAAGGTTAATGCATTTTTGGACGCTTATCCGGATATTCCCTTTAAGGGCATTATCGAGCACATCGCGTATGAATCACAACTGATCAATAATGTGACCGTCTATACCGTTAAGATCCGCCCCGAGAACCCGCCACTGAATTTCCGTGCCGGCATGACAGCGACCATCGAAGTAACATCGGTGCCGAAACGCAATATCCTGACACTGCCGTTCGATGCGATCACGACCGCCGGCGTCAAACAGACCGTCATGATTAAACGAGCGGGGAAATCCCCGGAAACACGGACGGTTACAACCGGGATATCCAACGGGAAACGCATCGAAATAGTTTCCGGACTTGATGGAACCGAGACCATCCTTGTTGTCGCAAAAACCGGCGACGCGGTAAAAAAGAAAAACAAAATGGGCGGACTACCCGGCATGGGCGGCGGCAGACCGCATTAACCGTTGAAAATATATGAACATCATTGAACTTGCAGATATTTCAAAAACATATTATATGGGCGCGATGGCGCTGCCTGTCCTGCACGATATTTCGTTGACCATCGAAGCGGGCGAGTTTGTCGTAATAATGGGGCATTCCGGCAGCGGAAAATCTACGCTGCTGCATCTGCTGGGCCTGCTGGACAAACCAACCGGCGGGACCTATCATCTATCCGGACGCGACATTTCCGGGCTGGCTGACGACGATCTGGCTGTCCTGCGCAACCATTTTATCGGTTATGTTTTTCAGCAGTTCAACCTCCTGCCACGGATGTCGGCGAAAGAAAATGTGGCGCTGCCGAAGATTTACGTGGCAGACAAAATTTCGACGGTAACCGCTGATGAAATCGCCCTGCTCGCGCGAGTGGGGCTTGCCGACCGCGTGATGCACAAACCAAACGAATTGTCCGGCGGGCAGCAACAGCGAGTAGCGATCGCGCGGGCGCTGGTTAACCACCCTCTACTGATATTCGCTGATGAACCAACCGGAAATCTCGACTCAAAATCAACCGCCGAGATTATTAAAATACTCCAGGAACTCAACAAAAGCGGCATCACCATCATCATGGTCACACATGAACCCGACCTTGCCGGCGCCGCCAGCCGGATAATCAAACTGCAGGACGGGGCAATTATTTCGGATACGAAAACAACGCCTACTGATGCAAATACGCGGGCGAAAACGGATACCGGGACAATCACTCATCCCAACGCCGTCAGCGTTCTTAATATCCACCGCGTCAAGGACTATTTCGTTCAGGCGCTCCGGGCTCTGATGTCGAACAAGACCCGCTCTATTTTGTCCATTCTCGGCGTCCTTATCGGCGTCTCGAGTTTGATTGCGATGATGGCGCTGGGCACCGGCGCGCAGGAACAGGTTAAAAAAAGTATTTCTTCGCTGGGTTCAAACCTTTTGATGGTGCGCGCCGGTTCGCATTCACATGGAGGAGTATCCATGGAGAGCGGCGCTGTCACGCGGTTCACCCCGCAAGACGCTGAGGAAATCAGAGAACGCATAGCTGGCATCGAACGCGTCGGCGCGTATGTAAGCGGGCGCGGACAGGCTCTGGCTAACGGCAAAAACTGTAACACCATGATAGAGGGGACCACCGCTGACTATCCGCTGATACGCAACGCTGTGCCGGCGCAAGGCAGATTTTTCACCAGCCAGGAAGTGACTACGCGGGCAAAAGTGGCTGTCCTCGGGATGACGGTGGTAAAGAATTTGTTCGGCGCTGAAACCCCTCTGGGCCAGTATATAAAAATTAAACGGATCGATTTTAAGGTTATCGGCGTTTACAAGGAAAAAGGGTCCAGTGGCTGGCGGGACGAGGACGATAAGATAAGCGTCCCGCTCAACACCGCGATGTACCGCCTGCTGGGCAAAGAATATATTGATTCCATGGATGTACAGGTTGCCCAGGCGGACCGCATGGACGAAATAAGCGACCAAATCCGCAATCTGCTTACCACACTGCACCGCCTGCCGCTGTCGCAACGGGATACCATTGATGTACGCAACATGGCGGATATTCAGGAAGCGATATCCTCAACTACCAAGGCTTTTTCCTATTTGCTGGGTTCCATTGCGTTTATCAGTTTGCTGGTGGGGGGCATCGGCATCATGAATATCATGCTCGTTTCCGTGTCTGAGCGCACGCGCGAAATCGGGCTGCGCAAAGCCATTGGCGCCAACAACAAAGATATTCTCTTTCAATTCATGATCGAGTCGGTGGTCATCTGCACGCTGGGCGGGGTAATTGGCATCCTTTTCGGCGCCGGCATATCGGTTCTGCTCGCCAAGCTTGCCGGATGGTCGACACAAGTATCCTTATTTTCCGTACTATTGGCGTTCGGATTCTCAGTTATGATAGGACTGGTATTCGGCATCTGGCCGGCACGCAAAGCCGCGCAATTAAACCCCATCGACGCACTGCGCTACGAATAAACCCCATCCTTGCTTTTGATTCCCTTCTTTTGATACTATTTTTACAGACGGGCGGGGACAAAATAAAGAGCCAAGGGACCACTGATTATGGGACTTCACTTCATTGTATTTTTTTCAGTTTTTCTTTCGATTTTCATCGGGATGCATTATTATGTGCTGTCGCGCATTCTGACGGGGTTGTGTGTGGCGGGAAGCATAGCGCTTGGGATGAAACTGCTGTTTCTATTCGGCGCAGTATCGTTTATTGGGTCGGAATTTCTCACGCACCGGTTCGCGACATACGCTCTTAAACCGTTTTATGTATTCGGCAACATATGGCTGGGCATGCTGGCCATCGGAGTGACGGTTTTTTTCATTGCCGACATCGCGCGGTTATTCGTGCATGCACCGGCATTCCGGTACCAGGCAACCGCCGCATCGATAATCATCACCATCCTGCTGACGGGATACTCCCTTATTACTGTCGCACGCGGGCCACGGGTAAAAGAAATCTCTATCAGCTCACCACGCTTGACGACCAGCGTCCCAGTCACGATAGTACAGTTAACGGACATGCATCTCAACCTGCTGACCGCCGCGGGCTGGCTGGAAAATGTCGTTAAAAAAACCAACGCCCTGCAACCGGACATCATTGTCATCACCGGCGATTTGATAGAGAACGATATTACCAAACGGCCGGACCTGTGCGCGCTGCTGCGGCAATTACGGGCAAAACACGGCGTCTATGCGATATCAGGGAACCATGAATACTATGCCGGAATGGAAGTGTTTGCAGCGGTCGCCCGAGAGACGGGAATTATTGACATAGACAATCAAACGGTCGCAACCGGAGACGGGATAGAATTAATCGGCATAAGCGACAACCCCAGCGACCCGCCGTATCTTTCAACCATAGTTCAGTCAAGCACAACCCTGGCCATCCTGTTGAGCCATCGGCCGGACATATTTGACTTTGCCCGCACCAAAGGCATTACCCTGCAGTTGTCCGGCCACACCCACGCGGGTCAGGTACCGCCTATGGATGCGATCGTCCAGTTCTTTTTCAAATATCCGGAAGGATTGTACGAGAAAGATGGCGCAACGCTCTACACCAACCCGGGAACCGGATGGTGGGGCCCCCCGATGCGCCTGTTCTCGCGCTGCACGATAGCGAAAATAATGTTAGAAAAAGAGTAATGATTTTTTGCAGAAGGGTCAGGAAAGTTTTTCTTTGAGGATTTTGTTGACCGCGGCCGGGTTGGCCTGGCCTTTTGACTTTTTCATCACCAGGCCCACGAGCGCGCCGAGTGCGCGTTCTTTGCCTGCCTTATATTCTTCGATTGCCTTGGGACTTTCGGTAAGGGCTTCGTCGCATAGTTTGCCTATCGCCGTTTCATCCGATATCTGAACCAACCCTTTTTCCTTGATGATTTCCTCCGGCGGACGCCCGGAAATAAACATCTCTTCAATGACCGTTTTTCCCATCTTGCCCGACAGCGCTCCGGTACGAACCAGAAAAACCAATCTGCCCAGATGCTGCGGCACAACCGGCGACTGCACGATCGTTTTTCCCGCCGTGTTGAGACGGCCGATTAGTTCGGTGATGGTCCAGTTGGCAAGCATTTTTGCCGCACTTGTCTCCGCAGCGTCCGGGGTTGTGGTTTTCCCGTGCGGCTCGCCGCCGGCGGTTTTTAGGGCTTCTTCATAATAGTCAGCCAACGCTTTTTCGGCAGTTATTACACCGGCGTCGTACGCCGATAAACCCAGCACGCCGACCAAGCGGGCACACCGCGCCTCGGGCAACTCAGGAAGCTCCTTGCGCAAAGAATCCAGATAGCGCTCATCGAGTTCTATGGGTACCAGGTCGGGGTCAGGAAAATAACGATAGTCGTGCGCTTCTTCCTTGGAACGCATAGAGTGGCTTTCCTTCGTATCGGCGTTCCACAAGCGGGTTTCCTGAACGATTTTCCCGCCGGAAGCAATGATATTCTTTTGTCGTTCGACTTCGTACGCGATTGCGTCGCGCACGCCGGAAAACGAATTCATGTTTTTTATTTCCGCTTTCGTCCCCAGTTCTTTTTGACCAACCGGACGAATGCTGACATTGGCATCGCACCGGAATTTTCCTTCTTCCATATCGCAGTCCGAGACGCCCAGATATTCCAGAATGCTTTTTAACTTCGTCAGATACGCAACCGCTTCTTCCGGCGACCGCAGATCCGGCTCGGAAACGATTTCCATCAGGGGCACGCCGGTACGGTTAAGGTCAACAAGCGAATAATCGAGCGTACGGGCGCCAATCGCGTGGAGCAGCTTGCCCGCATCCTCTTCGAGATGGATGCGATGAACTCTGATGCGCTTTGTCTCGCCGGCAACGACAATGTCCACACAACCGCGCTCGGCAAGCGGCAGTTCATACTGGGATATTTGATAATTTTTTGGCAGGTCGGGATAAAAATATTGTTTGCGGGCGAACAATGAGCGGGGATTGATGGAACACCCCAACGCCAGTCCCGTAGTCACCAGGAACGAAACGGCTTTTCTGTTGAGCACCGGCAAAACGCCGGGCTGGCCGGTGCAAACGGGACAGATATTCGTGTTGGGAGGGGCGCCGTACTGTGTCGAACAACCACAGAAAATTTTACTGTCCGTCTTAAGCTGCGCATGGACCTCGAGGCCGATTACCGTTTCAAACTGAGACATGTATAGTGAGTTCCCTTACCCTTTGGCTATGGCGTTCGAGCGCCTATAACAACGGTCATAGGTAGCTGCCGCTATTTTGCTGATAAATCGTTTTGCGCTCCGATATCCGCGAATATCCGCGGTTATGACGCAAATGATAAAATCCCCGTGCGGCGTAAAAACAATCCCCACATCGCTGACCGTATTCTTTAACAACCCCGTTTTATGAGCCACTGTTACATCGCCCGGCAGCCAGCGGGGGATACGGTCATTGACCTTCTGTCGCTTGAGAACCGCGATCATTTGCGACGACGCCTCGCTGGAAACCAGTTCGCCCCGATAAATTTTGCCCAGTAATAACGCCATGTCCTGCGCCGTCGTATAGTTTTCTACGCCCTCATTTCGCTCTTTCATGTCCATAATGCCGCGGCGGATATCAGTGTTTTTGAGGCCAAACCCTACGAATTTCTCGTTGAGATACACAAAGCCAAGGTGTTCAACAAGCATGTTGGTCGCCGTATTGTCGCTTTCGGTTATCATCCGCTCGATGAGCGCCCGGATCGAAAAGGCCCTCCCACACCGTGCAAAATACAGATGACTGCAATTATTGATTTTATGGTTGCGGCGCAAAACAATCTTGTCGTCCAGCGAAAGTTTTCCTTCCGCCTGCGCCTGATAATATGCCGCCATGATTGGCATCTTCACTAAGCTCGCGCTCGGAAAGAGCGTGTCCGCGTTGATCTTTATGTCGTTGTCCGAGGAAAGGTCCTGAATCAATATGGCGGATGACCCGCGAAATTTCAGTGCGGCTTTTTGAAGCTCTATTTGCAGTTGACGGTAATTTGCCCACTGCTGATTATTGATGTGGAGCACCATGCCGGCCTCTATAGCGGTCTTATCGGCGGAAACGGTATAGACCCCGGTTACCATCAGTGCGACTATAATAGCGATTGATGCAAGCCATTTACATTTCATTAACATCCTCGTTTGGGGGCTACGGAAAGATTTCTGCTGTCAAATCTCTCGCTGTCTCTCTTTTCGTACGGAAACTACTGCCACTAAAAACTATGAAAGAGGTGGCCGCTTTGTATGCCACGCTGTCTGCTGTTGATACTGATACCCCGCACGCAATATCGTTTCTTCCGCGAAGGGGGCAGCCATCATTTGCATGCCGATGGGCAGACCGTTTCCGGAAAATCCGCACGGCATTGATATGCCCGGAATACCGGCAAGATTACAAGAAATGGTAAAAATATCCGACAGATACATCTGCAAAGGGTCAGCCGATTTTTCGCCAATCTTAAATGCAGTCGTCGGTGCCGTCGGGGTAACGATAAGGTCAACTTCGGCAAACGCACGGTCAAAATCCTGTTTGACGAGCGTGCGGACTTTTTGCGCTTTGCCGTAATAGGCGTCATAATATCCCGACGATAACGCATAGGTCCCGAGCATAATACGCCGTTTGACCTCTCCGCCAAATCCCTCGCCGCGGGTGTTCTCGTATTCTTCAAGCAGGTTGTCGCATGCTGCCCGGAACCCGTACTTTACGCCGTCGTAGCGCGCCAAGTTAGCCGACGCTTCTGACGGCGCCAGAATGTAATAAACCGCGACCGCATATGCGGTGTGCGGCAACGATATCTCGCGCACTTCTGCGCCAAGCTTTCTAAAAACCTCTATGGCGTTTTTTACCGCAGTATCCACTTCCCGGTCAACGCCGGCAATAAAATACTCTTTCGGCAGACCAATCTTCAGCCCCTTGATACTGCGTGATAATCCCGCTTGGTAATCTGGTACTGGTGCGTTCACACTGGTTGAATCGCCCGCATCGTGCCCGGCGATAGCCGACAACAATAACGCCGTGTCTTCGACCGTCGTGGAGAATGGTCCGATCTGGTCAAGAGAGGACGCGAATGCCACCAACCCATAGCGGCTTACCCGCCCGTAGGTGGGCTTGAACCCCACTACCCCGCAACACGCAGCCGGCTGGCGAATGGACCCACCGGTATCTGAACCAATGGCAAGCGGCGCCATCCGCGCGGCAACCGCCGCCGCACTGCCGCCCGAAGACCCGCCGGGAATATACTCCCTGTTCCAGGGGTTTCTGGTGACGCCGAACGCTGAATTTTCTGTCGAAGAACCCATCGCAAATTCGTCGAGATTAGTTTTGCCCACAAACACCGCGTCCGCCGCGCGTAACCGGGTTATGATATGCGCATCGTACGGAGCAATATAGTTTTCCAATATTTTCGACGAGCACGTCGTCCGCGCGCCGGCGACCATGATATTGTCTTTTACCGCAATGGGCACACCGGCAAGCGCACCCACCGATTCCCCGCGTTTTATTTTTCCGTCAACAACTGCGGCCTGCTGGAGTGCATCTTCCGCCAGCCGCGTCACAAATGCATGTATGCCCGGCTCGCACGCGGTAGTATGGTCGAGAAACGCGGCGGTCACTTCCGCGCTTGAAAGTTCTTTGCCCCGTATTTTTTTTGCCAGTTCTGCCGCCGAGAGCCCGAGGATTTCGTTCATGTTATTCTATAACTTTCTTAACCCGGAAAAAATCGCCGTCGCGTTCCGGAGCGTTATCAAGCAACTGTTCCCTCTGACGGAGATCAGTGGAGCGAACAACATCGTCGCGCATCACATTAGATACATTAAGCGCATGACTGGTCGGCGTAACGACTGTCGTATCTAGTGTGTTGAGCTGTCCGATATATCCCAAAATTGACGCCATTTGACCGGCAAAAACATCTTTTTCCTGACCGCTTAATTTAAGCCGCGCCAGGCGCGCTACATAATCAACTTCTTTTACCGTAATTTCCATATAGGGATTATAATCTTTTTATCTGTATTGCACAAGGGTTTTTTATTATTTTGTTGCAGGGATTTGCTACCGGTTGGTTTTATTGGTGCGATGGTGAGGTATCCCAATGGTTAAGCGGCCTGAAGAAAGAGGTCCGTCATATGCGAATCGCCAACTTTTAACGATTCCTGTACAGTTATTTCGAAAGCTGCATCGCTCTGAAGGAATGTGAACAAGGCAGCGCCCTCCATGGCGCGCTTCTCGTCAAGTGCGCCGTTCGCGGCTCGAACCATGCTTTCCAGTTCAAATGCGTCAACGATGGCAAGCGACACTGTTATCCGACGGATACCGTAGGCACAGGCAAACGGATCGATATCTTTGGACAATCCGGATACACGAACGCCGGCAATTCCTGCAGCAACCCCACTTGAGGAGATAGCGGCGGCAGGGACATCCATAATCACTGCAACGCCGGAATTTTTTAATCGGGAGATAACGGATCCGTCTATACCAATGGGCAGTATCACCGTGAGTTTCGAATATTGAACAGATTGTTTTTGGACCGCACCAAGCAAAATGTCGTTCGCACTGATTTCCTCACGCTCCACCTCAATTGCCTGAGCAATTTTTATGATATCGTCCTGCGCGAGACCGGCACCGTCGATGCACAGTCCAGGCCCGCCAGCGGAACATTCCGTGGCGGCAAGCCGTTTCAGGTATGCTCTCACTTTGCCATTTTTGAGTCGGCTGAAATCTATGCTTCCCGTGATACTGATGTCATGATACCGTGCTCGAAGAGCGGTCAGTGTCCCGGTGATTTGATCGATTGATGCATCCGGGCCGAATGAAAGCAGAACATCTTTGCCTGCCCCGCGTGCCGCGCCCAAGCGCATATCTATCTCATCTGAAGTGCGTTCTGCCTTAATTTCTATGACCAATTTTTTTATCTGTTCCCTGGCATTGTTCTCTTTTCGGGACAATGCCGACGGGTAGTCCTGCCAGACGCGGCCCAACTGGTCATCAGTACTGAGGAGATCGTATTTTGCAACAGTCGAAGGAATATCGTTTTTCGCGGCAATCCTGCAAATGACCGTTCTTTCAAGCTCAGCGGATATGCGTGTCGCCCCGTCGAATATCCCGTTCTCGGTGACAATGAGCATGCCGGGGGGGCGCGCCTGCATAGAAACGGTTTCGATATCGGAACTCCCGTTAACCGCTTTTCTCAACGCCGCCGACCCGTGTACACCGGGCACGCCATAGGACATCCGCACCATCCCGGCGACGCATCTTTCTTTAAGGACTGCGCTTGCTTGATTGACACCGGCGGCCCGCACATCGACAAAAAGCCAAACGGTTTTCCCGCGACGCAAAATTTTAATGGGAACCAAAATGCTTCTGCCCGCTTCAGTTACTACCAACAAATGTTCGACAGTACGGGCACCCCAGACCGGTCTGTCAAAGGAAATAATGACAGAATCCATGGTGGGAAGCTGTGCAACAATCTCTTTTCCCCGTCGATTCTCTGAAACAACGGCCATCGCTGACCCCGCGGGCGTCTCGACAACGTGAAGAACCGGCTGCCTGCTAAACAGTGTTCGCGGCCTAGACTGAACCAGATGCTTCACGCGGCCCGCGATGACACCCATCGATGGAATTCTGTCGAATGCCCGAACTATGAGATGAACCAACATCCATACCGAAAAAACAGTCCCGGCCACTATTATAGACGGCAGGGCTCCAAGAATCGATGCCGAAGATGCCGACGGGCGCCCGGGCGCCAAGGGAGATGCTGTCCCGGTAATGGTTGAGAAACGGGCCGCCGCACGACCGGAAACGATGGGAGAGGGGTCGGTAGAAAAAAAAGTGAAAATGGCCATTTTTTCTTGATCGGAAAGATGCGCGTAATCATCTGACTGTGCGGCGTCTATGAGATTGAGCTTATCTTGAACTGTCATTGTGTCAAAAGTGCGCTCCGTATCACTTAAAAGGCTTGTGAAAATCCCCCCTGCCGGGTCGAGGTATTTATTAAATATTTCTTTTGAGACACCCCCATCAGGTTGGGTAATTTTTTCAAAGTGATTAGGATCTTGAAGCATTGCACGATAGGCTTCTGGGAATATGGCTGCTGCGCGCACACACCCAAACTGCCACAGGAATATATACCCCTGCTGACTATAGATTTTTAGGTGAAGGAGCACCTCAGCCGGGGTTTGCGGGTTCATAATCATAGCGTTGATTAATCCGCTATTTTTCGAATCCGCTTCGATTACATATTGTTTTTGCCCGTCAATCTTGCCCATTGGATACCCGGCAACTAACAGAGGTGTCTGAGAATCTGACAGAAAAATCCGAGCCATTTTTTCCCGGGTTATACCGAATTTCTCAAGGACCGTTTGTGCAACTGCGGGAGAATCATCTCCGGCAACGAACGAGATAAGTTCAGGCGAAGCGGTAATCTTGAGCAGTGATTCCACTGCAAGAGCATGGGCAGCATTATCGATAGGGAGAGAATTACCATTCTTGTCGGGAGCATGGATTCCTCCGAAAATCATCTTGACAGCTTCATCAGTTACTACCGGGTTATTCATCACCACCACCGGCGAGGCGCCCCGGCGAGCGAGCTCGGTAAGTATTTCCGGTGATTGCGTGATTTCGCTGAGCTTGTCAACAAATGCTGGATCAGTGGCGCCCGCCATCTCTTCAAGAATAAGTTTCTGCATGTCAGGCGTCAGAGATTTCAAACGGATTTCTGAGCGCTCGCGAAGAATTGACTGTTGAATCTCTTGATTCGTTACATTCGGGAAAAGCCCCAAAAGCGCGCGGCGAACATCGACAGAATCGGACATCCCTTTCTTCCATTCATCAGCGGTCAATGTTTCATTACCGCCAAAGAAGGCAATGCGCACAATTTCAGTAGTCGAATTCATAAGAGCTTCACGCACGATGGGCGATTTTGTCGTTAACGCCAGGGTAACTCTTTCCTTTGTTTGCATTGACCCGCCCGTATCAAGAAGCGGCAACCAGGCGGCAACCAGACTCGGAGGTATGTAGCTAAGCGTCAGCAATTTGGCAATAAGAGTAGTATCTACTTCATTCATCTCTCGTTTTGGATCCTGCTTCACGGCTGTTTGGTCTGGATGGATTGTCCGCTCGATAATAAGCTTTCCTACTCTTTCGCTCATGTTCGGATTGTCCAAAAGAATACTCATTCTCTCCGGTGTCAAATCAGTGGTGTTCGCGTTGGAAAAAAACCATTCCAGTATTTCCGGTGGAGTAAGGGGATTTCGAAATGCAGGCACCATAAATTGACCGATCCGGGCCTGTGTTTTTGCATTTTCTATACCGCCGTCGCGGGGTTCATACGGACCAACAATAAGTGATATATTCGCCGGGACTGCAGAAAAGCGGACCACGGCCTGGCGTAACGCTGGATCATCAGGTGTTTTGCCGGCGAAGACAAAGATATTGTCAACAATATATGCCCGCAAAGAGGTTTTTCCATACTGATAATCATACCAATTATCATCAAGCATGGTTGCCATTGGTAAAAGATTTGTAAAAGTACCCACGGCGGGCGGCATACCAGCAAATTTAGCGTAAAGCTCCTTTTCGACTGGCAGCGGGGAAGAGTTATTTAGTGCGGCTGCTTCCGCCACACTGTTTATGGGGGCGGGAGCCAATGCTTTATTAATCTTCAGCCGTTCGGCATAGGTTACCGCCTGATCATTTAAAACAACCCGCAGGACCATTTCAATCGTGTCCGTGAACTCTACGAGACCGGCGCGATCCTGTGGCGTAATGTTGCCGGCGTTGAGCGCCTCCCGATTGTCTGTAACGATTTGGAACATCGATTGAATGATAGTCATATTTCCTGACGAGGAAACCAGCCGCGCGAATGACGCCGGCGAATCATGCTGCAGGTCTGAGGAAGCAGGCAATTGCCCTATTTCATACAGATATTGAGCGAATACGACATGATCGCCCGCCAGCTGTTCGATAAACCGGAGAGATACATTGCCTGAGGCTGACCAAGCCGTTGCATTCGAGGGACTACTCGCCTGATGCTCTGACCAACCCGTTTCTGGCGAGGCTGTATCCGCCTGCCGCGCATTGAAAACAGCCGGACCGTAACAGGCGGCGAAGGGGATGCCCTTTCCTTCAATTTCATTAAATATTTTTACGGCTGCAAAGGTGGAATACCCGAAACCGGCCTCAAGAGGGGTCGGGATAGAACAATCAGGAATTGCCGATGACGACAATGCTTTCCCATCAACAATCCATGTTCCGTCGCGATAAGCAACATCGTGCAGGGGATAGTAAACAGCACTGCCCTGCTCGGACTTTCCTGACCATAGCACTGGTGTCGACGAATCTCCCGTATCTGCAAAAAAACCTTTTACAATCAGTGGAAAAACACCCATGGCCCCGCCCGGGCCTTCAAAAACCGCAAAGAAGTTTCTAAATCCCGCCCACCCGGTACGGGCCGACAACATATCGCCGAAACTGAGAAATCCGCTCACTTCCGTCTGTGTGAACCAAACCTGCGGCCACATGACCAGCGCGCGGACAAGAATCATCGCCAGCGACAGAACCAGATGCCAGAATGAAAGCAAGATGAGCGGCGCAATGCCGAGAACTTGACGCCCCATGCCTTTGCGTGATCTCACATTATTATCAAAGGCAACGGTAAACCAATCGATTTCGCGCGTTATCTGGTCGGTCAGCATGATGCCGGAAATCAGGACATACGCAGACGCAATCTTGCGCAAAGAAAGGTCAAAAACAAAATTAATCCCCTGCCAATTATAGCGGACAGTGCCGGGAAGAGCAACGATAAATTGCCCTATCTTAAACCCTGCTTCGGGAAGCATTTGTATTAACGGACTAAACAGGTTCCCAATGCTCCATGCCAACCCGCGGCGGATAAGGAAATTAACGGTGCCGTTCAACATAACCCCGCGTTCCCAGAAGAACCCGGCAAGCCGGAACACCGGAGAACGGGACAATCCACGCTCGACGCGGCGATTGAGAGGGATAATGGTTCTGCCGGTCGTTTCAGTAATTTCCAGGCTTTCCCATGCATCTATAAGCGGGACTCCCTGCGGCAGTCGTCTTTCAAGCCACAACCCAATGCGCCTAACCGCGCCCGGTGGGGCATCCGACCGATGGTAAAGCCGCGCCCGCGCCTTCCGTATCAATCCGCTTGCCCAGGGCCAATTTCTATCTATCCAGGGATGCGTGAAAAGCAATTCTTCGGTATTGAGATGAATGGGCAGGAGGGCGGTAAATCCGTCAAGATAATATTGAAGGACGAATGTATACGCCAACGGAATGAAGAGGACAACTTCACCCGTCCAACGCACTATCTTGAGCATCACTTTGAAGCCAAACCGGGCTGCCCCCAGTAGGATTGACGGTATCCGGCCCTGTTGCCGCCGGGCGGCTGCGTCAATTCGACGATAGATTGTGGAATGATCAGTATCTATAAAACCAAGAGAGAAATCATGGTTGAGCCGGCGCCGTTGTTCTTTGCGCTGCGCCTGCATCATCCACAGATGCATGCTCCATGCCTGTCCGGAGGGAATCCGCGAGATGCGCGCGTCGATCTCTGCCTGCATCACCGCAAGGGCATCGGTGATGATCTCATCAGGAATATTTTGAAGGGACGCCGCGCTTTGCCGGACGGCTTCATTGCGGGCAGCGCGGCTTGCTCCGGGAACAGTGGTAGCTTCTTGCAAAAGCACCGCATGCTCAAGCGCGGAAAAACCATCAGTATGCTTTTCAGCTGCCTTGGCGCGGACAGCGGCGAATAAGACCGGATTGCGGGCAAGAAACCGGGCAAGCGTCGTTTTATATGCGGTCTTGAGGTTCGGGGTAAGTCCGGGGAACCGAACGATTTCGTCCCGATCGACGATGCTCAGAATATCTTTTTTGACATGATCTTCCTCAGCGCTCAACCACAGGATTGATTCGGGAACAAGTCCGACGGTTTCGGCAGCGAAGACCCACACAATAATCGTCAGAAATGGCGATGCAAGGATCGTGCTCAACACCCTGACGACAAGGAGCCCCGCGGGCAGAGATTGAATATATGTTGTCAAGAAAAGACCGACAAGGTCGCCCGGAATACTCAGATAAGGAATACCGATTGCAGTAGAGAAACTGAGGGTGAATGCGCATACCATAAGCGCTATTTTCAACACATTGACAACCCTGCGATCGAAAGTGTGGCGCGAAATGCCGAAATGCTCGGCACGGCGGTACAAAAAAAACTTGAACAAAAAGACAACGAGCAGGGACAGCGACGGCACAAGCAAAAAGACCGGGATGCCGAACAGCGTTGCCACCGGTAGAACGCTAAAAGCGGTTATCGCGGCCGCGATAACCGTAACAACCGTAAAAGGAGTATGGCGGGGATCAGTGAAAAGCGTATTGACCGCATAACGGATAAACATTTTCGGCGAGAACGGCCGTTGTTCGGTCGCTGAGCGAAACCTGCGGGCCTCGCGCGCAGCCATAAGTATCCCATAAAGTACGGCAACTGTCGGAACTACCCAAATAAGGGCCACGGGGCCAAACACCGCTAATCCGATAAGAATTATTGCCGAAAGAACAACATTGTCGCGGCCGCCGAAAACATTGAAATCGCCCAGCCCGCGCCAGAGCGAGCTTACGGGATGTTGTGTGGCAGACGATTGAGCAGTTACTTCCATTTCAAACAATGGCGCATCGGCAAAACAGGACTGAAGCTTTGCTGCTTGAGCCTCAGCGCCGGTCAATCCGAACTCACCGATGAGCAGAGTCCTGAACCTGCCGTCCATAATCATCCCGCGCATATTCTCGGAAATGTATTCCTTGGATTTACGCGCATCCGCATCCTTCATACGAGCGTGCGACGCTGATTCTAAAGCTTCAACCAATGCAATATCCGAACCCTTAAGTCCGCGTGAATAACGTTTCAAGGCAGAGAAAATATCTTTGTCAGCGGCAGTGAATGTCCATGTGACCGCTTCTTTGCCGTCCTCCGGAGGGAAGATAGTTCCGAGCAGCAGGGATAGCATGAGCGCGGGCTGCCCATTGCTGGCGTCGAGCGCCCGCCGTAAAGCAAGCCCCGTCCCGGGATCGCGCGCGGCCACATATGCCGACATGCCAATCTCGGGAATCGGCAGATGAAGGGCCACTGAGCGCCACAGGGAATGGGATGTGTCCTCGCGAATTCTTTGTTCCACAGCAACATTTTTTGCGCGCAATTGCTGTGCGAGTTGTTCTCCCTCAGCACCGTCAATCGGAAGCGTTTCTTTCCCTTTGACGGCCTGGCGTGCCCATTCGGTCATAAGCATGAGAAGCACTTCATGAGAAAAGATTTCTCTATCGTGGAAAGGGTCCTGCGAGTTCATCGTGCCGGAGGGTAGTTCGGTATGCGCAAGATCCGCAGGCGCGGAATCGTACCACAGTTTTCTTCTGGACTCAAGTGCACTATCCGTTCCGGGTGTCTCCGCGAGACACAAAAGACGCGAAAAATCCTGCATCCCGGCGAAGCGCTTACGCATCAGCTCATTGAACGCGGTCGCATCCGTACTCTTCATCAGCATATCTGCCGCTGCACGATCTTCCGGGGAAACATCATCGGCACGGGGCGCCGTGCGCAAAAAGTCCGCATAAGATGGGAGACCCGGAATCACGCATGTTCCCGCACGCCACTGCCGGGCAAGCGCAAAAATTAATTGCTGAGTCGCCACCATCCGCCAATGAGGAGCATCATTAAAACTGTTCCGGTCAATGTTCAGCTGTGCTGTTTTCGCAAAGTCCAGATTAACGCCTTCACGAATGAGCCATTGTCCGATTTGTTCAGGCAACAGTTCAAGCATCAAGCGGGGATCGGTTAAATACAACTGATCGCAGGTTACGCGCGCTATGTGATATTTGCTCATCTTGACCGTAAGCTGTTCAGTTTTGTCCCATGGTTCTTCAAATTGATCGGATACGCGCCCCTCTTCCGCGCCGTTCTCGGCAAACAAAATCTCGCAATCCTGAACGCCCCCCAGTAAAATTTGGACATAATCAGCCAGTTCCTGCTGACGGCGTTCAAGTGAGTCCCGATTGTCCTTAGTTATTTCAAAACCCCAGCGAATAGACGACCCTTTATATTCTCCGTTAGGGTCAGCATATTCCGTGGTCGATTTCAATCGCAGCAGGACAAGCTTTCCCTCGACCCGTATTGGCTCCAACACAAAATCATACAGTTTTCCGTTTCGCCCGCTGCGCACCACAACCTCGTTTGAATCGGCAAAAACGGTAAAAAATCCCATCCCGAATTCTCCGGCAAAAAGACGCGCGAGTTGTTCCTTGTGCGTCTGCTCAAACCGGGAAATGATGCTGTCTTCCTTGGTAGTCTCTTCAGCAAGTTCGGCAGAGAAACGAGGATCATTGAGAAGATTTATTATTTCCTGTACGGACACTATTTCCGGCGTATCCCTAAAGTCGGTCATGACGAAAAGAGACCTGAGTTTTTCTGCCAACTGGGTAATGTCAAGGCGCTCGCTTGCCGGAAGCAGTGCATTCTCATTGACTATCCGGACGAACTCGCGGCGAAAATTCTTTGTGCTTGCATCGGGAGAAAACAGATCCTGGGTTACCGTCGCAAGAAACATACCGACAGGATCGCTGATGGTCACATACCACCACGAACGGCCCGCAGTATCAGGGATAGATTCGTCACTGCGCAGTACTATTTTCGGGGTTATTTTAGAAGTACTTATGCGAGCCGCACCCTTGATCGCGTCCCGGGCGTTCTGGACCAGCTCACGCAGCCAGGCCGGGATAACCCGCTCCTGATAGATAATCTTGCCCAGAACAGCAGGGTCTTCCTGGGTATTCCATGAAAAATCTTCCTGCATTATCCTGCAGACACGTTCAAGTCGGCTAAACCCTGGCTCCGCACTGAGTATCGCCCCGCTAAATGAGGATTCCATTAAAAGACGATTCTGCCTGCGCTCTGCGGATCCAAGGAATAAAGGTCTTTGCATCAGCTGCGGCTGGAAAGTCGCCATCACCGTATTGAGCGCACCACACAAATTGCGCGCAAGCTCACTGTTGTCCGCAGGGTTATCCCCGGCCCCGGTGGTATCTCGCATTGCGAATCCAACAAGATAGGCACGCGCGCTTTCTACCGGAGATCTTTCCGAATCGGGAGGTATAAAGTGCGCCAGCGCGCCCAGAAGCGCATTGGCGAGGGCATCGTCAGGGGAACTGGTATATAAAGCCTTAGCAAGCATCAAAGGCTTGATTTCGAATCGGTGGAATCGTTCATACTCCCCGTTGATTTCATTCTTTGTCATTTCGCCGACCGTCCGAATAAACCGCGACAACGGAATGTTCCCGTTGAAAACTGATTCATAGAGTTTCTCGAGTGCGGGCACTGTAGGAGTCATCAATTTTCTGCTCGTCCTGTTGAACATGCTGAGCAAGTTGTTAAGATATGCAGGCAACGCAGGAATTTTTTCAGCTGAGTCCCGAGGCACTCGTTTGAGAAGATCGTACCCGTGCAGCATTTCCTTCCCGTTGCTTTCGCGCACGGTGACTTCGTAAACCGTCGTGAGCCGCTGCAGAAGCATCTGACGCGACTTGAATGTCATCCCCGACGGGTCCTCATGAATGAGCTCGAAGAACCTTAAAATGTCCGCACCCGCCACCTGTGCTTTGTTCATGTGTGCAGCGCACCCGACAACTTCGCGAATCCAGTCGTGCCGGGAAATACCGCGGTCTTTGTCTTCGTTCCATACATCTGCAGAAAGGGTTTCCCGAATGAATTCTTCGCACAGAACACGAGTATTCGCACCATCCGCCCTACCGGACGGGGCAGAAAGCGAAAAAGGATTAGTATTTTCCGGCAGGTACAATCCCGCCAGCGACCAGCGGGGCCAGTCAGATGATTTAAGACGGAAAATACTGCCGGCAACCGGATCAGCCAGAGCATCATCAACAAAGTCCCGGTGATCTGGGCCGTAGTCGCGGTCAAGCGCCATTGATGCGAGGAGCGATTGCGCTGAATCGCGCCTGACACTGCTTGGCACTCGCAGCCCAAGGGGAGACACCGTCTGCGCAATTCCGTTCGTCCTCTCGCGGCGGCTTAACAAACGATACAATGCTAACGGCATCATAAGTGCTGTAAAGAACACCATAACGATTGACGCAGGGGAACTTGCCAAAAGGGACACGCCGAAAACCCCGGCAATGGAGGACAAAACAGTTGAGAGATAACTAAAGCGGAGTATATCAATGACTACAAAGAGTGCCGTAACAACCCATGCGATTATAAATGCTTTACGGGACCGAGCAGCATCGCCACCGGAAAGCTGCGCGGGCGTTGATGGTTTCATCAGGGATACTGCTGAAATAGTTATGCCTGAAGCAGCTATCACTATGACCAGAAGCGATCCGATTATCATAGCCACCGGCGCAAGAGTGCTGCGAGCTGCCCACAGCAGAGCGGTCCCCGCCACAACAGAAACAAGCACCATCCAGCGCGGATTGACCCCGGATAGTTGCCGGCTATACAACATACGCGCACGAGAAAGTTGAGCAGATATTTTTGACACCCCGTATACGAACACCAACCCGGCCACAATGGATACGACGGGGCCCGCACCGGTGAAAATGAACAACCATACTGACAGCGCGACCGGCAAACTGATGGCCGCAATAACCGCCACTCCGGCGGGGATGCCGTTCTCTCTCAAATAACGAAAATAGGTAAAGCCGGAAAGATCGGCCAACACCTGCTTAAAAGTACCGTCAGATTTTTGTACAACAGGGGAGGCCTTGAGCACTCGATGCGAAAAAATTCCGAGGGTCCATCGCATCAGACGGGAACTGGTGCGGGATCCAAGAATTTCACCATTCAGTGAACGATAACTAATGCTACAGGTACCGCTGAATCTCCCTTTTAAATCGCTGGATTCAATTTTTATGAACGTTTCGCCTCTGAATTCTTCCAGCGACCATCGGTCGATCCGCCCTGACTCCGGGCTGCAAATTTTTGTATTTTCTAGACGCAGAACGCCAACCGGTTGATCGTAAACATAGTGGCATATAACAACCGGAGCATTATCGCCGGATAAGTCGCTCGGAGAACCCACAATAAATAGATCATCGCCATCGGGTATGAGGGCGCGCAATTGTACCGGGCTTTCCTTAAACACCGGTTGAACACGATGAACGATATTTGCCCCGCCCAGTTTCGTAAAATAAACAAACAATTGATTGGGGTTGTTGATCCCAATCTCGGTGATTGATGCACCTAGTCCGGCCCAACCCCATGCAAAATTGCCGCTCAAATGATCAATACGGCCGTGGTCAGCAAAGAGGGACCACGAAAAGTGTGACACATCAATAGAAGGAACCCTGAATATCAAACCCCGCGCGGCAGTGGGTTTATCTTTAAACGGAGAACGACGGATGCGCTGCAGTATAAGAGACACTGTGTGCGTAAGAGATATAGCTAAAGCCGATGCGAGCCGGAACACAATAAACACCGCGAGGATCCCCAGAATCTCCGGCGCTCCGTTTTGGCGCAATTGTTCAATAACTCCTAAAGCCGCAAGGAATATATCTGGAAATCTCCCAAGCAAAGCATTAAGCTTCGCAATGGTGTCCATCATTGATATACGCATTGCGCTCGACATGCCGGGTAATGCCTTGTTAATATCGCTGAAAATCTGTTCGAGCCCCCTGAATAGATCAGGATAGTCGCGGACCGCATCGTCGAGCACAGCATGCCGGCCCAGTCCCGGGTCATAGGCGACATTCATTGTTTCCAACTGCACATTGGCAGGAGCGGGATTGTCGACCCGCTTAGCATAGATAACCGTATTATCCACCACGGCAACGGGCTTACCCTGGGCGTCAACATAGGTAACCAATATCATTTCATGGGGAACAACATTGCTGCTTATTTTCCCGCCCTGGAGTGGTTGTACCAGGAGAAGAGTAGCGTCCATTCCTGAAAAACGGGGTACCCGGCGAGCATCTTTTATACTCAGAAAGGCAGCGTCAGCAAATTCTTTGCAAACGACACCTGTCTCAGGAACGGTTTGCCCCTTTTGCGATTGTGTGACCGCGTCAAAAAAGGTCAATCCGCCCAGCCGCAAATCATTGAACGCAGGTTCCTTGAGATAATCGTACACAAAGTTATCTTTAAGCCATACGCGATATATTTTCATCACATCTTCCGGCGTGCGGGCAGCATCAACCTGATCCTTGATGTTTTGAGGAACTGCATCCAGCTCCCGCTGATCAGGAGTAAACGAAGTCATGAGGATGGTAACCGGCACCGTGAATTGACGCAGTTCATACGATATGGTAACCGTCGCCTTTGCATCGTTGCCGAGAATGAGGAAGTTCCCGTTGACGGTAAACGATACTATGCCATTGGCATCGGTAACGGAGATGGTATCGTAAACCGGCAGACCATTAGGAGTAAATCGTATGGGAATTCTCGCATGTGCAGGGTATTCGTAAACATAAACGATCTTAGCCCGCAACGGCAATTCTTTCCCTCCCTGGGGAGCCGCAAGCGAAAACCCATTTGAAGGATCGTCCGACCGTGCAGCGGGATTTGCCACGGGATATACGATTAAGTGCTCACACGGATTGCCGTCCACATTAACACAGTCGGTAACTTTCCCTATAGTTTCCGCGTCTGCCTCGAACGGTATCACCATAGTTGGTTTAGCCGTGGGGCTCGGCGAAGGCGAAGGGGAAGGCGAGGGGGAAACCGTCGCCGTTGCTGTCGGCGGAGGGGTTTCAGTAGGAACGGGGGTATTGGTTACGGTGGCGACTGGAGTCAGGGGTGTTTCGGAAACCGGGACGCTCGTGATATCTCCAACACTCAGTTCACCCGTTGGTTGGGCAATGACCTGCGTGACTGTCGGTAATGTGTCGGGGGGGGCCCTCGTTCCGGAAAAATTATTAAAGAGCAACCCGCCTGCAAGAGTAACGAGAACGATAAGGGTAGCTGCAATAAAAGCGATTCGCCCTTTTTTCGCTGAAACCAATGATGTAAGAGAACGGGATTTCTTCTGATGGTCAGTCCCCACTCCGGCGGTATTTAAGGCATCCTTAATCGCCTGGCGTACCAAGACGCGCTTGTTGTGTTTTTTTCGTACTGCGGTAAGCCATTGTTCATCAATGATAACGGCTTTCGCCTGCCGTGAAAAACAGAACGGCGGCCGTGCGGACCCCGATCCCTTAAATGATCCCGACATGACACACAGATCGGCGTATTCTTCGGCTAGACCGAACTCTTCCAATATGCCGGAAACATCTCCGGGTGGAAGAACCGTGGCAATGTCGTACAACTTTTCATCCAGGAAGATAACCGGCTGGGTAGTGCGCTGTTTTTTGACGACAAGGTTGTTAAATCCATCCAGCTCGTGTATGTTGGGAAGTATAAGCCGCTGCGCCGGACCGGAGCGATACTCTTTTAGCAGCGGCGCGAGTTTGTAGGCGAGATATTCGTTTAAATAAAGGGTGTCCGCCGGATTCGTCTCTTGCCCGGAAGATCTGCCCTTGCCGTTTTGTTCTGCGGTAAACAGCTGGCACAAAGTATTTATCTGTTCGGCACGGTCAGGGATTCCCGGATCAGTGAGTGTGTCTATATACGCTTTTAGTGCATCAATGGCGCTTTTATTTTGCTCACTGGGAATAAGGGTGAAATTATCCCGCGAGGAAGTGACTGGTGTTCCTCCTAGGGTAGGCATACCGATGACCATGGAAGAGCACAGTCCAGTGCGTTTTTCAGCATTCACTATCCAGTGGGGGGCTGGGGTCCATAGATGCCCGAGCGCATCACCCATGGTCATGAAACATACATTGCATTGCCCCTCGCGACTGGAAACAGAAAGATCATCAGTCAGCGTACTTTCCGTTGAGTACCCCTGCCCTAGCTCTGCGAGCGCTGGGTCGGTTCCGATCCAGACGCGGGCTTCGAGTTTTTCAGTTTTCGCGGTCGCGGTGCGCCGGGCTTCTTTGAGTTTTTTATTTTCCGAGGAATTGGGGTAAAGATATTTAGTTAGAATCCGGCGATTGTCCATACCGCCGCCGCGATCGACGATAATCATGCCATCAGAATATATATCGAATATCACTTCGCGATCATCAGCGAGAGCGAAGGGATACTCCTGAGGAACCGACCCGTCGGCGGGCGCGAGATATCTTGTTTTACCGTTAATCGTTGTCCCGTCTCCCCGGCGTATCGGCGTCTGAGAATTGAACGCCAATTTAGAACACAAATATTCCAGCCGGTTTTTCGGCGAGTATTTACCTGTCTCGGGATTGTCGCGTCTGATTGAAAAAATGGTGCCGTCCTTGGTCAGCTGCGTGCGCGCAACATCCTGCGGTCCGGTTTCATACGCAAAATAAATTTGTTCATTCTCCCGCCAAAAAACCATGCGGGTTCCATAGGCATTTTTCTCGCCGGATTTTTTTGAGCTGAACGATTCAACGACCATGGTGTCGTCTTCGGTTTGCAATTCACCGAATACCTGTTTCCCGCCCTGCCCCATCTCTCCGATGGGGATACGACCTTCGGCTCTCATCGCGGCGTCTTGTCCGTTAAGGAGCAATTCCACCACTGCCTGGAGAGAATCGGCCTGATTGTTAAAATAATTTTTTGAATTCTTTTCAACGGTGTTTTGCTGCGCCAAAGTCCCTATGCGCGCTTTAAACGCCACGGGATCGCTCAGCTGCTGTAACCACTGCTCCTCCGTACGGAACCCCTTGCTGTCTTCATCAAGATTCCCGGTTTCAATCGCAATTGCTTTCCAGAGATCATTGAGTGCAATTTTTGTATCGGCCGCCGTAGCCTTTGCGCGCAGTTCAGCGCCGCGTTGATCCAACCGCTCTTTGGTCACACGAACCCCGAGCCAATTGATAAGAGAGAGAAATTCTGCCTGGTGATATCTGCCGAAAAGACCGTTAAGTTCTTTTACATCAGCCGGTTCAAGCCCGGCCGCTGAGGCGGTGTCGACAAAATCAGCCGGTTGCCTACCCGCGATGAGCGCCACAAACTCATGGAACATGTCCGCAGAAGGGTTAACAACGACCGAATGTTCGGATTGCTTCTGCCGGAGATGATCGAGATATCTCTCAAAATTCGCATGGACAATGTTCCATTCGTTCATAAGCTCCGCTGAAAAAGAATCATATACCGCCCCTTCATCCGGCGGAGACGTGAGCGCGAAGAATTCGAACAACTCGTGGGAAACAAAGGCATCAAATCCTCCCCCCTTGCCCTTTTCGAGCTCACGGGCAAGCCGCTGGTGAACAATTATTTGTCCGCCAGCGGGGCCTTGGGATGAAAAAGTCATGGTCCCGAAACAGGTGTGATTATAGTTGGGCGCGATTAAGGCCGAATCGAGAGCGCTTATCGCGGTGGTCACCGTATGACTCAACCCGCGGCCGGCTACGGCTGCATTCAAATCAGGCAGATAGAGATGTTGTTCGTCTGACACTACATGCGCGAGCAGATGGTACAGTTTTTCGGAGAGTGTTTGAAGTTTATCTATAGCCGTCCTCAGCAACGAATCGTTTAGTTTTTCAAGAGCAGGTTCGATAATCGCGGCGGCATTGCGCCCGGCGGCGCGCGCCGGTTCGCGAACCGTTTCTCCGTCAACCCGGAATCCATGAGTGACATCAAAGTGCAGAACCAGCGGGGCGGAGGAAGGGAGCATGTCCTTGTTTGCAAAATCAAACGGGAAGTCGGAACCGTCAGAGCGAGGAACCTCGGTAACTGTTACACGCCCCAAACTGTTGCCTCCGGATTCAACTGACGCGTTCCATGCCGCAACAATCTGCGCCACAACCTGTGCGGCTTTTTGCGCAGAGTGATCCCCGCCCAACAGCGCATTGGCATGACCGAGGAACAGATGCGCTTTTGCAAACGATGGCTCCCGCGCAAGCGGGTCAAGGGCGACCGTGTGCCACTGCGCGGCGGCTTCGTTAACCAGAGATTCATAGGTAGTGCGCACTCGGTCCGGATTCTTACTGACACGCGGCGTAACCGTTATAAACGGTATGCCCCGTGCACGGACCAGTTCTCCGAGTCGCTCGGTGTGATATCCGCCCGTGATGATGATGATGGGCCCGGTTGCGTGCGCCAGCGGAAGACGAGCCGCCATCCTGAGTGTCCGCTCTTCGTTAACCGCATAGAATTGGCGAGACACCCGCGCCATTGATGAAACCGGCGACAACCCGAGCGAACAGTATTTTCCCCAGAGCGCGGTGAAACGACTTTCATATGCCGAAACATAGGGGTAGTCAGGACCGGTCAAGCGTCCGCTGAGAAAATCTTCGTAGAGGGGAAGAAATCCAACGACAAACGCTTTTTCGCTTTCATCCACCGATCGGGCCCGCTTTGCAAGTATCGCATCGAACAAATCGCGTTCCTCACGGGCAAGCGCTGTCGGATTGATTTCTTTGCTCAGGGCGATGGCGCGCACATATCGTGCCAACCCTCGATATGGTTCGAGGATGCCATGATGTTTTTTTTCAGCGCGGGCGATAGAGGCAAACAACGCCGTGGGGTCCCCATCTTTCCCGCTCAATGCAGTCAACTCGCGGTACTCGTCGTACGGCAGCGTTGACCGGGCACTATCCATGAAACGCCTAAGATCCCGGTTGAGACGGTCAGCCGGGACAGAAGCCATGCGCAAGTACCCGTAGTATTTCCAGACCGAGAGAAAATCAGTGAGCAGAATGCGGTCACGCATATCCGGTTTCTGCGACGAACGAACCAGCGCAGTAAGATAATCGTCGCCGGATATCCTGCCGCTGCGCGCATCCTCACGCAGGCGCAGTAACTGCTGCGTGGGGCGGGACATCCCCGGCTCGAGAACGGACTGCGCATGAGCCCGTGCGGCATGCGCCCACTGTACAACCTTTGAACGCTGGGCGTTGATGGTCGCCAAACGGGTAAGATTTTCGCGATGCAGGATTTCGTCGTCGCTGCCAGTGAGGAGATGCGGACGCAATGTTTCTATGGAATAATATTCGGCACCGGAAAGTTTCCCCTGGTCCACCAGGGATTGCGCAAGACCGACACGAAAATCCCTATCTTTGACTTTTGTCAACCAGGAAGAATCGATGGGTCCGGCGGCCCCTTCGATGTAAATGGGGATGGGCGTTGCCCCATACCACTGCTCCATCCGTTTCAGTGAAGCAACGATATTGCGCTGCACAATAGGATCGCAATGTAAATCCTGAATATTGATAACGCACGGGCCTGATCGTTCCGGCACTTTGGAAAGGTATCCGACTGCAGGTGGGATGGGGGAGAGCGATAGCGCAGGCAGTGGTGCCTGGTCGCGCGCAGCATCTCTCTGAGCGGCAAGCGCCGGGCCGGCCACATAGCTCGTCAGAAAACAACCAAGAGTAACCAGAGCGATACCTCTGGTCACATTGGATAGATAATCAACAACATTGTTTATGATGCAGGGAGCATGTCTAAATAAAAATTTCATAGAAAGTTGTATACGCACTGTATTGTCATGCTATTCTAATCTTGATTGCCCTTTCCCGCAAGGGTTATTTTCCCCATCATACGCCGATTACAATGTTATAGTAACTCATTTTTTCAATAAATATATGAAAAACATGTGAAATTATTGAAAATCATTAAAAAATTTGATTCACAATTTTTTTTCATACATGCTAACTCAGCCGGCGAAGTATCAAGTATAATAGTCATATACATATGAATTCTTACATACATACATCAGCGATTATCCTTCTTGCTGTCTTTCTTGCCGTTTCACCCGCATTGCCGATAACCACCGTTACAGCGGACTCTGCGCGCTCGCCACGCTCGCCGGAGGATATTGTTGTCCCCGTCAATCTTGGCAGCATCGCCGCATCCACGATGCCCGCACGGGCTACGGTGCCCCCGGTCGTCATACTGCAGGACCTCCACGGGGACCCTGCCGCCCAACGCGCGCAGATGCGTATCCTTGACGATCTTGACGCCCGATATCGATTGTCAACCATATTTTTAGAAGGTGTTCCTGAGGGACCAGTCGGCCCATCTATCCTAGCATGCATTCCCTCAGGCGCGGTCCGGGGTGCGGCTGCTGACGACCTTCTTGATGCCGGCCTCCTCAGCGGGGCGGAACGATGGGTTCTTGATCATGTTGAAACTTCCCTGCAAGGCATGGAACGGTGGCAGGTGTACTGGGACAATATACTGCGGGCGCAACGCATTGCCGCCGATGGCGACGCAACGCAACAGCAGTTACAACAAACACGGACCGCGGTTGAAGAAACCTTAAGCCGGCGCGTGCCGCGCGCAGTGGTCAATCTGGATAGAGCCCTGCGCAATGATAACGACCCTCGCCGGTATGCCCGCTATCCGCACTATGCACGAAAATACGACGAGCCACTTACCCGGTATCCTAATCTTTACAAATATGTGTCCGGGATTGCCCTATTGAAAAAAGCGGGCGATGAACGACAGGTGGCGCACGCATTGTCAGCGTATGTCCAGGAACTCAAAGGACGCCTGCCGTACAACCAGTGGCGCCTGGTGTCCGCGTGTCTGCGCGATACCGCAAAAACAGCGACGCTGCCGTCTATGTTATCCCCGCTCAAGGATCTGCGCTGCCCGCCACGCGTGAAAGAATTTATCGAAGGGGTCCAACTCATCGGCACCGTCAATCCGATGCTGCTGCTGGAAGAAGACCGCCTGTTCCGCGAAAAGGTGCTGGCGCGGGCTGCCGGACCACAGGCAATGCGCATGTTCCTGATGGCTGACATGCTTGCCCGCATTGCCGACTACGCAACGTTGCGCATCACGCCCGATGACCACGCACAGCTGGAAGCCGGCAGTGCCGCGTTTCAAGCCGACATGCTCGGCGTTTCTGCTGAGATGCAGCCGGTAACCCGCATCCTTTCCGACGAAACAATCAGCGCCTATCACCGCGCCAATATCGCACGCAACGAAATCTTTGCCGACGCAATCCTGCGCGGCCTGCAGGCATTGCCCCGAAAAAAAACTGACCGCCAAGAAATAGCGGTCGCTGTTGCCGGCGGCTTCCATGTCGGATTAGCGGACGCCCTGGCAAAACGCGGGGTGCCGGTGGTCTTGGTAACCCCCCGATTTGCCGCATCCCGCGACAGGGAAAAAAACTATCACGCCGCAATGACAGGCACTTTTATTCACGGCTATCCCGCCGACGCCCTGATGCCGCCGCGCGGATTCTGGCTTAAAATAGTACCCCTTCTCCCGCCGCCGTTGCGCAGAGCGTACATCGCGCGGTCTTTCTTCGCGCTGGTCAACGGGATACTGCACGAACATCTTTCCGCCACCGAGGGGCGGGAGATACTTGAACGCTGGAGCACCGTGACAGCAGTCGCCGCACACATGCCGGTGGAAACAATGATCACGGAAGAGGATTGCGGCTGTACGGTTGGCGATGTGCACTATTTCTCACGAATCGAACAGGGACGGGCGAGCAGTACTCAGGTGCGTACTGCCGGCGCGGATACCCATCGTGAACTTTCCGTCAACGAGCGGATAGAAAAAGCATATGCATTGCTGGCAGAGGACCACAACGAACCCGAAAGACTTTTTCCGGCAAAGACTATGCAGGACTTTGTTAACGCAGCAAAAAATACGACCTGTGAACGGGGTTTGTTCTACGACACCCGCGACAACCGCCTGCATTTTGGAATACTGCCGTTAAATGCAAGTTCAGTGCGCCGGATAGCGGTGTACCAATCATTCATCGTTGATCCCGCTAAATTCCGCATGTACGCCAATGATGCCGAACACGGCCTTCTGCATTCAATCGAAGTTGCCCGCATCTCACTGGACATACTCCGGCAGGAGGGCAGCTCCGTCCCGGGCGATTTCACCGAAAATGCCCGCATCATCCTCGCTGTTTCGGTCCTGCACGACATGACCAGCGTGTACAAACGCGATGACCATAATCAAGATGCAGCCGCGCTGACGCACCTGCTATTGCCCCGCACCGGATATGATGATAATTTTACGCAAACCGTGGCGGCCGCCTGCCTCAATCACCGCGGGCAAACCAACATTGCCCCGGGACATGAGTTGACCCCGGTGGAAAAAATATTTATTGACGCCGATGAACTGGCGACACTGGATGTTGAAAGGATTGTGCGCCAAGGCCGCCACATAGACGGGCGGAAACTCTTTGATCCGACGCTGTCATCGGTATACCGCACAGCCATGATTACCGAATCCGAACGAAAAAGGGCGGGAAACGCGGTTGACCAGTTTCACCACGAGGTTCCCAGCGCCGACGATTTTCAGTACCTTTTATACACGCTGATTGTACGCACGGGGCGGGAAAAAGCTTCGGGGAAGGAAAACTATTATACACATGCGGGGAAAATAAGAGCGGCCAAGACACACGACAACTTCGCCGCGCAAGTCCACGAAGCGCTTGATGACGAATACCACCTGCGGTTCCCGCATGACTGACGAAGAGATTTCAGCGCATGTCGCCGCGGCGCTGCAGACCATCCAGGAAATGGATGCCCTTTTCCGTCAAGATATTCCCGGAATCAGAAAAGCATGGGTCGCAACTATCGGGGGCGCCAAGCAGTTCGAGGCACGATGTAAGGAATTCGAGATTGCAGCAAAAATATCCGGCGCCTCTACCAAGATTTACCGAGAATGGTATTTTCCTACCGCGGTGGAAGTCATAGATAATATACTGGAAGACCCCGCATGGATCGTGCCGGAAGATCTCAACCAGCCGCGGAATTATCCCTTGTATGCCCTCAAAGTTCAGGAAATCATTGCGCGCTACCTGCATCGGGTGTGGGCATCTGTCGACGATGCGGAGGGGCTCTCAGCATCTCACCCCGCCGCGGACCGTATTGCCCAGGTATTTGCCTGCCAATTTCTTGACAGGATAACCGCCGGCGTCGATCTTTCAACGGCACTGCAGAATGTGCTGGCCAGGACCGACGAGCTTATTTACGGCCCTGGGCTAACGCCATTCTGGCAGCAGAACGCCATTGCCAAACGCGACAGAGCGAACATGACCATAGCGCGGTTTTTGATGCGCGGTGCATCCCTGCTGACAGCCGCCGGAATTACTGTTGTCGGCGGCTTCCAAGCGAAAGAATGTGCGCAGGGGAACTCATTCTATTTATTTTTCGGACGATATTTCCCGCGCATATACGCATTCATTCAGGAAACTGACCGCCGCCGGCTCAACCATATCCCCCTTGCCGACCCCGCCGCCGCTGTGTCACTGCTTGCCGCCGCATAACGCCTTGACATTGCAATATCAATCTTCATATAATCTTAAAGGAATCTTGACAATGTCTTGATTTGTTCGCATCCTGCTTTTTTATAAAGCGGAGGACCGAATGAAGTGGTTGATAGTGTTGTCCACATCTTCATTGTGCTGTATTGCACGCACCAGTCCATGCGGAGCATTTTCCTCTATTGATTCTGCATCTTCCCCAACACAAACCTATAACCCCCGGATATCATCACAAAAAAACCCTCTGCGCACCGCTTTTTCTGCGCATTTTTTGTCGTTCGCGATGTCGACCGACCAGGGGCAAAACGCCCCCTATACATTACTATAAGGAGGTGCGTTGTCTCAGGGTGGAAAAAAGCAGTTAAAATCAAGGAGGAACACACATGAAGAAGCTTGGTATTGCAGCAGCAGTATTAGCGTTGGCAGTAGCAACGGCAAGTGCGGCGGTTTCGTTTAAGATCGGGCCAACATTCAACTCGTTCGCAGACACCCGCATTACCGGCATGAGCACCGGGTTCACCATTGGATTCGATTTGGACAAGTTCTCGCTGGGCTATAAAGTGGAACAGCAGAACCTGCAGATCGCGGATGCGGCAAACTCAGCGAGCAACATGCGGTTTTCCAACCAATTGCAATTGCTGTGTTTTGACAAAGAAATCGCTTCCGTTTCGAAAGATGTCCCGGTATCGGTCGGCCTCGAAATCGGCTCAATGCAATCCCAATCGCTTCCGGGCACCATCGCCGCATGCGCGGCGTTGTCGCAGGTAGCGCCGGTTATCGGCATCAACGGCGGTATCAAGTATGAAAATGCCGGCAAATCAGTTAGCACGGCATTCTATGCGAACATCGGCTATCGCTTCATTGATATCACCGATGTAACAGCGGCTACTGCCGGATTCGTAGCAACAGGGGAAAGAGTCAAAAGCCTCGACGGTATGAGAATGGAATTAGGCGTCGCGGTTACTTTCTAAGAGTTAGTTTTTCGGGGCCTCCGCAGTCAATGCCGTGCGGCGGCCCTGATTTTTTTTGTACCACCATGTATTAATCTCTCCGCCGCATGATGACTTCGGTGACAAAAAGCTCCGACAATAATATTTCTTTACAGACAAAATTTTATTTCATACAATAAACATACATGATATCCCTCGGGATTTCTTTTTGAATATACATGCATCTGCGCTTGCGTTATGTGGCGGGTTGGCACCTGTAACAAAACGATCGGCGCTCAATATGTAGCTTTACCGTCCGCGAAAAATAACTTTCGCGGCGTTTTTTTGTATAGAGAAAAGGAGATTCTATGAAACGGTTCGCAGTGATCATGTGTGCAGGGTTGGGAATGTATTGTTTGTTAACGGCAGGATTGACAGGTTCCGCGGCAGCGGCCCCTAAGGGTAGTGCGGCTTATAAGGCAACGCAGATGGCTGCAGCGCCAAAACCGGCAGAAACCACTACGCCAGCGCCGGCGGCGCAACCGGCACCGGCAGCGACTCCCGGGGTTAATCCGATTACGCAAGCTGCGGTTAAAGCGGGGATATTTGCCTGCACCAGCCGCATCAATGAAGTTATGTCGTACATCACCGCCAACAGCACCAGTGGAGCGTATTTGTTTTTGCCTAAAAAACTGCCGGACCAAAGCATTTTTTCAGTTTCCGTCGAGGTGCAGGTGAAAGATGTACAGCCCTTGTACGCCAGCGCCACTTTCGCCCCGTTGACTTCCGGTCAGGCCGGCGCAGTGTATGATGTCGTTGAGTATGTGCCGCAATCCTGCGATTATATGGAAAAAAATATTTTTAAGAATTTAAAGCGTATAGGCATACTCAAAAAAGATATCCGCATACTCGACGGTGGATCAGTAAAAATATTTTTGATGCCGGCCGGCACGGGATGCGTGGTGATAAAAAAAGAAGTGGTGCAATAATTCAAATAACCATTGACAAACAATGTTCCCCCTGTTATCCTTCTTTTGCAAGCAAAAATGCATCGTTTTTAATCATACGACAAATTTTGAGAGGGTGATTATGCAAAAGAAAAAACGCGCATCAGCAGGAAAAATCTTTCTGGTTTTGGGACTGGCGATAACGATCAACAGTTATTGCATCGAAAGTGCAATGGCAGGCTCAAGTTGGACAACGGAAATAAGCAACGACCAGGGCGTCATTATCGCCGCCGACAATGATGCAGAAAATCCTGGGAGTGAATCGATCATTTTCAATGTCAGCCAGGGGGACAGAGCGTACATCAGCTCTACCGAATTTAAAATCGCCCCGGTAATCATTGCCATGAACGGGGTTCAAGGCAATGTGACCGGTAATGTAACCGGCGATCTGACGGGCAATGCATCAACGGCAACCAATGCGGGCTATGCCACCAGTGCCGGTTCGGCCACCTCTGCCACCACCGTAACAGGGGCGTCGCAATCCAACATCACCTCTCTGGGGACTTTGACTTCGGTCAGCGTCAGCGGCAGTTCCACTTTAAATGGCATTAGCAATGGCGGGAACGGCATAAGTAGCGCCGGCGCAATCAGCGGAGCGACCGATCTTTCCATGAACGGAACGCTGACCAACACAGGAACCATGAGCGTGACCGGGCTAACGAGCTTAAACGGCGGCCTCAATATGGACTCCGGCAAATTTACCGTTGCTGACGGGTCCGGGAACACCGCTGTTGGCGGCACGCTGGGCGTGACCAATAATTTGACGGCCAGTGGCTCTACCAACACCGTCGGAACAGCCGGATCTTCAGCTAACACCATGACCGGCGCTACCAACACCATGACCAGCGCCACCAGTAACACTATTCAAACAACCAGCGGCGGCAGCGTCACCACGGCCGTAGCGGGAACAGCCGTCACCGGAGCAACAAACAGCAACACCGCAACCACCACGAATACACTGTCTGTCACCGGCGGCGCTTCAGTAACCGCCACCACCACAAAACTCAGCGCTTTGACCTCATCGGGCGAAGGACTAACCGTCAACAACAACGGCACGGTTTCCTTACTCAATAATGTTACCGACGCCGGCAATTCATTGGCGGGACATGGACTGAACATATCCACTACCCGAACAACCTTAACGGGCGGCACGAATTCTTCGAGCTTAGCGCTCCAGGACGCCAGCGCCACCCTTTCCGTCGGGACAGCAACAACGGCTGAAATCCAGGTGTTACAGGCAACCAATGTCGCCGGCGCTACCGCCGTTACTATCGGCGGTAATACCGATACATCCAACCAGATTCTGGCGACCGGCGCGGGCGGGACAAACGCAATTCAGGCGACCACCACCAACACTCTGACCGCCGGCACTGACAACATCCTTAACGCCACCCTCAACAACGAACTCAATGCCACCCAACAAAACCAACTGGTCGGCGGCACCGGCAACACCGTCACCGCCACCACCGGAAACAATGCCGTTACCGCCACTGCCGGGAGCAACATATTTTCGGCTGACGCAGCGAGCCAGTCAAACACTTTGTCTGCTGACGGATCAAATGGGCTGAATTACATTACCGCAACCGGTCTCAACGGCATCAACAATATAACCGCCAATGCAACCACCGGTACCAATAATGTAGAAGCAAAGACCAACAATATGGGGTATGCAACCGCCAACTCAGTCAACAACATCGGTAACGCCGGCACTTCTGACAACAACATCAGCGGCGCTACCAATGATATAGTCAGCACCGGCGCCAACACCATTACGGGCGGCACCGGCAACACCGTCACCGCGACCACCGGCAACAACGCCGTCACCGCAACCGCCGGCAGCAACATATTTTCGGCTGACGCAGCGAGCCAGTCAAACACCTTGTCTGCCGACGGATCAAACGGGAAAAACGACATTACCGCCACCGGCCTCAATGGCATTAACAACATGACCGCCAACGCAACTACCGGTACCAATAATGTAGAGGCGAAAACCAACAATATAGGCTCTGCAACCGCCAACTCGGTCAACAACATGGGTAATGCCGGCACTTCTGACAACAACATCAGCGGCGTCACCAATGATTTGACCAGCACTGCTGCCAACACCCTGACGGCAGGCACCAATAATACCCTTAACGCCACGCTGAAAAATCAATTGACCGGCGGCACCGGCAACACCGTCACTGCGACCACCGGCGACAACACGATTACCGCGACCACCGGCAGCAACAGCATGTCGGCTAATGCGGCTAACCAGTCAAACACCGTATCTGCTGTCGGGCTTAATGGCGTCAACAATATTACCGCTAACGCAACAACCGGAACGAACAATATCGAGGCGATGACCAACAAGATGGGCGTTGCCACCGCAAACTCGATTAACACCGTCGGTAACGCCGGCACTTCCGTCAACACCGTCACCGGCCTTACCAATGCCATGACCAGCACGCTGACCAACACCATAACGGCCGGAACCGACAACATTATGACCGCCGCCAATAACAATAAGATTACGGCGACCACCGGCGACAACACCATCACCGCAACCGCCGGCAGCAACGCCATGCATGCCGACGCAGCCAGCCAGACCAACACCATTTCCGCCATCGGGTCAAGCGGGAAGAACTATATGACCGCCAATGCGATAAACGGAACGAACAATATCGAGGCGATGAACAACAATATGGGCGTTGCCACCACAAACTCGATTAACACAGTCGGTAACGCCAGCACTTCGGTCAACTTAGTCCAGGGCGTGCACAATACCATCGTTTCCGACAACGATAATAGTTCAGCCACCGGCTGGTCTTTGCTGGACATGCAGCCCACCACGGCAGTGTTGTTGGTCAATACGCCTGACGGCAAGGCGCATGGGGTGGACATCAACCAAACCCGGACGGTTCTTTCCGGCGGAACCAATTCAACTTCAATGACTCTTGACGACGGCGGAGCAACTTTCCGCGACGATACAACCGGCGGCCCCGTGCATGTAACCGGCGTTGCCGACGGGCATAATGATTTTGATGCGGTTAACTTCCGTCAAATGAAAACAGCGTACGCCGGTATTGCTTCAGCGTCTGCATTAGCGGCTATTCCGGACCCTTCACCCGACAAAGATTTCACTATGGGCCTCGGGTATGGCAACTTCCAGGGTGAGAATGCGGTTGCCGTAGGCATCAAGGGTCGCACTTTTCACAAGAATATTTCCTACACGGCCGGTATGGGCCGGAGTAACGACCAGTATACAACTTCCGCTGGCGTCGGCCTGAGTTTCTAACTATCGAAGCGTAGGATAAAAGGGAGAATCAACTATGAAAAAATTTCTTGTGACAAGCTTGGTCGTGATGGCAGGGATACTCGGGATAGGACAATCCGGGCAGTGCGCAAGCGTCGGCTCACCGGGGGCGGACATCAAACCGGGCAAATTATCTGTCGGTGTTGAGCAGGATTATATCTTTAAACGGGATTTGGAAAACAAGGATTTCACTAAAGTCGTGCCGGTCGCAACCGGGGATACGGTTGCCGGCGATCTGCACCAGTACGGAGTCGTCAAGTACGCGATAAAGGATTTAGGAAGAACCATGCTGAAGGTTGGTTACCAAGTATCCGGAAACCTGAACATATATACGAAACTGGGTGTGACCAACGGCGCCTCGATGCTCAGTGCGTCCAACAGTGGTACTTGGGCGAAAAATAATCACCCATCGGTCCCGGAAAATTTTGGAACATACGCGACAACTACGGCCCGGGACGAAAAAACAACCTTTACCGGCGGCGTAGGGTTTAAGATTTTGTGCCCATTGACCAACGACCGCGTGTTCGGCATTGACGCCCAGTATTTGACGAACAAAAAAGATTACATCAAAGAGTCAACCGCAAAAGTTTATAACCACAGCGGTAACCTTGTTCCGGGATATTCAACGGACACCACCGACTGGAATGCCGGCAACGCTACCATTTCGGAATGGCACATTGCTCCCTTCATCTCAAAAACCTTCAAGAGCGCCGTGTACTATGCGGGCGTAAAGTATTCTGACTTCCGTTGGCAAGCAGCTGGCGAGGAGCTGACGCTGTACGCTAAAAACAATGTGGGCGCGTTTGCGGGCGCCGACATTGCGTTGTATAAATCGTTCTCCCTCAATCTTGAAGGCCGGTTTATAGATGAAACTGCCGGCAGTATCAAAGGCTCGTTTATGTGGGGACTGCCGGCGCGCACGCCTAAAAGCACGGTGAAAGCGGTAAAAGTGGCCGCCGTAAAAACACCGGCAGCGATTGTTCCCGCGCCCGCACCGCAACAAAAACAAACCGACACGCCGACTTTCACCGACAAACGGGAAATAAATTTTGATGCAGAAAAATCAGATATCCGCCAGCAAGATATCCAATTACTGCAACGCATCGCGCAAATAATTAAGGATACTAAACCCGCACAAGTAAAGGTCGAAGGGTTCACCAATAATGTAGGCACACCCGAGCATAATCTTGTTTTATCGCAGAAACGCGCGGCTACGGCAAAAAACTTCCTCATTTCCGAGGGTGTTGCGCCGGCTCTTATGGAAACTATCGGTTACGGCGAAATGTTTCCGCTGGTCGTCACCGCGGGCGCCGCAGGAAACTCACCGAACGACCGGGTTGAGTTTGTCATTATTCCCGCTACGGCCCCCGTTAAACAGTAACTTCCACGCTATCATCCTGTATGTATTAAACACCAACCCCGATGCCTTGCGAGGCGCGGGGTTGGTGTTTTTACGAACAAAAGATATTTGATTAATTACTGCGGCGCGGGCGGGGCTGATCGGGGATACATTTTTCAAACAGATACACTGTATAGTGCTCGTCGCGATAGATTGCGGCTCCCGTGTTTTTGTAGTGCGACATATCCTGTTCCCACGCTGTTTTTATTGCAGTCCAATCATAGCGTCTGTACACTGCGGGATCATTTGCGCCGGTCCGCTGAGACACCCAGTTGTTTTTGATTACTTCAAAGGGGATGGAATACGGGACATTGGTGCCGCGATCGCCGATATAAGCTTCTTGTATACGGATATTATCTTTAAATAATTGTCTTACACCTGCGCCGGGGGTTGCACAGAAATACATGAAATAATCAATAGGCATCCGTTGCCCGCCGGGAAGGAATGTGTCAAAAATTACATTGGAAAATTCTATTGAGACATTGATGTTGTTAAACCAAAAATAGCCACCCAAAACAGAATCAATCCATTTGTAATCCCCTTCCTGTAGAATTGTCCCGATCATATAGTGCCGCTGCAATAGAACTTTCCCGTCATTTTTGACCATTTTTTTTAATACTCCCTGCCGTATGCCTTCGAGCATCGCGCTGTTCTTGCTGCGCACCGCATTTGACGAGTTGAGATCGGAATAATTGCAAAAATAGCGTGTAGCACCTATGTGAGCCGACTCTATCCCAACTTTCTTATAGACAAATTCGTAATACTGAAAAATGCCTAAACCGCACAATACCACCATTATCACTTTTCCATGCTTTGTCATGACCATTCTGCGCACAAAGTACATGCTTATGAGCGCGTATGCGGGCTGCAACGGCAAGAAGTACCTACTGGTAACCCAATGCGGCATGAATATCATGATGATGTTAGGAATAATTATCCACGACAATATAGTCGCCGCGAACATCCCGCCCGCTTCTTTAATAAAATAATAACCACCCAGCACCAGAACGATGCAAAATGCGGGGGTTAACTGTAATTCTGATAAACCGATTATAAACGGCCTGATTTTTTCAAAACTATACCATTTTAATCCCGTGGGTTCCGAAACCAATATTTCATAAAAATTGTTCAAAATATAACTATGCCCATAGCAAGGAGCGATGATGGCAGCACCTACGGCTGCGCACACAAGCAAATTGCCCAATCTCTTGAAATCTTTGTTTTGTAAGTCCCCAACCGCACGGATGAGCCCAACTAATAGCGGTCCGACGATAAAAGCCGCATAGGTATTCTTGACGAGCATACCCATTGCACAGGCGGCACCGAGCGCTATGCTGTATTTTGTACTTTTAAAGTATGCCGACTTCACCAGAAAATAAACAGCGGCAACAATAAAAGCCATTAACCCAAAATCTACGCAGACGGTGATAAATCCCAAATAGGTCAGAGGATACAACAACACCAGCAGCACAACAATAATGCCTGCAAAGCCGTCTTTAATCGTTTTGCCCAGCATATACGAAAACAACAAAAGCAGGAGTAGATAGAATCCATTGTTAAGCACTATCATCCCCGCCCAATTTTTCCCCACAATCTTTATTGCCGTTACCGCCGAAATATAATAGAGCGGGGCGTACCACTTATACATTGAAAATGCCGTAAGGCCGTAATGATCATAAAATACCGACAATGGCATCGCCATCGTCGGCGCAGTCCCAGCCGAGGTCACATAATTCGCATATGCGCGGTTTATTATCACACTGCTGACAACATAATATCCCACAATGCATACAATAATAATTATCAGAATTCTTTTAAACAGAAAGATCACCTCAAAATATTGAATCAACAGCACTATCCCTAAGGAAGAATGTATCCTAATTGATGGTATTAGTCAAGCCGCATAAAGAAAGCCCCGGTTGAACGATGAAGTTCAACCGAGGCCACGCGTATGCATCACTCAATACCTTTTACTGGGCAGCGTTGCGCCCCTGTTTATGCGGCAGTAAGTATGTCTTGTGTATTTTTTACCAACGCATTGGCTGCGTCGTTGGACATTTGCTCGATTGCAGACAGATTCTTGCGATCCGCAATCGCCAGAAGTTCCAGTATCGCTTCAAGCGTCAAAGACAATCCCTCGACCGGCGTCCCTTGCGCCAATGTCCCGGCATGCTCCCTGCTCGTTTTGTCAAGCGTCGCGAGCGTAGAGCGGATAAGCGCATTGAGAGTAATTTCCCCATTGCCATAGGGGACCATGCTGCCCAGAGACCGGTTCTCACGTATTGCACTATCGATACGGTGAAGTGCATCCGCAAAATCAGCGGACGCTTGGAGGACAGGCATCGACGGCAACCCCGCTGCCTCAGGCACAAGCGCGGCGTAGCCCGTCCCGATAACCGAGGAAATCATAAACGATACAATAGTAACAACGGCTATTGTTTTCACGGCAGCTATCCCACAAATCACTGCATCGCCGGCTTGAGAAAACACGCGAAGCACACGGGTGAAACAAGAACCAATTTTCCCATCACTTTATAGTTCCCTTTTTATTACATTTGTATCTATATACGCATACCTTTACGCTGCCTGAAGGGTGGCGCGAACGCCGGCTATCATGGCGTTGAGGGCGTCGCCTGCCAGTGCATCGAGCGTATTGACATATCGCCGTTCGCCGTATAGCAACAACAGATACAACTGCAGCTGTAGAGCTATACTGCGGGGACTAGGAGCGTCGCGGGAATCCCGCTCGCTTTGCGTTTCCGCAATCAGCTGTTCAATCATTGCCATTGTGGGCGCATACAGCGTTGCCACCTGATTAGGATCTTTCAATAATTGCTCTATATTCCTTTTTAAATCATCTTTCTTTATATCGGGAACCATGGGGACAACCAACTTCCCGAATTGTTTATAGTCAAATGCTCTCAGGTTGTCGCTTGCCAGCTCATCCGCAAAGGCAAAACCACTCTGATGGTTATTGGGTATATACCCTTGATCAACGAGCGCATTGGCAGCCGCCTTCACCGCGGCAGGACGCACCGTGTCGGCAAGAAATTCAAATTGAGTGTCCAATGCTGCCTCCAGAAGGCCCCGCGCTTGGCCAGAAATTTCATCATTGCCCGAACGCAAATCAAATGCTGCTTTCCGGTATTCGCGGATTATCTGACTACCCACTATGCGTCTATTTTGTTTTTTGAATGCCTTCCATCCGGCGGCATAGCCACGGCTGAACGCCCGGTCCCGCAACAGTCCCTGGATGGTCTGCATCCACAACGAAAGAACGGTATCTGCGGCCGGTGTTTCTTTATTGATTGCCGCCCCGTAACGCGCATAGAATGCAGCGGTTCCGCCTACCCACTGCGCCCGGGCACGGACTTGCGCAAACTGCTGGCGAGCCGCCTCTACAGACACTTCAGGCGCGTCGTCTTGCTCTACATCGCGGATGATGATGTCGGCATCCGGAACGGTCTGGCCCAGCGTCCACATCGCCGCCGTTTTGATACCATACGCCCTGGCTTGTGCCGCGACAGCGCCGTCCGTGCTGCGGATACTGAGATTTAGATCCTTTTTTACCTGCAGTGCCATGAAATTACGAAATTCTTCCAGCTGTTGAATCGCGGTCTCCGGCGAAACATCGGTCAGCTGATAACCGGATATCTGGGTATTGTTGAGAGATGGGACAATCCCGTCGAGCAGTTTTTGGGATCCGCAGACAACAACGGACAAACCAACTTCATGCACACGAATAATATACCATCTTACAAATGCCCATGTTTTGTCATTCCGCTCTTCCTGGGGCAACTTTGTCAAGTCAAGCGTTATTACCGTAGCTTTCTTAGAGTGAATTTCCCAGAATGACGCAGGGTTTTTTAAAAGATCTTCAATGTGCTGTCTTGAAGTGATAGGCTGGTGGTAACACGCCGCCGCGTCTTGTTCCAGCGGGAGTTGGCCGGACAGCGTATACGCCTGTTCCGCCGCAAGCAGAAATGCATCCATGGAATCCGTAATCGTTGTGCGCCATACGGGGCTGTGCGGCATCAGCGCCCACTGTTCAGGACGGACTCCGGTGCGGCCTTGCGCAAAAGGATCTGCGAGGCTTATCACCAGCCCCGGCGCACGCCCGCTGATGCCGGACAACTGCAACCGACCCGCAATAAAATTGTTCATGGTCGCGTTCAATACTGCATCGTTCCCTGCAAGCGCATACACGGTGTGCAATGACCCTTCTCCGGATATATATTCTTCGCTATGCCACACATTTTGATTGGTCTGTCCGATTGATAATTTTGTTGCTTTCTCAAAACCAGGAGCGTTTATCCCGTCACGAATAATAACCACATCCAACCCCTGCTCCGCCAATGCACGGGCGTCAGCAAGGCTTTTTTCCACATTGTCTGCGGGCATGCCAATCGGAATCATGACATACTGCACCGCACCGGAAATGGTAGGCACGAGTGCGCGAGCGGGAGCACGATTTTGAGCAACCGCATCGACTATCCCCTGTGCTGCATCGCCTTTCAGCAAGCTCTTCGGGTCAACCCCCCAGCGCTTCAGTTCCCGCTCAAACACCGCAGACAAATCGCTGACGGACAAAGCGGGCAATGACGAAAACCCCGTGCCTGCATGGAACAACCGTTCGGCTTCATCATACATGGCTTGTAAAGCTGCTTCCGGAGTCCCGAGTTGCGCCAGCGCTCCTATATAAACGCGGGATGCGCCCTGCAGAATCTGGCTGAGCATCTGATCATTCATTATCACCTTAACCACTTCGGGGCGATACCGCTCCACTTCAGAAACTTTAGGGTTATCCAAATGGTTCAACACGGCTTGGCGCAACGCGGCGATTGCTTCTTTGGAGACAGTCCCTTCTTGTGCAACTTGTTGAACAATGCCCCCAAATTCCGGCAGGCGATGTGCACCGTCCAAAAGCGTCCGAATATAATTGTGAATCACATGAGTATCAAATAAATGCTGTTTGAACCATCCCTGGGTTCCCTTAACAATAGTTTTCAAATCAGCGGGGACTTCGCTCCCCAATTTTTGCCGTTGTTTATTATATTTGGCGTCGAATTGTACCATTCCCAAAGTGGCTGTCTGATGCAGTACCTGCCACACAGCAAACGGCAAAGACATACTGGCGCCAGAAATCGGATCATGGGCTTCAATAATGGCATTAAAAGCCGTCAGAAAAGCCGTCAAAACCGGATCATCCTTTATGTCAGTTTTCAGCGCACCGTCGGCATAAGAAAATGTTACTGCTTCCGCGCCATATATTTTCCACAATTGAACATATTGTTCAAGCGCCACCCAAAAAAAACTGTTTTCCATCGCAGGAGCAACAAACACTTCCCGGACACGCGATTCAGACCAATTCAGTCTTTTTGCCAACAAGCTGACCCATGGATCATTAGCATTCTCGCGATGTGTCTTGCCGGTCGTCAACGGTCGCTCAGAATCTTTTATGTTTTTAACGACAGTCGCCAAGCCGGTGGATTTCTCTCCCGCTGACAACCTCAATACTTGTTCGCTTCCCTTGGCATCTGCAACAACAATCCCCGTACAACGGCCCCGAGAAAAGAGGAATTTCACGGGGGTTTCTAATCCAGTTCTTGATTGTATTTCGCGCACAAATTGTTGAAGATATCTGAACGCCATTACTGCATCTGCATATCCGGCATCTTCGGACAAATCATATTCCCTTGTGGGATAATTTATTTCAAAGTTCATGATGGCGTCGAACGGCATGGCCTCAGAGGGGGACACATCACCGAGACCAGGGTGCGCCACAAAAAAGTTTAAATCACCGTTGTGCGCTTGCTTGCGCGCATACAGGGTTTCGGCGCTGGTGATAACATCGGCAATCCCGCTATCCTTACTACGACCGACCGGCGAAAGGAAAGCATTAAGCATATGCAATTTCATAGCAGTTGTTTGCACCCTGTTTTCATCAGCAGGACGACTATATACTTGCATCAACGCTGCCGGCACCAAAAAGTCCCAGAGAAGAACCGGCCATTTTCCTTCTTGATGATAAAAAGGCATTACGGCGTCAAGGCCTGGTATTTCGTGCGGGGCTTGCGTTAAGAATGTAACGGCAAGCGCTATCATATGTTTTGAGGAATCCAGAAAAAAATAATTTCTGATGGTCTTCGTTACGGCATCCATCCCCTCCCTGAGGGCTTCTTGCTCATACCACCAAGCAATGTGGTGTTCAATGACCCAGTCAATCGCCTGTTCTTCGGCTGTGGCTGTTTCTGTTTCTGTAAACGAAAGGCCTCCATTTTCCTTCATCTGCTTGGTCAGTTTCTCTTCAAATACGTCTACGAGAACCTTCGGGATGCGCTCTCCCCCATTAATTCTCCGTGACCCAAGAAATGTCATCGAAAGTGAAATAAATGAAATCTGCGCCAGTGACTTTTCATAATCTGTGCCTTTGTTGCAGGCCATGGCCATCTTGGCAAGCGTTTTAACTGTTTGTGTATCATCATGATTACGCCATTTATCATAAGTCACTGCGGCCGTCAAGGAGCGATACGAAATGTGCTCCGGCAAGGACGCCCCGGTAATCAAGGACCGTTGGGCGCTTTTTAGTGCCATGACCTGTTTATATATTTGGGGGACATATTCTTTCAACATCTCCATCCAAGAATTTGAGGGTCCAATCATTGAGTTTGATGAATGTTGGCCCATTGCCCTAAAGTTTATTGATTGAGTAACTCCTTGGCTGACAATCGTAACTCCTGTGCATTTCCCAGACACCATATATTCAACGGAAACATTTTCCATAGGTTGGTTGTACTCTTGATATATGGCATCTTGAAAATCTTTTAGGTATCTCCAGGCAATCCACGCTTTTGCATCCCCGTTCGCTGTGACCGGACTTGATCTCTCGCCGGCAATAAAAGGATCGCCCAAAATCATGTTCCCCTGGTTATTGCTTTTAAGGAGCGCGTGGCTGCTTTGTTGAGCGGGAGGAAGATTTTTCTGATACTCCATCAAGATGTTGACGCTTGCGGCAACATCGTCAAATACGCTCTCCTCACGACGGCCTGCTGGTGCAAGAAAATTATTAAGCATGTGCAACTTTAAATTGAATGTTCGCGTTGTGGCATCATTGTGCGTGTAGTACCTATGCAATGCGGCCGGCACCAAAAGATTCCAAAGAAGAACAGGCAATGTCCCGCTGCGCTTATGTGCGTTTACGAGTTGCTGAATCTCAGGGGGGAGATTGCTTGAATTTCCTGCGACAGCTGCTGCGATATAATCCGCTATTGCTTTGGCGGAATACAGAGCTTCTGATTCTATTAAATTTAAAATGGCATCAATGCCCTTTTTTACTCCTTCTTCCTCATACCACCACGCAATATGATGTTCAATAATCCAACGCAATGCCTGTAACTGGCTATCAAACGCAAGGCCTCCGTTTTCCATCACCTGACTACGCAGTTTTTGTTCAAATAATGCCATGGCTTCCTGCGGCATTGGTTCCTTCATTGCCTTGCTCTGTTCATCAAGAAATTTCATCGATAAGGCAATAAAAGCTTCCTTTTCTCCGAGGCCATCCATGCAGTGCATCGCAGCAGCAGCAAGGGCATGTGCTTGATCATTCATTAGCCATACACCATACGTCCCATCATCAGTCAGGGGACGATGGGAAACGGCTTGCTGTATCGGGACTGATCGGCCCCGTTGAATGACCGAGGCGTATCTCGTATGGTCGAACACAGATGGATTTGTGGCTGCAACAGTTTTCGCCGGATTGGGCACGCCCGTAATCACGGCCTTGGTCAATTCTACCGTGCCGGTGGTAACTGCCCCCGTCAACCGTCCGTTGGCGGGAAAAGTAATCGTAACTCCTTGCAGTGTTTGGCCCGCCACAAGATTGAGGGCTATGCTGTTGCCAGGGGCCACAACTACTGCTTGCATTATTTCCGTGTATCCGCCCTGATAGACAAAAGTTACCTTCACATCCGACGGGCAATTAGCACATTGAAGCCCTATTTTTATGCCATGCGCCTGCTGAAGGATCTCTTGTAATCCTAGATTTTTTTCACTGAATGGAATCGTAAGCGTCATGATGGCTTGGTCGTTCTTGCTGTCAGGATTGACAGCGGCGATACCGGCAAGATCGGTTAACTGCCAGCCCGCTGCCGACTGGCTTATTGAAAGCGCGACATTACCCTGCTCTATTGCACTGACACTCCATAGCTTTTGGGGATCTTTCAGCCACAACCATTGAAACTCGGTTTGAGGTCCCGTAATCAATAGTTTGATTTCCGTCGCTGGCGTTTGCTGGAATCCGGCGTTAACAAAAACCCATTCAGCTTTTTCATCCGCCCTGATTGCTATCGCCTCAGGTGGCATTGCCGCCTCATTGGCTCTCAGAGTGACGATAACGCTCTGTCCAATTTTTATTGACGATTTTAAGAATATCTGGCGTCCTTCGCCGGTGACTTCCGCTTTGTCAACGCCCACGTCTGCCGGATTATCCAAAATATCATAGGTAACAATTCTTGTATCATATGCTTGCGGCACAGCACGAACGATTTTCTCACTCATGGCGTTAGGGGCACATGCCGCAAGAACCATCGTAAACGCCAACCACATTGACAAGAGCAGGGAAATTCTTTTGAGGGCAACGCCGGTTGTCAGCGCGGTTTTGCCGAACCAGTTGTTCCGCAAGTGCAATACTATTTGAACAATGCCGGATACCACGGTAGCGGTGAACTTGCCACCGATAAACAACGGGGAATTCATCACCAGATTGTACGCTACCGCCGCAGGATATGCCACGCCCATCAACGCAGACTCTACTTTTCTATTCAAGTTTTTCGCGTTTTCATTTAAATTGTTCTCGCTCGTTTTTGCTGGCAGATGGTCCCCCACAAATGCATTGAACTTCGTGCCGGGGGTAACATACTCCATAAACGGCATTGTGCCCGGAAACTGTCCGGCTAATTCTTCCACTACCGCCTGGACTTCGCGGGCTTCCCATAACCAGGATATAAATCTCTGCACAAACCACCGCGGTAAGAACCAGAAAGTTTTTAAGGTTTTTGGGGTTGTCAGGGCGGGAGTTGTCTTGTTACCATCCGTCGCCTGCCCCTCAGGGAGTATTTTTATCACGTGCTCTACTGCAAGCAAATTAAAAGTTACAGGGCTTGGATTCGTTTCGTTTAACCGGTCGCTGAGGTGCTGTAACTCTGTATTTAACGCTGCCGTAAAATCCTCGATAGTTTGCTCGGGATTTTTGGCTCGCTCTTTTTGCACTAAGGCCTGTAAATAGGCGGTATCAAACGCGGCTATTCCGGTAAGTTTCGCCTGGGCAATAACAAGCGGGTACATATCATTGTCCTGAATTTGGTTTGCCAGAATATAGGCAGCCAATGTTTGGGTGGGTAATTGTTTCGCCTGGGCGCTGATAAGTTCATCATAGACCTTCTGCGACGCGACCGTGGTGCGCGTCACATTCGGGGTCACTACTATATATGATACGCCGTGCGCTGCCAACAAATTCACCAAACCCTGGGTGTGAAACCCGCCGGTAATCATGGCATAGGGTTTTACGCCGTTTGAAAGTTGGTCAAAAACCGCGCGCTGATCGGCGGCACCCTGCGGCGCCGGCGTTACTGCGGAAAGATTGCCGAAAGCGTTCTTTAAAAACCGCTGATTGCGTTCGGCATTGGCTGCGTAGAACGCGTCGAATAACGGATAATACTGCGCCAGTGCCGGCAACGCGCCGTCCTGGGCATAGACGGCCCAGGTGCTCTTAAATAACGGCAGTGTGCGGGTATAATACGCGTAATCCTGCGCGGAAACCTTGTTCTCAAGATAGTTTTTCGCTACCACGAAAAAATCAGATAAAAAGCCGATCTCCTGCTCGGCAACCGTGCGGGCGAACCGTGCGCGGATGTCCCGGATAAGGTCTTTCTCTTCAGCTACCAGAACGACAAGGTTGATTTTTTGGTTTTCTTCAATAAAGTTAAGAAAAATATTCAGCGCTTGCGTTCCCTTGGGCAACGCAAACCCTTTCTCTTTGGACAACCGCTGCAACTGAACATACAGCTCGCTCAACTGCGTTTCGTTCTGCGTCAAGGCAGTCAGTTTCCGGTACGATTCAGCGGAAAGCGCCGATTTCAAACTGCTCAGATAGGTCGCTATTTGCGTGCTTACTTTTTTGTAGTTCAGCTTTTTTTGCAATTCCTTTACCCGCATGAACGCGCTCATCTCGGGATACGACGACAACGGCACTTCCGCCTTGTGAGCAAGCCACATCAGCTGGCGATAGTATTCGTCGCCCTGCACGGAACCGTCCGCGCGGCGGGTAAGCAGTGCGTCCAGACGATTGTTCCGCGTAGAATAATACATCTTTTTAAGCGCGGCAAGGTCGTTTTCAATGGCGGGATACAACGCCCGCAGTTCGCTGCGGGTATTCATGATGGTTCCCAGGCGCTTGATATTATCAAAAAATAGTCCGCGGTCTTCAAGTCCCGCGAGCAGGGTGTATTTGCCGCTGGTCAGCGAATAATATTCGCCGCCGGTCAGCCGGCCGCTATCCATAATGGTGTCAACCATCTCCGCGCGTACGCCGCTGTCGGCGATGGTGGTTATCCACGAAGTGTCCAGCGCGCCGATACCGCCTTCCAGATATACTTTTGACAGGCCGAACTTCTCGTCAAAGGATTTGAGAATGCCGGCTATATTTTTTGCACTTCGGGATTGCAGTGCAGGTCCTGAATAAGGATAACGGCCGGCGCGGTCGCCCCTGCCGCGCAGCGCGCGTCAGTGATGCGGCCCAACGAGTACGGCAGAACGAACTCCGACAGCATCTGCGTGGTACGCACGGACAGCGGATCAACGGGCATATTCATTGCACCGTACGCCGCCTGCGCTATGCAGCTGCTCCATACAAATAACGCCAAGGTCGCTGCAGCGACCGTCTTTACAAAACTAAATGATGTGTTCATCCAATCCTCCGTTACGACGCCGAGCGCCGCGTTGACTGAGTTTAAAATTGTCTTCATACATGTCCTCCGATAGAATAATGGGTACAAAAAAAAGAAACACGGGCCATAAACGGACCGTGCTTCAGGTGAACCAAATCCCGCGCCAACAAAGTACTGGCGTCAAGAGCGCCGCGCGCGAGCACGGCAGGGGAAAGACGACTTAACGAATTGATCGCTACCTGACCATCCTGTGTTTTAACCGTCAAACAGAACGACAGAGCGGCGTGGTGTCCTGGTCTCTCACAAAGGCCATCAGTAACAGAAAATCGAGTATTGTTTTGTCCGGCATTAGCTTTCAACGAGAGCTGTGCGCTTCCGGAAGCGCGGTCGTTCTCCGGAGCGGGGGAGGAAGGCTTCTGACCGGCGTCATCGCGCGAATCATCCTTTTGGGCAGCCAACGCCATCAGCGCATTTACCGCCAGCAGCGGAGCAGCGACACACATTGAATAATATATGGCAAGTGATTGGGTTTCAACGGCCGCCGTAGCCTTGGGCGCCAAAGCACTACAGTCGGCGGCAAAGACCGGCGCGCACGGGGCGGCCAGCAAACAGAGAGTAATGATATAGGCAGTGAGGGTGCGCATAGGCATTGTGACAGTACGATTCATTAATATAGTATAGCTGATATCGGTGAAATACTTAGAACTTCCCTGTGAAATAAGTGAAAAATGTGTTTAGCGGGGGGTGAATAATTCAGTTCCGCATAACGCATGGTTTTTGTTTAGTCAGCCGTCTGAAGGTTGGCGTATTTTGCCAACAGTTTTTTCCATTGGCCGGTATCAAACAGAACGACGAGCTTTAAGTCGTCCCCGGCGCCGGACCGGTCGATTATCTTGCCGGCGCCAAACTGCTGGTGGAGTACACGGGAATTTATCTTAAACCCGGGATGGTCTTCGGGGCCGTCGATAGGGGCGCTGACCGACGCTACCAGCTCCACCTCGTGCGTACTGCGTTCGGGATAGGTAGCGGAGGGGCGTACGGTGCCGCGGCGGAATACAGGGCTCTCGCTGTGCGGTTCCCGAGGTTCCGTACGCAGACCGGCCTCAGCGATAAACCGTGACGGCAGGTTCCACCGGGTTTTTCCGTATACCCGCCGTTCAGCTGCCCAGGTAAGATACAGGTGTTCCTTGGCGCGCGTCATGCCGACATACATCAGGCGCCGTTCTTCTTCCAGATTTGTTTCATCAAACGCCGTTTCGCCTATCGGGAACAAACCTTCTTCAAGCCCTGTCACAAAAACCGCTTTAAATTCAAGACCTTTAGCCAAATGGAGGGTCATCAAAGTCACCCGGTCTGTTTCTTCAGTCCATTCATCTATATCGTTGACCAGCGACACCTGCGTCAGATACCCGGCAAGCGTTTTGTCCGGCGAGCGGGATTCGAACTCATCAATTGCCGACATCAATTCGTAAATATTTTCCACCCGGCTGCGCGATTCGATGGTGTCCTCGCTTTTAATATCCTCGACAAAACGCGTTTTTTCAAGAACCAGCGCGGCGATTTCCTTGACGGTATGCGCGTCTTTCGTCGCCCGCAGCTCTTCGATGATGCCGCGGAAAATGGTCAGCCCTTTTTTGTCGTTCGTCGTCATCATCGCCTGCCAAAGCGAACAGTTTTTCTCGGTGGCGAGCTTGTCGAGCGCGTCTATGGTCGCCTTGCCAATCCCGCGCCGCGGCACATTGACCACGCGCTTGAAGCTGACATTATCGTGCGGGTTGTGGACAAGCTTTAAGTACGCCAGAACATCCTTAATTTCGGCGCGCTCGTAAAACCGCATCGTCCCGATGACGGCGTAGGGAATACCTTCGCGCCGAAACCCGTCTTCCAGCACGCGCGATTGAGCGTTCGTACGGTAAAATACGGCAAAATCGTTGAGTTTATATCCGTATCGGCGCACCAGCTCCTGGACTTTGAGCACAATATCCTGCGCTTCGTCGAGTTCGTTGCGGGCTTCGATAAGCTGGACCGGTTCGCCTTCGCTGTTCTGTGTCCATAATTTTTTCTCAACGCGTTTCTGGTTGCGCTGGACCACCTGCCAGGCGGTGCTTAATATGTTCGGGGTTGACCGGTAGTTCTGCTCAAGTTTTATCATGCGGCAACCCGGGTAATCGCGTTCAAACTCAAGAATGTTGCGGATATCCGCGCCGCGCCACGAATAGACCGACTGGTCGTCATCACCCACGACGCAAATATTTTTGTGTTTGGCGGAAAGATACTTAGTCAGCAGGTACTGCCCGTGGTTGGTATCCTGATACTCGTCGACCAGAACATACCTGAACCGCTCCTGATACTTTTCCCGTAGTGCCGCATTGTCGCGCAGTGCCATCACTGTACGCATAATCAGGTCGCCGAAATCCAGCGCGCCCGCCTGATTTAGTTTTTTTTGGTAAATTTCATAAATAGTCGCCGCAGTCTGCCGGAAATTGTCACCCGAAGCCAGCGCGTGGATGGCGTAGGAATCGGCATCGAGTAAATCATCTTTCGCGCGGCTGATGAGTTCGGCTATGCGCGAAGGTTTATAGGTTTTATCGCTGAGGTTGAGCAGTGCGACCGCATCTTTGATGACATGTTTCTGGTCGTTTGAATCATAAATCAAAAAATCGGGGTTGAGGCCGATCTGTTTTGCCTCCACGCGCAGGAATTGCGCGCCAAACGAATGGTAGGTTGAAATCCAGACGCCACGCCCCTGCCCGGTTGCCAGTGCGTCCACGCGGCGACGCATTTCTTCGGCGGCCTTGTTGGTGAAAGTAACCGCCAGTATATGCCAGGGCGAAACCCCGCTGTTGAGCAGGTGGGCGATACGGCAGGTAATCACCCGGGTTTTCCCGGTGCCCGCGCCGGCAAAGATGATAAGCGGCTGGTCGACATGCAAGACCGCCTCTTTTTGCATCGGATTAAGTGTGTCGAGAAATTCTGCCATAGTGGCGTATTATATCAAATTTACAGCACCTGACTAAAAAAACACAAACCTCAACAGCAAATCCCCCTCTGTCCCCCTTTGTCAAAGGGGGATTCTGTCAAACAGTATCACTGGTGCGCAGAGCATAATTATCAATACCTTTCTTCTGCTTTCTAAAATAATGATGGATTATCGATAAACTCGTTTTTCCTGCTCCTGGCGCGCGGAGAATTATTTTAATTAACTTTCTCTTGCTTTATCAAATAATAAGCTATTATCCATAACTTCCTCCTTTGACAAAGGAGGGTGGGGGTGGATTTAATGTGCGGGGTGCAGGATGGATTCCTCTTGTGGCGGGGCGCAAACTTTGGTAAAATTACGAAGTATTTTAGCACTGCTTTGGCGGGGAAGGAATGTATATGTCTGTTGTCATTAAAGAAGTCGTTTCTAAAAAGGATTTAAACGCGTTCATTCGGTTGCCGCATGCCCTCTATAAAAACTGCCCGCAGTGGGTGCCGGCGCTGGATTTTGACGAAAAGAATACGCTGAACCCCCAAAAAAATCCGGCATTTGATTTTTGCCGTGCAAAATACTGGCTGGCGTACAAAGACGATATCGTTGTCGGCCGCATCGCGGGCATCATCAACGACCGATATACAGAAGTGTGGAAACAGAAGAATGCGCGGTTCGGCTGGTTAGATTTTACTGATGATTACGAAGTTTCCGGAGCGCTGTTCGCAACCGTTGAAGCATGGGCGAAAGCAAACGGCATGGACGGCATACAAGGGCCGTTGGGCTTTACGGATTTTGACCGCGAGGGGATGCTTGTTGAGGGGTTCGACGAACTATGCATTCTTTCCGGAGTATACAATTTTCCGTACTATCCCGTTCATCTGGCGAAATGGTCCTATGTAAAAGAAATTGACTGGCTGGAATTTAGAATACAACTAACCCCGGACTCGTATGAGAAAATGGACCGCATGGCGCGCATTGTCGAAAAGCGGCTTAATCTAAAAGTGGTTACCCTGCGGTCGTCAAAAGACCTGCTGGCGTATGCGAAAGAAATATTTGCCCTGCTCAACAACTGCTATAAAAACATATTCGGGTTTGTGCCTTTAACCGAAAAACAAGTGGCATATTACACGAAATTATATTTTTCATTTATCCGCCCCGATTTCATACTGCTCATAGCCGACAAGGATAACAAGATAGTCGGGTTCGGCTTTACCCTGCCGTCATTGTCAAAAGCGCTTCAGAAAACGAAGGGAAAGCTATTCCCTTTCGGATTTCTGCACATGCTGCAGGCGTCCCGAAAGAACGATACGGCCGAACTGCTTCTTATTGCCATACGCGAAGACCTGCAAGGAAAAGGCGTAAACGCCATGATCATGCGGGAGGGGTATAAAACATTCGCAAAAAACAATATTTCCATGGTGGACGCTTCCGGACAGCTGGAAACGAACACCAAAGTGTTATCGCTCTGGGAACATTTTGACGCCAAGCAGAACAAACGGAAAAGATGCTTTTCAAAGAAACTATCATAATTGGCCCACCGCGTCGACTGCGGAGGGATAGTGCCGAAACTAAACAAGAGGTGCGGTTTTATGAGCGATAAAAAATATGCGGTTATTACAGGTGGATCGTCAGGATTGGGGCTTGCTTTCGCCAAAAATCTGGCGGCACAGGGGATGGTTCCTTTATTGATAGCGCGCCGGAAAGATATTCTGGACAAAGCGGTTGCATCCATCAAAGATAATGGCCATGAGGCCTATGGGTTTGCGGGCGACATTACCGCACCCCGGGAGCTTACCGTTATAGCCGCAGACATACAAAACCAATGCGGCGCCATAGATTTTCTGATTCTTAACGCCGGCGTTGTCACCGTCAACCTGCTGGGTGACTACGCTGATTTCGGAAAGCTCAAAGAAGATATCGAAGTTGACCTCTGGGGAACAGTGGTATCTACAAAGATATTCCTGCCGTTATTAAAACCGGGGGCGAAAATTTTAATGATATCGTCAGCACTCGGGCTCATTGGGGCGGCCGGCTATTCCACCTACTGCGCGGCAAAAGCGGGTGTCATTAATTTTGCCGAAGCCCTGCGCAGAGAGCTGTTATGCAAAAACATAGCGGTGTATGTCGCGTGCCCCGCTGATATCGACACCCCCCAATACGCCGCCGAAAAAAGCAGCATGCCTGCGTGGATGACACTGGGCGCCTCGGCCCGCCAATCGCTGATAGCGCCTGAGGAAGCAGCGGGGAGAATACTGACGAAATGCACCGGAAAACGCTTTTTGATAACGATAAACAGCGAGATATCTTTGTTGTGCTTGCTCAAAAAACTCCTTCCCTGGCGCGTCACGGCCGCCCTGCTGGATTTTACCCTTCCCCGCCCTAAATAACATAATCTACTACCGCACTTGACATATATATTGTAATATTGTATTATTTAGATAATTACATTAACAAAGGGGGCGGTCCGTGAATTTTATTGAAGACAGTGAACTACTCAAAACGCTCGGCCATCCGCTTCGTTTGAAGATTGTCTGTGGCCTTATGGCTCAATCGGGATGCAATGTCAACGATATGGCGCTGCGCTTGAAGGCGCCCCAGTCAACGGTTTCCCAACAGTTGGGCATATTGCGGCGCAACGGCGTCATCGCCCCCCAGAAAACAGGCGTCAAGACCTGTTATCGCATCATTGAAAAGCGCGTTGAGAAAATTTTAGAGATACTTAAATAGACTACTCAGGAGGTAGGTATGAGCATGATTAAATCGGGATTCATCGCACTGTGCGCGCTTTCTTTGACCGCCGGTATTGCAGTAGCCCAAGCAGCCCCGCAGTTCAAGCTGATAAGCACTAAGGGGACAACTGTTGCGTTATCGCAGTTTAAGGGCAAAGTGGTGTTTGTGGACTTTTGGGCCAGCTGGTGCCCGCCATGTCGCCGCTCCATTCCGGCGGTGGAAGCCATGTACGAGCAGTTTGCAAAAAATCCTAATGTCGTCATTCTGGGCATCAATGTTGAGAAAGATCCGCCGGCAACGCTGGAATTTGTTAAAAGAAACGGCATGAAATATACCGTTCTTAACGACGACGGCTCGGCTTCGCAATCATACCGCGTGAGCGGCATCCCGGCATTTTTCGTCATCAGCCCTTCCGGTGATATAGCGAAACAGTTTGTCGGTTTTCAACCCGGCATGGAAACGGAATGGACAGCCGAGATTAACCGTCAATTAAAGGCCAGTGCCGCACCGGCGAAAAAACTCTAACAACAGCGGCCTGGCCGCCGGAGGAGCCCATTATGGAACATCTTACCAACGAATCGTTCAAACAAAAGATATTTGACTATGCCGCAAAAAAAGAGTGGGCGTACCAGGGCGATATTCCCTGTATCATTGATTTTTACGCCGATTGGTGCGGGCCCTGCAAAACGGTGGCTCCTATCCTTGAGGATATGCTCACGCAGTACGCCGGCAAAATCAATGTCTATAAAATTGATACCGACAAAGAACAGGTGCTGGCCTCCCAGTTCGGCGTCTCAAGCATCCCGAGCATACTGTTTGTCCCCCAAGAGGGAAAGCCCCAAATGGCTGTCGGCGCCTTATCAAAAGAGGGTTTTGTCGACGCTATCACGCGGATATTAAAAGTAACATAGGGAGTACGCCATGGGCAGTATTGTAGATATAAATCTGCAACTATGCACCGGCTGCGGAGCGTGTGTTGCCTTGTGCCCGAGAAACATTCTTTTTATCAACAAAGATACCGGTACCTGCGCGGTCAGCGATGAAACGAAATGCGATAAACTGCGCGGCTGTGAACGCGTGTGCATGGTAGACGCCATTAAAATTCACTAAGCGGATCTGACGATTCACGGCACTGCAGGAGCTGCGCGTAATCGCAAACTCCTGTTTTTTTTGTTATAATTATTTAAATACTGATATATCCCGCCGTCACATTATAAAAGGGGCATTGCATGACTACTATTGATGTAAACAGCGAATGCGAAAAGCGCAATTTTATCCGCCACATGGCTGATATGCCTATCGAAATCCACCTACAGGATATTGTCGCCCACCGCACTGAATATCTTAATGAGATCAGCTTTGGCGGTTTATCCTTCCGGTCAACCGTCGCAGTCCCCATCGATACGCTCGTGGATATCCGCATCCCGCTGGTCCGCCCCGTGTTCTCAACGCAGGGCAAAGTCATCTGGTGCCGTCCGGATGCCGCGGATAAAACCATATTTGATGTCGGCGTCGAGTTCGTTGATAAAAAAGACAGTTTTAAGATACGCATGCTTGAACAGATTTGTCATATCGAAGATTATAAAAAAGAACTGGCCGCACAAGCCGGGCAACCGGTCACCGGCGAACAAGCGGCGTTGGAATGGATACGCAAATACGCCGATAAATTCCCCCGGCATTAATTTTTTCAGCGTTCCAACATCCCCGGCTTACCAAGGGAACATTGCATGGCTTACGCGGAAATTGATGTTGCTTCATTATCCGGACTCCCCGAAACAGAGGTTCAACGCCTTCTTAAAACTGAAGGATATAACGAACTTCCCCTCGCGAACAAAAAACATTTCTTTTCATTGCTCTGGGAAATATTTCAGGAGCCGATGTTCCTTTTACTGGCCGCCTGCGGCGGCATCTATCTGACCTTGGGCGATATTCACGAAGCCCTGATGCTATTGGGTTTTGTCGGCATCATTATCGGCATCACGCTGTACCAAAAACGGAAAACCGAGCGGGCTTTGGAGGCCCTGCGGGACCTTTCCAGCCCCCGGGCACTGGTTATCCGCGATGGACACCAGAAGCGTATTGCGGGACGCGAAGTTGTCCGCGGCGATATTCTGCTTTTATCAGAAGGTGACCGGGTTCCCGCTGATGCAGTACTGCTTTCCTGCATTAATATGTCGGTGGATGAATCACTCCTGACCGGCGAATCTGCAGCGGTCAGGAAAAGCGCCTGCGAAAATGATGTCGTTGCCGCACACCGCCCGGGCGGCGATGATCTACCGACAGTGTATTCCGGAACCATGATAATCAAAGGTACGGGGATTGCCCGCGTTATTGCCACCGGCGGCGCTACTGAGATCGGAAAAATCGGCAAAGCGCTCCACGCCATCGAAGCCTCCCCAACACTTTTGGAAAAAGAAATACACATCCTCGTTAAAAATCTGGCGATTGTCGGCCTGGCGTGCTGTACGCTGGTCGTCGTCATTTACGGATTGACGAGAAACAACTGGCTTAACGGACTCCTGGCAGGCATTACCCTCGCCATGGCTACCCTGCCGGAAGAATTTCCTGTTGTTTTGACGGTTTTTCTCGCGTTAGGCGCCTGGCGCATGTCCCGCCACAATGTGCTCACGCGCAAAGTTTCCGTCATCGAAACGCTGGGTTCGGCTACAGTCTTGTGCGTTGACAAGACCGGCACGCTGACAACCAACCGCATGATATTGGACACTTTGTACACCAACAAAGCTGAATTCACCATCGACCACTCAACAATCACCGCCCTGCCGGACCGGTTTCATGAACTCATTGAATTTGGTATTTTGGCCAGTCAAAGGGATCCGTTTGACCCCATGGAACAGGCGCTGAAGGATTTGGGCGCAAAAACACTCTCGGGGACTGATCATCTCCACGGTAATTGGACTTTGGTACAAGAATACCCGCTCGACAAAAAACTGCTGGCGATGTCGCGTGTCTGGCAGTCACCCGGAGGCAATGATTATATTATTGCCGCCAAAGGGGCGCCGGAAGCGATTATCGATCTCTGTCATCTCGATGCTCCTGCCGCCGCGACCTGTTTTGCGCAGGTTGCCGCCATGGCGCATAAAGGCCTGCGCGTGTTAGGCGTCGCCCAAGCCCAGTTCACCGCCGGCCACCTTCCCGGCGGCCAACATGATTTTTCATTTAGTTTTTTAGGTTTCATCGGCCTCATCGACCCGCTGCGTGAGACCGTCCCGGCGGCCATCGCCGAATGCCGCCGCGCGGGTATCCGGGTCATCATGATTACCGGCGACTATCCTGAAACTGCAAAAAATATCGGCCGCAAAATCGGGCTTGCCAACGCAGACGACTGCATCACCGGGGCAGAACTGACGCAGATGACCGACGATGAATTGCGCCGCCGCATTCAATCCGTTTCCATCTGCGCGCGGGTATTGCCGGAACAGAAACTGAGAATCGTCAATGTCTTAAAAGCAAACGGCGAAATTGTCGCCATGACCGGCGACGGCGTCAACGATTCCCCGGCGCTTAAATCAGCCCAGATTGGCATTGCCATGGGCAGCCGCGGAACGGATGTAGCCCGCGAAGCGGCAGATATTGTGCTGGTCAACGACGATTTCTCTTCCATCGTCGCCGGTGTGGGTATGGGCCGGCGCATCTTCGACAACCTGCGCAAAGCCATGGCGTATATTTTTGCGGTCCATGTGCCGATTACCGGGATGTCGCTTATTCCCGTGATACTCAAATGGCCGCTGGTGCTGATGCCGGTTCATGTTCTTTTTCTGGAGCTTATTATCGACCCGGCGTGCTCCATCGTCTTTGAAGTGGAACCCGCGGAAAACGGCATCATGAACCGCAAGCCCCGCAATCTGGCAAACCCGCTATTCGGCAAACACATGGTGTTTTACAGCGTCTTGCAGGGGCTCGGACTGCTGGCGATTATTGCCACTATTTTCTTCATTTCTAAACGCACTGCCGGCGAAGACGAAGCGCGCGCACTTACTTTTACCACCATGATCTTTGCCAATGTAGGCCTGATTTTAATTAACCGCTCAGGCACCCAGAATATATTTAAAACGCTCGCAGCGCGCAACAACGCATTCTGGTGGGTGCTTGGCGGCTCGACTTTCTTTCTGGGGTTGGTGCTCACTATAGCGCCGCTCCGCGGCATTTTTAAATTTGCGCCTATTTCTTTTGGCGGGCTTACCCTGTGCATCGCCGGCGGGCTACTCAGCATGATTTGGGCGGAACTGTTAAAAAGGATTTATAGAAAATGGATCAATTCTTAGACAAAATATTTATTCTGGCTGACGCGCCGGTCGCTTTATTTTTGACCTTGTTTTTTTCGTCTATAGGCAACACTTTTTTCCCGCCTATTCCCATAGAGCTGGGAACGATATTCGGTGGATATATTGTTTCGGAAGGTCACGGTTCACTGGCGGTCATTATAGTATCCACCGTAATGGGCATGTCCCTGGGCGGAATTATTCTCTACGAAATCGCGCACCGTTACGGCTCACACTACTTCGATAAAAAGTTTTTTTCGAAACTAATGCCTGAATCCCTGCATGAGAAAACAACTCTATTGGTCCATCGCTACGGCGTGTGGTCGTTCTTTCTGTCAAAGTTTATTCCCGGGATGAACTTTTGTACCATCGTCTGCGCCGGCTTGTTTAAACTGCCCCCTCTGAGAACATATGCCGGCATTATCGCCAGCAATGCCGTGATTTTTGCACTGCTGGCGTATATGGGCAAACTTGCCGGCGACCATTGGCGCTCGGTATTTAATGTGTTCGGCAAAACCACCGCTGCTGCTGCAATCACCGTCATTGTAATAGCAGTGGCGGCGTACAAATACCAAGCATACAGAAACAGAAGGAAAATTATAATTGACGCACCCGGAATAGATACAAAATAAAACAACAGGAGATGTATTATGATTGATGAAAATGTCATAAAAAGGATTGTCATTGTTGTGGCAGTGATTGCTTTGCTGGCAGGACTCAATCCGATTTTCGTTGTTGGCCCGGGCGAAGTCGGCGTGACCTTTAACCGCCTCTCGGGAAAGACCGTGGCATATTCTCAGGGAACGCATCTGCGCATACCTGTCGTTCACGGCGTGACCACTTTCGATGTGAAAACGCAAAGAATTGATGTGCGCGCTTTCTCGGCTTCCAAGGATTTGCAGAAGGTTGAAGTTGAAATCGTCATCAACACCCATCTGCGCTATGAAAAAGTTAACGACCTGTTTATTAAAGTGGGTAAAGATTATGTGGAAAAGGTCATCGACCCCGCGGTTAACGAATGCGTCAAGGCGGCGTCGGCGCAATTTCCCGTAGAAGATATTATCGTTAAACGCGACCAGCTGAAACAACAGATTGAAAATGCGCTGCGCGAAAAACTTGATTTTTATAACATTGTGGTTGAAAACGCCAATCTGGTGAATATTAAATTTGATCCGGAATTTGAGAAGGTTGTTGAGCAGAAACAAATTGAGGAACAGAAGATTAAAACTGCCGAATATGTAAAACAACAAGCCGAGCAGAACAAACTGGCGACCATAACCCGCGCTGAAGGCGACGCCCGCGCACAACAGCTTCTGCGCGAATCGGTAAACGATAAGACCATCGCGTACAAGTGGATAGATAAATGGGACGGGAAGCTTCCGCAAACCATGCTGGGAAATAACACTTCGGTGTTGTTTACCCCCAAAAGTGCGCCATCCGAAAAATAGCCTGGTGAAGTGATTTCACTTTAGTTGATGTGATGTAGTGTAGAGAATCGGGAGATAAACCATGCATTACAAGAAAAAAGCATTACGGACAAGCACTAAACATCGTTCCCGGGGTTTTTCGATGATCGAATTGCTTACTGTCGTCGTTATAGTCGCCGCTCTGGCTATCATGACATCCACTGGCTACCGGATGTGGCTCAGAAAAGCTGCCTTGAAAGAGGCCCAAGTGGTTTGCAATTTTATTGCCGTTGGCGAACAGCAGTACTACACAGAAACGCGATATACGGTGAGCAGTGACGGGGCGCCCGGGAATGGGAACACATTGTTTGCATGGACAACCCCGGTATCGGCATGCGCTGCATTGGGAATGAACATCAGTGGAAACTCATATTTTAACACCATGATGGTCGCAGCGAAGGGCGGGCCGGGGATGGGCTCCCCGCCAGCGCTCTGGGTATGCGCTTTGACCGGAAAAGTCGGGACTATTGCGGAAGGCATCAGCGTTTCTGCCTCTAATGCCGGATATGGATATATGATTGGTATTCCCAGCATGACTATAACCGGCTTATGAACGGGGAAGTAAGGCGGGATGGAAGATTATGGCGTAAAAGAACGGTAAGCAGATAATCAAAGTGTGTCTAAAAACAAGCAACGGGGGATAAGAACGAAAGTTCTTATCCCCCATTTTTCAGCCTACTTCTTTTTTTTAGAAACTTTTTTCGCGGCTTTTTTCGCAACTTTTTTCTTTGCGGCCATTCTTCTCACCCCCTTTTGGGTTACTGCACACATCCATGTTCCGGCCGGCGACGGTTACCCGTTCCCAGCCATACTCGGCTGTAAATCAATCGGCGTTGCCCGTGGCGGAATTTTGATTCCCTGCAGCTCAACAATCCCGGCAACAATCGCGCCCATAAAGTATATCACCCAGAGATAGGTATAGTACTGTCCTAAAAATGCGGCCAGCCCGGCAACAACCAGTGATCCTGCGAATATCCCCAACCCGGTTTCAAGATATTTCCATTTAAGCGGCATCAGATTATACACATGACTTAATTCGTAATCATGCCGGCGATGACGCACATATGCCCCCGCCAAAACGATGAACCCAACCGGCGAGACAAGCTGCGATATCAGGTGGATTAACACCAACTCAAAGCGTGGCTGACCGGCTGAAAACCACGCCGGGTCGTAAATAGTCATGCCGCCAAATACACCGACAATCTTTGAGCCGTCAACAGCAACGCGGTTGATAAGAATATAAATCAACGCCATAAAAAAACCTACCGCGTACGCGGCAAACGCCGCCGATTTCGGCGTGTGATCTTCGCTGGGTACCCAGTGAAATATACCGACCAGAATAGCCGGAGATATGACCGCCATCAAAAAAAACTGTCGTAGGGAATTGATAATCATCGGCCAGGGGTGCGGGCCGACAATGTTTTGGAGGGGGCGAGTAATAAAATAAACACTCAGCATAAGAAATGCGATGCCGATTTTGCGGTACCCGATCTCACCGAACATAATTTTTCGTACTTTGCTGACCCTGTTAACTTCTACCGCCATCAAAAAATAAACAATTCCTGCAGTCAGCGGAACGAAAATATTCACGACAAAGGCTAACATTGCCACTCCTTACGCCGTTTGCACTATCAGTTCGCGCATGTATATATTAACATAATTTGCCGTCAATTGCGATGGTTCCGTAACAAAAAATACGGGATGTTGCCCTGGCCCCGGGACCGTAACTTCGCAATGAACCGTGTCTTTAAGCATGGTAAACACGCAGGTTGCGGGATTATTATACTCCCAGTCGACGGTAAAAAAATCTTTTTCGGAAATGTCACCACTGCGGGCCTTCTTTTCAAACGCAACACGCTTGTCGCGCGCAATAATAATATAGAGCGATTTATATTTTATATTTGTAGGGTTTATTAAAATAAAGTCCTCGTTTGCCGGATGCACCATCATTTTCACGGCAAGGGTTCGCTTGCCGACACCCATTAGTTTGTGCGTACCGCTCGCACGCGGTGCCGTATAAAATATGTCCACCGTCCCCGTTGTTGTCCGCGTCGCGAGTAATTTTTTTGTGGGCTTGATTGCCCGTATCAGTGTGCGCCGCTCAAGCTCCCGCATGAGGGCTGGCGTAATTTTAATGGGGTTTAGAAATATTTTTTCTTTCATGTTTACATGTATCTCCGCATCAGAAACTACTCGTAATCCGTCGAGCGGCAGTCAGCGTGTTGTGCATCAGCATCGTAATAGTCGTGGCGCCAACACCGCCGGGAACCGGCGTAATCCACTGCGCAATATTTTTGACGGCTTCGAAATCAACATCACCGACAATCCCCTCCGGCGTGCGGTTTATACCGACATCCAATACCACGGCACCGGGTTTTACATATGCGGCTGTAATAAACCGCGGTTTCCCGATTGCCGCAACAAGAATGTCGGCTTCGCGGCATACTGCCGGCAAGTCCATTGTTTTTGAATGTGCCATAGTCACGGTTGCATCATGCGCCAGAAACAAAAGCGCCGCCGGTTTGCCGAAAAGATTGGAGCGCCCGACTATAACTACCCGTTTTCCGGCGATAGCAATGGATGATTTATGCAACAAATACATCACACCCAGCGGCGTGCAGGAAACTAATATATTCTGTTTTTCAATCGCCTGCCAGTTTTTTGCAGAGCACAACTGTCCAATGTTGTGCGGATGCAAACCGTCAACATCTTTCGCCGGGTCAATTGCATTGATACACCGATCGGTCTCGCCCAGCAGATTTCCCGGCAACGGTAATTGCAAAAGAATGCCGTGCACCTGAGGGTCGGCGTTTAATGTATCGATCAGCGCAATAATTTCAGTTGCGCTTGAAGTAGCGGGTAGCGGATGGTGAAAAGAACGAATACCCAATTCTGCGCAGGCCTTTATTTTATGAGCGACATAGACATTGCTTGCCGGATCCTCGCCGACCAATATGGTAGCCAACCCGGGCGTCACCCCGCGTATTTTCAGTGCGTCTACCTGGCGTTTGATATCGCCGCGTATTTCCGCTGCAATCTTTTTCCCATCTATAATGTTCATTTATATATTCCTTTTGCCGTTTACGGCGGACACTGCCGACAGAGGTGCCGGAATGGGTGTGGCCGTGCGCTGTAGAAAAATAGTATTGTCTTGCAGGAACATCTCGGGAAGAGAAAAAAAGATTGATGCGCTACACGCGCTCAGCGGCAGTTCGTTGATGGAACTAACGGGTTTCATCATACATTTTTTGAGTCACACATCATCAGCGGCGATGGGTATTTATTCATCGCGCCGCTTCAAGCACTGTTATTCCGCGCTTGGCTGCTCGGCATCAGCAATCGCATCGTCTTCTTTAACAACGGTGGCGATAGCCGCCAGTTTGTCGCCTTCATCAAGCCGTACCAGCCGCACGCCCTGAGCGTTGCGTCCGATAATGGAAACATCCTTCACCGATTGACGGATGGTAATGCCTTTCTCCGTCATCAACATTATTTCGTCGCCTTCGTTGGCTTTTTTTATGCCGACAACATGGCCGTTGCGTTCCGTTGTTTTGATATTTATCACACCCTTGCCGCCGCGCGTCTGCAAACGGTATGCGCTAACCTGGCTTCGTTTTCCATGGCCGTTAACGCACGCTGCCAGAATAATATCTTTTTCCGTTACCGCTTCCATGCCGACCACTTCGTCGCCTTTTTCAAGACTGATGCCGCGAACGCCGCGCGCAACGCGTCCGATCGGACGGGCATTTTCTTCTTTAAACCGTATCGCTATGCCCCGCTTGGTGGCGATGATGATATGCGAATCACCCTGCGTATGTTTTACTTCTATCAAGCTGTCGCCTTCGTCAAGATTTATACCGATGATGCCGCCCTTGCGCGGGCTGTCATATTCCGCCAGGGATGTTTTTTTAATGGTCCCGTTCTTGGTGCACATGAAGAGGTATGACTCTTTTTCCTCTTCAAATGACCGGATAGGGATTGCAGCAGTAATTTTCTCGTCGCTGGAAGCAATCTGCAGCAGATTGACGATCGCCTTGCCTTTTGAAGTCCGATTCCCTTCGGGAATTTCAAACACGCGTATCCAGTGCACCCGCCCCTTGCTGGTAAACATAAGCATATGGGCATGCGTGCTGGTGACGAACATCGACTCGACAAAATCGTCTTCGCGCGTAGTCATGCCCGCTATCCCTTTGCCGCCGCGTTTTTGCGAGCGATAGGTTGTCGCCGGAATGCGTTTGATGTAGCCCGCATGCGACAGGGTAACCACCACATCTTCTTCCTGAATAAGATCTTCGTCGGCATAATCTTCCGCGGTCTGGGACAATATCTTTGTTTTGCGCGTATCGCCAAATTTTTCTTTGACCTGCAACAGCTCTTCGCGTATGATGGCGAGCACCTTGCGGTCGTCAATTAGAATGCCGCGCAGTTTCTCTATGAGTTTAATCAGTTCAAGGTATTCCTGCTCGATTTTATTGCGTTCAAGACCGGTCAACTGCTGGAGCTTCATGTCGAGTATAGCCTGTGCTTGCAGTTTCGAGAGTTTGAATTTATCCATCAGGCGGGTACGGGCGCTATCGGTGTCCGCTGATTCTTTGATTGTTTTTATAATGGCATCGAGATTGTCCAGCGCGATTTTCAGGCCTTCCAGAATATGCGCCCGGGCTTCCGCCTTGGCAAGCTCGAACTTCGTACGGCGAACGATAACGACGCGCCGGTGTTCGACAAAATAATGAATCACTTCTTTGATGTTGAGCACGCGCGGCTTGTTGTTGACCAGCGCGAGCATGATAACCCCGAAGCTGGCTTCCATCTGCGTATGCTTAAAGAGCTGGTTGAGAACAATCTGGGCGTTTCCGTCGCGTTTAATTTCTATGACTACGCGGATCCCGTCGCGGTCTGATTCGTCGCGGATGTCGCTGATCCCCTCGAGTTTTTTATCGCGGACAAGGTTGGCTATATTTTCTATCAACTGGGCTTTATTGACCTGGTACGGCAGTTCGTTGATGATGATTGCTTCGCGATTGCCTTTCATTTCCTCAATTTCGGCTTTGGCGCGCATGATGATTGAACCACGACCGGTCTCGCAATAACTCTTGATGCCGGCTTTGCCGTAAATGAACCCGGCAGTCGGAAAATCGGGGCCCTTAATGTGCTTCATCAGGTCCGCTATGGTCACATCAGGATTGTCTATGTAGGCGACGGTGCCATCGATGACTTCCGTCAGGTTATGCGTCGGGATGTTGGTCGCCATACCGACTGCAATACCGGTCGAGCCGTTGACCAAAAGGTTCGGGTACCGCGCCGGAAGGACAGTCGGCTCTTCAAGAGATCCGTCGTAGTTGGGGGTGAAATTTACTGTGTCTTTATCAAGGTCGGCCAGCATTTCATCCGCTATGGCCTTAAGGCGCACTTCGGTATACCGCATGGCCGCTGCAGAGTCGCCGTCGATGGAACCGAAATTTCCCTGTCCGTCTATCAGGGGATACCGCAACGAAAAACTTTGCACCATGCGCACAATGGCTTCATACACGGAGGAATCGCCGTGCGGGTGGTATTTACCCAGCACATCGCCGACGACGCGGGCGGATTTCTTATATGCCGTGTTGTAACGCATGCCCATTTCTTTCATCGTAAAGAGTATCCGCCGATGAACGGGCTTAAGTCCGTCGCGCACATCCGGCAGAGCGCGACCGACAATGACGCTCATTGAATAGTCGATATACGATGTCTTCATCTCGTCTTCGATATTGCGCGGTGAAATATTCGGATTAAGGGGCACTTCGGGAAGGGTTGGGGGAACTTTTTCGTCTGCCATTTTTTCCTCGCTTTACGCTCTGTCTTGACTATGTGGGCGGCCGCACGGCTCGCCCCTGCCGGGAATATTTTCAGATATCTAAGTTTTTTACATCTTGTGAATGGACTTCAATGAACAACCGGCGCGGCTCCACTTTGTCGCCCATAAGCGTGGTGAATATCCGGTCGGTTTCCACAAGGTCTTCAAGGCGCACCTGCAAAAGTTTGCGCTTTGACGGATCCATCGTGGTTTCCCAAAGCTGTTCAGGATTCATTTCACCCAAGCCCTTGTAGCGCTGAATGGATGCGCCCTTGCGGCCTAAATCTTTTATTTTGTCCACCAGCTCTTTGCTGCTGTGCAGGTCGAACACATCGGCAGTCGTCTGAAGCCGGTAAATCGGTTTTTCCGAGCGGATACTGAAATAGGCAATATCTAAATCCATCGCCTCAAGTTTTTTCACCAATACTTCAACCCGGGGCAATTCCCACAGATCTTTCATCAAAGACCCGAGCTCAACATCCGAGACGGTAACTTCCAGCGTCAACTCGCCTGCGGACTGAATCTCGAGCGTCTTTTTTGCCAGGAACTCATTTTTAAACTCTTTCCATTCGAGGTCCGTGTAAATATACCGAATCGCGGCGCCGGGCTGTTCGATGCGGAACAACGGCATTTTGCCGTCGGCCCGAAACGCCAGATATTCTTTCCAGGCGATACCTTTTCTTTCGAGTTTCCGAGAAAGATTATCGAGTTCGTTTAAGTGCTGTACCATCTGGGACAATTTTTTGGTGTCAAACGGCTCAGATGCTTTACTGCCCTTGAGGAGGCGCAGCACCACATCGTCGAGCCCCTCGCCGAAGAGAAACTTGTCGAGCTGATCATCCGAGTGAAGGTACATTTCTTTTTTATTCTTTTTTACCTTGTAGAGCGGCGGCTGTGCGATATAGACATAGCCGTTGGTAATCAGCGGCGTCATTTGCCGGTAAAAGAATGTCAAAAGCAGGGTGCGAATATGCGCGCCGTCAACATCGGCGTCGGTCATGATAACGATTTTGTGGTAGCGGCACTTGTTGAGGTCAAACCCTTCCTGGTCTTCCTGCTGGCCGATACCGGCACCAATCGCGGTTATCAGCGTGCGGATTTCGTCGTTGTTGAGCATTTTGTTGAGCCGCGCTTTTTCTACATTAAGAATTTTCCCTTTAAGCGGCAGAATCGCCTGAAACTCCCGGTTGCGCCCCTGTTTTGCCGAGCCGCCTGCTGAGTCACCTTCGACGAGGAACAGTTCGGACAACGCGGGATCTTTCTCAGAACAATCAGCAAGTTTACCGGGCAGCGACGCTGAATCAAGCGCCCCTTTACGGCGGGTCAGCTCGCGGGCTTTGCGCGCAGCTTCACGGGCCTCGGCGGCAAGAACCGCTTTCTCGATGATTTTATTTGAGATACCCGGATTTTCTTCAAGGAATATCGACAACGCGTCGTTGACGACAGATTTTGTAATGCCTTCTACTTCCGAGTTGCCGAGCTTTGTCTTGGTCTGCCCTTCGAACTGGGGGTTGGCTACCTTGACGGAAATAACCGCCGTCATCCCTTCGCGGACATCGTCGCCGGAAAGAGCAAGATCTTTAATCTTTGATACATTGTTTTTCTTGATATAGTCGTTGATGACGCGCGTCAGAGCCGAGCGGAACCCGGTCAGATGCGTGCCGCCTTCGATGGTGTTGATATTGTTGACAAACGAAAACACCTGCTCGTTATAGCTGTCGTTGTACTGCATCGCCACTTCAACGCACATGTCGTCTTTTTCTTTGGAGAAGTAAATCGGCTCGGCATGCAGGACGGTTTTGTTGGCGTTAAGATATTTAACGAAGGTTTTCAGCCCCCCTTCGTAGTCGAACACATGTTCCTTGTCTTCCCGCTCGTCCATGATGGTGATGTGCGTGCCGGCGTTTAAAAACGCCAGCTCGCGGAGACGGTTGGACAATATGTCAAACGAATAGACGGTCTCGGCGAATATTTCAGGATCCGGCTTAAATGTTACCTTCGTCCCGCGGTTATCTGACTTTCCGGTAACCTTTATCTGATCCACCGGCTTGCCGCGCCGGTATTCCTGGAAATATATTTTTCCATCGCGATACACTTCAACCCGCATAGATTCCGATAATGCGTTTACAACCGACGCGCCGACGCCGTGCAGCCCGCCGGAAACTTTATATGAATCCTTGTCGAATTTACCGCCGGCATGCAGTACCGTCATAACAACTTCCAGCGCCGATTTATCTTTAAACTTTGGATGCGGGTCCACGGGAATGCCGCGACCATCGTCAAGCACCGTGACGGAACTATCAGGATGGATGGTGACATCAATATTATTGCAGTTGCCCGCCAACACTTCGTCAATAGAATTGTCGACGATCTCATACACCAGATGATGAAGACCGGTGGGTCCCGTTGAGCCGATATACATCGCCGGCCGCTTGCGGACCGCCTCAAGCCCCTCTAAGACCTGTATGTTAGACGCATCGTAATGTTTTTTTACCATCTCGTCCGTGTTTTTTGCCATGCCTGCCGCTCCTTATGACTCGGTCTGTGTTTCCAGCTGGACTTTAATACTCTTAACTATCTTCGTTCCGCCGAAATACTGATTAATTTTATTGATAATTTCCCGGCGCCGCAGGGTAATGTCCTGCACGTGCGCGCTCGACGAAACATCCACTATCAGCTGCCCCTTTTTAAACCCCGCCAACTTCACATGCCGCGCCTGCGCACCCATCTCCCGTTCCCATATCTGTATAACGGTCGCTATGTTTTCATCCAGCCCTAAGTGCCGCTTAAGTGCTTCAATAATAGCGCTTGATTCAGTAAAAGCCATAAAGTAAAATTAATCCCGCTGTCACGCCTGTCATTCCCGCGGGGGGGTATCGGGAATATGGTGGTGGTGTTTACTTATTGAAATCAAAACCATATCCCCAATACCACCATTCGGGGATGACGTACTAGTAAAGATTAGATTCTCATCGGCATGACTACGCAGAGATAATTTTTATCGTTGATCGGCGTGATAAGCGCCGGGTTCAGCGAGTTGGTCAAATTAAAAATTACCTGCGTATCGTCGACATTTTTTAATATATCCATAAGGAATATCGGGTTAAACGCGATTTCCAAATTCCCGCCACTGTACTCGATATCCATTTCAACTTCGCCGGATCCGAGCCCCTGCGCCGACGCCGACACCCGCAGCATGTTCTTGCCGAAGAAAAACTTTATTGACGACGATTTGTCGGCGGCAAGCAATGCCATCTGGCGGACAGCTGACAATGTTTCTTTCACACCTAACGTAACCTGAATTTCGTGTTTCTTGGGAATAACCTGGTCGTAATTGGGGAATGATCCTTCTATTAACCGGGAGATAATGGTTACTGTTCCAATTTGAAACGCGACTTGATTTTCCGTAATCCCAATGGTCACTTCGTCGTCTTTATCATCACCGGCGATGATCCGCTGGACTTCATTGATTGCTTTCGTGGGGATAATGGCGCCGTACTGAAGTTTCTTGTCAAGAACATCGCGCGACATTAGGGCAAGCCGGCGACCATCGGTGGAAACAAACCGTATAGTCCCGTTTTCTGCGGTAAGATAGACGCCGTTAAGCACATAGCGTGTTTCATCGGTTGAAACAGCAAATATAGTCGAGCGAAGTAGTGTTTTGAGAATAGATTTTTTAATTTTGAATGTTTTATCTTCAGGAAATTTAGGTAGTACGGGATAATCTGATTTTGGCAACCCCATTAATGTAAACCGCGATTTCCCGCTTTTAATGGTGATTTGATTTGATTCATCTACGCGGATCTCAATAGTGCTGTCACTGGGTAGTTCTTTTATAATATCAGAGAACCGTTTTGCGGGAATAGTTATACTTCCCTCTTTAACAATTTCTCCTTTTATAAAACAAGTAACCCCTACTTCTAAATCTGTAGAAGATAATTTAATGATCGTTCCTTCTGTTTCAAAAAGAAAATTAGACAAAATGGGCAGCGTGCTGCGGGGAGAAACAACGGTTTGAACAATCTGTGTACCTTTAATAAGTTCTTCTTTTCCACAAATGACCTTCATCTGCTTCCTCCCTTTTTAATAAGAAAATAGTCGTAGTAGCCGTAGTCACACTGTATGGTGTGTATGAAGTAATAATGAAAATAAACAAATTGAAAAATCAGCCATAAATCAAAAAAACTTAGTGTTAACGATGCGGTTGATAACCTATCCGCTTTATACAGTCCATCAACAAAAAACAATATTATACGGCATCCGGGCGCTCTTTGAGAATGTTATTAACGCACATCTTGTCATCTGTACAGTCGCATATTCCGGTGATTTAAAATTCTTTTTCTGACCGGATATCCTGGCTGATTTGATTTACTTTTGCAACGAAATACGGGTCTGTTGCCATGCGTCCTTTGATCTTGTTGCACGCATGCATAACGGTCGTATGGTCTTTGCCGCCGAATTCGTCGCCTATCTGGCTGGTAGAAAATTCATCTGTCAATGTGCGCGCCAGATACATGGCAATCTGGCGCGGGAACGCGACGGCGTCCGTGCGGCGCTTTGATTTCATGTCTCTGAGGTCGAGATTAAAATGGCTGGCGACCACCTTTTGAATACGGTTGATGGTTATCAGTTGCGCGTTTTCCGGCGGGCGGACGACATCTTTTAATATTTTTTGGACGGAATCAACGGTCAGTGGCGTACCGGTAAAAGCGGAGAACGCAGTTATGCGCAAGAGTGAGCCCTCTAATTCCCGGATATTGGATTTAACCTGCGTGGCGATATACAAAACAACATCATCGGGGATATACAGTTTTTCATCTTCCGCTTTTTTGCGCAAAATGGCGATGCGGGTTTCGATATCCGGTGGTTGTATGTCGGCGATGACGCCCCACTCGAAGCGGGAAATAAGGCGTGTCTCCAGATTCGGGAGCTCCTTGGGCGGCCGGTCAGAGGTTATGATAATCTGTTTATGAGAATCGTAGAGGGTATTGAATGTGTAAAAAAATTCTTCCTGAGAACTTTGCTTGTCAGCCAAAAACTGGATGTCGTCGATGAGCAGGCAGTCGATCGTGCGGTATTTGTTGCGAAACGAAGACGGTTTGTCAAAACGCAGGGAATCGATGAATTCGTTGATGAACTTTTCGCTGGAAACATACAGCACGCGCAGTGACGGATTATTTTTTCTGATTAGATTGCCGATAGCGTGGAGCAAATGCGTTTTTCCCAGTCCCACGCCGCCGTAAATGAAGAGTGGATTGAATTGGCGGCCCGGGTCTTTGGCCACCGCTTCACAAGACGCCTGGGCAAAGCGATTGGATGCACCGACGACAAAGCGGTCGAATGTGTAGCGCGGATTAAATTGATCTTCGGTAGGTGTTTTTGCCGGCGCCGGCGCCTCGGTGGGCTCTTGTATGTCTTCAACCTTCTTTAATATTGATGTCAAGTCCTGTACTTCCTGACACTGCAGTGTTACGGTTCGCTGAATTTCTTCGCTTAAAAACTTTTCAATCGATTCCTGCTGATTATTTTTAAGCCAGTCGGAAAAATATTTATTGGGCACCTGGAGGGTGAATATATCGTTGAGCAGAGAAAGCGGTTTTAGCGGCTGAATCCACAAACTAAAGGCCTCCTGCACCATGTGCTGGCGCAAGTTATCCACCGTCTTTTTCCATACTTCTTCCACATTGTACATTTAGTTATCCCCAAACTTATCCACAATTGTTAATAAGTAGTAAAACCTGATTTTTTCGTTCGTTTACTATGCTTCTTTTACCAAGTTTTATTTTTTGGTCTGATTACCGTCTGAGGTTATTGTACATATTTCTAATATTTTAGTCAAGGAAAGAAAGCATTCCAGCGGCAATTGCTGGGCGCGGCTGGTTGGCGGGATTCCGGCAATCTCAAGGCAGCGCAAAATCTCCTCTTTTGCGATGCCCGTACTGCGTTCCAGCGAGTTGGCAATCATTTTGCGCTTATGCTGGAAACAGTACCGAACAATCGGGAAAAGGTGTTTGTCTGGTTCTGGCGCGTGCTTGTTGGTAAAACGGATAACTGCGGAATCAACTTTTGGCGGGGGTAGGAAGCAGGACGGTGGGACCTTAAACAACAATTCTATATCGGCAAAGTATTGGCAGAATACCGAATATGCGCCGTAGGCGGAGGTGCCGTGCGCGGCGGTGATGCGGTCCGCCACTTCTTTTTGCACCATGAATACGGCAGATTTCCATCGGCCAGCGGTCAGTATTTTTTCAATTATTGCTGTTGAGACATTATAAGGGAGGTTGGATACATAGACGGGGTCGCTACAGTCGCCGAGAGCAGTATTGTCCAGCTGGAGGAAGTCGGCGTTGAGAATCGCGACCTGGGGGGCATGGACAAAGCGGCGGTTTAGGGTGCCTGCGAGGTCGCGGTCGATTTCGACAGCTACCAGGCGCGCGGCGGCGGGGGCCAAAAGATCAGTGAGGATGCCCTTGCCGGGGCCGATTTCGATAACCGTGTCTGTGGGGGTGATGCCTGCGGCGGCGAGGATGCGCAGGGCGATTCGTTTATCTGATAAAAAGTTTTGACCGAAGGGTTGTCTCATGGGTTATTAACGGCTCCCGTTCTATGTTTGTTGTCATTGTCCATTGTCATCCCCGAAATGTTTTATCGGGGATATGGTTTGCTCTTTTATTACTTCACCGTCGCGGGGGTTGCTCCCCCTGCGCGCCAGAACCCAATGGGGGTGAGTCAACAGCTTTTTTGTGGGTCAAAAATTATATATGTCTCTGCGGTGGCCGATTTTTATGATGTGGATTTCTATGGTTGTGTTATTGATTGTGTAGACTATTCGATAATTGCCTTGTCTGATGCGGTATAGTTCGAAATGTGCAAACTTTTGCGCGCCGGGAGGGCGCGGGGTCGTGAATAAGTCCTGGATTTTGCTGAGTATTCGTCGAAGGTCGTGGCGGGGGATCTTCGCGAGTTCTTTTGCGGCGGATTTTTTAATGACTATGCTATATTTTGCCATTTTTCTTTAAATTTTTCAGCACATTCGCGAATGTTATTGCCGGTTCATTCTTTCTGTCTTCCAACGCTGCGTAATCTGCCGCATCTTCAGCAAGGGAGTATTTTATCGATTCGCTTATGATATCGGAAACGGAGTGTCTCGTTTCAATAGATTTAATATGTAAGGCATGATGTAATTGCTCATCAAGATAAATGGTTGTTCTGCGGATATTGTCTTTCATGTGTTCCCCCTTATGACATTATAACATCATAACGCTATAATGTCAATTTGTACAAGCAAAAGAAAAGTTAATAGGGGTGCAGGGGCATAGCCCCGCTACCTTTACTTGCCGACGCAAAAGCGGGAAAAAATGTTTGCCAGGATATCTTCGGGTGTGGTGGCGCCGGTGATTTCACCGAGGGCGCGCAGGGCTTGGCGCAAATGTTCGGCAACCAGGACTTCTTCGCTGTCAGTTTCTTGAGAGGCAGAGTGATTACCGATGGTCAGTGCTACATTGAGGGCGCGCTGAGTGCGGAGAAGGGCGTCTTGGTGACGGGTGCTGGTCAATAGCGGTTCTCCGGAATCGGGGGTGGCGGCGTTGGCAGTGGCGACGATGGCGGTTTCGAGATCTTTTATCCCCGCGCCGGTTTTGGTGGAGATTCGCAGGGCGGGAATAATCCCTTCGCACTGTGGGAGATCGCTTTTGTTGCCGACGGGGATTATTTTTGCGGGATACTGTTTGAGTGCATCACGGACATACATGTCTGCGGGCGACAGGGGGCGACTGGTGTCGGTCAGCCACAGGATGATATCGGCGGTTTTAAGCGCACGGGTGGTGCGTTCGTGGCTGTGTTTTTCAAGGGGGTCGGTGGTGTGTTCCCGCAGGCCCGCGGTGTCGGTGATGACGACGGGGATCCCTTGGATATCCAGAAGTTCTTCGATAACATCCCGGGTGGTGCCGGCAATGTCTGATACAATGGCGCGGTCCCGTGCTAAAAGAGCGTTTAAGAGGGACGATTTGCCGACATTCGGGGCGCCGGCGATAGATACGCGCAGGCCGTTTCTCAACAACATGCCTTTAGCGGCGGTGGCCAGCAGAATGTCGATGTCGGCGCACAGGGCTTTTATGCGGTCACGGATTTCGTTCGGGTGCAGGAAGCGGATATTCTCGTCGCCGTAGTCCAGAGAAACTTCGATGGCGGAAAGCAGGTCTACCAGTTTTTTGCGCCACGCTTCGATGGTATGCGACAATCCGCCCTGAAGTTGGCGGACGGCAGACGCCGCTGCTCGCGTGGTTTTGGCGGCGATGATATCAGCCACCGCTTCGGCTTCGGCGAGGTCCATTTTTCCGTTGGCGAACGCCCGGAAAGTAAATTCGCCGGGCTGTGCCAATCGTGCGCCGCCGGCACAGCAGAGATGCAGGATTGTATCCAGGATTACCGCACTGCCGTGCGCGGAAACTTCAATGGTGTCGTCGCCGGTATATGATGCCGGTGTTTTAAAATAAGTGACGAGCACTTCATCGACAACGGTATCCTTGTCGGTAATTCTTCCGTGATGGGAGGTGTGTGAGGGCCAATCGGGCAAAGAAAATACAGGTGAAGGACGGAATATATTGCTGAGAATAGTCAGTGCACCGGGGCCGCATAGGCGGATAACGCCGATGCCGGCAGCCCCGCGGGCGGTAGCAATGGCAACAATGGTATCATCGACGGCATAAGACATAGGGGAAGGGGTTACGGGGTATTCTTGGGCTTAATGACGACGCGGCGAAAAGAGCCGTCGCCTTCAGAGGCGGTTTCGATTTCCGTGTCGGCTTGTAAATAAACATGGATAATGCGGCGTTCGACGGAGGACATCGGGTCGAACCGATATATCGTGCCGGAGCGTTTTACCTCAGCGGCAGCTGCCGCGGCGATAGTGTGAAGTTTTTCTTCCTGCCTGCCGCGAAAACGGTCAATGTCAATCGTTACCTTGACGCGCGTGGTGGGGTCTTTGCTCAACATCAAATTGACGATATGTTCCAGTGCGTCAATCGTCTGTCCGGTTTTGCCGATAAGCAGAGCGCTTTCGTCGCTTTTGATGGCGACCGTTATCCTGCCGGCCATGAGCGAGACGGCAACATCGCTGAAGGATACTTCCATCAATGTCAGTATCTGAGAAACCACGGCAATAGCCGTTTTCTCGGCGAGCGGATAATCCAGAACCGCATCATCAGTTCCCCCGATGCCGGTTTTCGTTACCAGGCGTACCCGCGCGGGTTTATTCCCCTTCAGTCCGAAGAGTCCGGCGCTGCCGTCGTTTAATATCTTAATATCGACTTTTTCCCGGGAAATGCCGAGCTTAGTCAATCCGTCCTGGATCGCATCTTCAACGGTTTTGGCTTCTATTTCTATTTCAGCCATTGACGACACCTCCGGTGTCTTGTTTCATTATAATCATCTGCTCAATCATGGTGACAATGCTGTTGGTCAGCCAGTACAGCACCAGGCCCGCCGGGAATCCCCAGAACATGAAGATGAACATAACCGGCATGAAATACATGATTTTTGCCTGCATCGGATCGCTGGTGGCAGACATCATTTTTTGCTGAAAGAACATGCCGATGCCCATGATAAGCGGCAGAAGATGGATAGGATACCCGGCAACGGTCATCAACACTTCCGGTGCGGACAAGTCCGTCACCCACAGAATCCACGGCGCGTTGCGCAGTTCAATCGCGTTACGCAATGTGGTAAACAGCGCCCAAAATATAGGCAGCTGCAGTAGCATTGGTAAGCAGCCGCTCATCGGGTTGAATTTGTGGACCTTATAAATGTTCATCATTTCGGCCTGTAGCCGCTTGGGGTCGTTTTTGAACTTATCTTGAATCTGTTTCATCAGGGGCTGCAGTTTTTTCATGTGGGCGGAGGCTTTGAAGCTTTTCATGGTTAATGGCAGGACCAGTATCTGCAGAATAATGGTCAGAATAATGATTGCCCAGCCATAGTTGTGCGTTACTGAATACAAGTACAACAGCACTGAGAGCGTTGCTTTTCCGAGAAACCCAAAAAAGCCGAAATCAACAGATTCTTCCAACTTCAAGCCGAGCGATTTTAAATGAGTATGACCCTTGGGGCCGAGGTAAACCTGCACGGCGTATTTCTGAGACGATGTGTCTCCGGGTTTCGGAGAAGACACCACGATGCCGAAGGGCATTTTTTTGTTTTCACGATACGCGGACACGGTGGTAAAAGGAGAAGTTTCATCGAAGATCAGCGCTGCCAGAAAATAGCGGTTATCGACGGCAGCCCAGCGCAGTCCCGCGGCGGAATAATATTCACCTGCTTTAAAGCTTTCCAGTTTTAAAGGTTTTGCGCGCGGGAATCCGATGGCGCGCGTAAGAGAATAATTTTCTTTTTCTTCTTTTAAGTCGGTCCCCAGGCCCGGGCCCCAGTTTAATTCGATGACCGGCAATGCAGCGGAAGAGTTTATTTTTGCGGTATCTATGGTTATGGTGTGCAGATAATCGTTAGACAGGTCGAATGTTTTTATTATCCGCCAGCCGAGAGGCGATGTGTGAGTAAATACAATTTTATTGGTTGCCGGCCGGGAAATAAGATAATTAGAGCCGGGGAATGTTGCCAGACAGGGGGAGGATTCGGGCAAAACAAGGTCAGTCAAAACGCCATTTTTTTCTTTCAGAAACCAGTGTTTGATGCCGGCGCCGCGATTGGTAAAAACTGCCCGATACGTGTTGGTTTCAATTATGGCTTCTTGCTCAGCGACAAAATTTTCATTCTTTTCGGTTGTCGGCTTGAGCGTTGATTCCACGGGGTTGAGTTGTATGTCTGTCGCGCGCTGCGCTACGGCCGCCGGCGCAGGAACCTGTTTCTGCGGAGGCATAATCCATCCGTACCAGACCAGGAGAAAAAGTGATGCCGCTAAAACTGCCCACACTGTATTTTTTTGCATATGTTCCTTTCATCTCTAAGGATGAGTTTGTAGTCCTACATCGATTTTTTCTGTCGGGACAGGATCGTAGCCGCCGGCATGGAACGGATGGCACCGGAGTATTCTTTTTATCCCCATCCAAATGCCAGCTCCCATGCCATAGTGCTCAATGGCGTCGTAGGCATAGTGGGAGCAGGACGGATAAAACCGGCACCGCGGCACACCGCCGAGGGACACTGATTGATAGAGCCGTATGCAGGCAAGCGCTGCTGCTTTCATATTATAAGTGATCTTGCTCAGCGGTGCCGGCCGTTTTTGCGGACAAAGCGCCGGCTGTTTGCCACAGACCGAACAGTATGGCACTCAGTTTTTCCAGCGACAACCCTACGGCACCGCGCCGTAATATAAACACCATATCAATACCGGGCAGTAACAAGTGCTTGTTGAGGCGGAATAATTCCCGCAGTAAGCGTTTTACCCGGTTGCGCTCAACGGCGGTGCCCACCTTGCGGCTGGTGACCAGCCCAAGACGGCGCAGCATGCGCTTGTCGTTACGCGGGCAGATAAAAATAAAAAGCGCCGGATGAACCAGCCTCCGGCCCTCTTTTATTGCTCGCTGAAATTCACGATCACGGTGAAGCCGTTCGTGCCAGCGAAAATTAAAATCACCATTCACGCTCGAAGTTATTGACCCCGGATTTTGCATCGGCTGCCCCATCTTCACTCACCTGCCGGGTTCGAACGCTGCAATGTTATGCTGAAAGGCGTTTGCGGCCTTTTCTGCGCCGAGCGCTAAGAACTCTGCGACCGCCGCTGGTTGCCATACGGGCTCTGAACCCGATCTTCTTTTTTCTGCGTTTTACATTAGGTTGAAAAGTGCGTTTCATAGTGAAGGGATTATATATAATATTTCTCTCGTTGTCAAAGTCAAAGCCCCACCGGCAGAGCAAGCTCTGCAGCTACAGCTGCCAACAACAAGCACACAATGATAGGTTTTTCTTGTGTAGCCGCGCAGCTTGCTTCGCCGCCGTTTGCTGTAAAGGTGTCAAGGCCCCACTCAGGGGTTGAAAACGGCGGGAATATTTGCCACAATGGACACCATTACTATGGGTACAATACATGTGGAAAAACCGGTGAAACTTTTCGCCGGTATCATTGCGGCTGATGACGCCCTGTTACAGCGGGCAAAGAAACTGCTTGCCTATTGCTGGGGGGACATTGATACCGAGAGCGAGGTCGTCCCTTTTACCTTTACCGACTACTATGCGCCGGAAATGGGCGATAATCTGCTTCGCTGCTGGGTAAGTTTCCCGGGTTTGCGTTCCCCCTCCTGTCTTGCCGCAGTTAAGCGGGCATCCAATGATATTGAACAATCCTGCGCCACCGACGGAAAACGCCGGATGAATATCGACCCCGGGTATGTAACCCCGGCAAAAGTTGTGCTGGCATCAACAAAAGATTACAGCCATCGCATCTATTTATCCGATGGCATCTATGCCGAAGTGACCATGATGTTCCAAAAAGGGAGCTATGTTTTCCTTCCCTGGACATACTCTGACTATCAATCAAAAGCCGCCCTGCAATTTTTTAATCGCATTCGAAAGTAGTACCGTATATCCGCCTATAAATTATGACTATTCAACGACATGCCATTCCCCGCAAGCCGCGGGCTATATTATTTGATATGGACGGCGTTATCGTCGATTCCATGCCGTATCATTTTATTTCGTGGTATGAAGCGCTGCGGCCGTATGATGTCAGCGTCAAGTGTTTTGATGTGTATCAGCGGGAAGGCGAGCAGTGGGATAAGGCGTTGCGGGCGTTGTGGCGCCCGTCGAGGCGGCCGTTGACGCGGGCGCTTATTCAGGACATATTTAAAGCAAAAGATACTATATTTAGAAAATATTTCAAGCGAACGATTTTTCATGCGGTCGAAGAGATATTGCCCCGTTTGCGACGGCAGGGATATCCGCTTGCGCTGGTTACCGGGACGACGCACAAAGAAATGCTGCGCATTCTTCCGCCGTCATTGAGAAATTTATTTTCCGTTATCGTCACCGGCGATATGGTCAAGCGTGGCAAACCTTTCCCTGACCCCTATCTCAAGGCCGCAAAACAATTGCAACTTAATCCGTGCGATTGCATTGTGGTTGAAAACGCCCCCTACGGCATCAGGGCGGCAAAAGCTGCCGGCATGTTCTGCATAGCTCTTACCACAAGCTTGCCTTCCGAATATCTTTCCCAGGCAGATATCATCATTGATGATATTAAAGAGATTACCCATATTTTCCCGGCAAAAAAGAAACAATAGGTCTGTGCTCTGTGGAGTAATGGCAATATTAAAATAGCATTGAAATATGAATGAGAAATCAATGCTATAATTAAGAAACTTTAATCAATTCCTGGTTATGAAAGAGTTTATGAAACATGTCGCTTCTCGGCAATATAATGGGTTCGCTTCAGGGGAATTATTGATTGTTTCACGTGAAACATGTTTCATTATAGTGTAACAAGCAGAAAGCTGCTGCGCCTCAAAACGAACTACTGGGCACATCTCTGCAAAGAGCCGATAGTATTGGGCTATTAATTGCCGCTAGGGGGCAACGATTGTTTCATGTGAAACAATTTGCATGCGGCGCAGAATTTTGATATACTTTTTTCGGCGAGGATAATTTTACAAGAAGAGGAATAAAATTATGAGCAAAATCATTGCTGTCGCAAATCAAAAGGGCGGAGTAGGTAAAACAACGACGGCGGTCAATCTTGCCGCCAGTTTGGCACATATGGGGCAGGAAACGCTGCTTATAGACCTTGATCCTCAGGGGAATTCAACCAGCGGGCTGGGAATTAATAAAACGGGGCTCGATAAACAGATATATCATGTGCTTATAGATGAGATGGCCTTGGAAGATATTATTCAGCCAACCGCTATGGACTGGCTGGATATCGCACCGTCGAATATTGACTTGTTCGGCGCAGATGTTGAGTTAGTGAATATGCCGGAGCGCGAACTGCGGCTAAAAAATGCGCTGGATAAGTTTCACCGGGTTTACAAGTATGTCCTTATAGATTGCCCCCCCTCATTAAACCTTTTAACGATAAATGCTTTCTCGGCTGCCGATTCACTGCTTATACCCATTCAAGCAGAGTACTACGCGCTGGAAGGACTTGGCCAACTACTGAAAACTATTGAATTGATACGGCAAAGCTATAATAAGGAAATAGAAATTGAGGGGGTGCTCATCACCATGTTTGACAGCCGGATGAACCTTTCAACCCAGGTGCGCGATGAGATAAAGAAATACTTTGGCGACAAGGTGTATCACACCACTATTCCCCGGACAGTGCGTTTGGCCGAGGCGCCGAGCCATGGGAAGCCGGTTTTGTTGTATGATAAAACATGTCGCGGAACGCTGGCGTATCTTGACCTTGCGAAAGAATTCTTGGAACTGCACGGCATAACGAAATAACTGATTCTATAAACTACGGAGGAACAATGCATAAGGCACTGGGCAGAGGATTGGAATCGCTGATACAACCGTCGTCTCCGGCAAAAGGGGATGCAAAGAATTCGGTTATGACTATTGCGGTCGACAAGATTAAACCGAACAAATTTCAGCCGCGAAAAGTGTTCAACGACGAAAAATTACGCGAGCTGGCAGAGTCAATCAAGCACCACGGTCTCGCCCAGCCGATTATTGTGGCACCGTCGATGATTCCCGGTGAATTTGAACTGATTGCCGGTGAACGGCGGTGGCGCGCGACGAAATTGGCGGGGCTCAAAGAAGTAACGGCGGTCATTCGCCACGCCAGCGAAAAAGAACGGTTCCACCTGGCCCTTATTGAAAATATTCAGCGAGAAGATCTTAACCCGATTGAAGAAGCACGGGCATATAAGCGCCTTCATGACGAATTTCATCATACTCAGGAGGAGTTGGCGAAGGTTCTGGGTAAAGACCGGGCAGTGATTGCCAATTCTTTGCGGTTGTTGCAGTTGTCTGAGGATGTGCAGGACGCCATATCGCAGGGGCTGATGTCCGCCGGCCATGGCAGGATGTTGGCGGGGATAGACAACACGGATACGCAAAAAGAGCTTGCTTTGCGGATATTGGTCGAGAAATTGACAGTCAGAGACATCGAAGGCATTGTCGCAGGCATTAAAAACGGAGTTCGCCCCGCAGTACGAAAACAGAAAAAGCCCGAAGCGGAATTAGTGCGTTTGGCGGAAGAACTGCAGCGGCAGTTGGGCACCAAGGTAAAGATAGTCGGGAAATCAACTAAAGGGAAAATCGAGATTCACTATTTCTCCCTTAAAGACCTTGAGCGCCTTAACGAAGTACTGTCATCGATAACGCAAAAATGATATTCCGGCCTTATCTGGCGGGGTGCGGATGCTGAAAGATAAAATAAAGACGCTTCAAGATATTACCCGCTGGTTTAAGCAAGAACTTAAAGTGTACCAGCGAGTAATGAAAGATACGCGGACGCCAAAAAGCGCCCGGGTGCTGTTATGGATTGCTGTGGGCTATGCTCTTATGCCCTTTGATTTAATTCCGGACTGGATTCCGGTGCTCGGGCATCTTGATGATGCCATCATTGTTCCAGTGCTCGTGCTCATAGCCGTAAAACGGATACCGCGGGCGGTGATTGATGATGCGAGGAAGGCAGTCATGGATGCACAAAACGCATGAAAAACATATGTATTTTGATAGTTGCAACTTTGTTTATGGCAGTCATATTTTCCGGCGGGAGTGAGCGGATGGATATCAAGAAAATACCAATTTATGATTATACACTCGGGAAAACGCTTACCGTTCACACTATAAGCAAAACGGACGCTGAGTGGAAGCAGATACTGACGCCTGAGCAGTTTGCGGTTGCCCGGAAGAAAGATACCGAGCGGGCGTTTAGCTGTGCCCTCCATGACAATAAAGAACCCGGTTTGTACCGGTGTGTCTGTTGCGGTACTGACCTGTTTGTATCAAAAACAAAATTTGATTCGGGGACTGGCTGGCCCAGTTTTTTTGATCCGGTTGCTCCGGGGAATATTGCTTTTTCCGACGACAAAGGATACGGCATGGAGCGCACTGAAGTAGTGTGCGCGCGGTGCGGGGGACATCTCGGGCATGTTTTTGACGACGGCCCGGCGCCGACGCATAAAAGATACTGTATCAATGCGCTTGCGCTCAGTTTTATTCCCGCAAAAAAGGAAATTGCTCGTGCGCTGTTCGCCGCAGGTTGTTTTTGGGGCGTGGAGTCAGCTTTCAGGGGGAAAAAAGGAGTAATTTCAACAAAAGTGGGCTATAGCGGGGGCCATTTAAAAAACCCTTCATACAGTGATGTCTGCACCGGGAAAACCGGCCATGCGGAAGTAACCCTCGTTGAATATGATCCTTCAGTCATTTCATACGACGAACTTCTGGCAGCTTTCTGGGAAATGCATGATCCTACGACGATGAACCGGCAGGGGCCGGACACTGGTACGCAATATCGGTCAGCGATTTATTATTTTACACCCGCGCAGGAAGCGCAGGCAAAGGCGTCAAAAGAGCAGGTGGGGAAATCAGGCGTGCACAAAAACAGCATTGTCACTGAAATACTACCCGCCGGCCCCTTTTATCCGGCAGAAGAATATCATCAGCGATATTTTGAAAAGCAAGGCATTGAAGGTGCCTGTCATATACGCTAAAATCCCGCCAGTAAAAAAAAAATCGAAATATTAGTTAAAGAAGTGGCTGAATAATCAACATTATATTGATTATTCAATGCGGGAGAGTTTCGAGAGAAGGGTAGCGCTTCCGCTCATTACTTGCGGACAGCGGGAAAGCGTGTGGTGCGGGCGCCGGACCATATCTTTTCAAGCGCGTATAGGTCGCGGGCTGTGGGAAACATTGCGTGAATCACCAAGCCGCCGTAATCGAGTACGGCCCAAGAACGGGACTGCCGGCCGTCGCGGTGAAGGGGCATGAGCGCTAAAGAAGATTTAAATTCTTTTTCAATGGTGTCGAGCACGGCGTTCATTTGGGCCGCGGAGTTCACCGTGAACACTAACAAATAGTCAGCGACTTCAGTCAACTGCCTGATATTCAATACCACAATGTCTTCAGCTTTTTTGTCTTCGGCAATGGTTGCCGCCTTGCGGGATGCGCTCAAAAAATTCATAAGTTCCTCTTTTTCATTGACGGTAGTGCTCCGGTGATTACTGCCGGACGCACAGCCTAATGTTTATTCGCGGACTGTTTGTCCGTATCGCTTATCTTGCAATCTTCGCCGAGAGTCACCGAAATATCGACATATCGTTTATTGTCAAAGCGGGTGATTACTTCGCCGCAACCGACGATGTTTGCGATTTTTTGCGCAGCTCTCAGGTTTCCCGTCAAATCCTTGATCAATGTTTTTTTCTGCACGACGGAATAAGTTCCCGACTCGATGACATCGTATCCCTGTTTGCGCAACATCCAATTCACCTTATCAGCCAATTTGTTAATGCCCGATGCGTTCCAGACCTCAACGCGGATGAGCGGGCCAGCCGCCACGACAGTGCCCGTCGAAGGCACTATTTGGTCGAACAAACCGCGGCAGTTATCGGCGTCCGTCTCCCAGTAGGAGTTTTTTGATGTGCCCGGCAACTGAGCGAAGCGGATATTCTCGGGGCGAAGGTCTTTTATCTCAAGAGTCGCCGCCAGAATATCCCAGACGGTAAGATTGGTCGTGATATCCCGGGTGACGGTGGCAATTATTTGCGGCAGACGAAGCATGGTCAAAGGATTTTTAAATCGATCCATGGTGGCTTTTAGGAACCGTTGTTGGCGAAATACGCGCCCGATATCGCCGGCGGGGCCGCGGTAGCGCACATATTCCAGCGCTTGACGGCCGTCGAAATGGTGGCGGCCCGGTTCAAAATGAATGTGCAGGTCGCCGGCGGTGTCATCGTGATTCATGGATTCGTCGATATCAATGGTCACGCCGCCAATCAAATCAATGAATTTGCGAAAACTCTCGTAATTAATTTGCAGATAGTACGGGACGGCAACCCGTCCGTTAAAAATCTGCTCAACCGCCCGCGTAGTTTCCTGTGCGGCCATTTGTTCGTTCTTTGTGGCCTTATAATTGAAAGCGTACAATTCATTAATCTTTCTAAATCGTGCCCCTTTTTGAGTAAAACGGGTATCGCGGGGGATGGAAATTATATTGAGAAACCGGGTTGCCGGGGCGTAGCTGAGAAAAATAAGCGTATCGGCATGTCGGGAATTATCCACCAAATCTGTTCCGATAAGTAATCCGTTGATCATCTGCCCGTTTCTAAAAGCCCGTGTCAAGGGGCTCTTAAACGAAAAATACATGGCAGCGGCCACGCTCACCACAATTAACCCCAACACAATGTGTTCTAATTTCAATTTCATTTATAAACTTTCCCGATGAATAGTGTTCCAGGCAATTACTGCGTGCGGGTGCAGCCATTTCTTTTTGAGTACGACATACTGCATCTTGTTGACCATGACGGCACTCACTGCTGCGTCAAGATTTGATATTGCCAGCGCACGAATCCGTTTTAAAGCCGGATACCGGCGGTCCGGTGAAAGCGAATCCGCAACATATAATATTTTTGCAAGCGGGCTCATGACGGCGGCCCCGATGGTGTGTGCCGTAATCGCATGCAAAATATCCTTGTCGGTAATGTCAAAAATATTTCTGGCAATATGGGCGCTGATATAGCTGTGCAAAAGTGCCGGGCTATGCGCGCTGACTTCATCCCGCAACGGGACAGCAATACGATGTCTGCTGACAAAGCGAGGCATATCTGCGGCAGGCATGGATTTCCCTGTATCGTGCAGCAGTGCCGCCAATGCCGCTTTCTCGACAGAGACACCATAGCGCTCCGCCAGGGCGCGGGACACTTTTACCGTGCCCAGCGTATGCTTGTACCGAGCCGGCGAGACATGAGCTTTTAAATAATCAAGAATGTGTTGCATAGAGGGTATTTTTTCTGACGTATGTTTCTACCGGTCCGGGAAGCTCGTTTTTGATAGGCAACGCCAGCGCAATACGCCGGCGGATTTCCGAAGACGCCTCCGGCGTCCGTTGGACTACTATCGGCGTGCACTGTGCAAGCAGTATATCATGTTTTTTCCAGGTATGAAGCTCAGCGAAAGAATCCGACCCCATAATAAAAAATAATTTTGCCTCGGGATACAACCGCGCAAAATGGCGTACCGTCTGGTAGGAATAGGTAGTGCCTGTGCGGTCCAGTTCGTAACGATCGATAAAAAACCGAGGATAGCGTCGAATAGCCAGTTCCAGCATGGCGGTCCGATGGTGCGCGGCCGTTAACTGTTTGGGGTGTTTGTGCGGAGGCTGCTGCGCGGGAATAAAAAGTACCGCATCCAGCCGGCATTTTTTTTGCGCCAGTACCGCCATCCGGACATGTCCTCTATGCACCGGATCGAACGATCCGCCGAACAATCCAATCCGCAGCAATGGTTTCATACGGTATACTCTATCAATTCCCCGACTCAAAAATCAAATCTGCCCTCGGCAATCGTTGTTATTGAGGGAAAAAAAATCCGAGGCACGGCGTGTATAGTTGGTTACCTATATGTTTGCGTGAACGTTCGCGGAATCTACAAAGCGGTGACGGCCTCAATCGAGCGTTTCTCAACCCAGCCCGTAATGCCTTCGCGGGGCAGGCCGACCGCGTACCAGGTATTGTTCTCGCCAAGAATGATCAGGTTTCGTCCCTCCGGAACCGAAAAGGCCACGGAGTTTTCCGTGCCGGGGCCGTTACGGGCGTCAACGGTTCCGGTGACGACAATGGCCCAGCGCGTGCTGACCTCATCTTTAATTTTTAAGCCAAGCCAGACCGCGCCGGCAAGGAGTACAGCACAGGCGACGATACTACATAGCGCATACCATGGGTTGCGGCGCAAAAGATAGCCAATAAGCAGTCCGAGAGCGGCAATAAAAAATAGCGATACCGCGGCGGTAAGCTCGTTGAGCGACACCCATCCGTTTATCCATGCGACTGCTGTTTCGAAAAAAGGAAGCGACGGCTCTTTGACCAGCGACCTGAGATATTGCAGATTGTAGCGCGCATCTTTGTCCCGAGGGGAAAGTTTAACGGCTCGCTCGAGATTGACTATGGCTTTCCCGATTTGCTGATTTTTAAAATATGCGTTGCCGAGATTAAAAAATACGGTAGCGTTCGTTTCGTTGTTGGTCACCAGCGATTCATACAAGTTGATTGCCTGCTGATACTGACCGTGCGCATAGGCATCATTGGCCTGTGTAAAAACCGCCAGAGGTTTATCGCCGGCAAGCACGCAAGAAGCCGACATCAGTAACAAAAATGCAATCAATCGCGTTTTCATGAGTATCTCTTTCATTCCGTCCGTCATTACAGTTTTTTGTCCAAATCCTCGATTACTGCTGCAGTTTGATTATATATGGCGCGCATCATCGCCGCGGTTACCGTTGTCGGTGCGAACCTGACAAGGTCGCATTCATCAAGAATAGTTTTTGTTGTTTCAATAATTGTTGCGGCGATGGCGCGGCGCAAAAGCATATCCGCCAAGGCGTTGTTCGTCAATCCCTCCGGTGAAACATTGAGCTTGTGCCCGATAAATTCCAAGAGGGCCCGGGACACGGCGGTATAAAAATCAATGACAGAAGAGGGAGTGGTATTGCCGGCGGTTAAAATCTTTTGTGCTGATGCAAGATATTTTCGTGCGGTTTTTGAAGCACGCATTTTCCGCGCGAACGCTACATCGGTAGAAAGCTTATGCGACCATCGCAAAAATACGAAAACGCCTGCCAGCACCAACAGGGGAAAAATGTTGACTATAATAAACGGCCAGCGTCGGTACAAGGGGCCGCGGTACGCGCACCACGACGCGAGCGGTTTAATGTAGCGGATATCCGTAGTCACCAAGGCGATGTTCGCCGGAGCAGCCCCAGCCGGTTGCTGCGGGGAATATGAGATTGGGGCGGCTGAGGGATCTCCCGGAGCGATATCAATCGTTAGCGGCGCGGTTGCCATGGTTCGATACTGTTGTGCGGCGGGATCGAAAAACGAAAAGGGTATCGACTGAATGGTCTTTTTGCCCGGGGTAAGGGGGACAATGACGGTTTTAAATATTTTTGATCCGCTCACCGTGTCATTCTTGGCATCCATTGCGGTTGTATTGACCGTTTCGTATTTTCTAAAATCAGTCCAGTCGGGAAGTTTCGGATCGGCAATCGTCTTGATACTGCCGGTGCCGGCAACGGTTATCGATAAGGTCACCGGCTCATTGACTTTGGCTGAGCGCTTGTCCAGGGCGGCGGAAACGTTAAATTGTCCGACTGTTCCATTGAAGTCCTTGGGTTTACCCGTTTCAGGAAGCGCTAACACTTTAACGCTGACGACATTGGTTGTCAGTTGTTGTGTGCGCCCGCCGGAAAAAAAGCCGGCAAAACCGGCAAAGGGGTCTGCCTGATTGATGTCTTCCACCTGGCACTGCAGTCCGGCGGAACCCAGATTAAATAATCCGGGACGGGTCGGGAACAGCAGTATCTGCAATTCATTGACCGAATACCGTTGTCCGTTAATGACCGTCTGATAGTTTTTTGGCGGCAGATCTTCTTTCCAGAATCCGGAAAAGTTTGCCGGGGAATAATTCGGGTTTGAGAGCAGATTAACCCTGCGGAAAAAACGGAATGTATAGACAATCTTTTCGTTGACATACGCGGTTGCTTTATCGAGTGAAGCCGTGATATACAGAGGCCTGCCGTCACTGGCTCCGGCAGAAGACGGCGCCGTTACCGTTCTCGCTGGGGCGGAACGCTGGACGCTTGCAGCGCCTGCGGCGGTCACCTCAACCGCAATAGGTTGTGTTTGATAGGTTTTTCCCTTTGCCGTCATCGAGATAGAGGGGATGGTAAACTTTCCCGCCTCATGGGGCACCAGAGTAAATCGCAACGATGTTGAGCTCGACATAGAACCGTTAATAATGGAAATGTTTTCCGACCGTCCCGATGATTGCACGGTAAAATTCGGGATGTCCGGCAGCGAGGAAGGAAGGTCCGCTTTTCCGCCGGAAACATTGAGTTCCAGCACCAGTTGTTCGTCTAAACTGATAACATTCTGGTCAACAGCGGCGGAAATGGAGATATCAGCGGCCATCAGGGGTGCCGGTGTTAGCATGCCGGTCACAAAAAAACTACAAAATAGAATGGATAATAACCGTTTCATTTTTTTCCGTATACTCTCTGTCATGGGTCATGTGTGTATGTCGAGATGGATAATAAACGCTTACCAGTCCTCGTCAGTTTTTCCTGCGGCCGGTACCGGCATTTTGCGTTTCTTTGCGGCATTTTTGTCGGATTCGTTGTAGTACTGCAATATGCGCCGCGCGTCTTCTTTTGACATACCGGACTTCTTTTCGTCCGGTTTGCCCGTCATGTCTTTGCCCGGTTTTTTGTTCTTCTCGTCTTGTTTATCCTTGTCTTTTTGTTTATCCTTATTCTTTTTTGCGGCAGAGATAAATTCGATATTATATTTTGCGTCAATGTCGCGGGGATTGGCGCTCAGGGCTTTCTTGTAATACTGCAGTGCTTCATCCGTTTTTTGCTGGCGGTACGCGTTGTTGCCGAGATTGTAGTACACCCTGCTCTTTTGCACGGGGTCTTCAACCGGCAATGCCTTGTTGTATTCGGTTTCCGCCTCGGCGAAGTTTTGCGATTTATACAGAGCGTTACCTATATTATAGTCAATATTCGGGTTTTGCGGCGCCGTGATTTGCGCTTCCCGGTAGCTGGCGGCCGCCTTGTCAAACTGTCCTTTTTTATAATAACTGTTGCCGGTGCGAATCTTTCCCGCGGTAGACCCCTGCGCTCCGCCGGCACACAGGAAGAAAAGGGCAATCATACACAGTAGTTTGTTCATTGTCCGCCCCTGGCGAGCTTTTGTAAACGCCGTTTTTTCTCCGGAAGGAAAAGCGCCGCTACCAGGAAAACGCAACCCATCGCGAGGGGATACTGATACCGGTCTTCATATTCGCGGTTAAGCCGCGATGATAATTTGTTTTTATCGAGACCGTTTATCGCATCAACCAGCCGTGCGGTGTCGATAGTGCCGTCCTGTGCGCGGATATATGCGCCGCCGGTTGCGGCAGCCATGGAAGATAAAAGTTTTTCATCGAGTTTTGACATCACCACTTCGCCTTTTTTGTTTTTCTTGTATCCGGTGAACACGCCCTGTCCGTCGCGTAGGGGAATGGGTTCGCCCGTGGCACTGCCGAAACCCACGGCGAAAATTTTAACCCCTTCTTTAGCGGCTATCTCGGCGGCGCCTTCAGGGTCGCTTTTGTGATCTTCGCCGTCAGTCAAAAGGATGATGGCCTTTGTACGGGCGGGGGCTTTTGAAAGTCCCTGCACGCCCAGCCGCACGGCTGAGCCGATTGCGGTCCCGCCTTGGGGAATAAGATTGGTATCCATAAGGTCTAAAAAAAGATTCACGCTTGCAATGTCAAGCGTCATCGGACACTGCCAGAACGCGACACCGGCAAAAGCGATAATCCCGACGCGGTTGCCGCCTAATTGCTGAACAAGGTCTGCCAGCAATGTCTTAGCCCGGGTGATGCGATTAGGTTTGATGTCCTCGTCAAGCATGCTTTGGGAAACATCGACCGCAATCAACACATCCGAGCCCCGTTGTTTCGCTTCGACCATCTTTGCGCCGAACTGCGGCTGTGCCAGCGCCACAATAACGCACGCGGTGGCGGCCAAAACCATCGTCGCCCGCAGTATATGCCAGACCGGGGCCGCAGATGAAAGGCGCTCCATAAGTTCGTTCTCGCCAAATGCAGCCAACGCCCGCCGCCGGGCGCGAAACGCAAACATATACGCAGCCGCCAGAACAAGAATGATTATTTCAAGAAATAAAAAATACGGATGAACAAAGTTCATAATAGTATAGTTCCGTCACCGTCAAATCCTCCCCCGCCCTCCTTTGCCAAAGGAGGGAGCAAAAAGCTCATATCTTCCCCCCGAAAAAGAGTTGTTGCCACTATCCTCCTTGCCAAAAAGGAGCGGTTGTCTCACCCTCCCCCAGAAAAAGGAGTTGTTGTCTCACTCCCCCTTTGACAAAGGGGGTAAGGGGGATTTGCCGTGCCTTGTTACGGTACTTTCCTCAGCCATGTGTTCGACAATAGCACTTCCAACAGAAGAAGGAAAAACGCGGGCCATAAAAACCAGTGGAACAATTCCCGGTAATTGGTATATTTAACCGTTTTAATCTCGGATTTTTCCAATTCATTTATTTGCTTCATTATCCGTTCAAGGGATGCCGAATCAGTCGCGCGGAAATAGCGTCCGCTGGTAGTTTCCGCAATTTTTGCCAGGGTGTCCTCATCAAGTTCTTGTTCGGGGATTTTTACATATTGTCTTCCCCACGCCGGATCATCAACCGGATACAATGCGCCGCCGGGTTGTCCTGCGCCGATGGTGTAAATCTTAACCGAAAGCGCCGCAGCCGCCTGGGCCGCCGTTAACGGGTCTATTTCTCCGGCGTTGTTTCTGCCGTCAGTGATAAGAATCATTATCTTGCTTTTTCCCGGACTGTCTTTTAAGCGGTTCGTTGCGGTCGCGATAGCTGACCCGATGGCGGTGCCATCAACTTCCGTCATCCCTATCGCGGTCTGGTCGATAAAGTTCAAGACTGCATCGTGGTCAGCGGTCAACGGGCACTGGGTATACGCCAGACCGGAAAATACCACGATACCGATGCGGTCGTTTTTGCGCTGACCGACGAATTCTTTGGCAACTTTTTTAGCCGCTTCATAGCGGTTCTCCGGTTTGAAATCTATGGCGCGCATGCTTGTTGAGGTGTCCATCAACAACATAATATCAATGCCGCGGTTGAATATCTCCTCGCCCCGCTGCCCGGCTTGCGGACGGGCAAGCGCCAGCAGGACAAGGCACAGGACAGCATATCCCATTATCCGCGGCAGATGGCGCAATTTCACCCGCGGCGACTGGTTGATACCGCCAAACGGGCCAATGTCTGAAAAACGGATTGCTGCTTCCCGTCCGCGGCGCTTGCGGGATTCATACCAGACAGCCAGTAGCCCGGCGATGAGGAGAATAAGTAAATATAGGGGTGATGCAAATCTCATAATGCTTTACCGGTGACGATGTTCTCCGCTTGTTCAAAGTCCCTGCCGGCGCCACTCGCATCGGGACGGTACTTGGCGAACTTGACCAGGTCGCACGCATCGAAAAAGGATTTGATGTTCAAGCGTATTTTCTTGTCGGTTTCTTTGAGGCGTAACTGCGCATAAATTTCACCGGTCGTCATGTCGCGGGTCTCTATGGCATACACGCCAGCAAGATAGTCGCGGATTATATCGCTGAGGATAATGTAAAATTCATGTATGTTCCCTTCGCTCAGCAGGGGGGATGCTTTTAATTGCGCCAGCCGTTCCAATGCCAGCTGCTCGGGCGGCACGCGGGGAACTTCCGGCTGAGGAAATTTCGCCGCCAATCTTTTCTGGTAGCGCCGGTACCACCAGAACGCGCCTCCCAGAATTGCCAGCGCCAACACTATCCAGGGCACATACGCCGAGAGCGGTAGACGCATGGTGAGTGGCGGTTTGATGTCGCGGATATCCCCCGCAGGGGCGGATGTGTCCAGAACGCTTGCGACCGTGATGGTTATGGGTTGTGTCTTAAGGGCATGTGCAGGGTCAACCACGACGGCGATGGGGGGAATTACCACCTGTCCGGTCGTATAGGTCGTCAGCGTGTATATAATATGTGTCACCAGCGGGTCGCGGCTGTCGGGCGCTGTCGCAAGGTCTTGTACCGTCCACGGTCCAATCTCCGCAGGTTTTTCCGGCGGAGCCAGCGTTGTCCCCGAAGAAAGCGTAACGGCAATATCGCCCCGAACCGGATCGCCGATAGTAATGGTCGAGCGGTCAACCGAGAACTGCACATCCGGTTGCCCCGCAAACGCGAACGAAGCCAATAATAATAAAACACCGCACAAAATATATTTCATGATATAGTTAAATGTCTGTCGTTTGTAGGGGCAGGCCTCGCGTCCGCCCGATCAGGTGTTACCGTGTTGGTGATCCCCAAAACCAGTTCCCTTAAATCTCGAAAAACACTATTGCGGGCGGACGCAAGGCCCGCCCCTACAATAACAACGCCAACCAAGACAGCATCCATTTATCTTCCGGTGGCTTGGCGTTTCTCGCGGGTTCTGAAAAACTGTATTAGGGGCACGATATAGGGTTTGCCCGTTGTTACCGCGATGGAATCGACATGCGCCCGGGTAAAAAGCGTTTTTAGGCGTTGGGCATTTTCCTCTGTACGGCGCGTATATTCTTTTATAAAGGGTGCCGATGAAGTGTCGACCGTCATCTTCTGTCCCGATTCAGCGTCTTCAAGCTCTACCAATCCGATATCGGGCAGGTTTTTTTCCCGGTCGTCGGCAATCGTGACGGCAATCAGGTCGTGGCGCCGTGCAGTTACCTTTAACGCCTGGTCAAATCCCGCGTCGTTAAAATCCGATATCAGAAAGACGACTGATTTTCGTCGCCACAATTCGTTGAGATACTGCAGTGCACGGGTAATATTGGTGCCGGTCCCGGTTGGGGTGAAATACAGCGTTTCGCGAATCATGCGCAGAATATGATTGCGCCCCTTTTTCGGGCGGATAACTTTTTCGATTTTATCGGTAAACATGACCATGCCGACCCGGTCGTTATTTTTTATGGCTGAAAACGCCAGGACGCTGGTCAGTTCAGCCGCCAGCTCCGCTTTAAAGTTTCCCCGTGTGCCGAACCGCTGTGATCCGGACATGTCTACCAGAAACAGCACAGTCATTTCCCGTTCTTCGGTGAATTTCTTTACATAGGGGTGACCATACCGGGCGGTAACATTCCAGTCGATGGAACGGATGTCGTCACCGGGCAGGTATTCCCGAACTTCGGCAAACTCCATCCCCCGCCCCTTAAAGACAGAGGAGTACTGGCCCGCAAACATTTCGTTGACCAGTTTGCCGGACCTGATCTCAATTTTTCGTATCTGAGCGATGATTTCTTTAGGTAACATGGATTGAGCTATAGCCAATTCTCAACGGATTCCCGCGTTACGGGACTTCAACGCCGTCGAAAACCTGTTTGATAATGTCTTCCGATGTCATTTCCTCGGCTTCCGCTTCGTATGTTTGAATAATGCGGTGGCGTAATACATCGGGGCCTATCAGTTTTATGTCTTCAGGCGTCACATACCCGCGCCCTTGCAGAAAAGCGTACGCTTTCGCGGCGAGCGTTAAATTTATCGTTGCCCGCGGCGACGCGCCGTACGCAATCAGATTTTTCAGGTTGTCGAGTTTGTAGTCCCCGGGGTTGCGCGTGGCAAAAACTATATCTACGATATAGTTCTTCACTTTATCATCAACATATATTTCTTGAACCGTTTGACGCACGCGCGTAATCTCCTCGGGCGTTATCACGGGCTTGACCGTAATGGTGTTTCCCTGCGTCATGCGTTCCAATATCTGTTTTTCTTCGGCTTTTGAGGGATAGGTAATTTTTAATTTCAGCATAAACCGATCCACCTGCGCCTCGGGAAGCGGATAGGTGCCCTCCTGCTCGATGGGGTTTTGTGTCGCCATCACCAGAAACGGTTCCGGTAAAGGATAGGTCGTATCGCCGATAGTCACCTGGCGTTCCTGCATGGCTTCCAGAAGTGCGCTCTGTACCTTCGCCGGCGCACGGTTGATTTCATCGGCCAGCACAAGGTTCGAAAAAAGCGGTCCCTTTTTGACGCTGAAACTGCCGTTTTGCGGGCTGTACACCAGCGTGCCGATAAGATCAGCCGGCAAAAGGTCGGGGGTAAACTGTATCCGCTGAAACTTTGTTTTAATGGCTGAAGAAAGCGTTTTTACCGCCAGGGTTTTTGCCAGCCCCGGTACGCCTTCGAGAAGTATATGTCCGTTTGCCAGCAGTCCGACCAGCATCCGTTCAATAAGATAATTTTGACCGACAATCACCTGGCTTATCTCGTTCATCAATTGTACGATGAACACGCTTTCCTTCTGTACTTTCTCGTTAATCTCCCGAATGTCCCGAACCGCGTCCATAACATGCCCTCCTGTAAAAGTTTTCAACAGCTGCACGGTATGTGGTTTATGCCCTGTTGATATAATACATGCCAATGCCAAGATTGATTGGTTTCATTGTTTTTCTGACGCTGATAATAATATAACTTATCAGAAAAAAAAATTCAAACGGTGTTCTACTCTATGGCATCCGAAACGGAGCGGCATTGCATCTTGGCAGCCTTTTTAGAGAGAATATGCCGAGCGTACTCAATGATGCCCGGAAGCAAAGAAATAAAAATAATACCAAGGATTACCAAGGCAAAATTTTCCTTTACAATCCCGATAGTGCCGAAAAAATAACCCGCCAAAATGAGCGAGGCAACCCACAGAATGCCTCCCAGTATATTGTAGACCGCAAATTTCGGATAGCTCATCTTGCCAATGCCCGCAACAAACGGAGCAAGAGTTCTGATGATGGGAACGAACCTGGCAAGGACAATCGTTTTTCCCCCGAACTTTTCAAAAAAACTATGCGTTCGCTCCAAATGGTCCTTTTTAATGAAGCGGCCGAGCGTGGTGTTGAGGATGCGATTCCCGCAATATTTTCCGACAGCATAGTTCACGCTGTCCCCCATGATTCCCGCAAAGGACAGTATGGTTATTATCCATACAACATCAAGCGTTCCGGCGGCAGCCAAAGCGCCAACGGCAAAAAGCAAAGAATCGCCCGGTAAGAACGGCATCACCACTAACCCCGTTTCAATAAAAATAATTAAGAAAAGGATTACATAGGACCAAAAGCCGTAATGATTGACAAAAACATTCAAATACTGGTCACCATGAAGCAAAACTTCTACAATCGCTTCAAACATTATTCCCCTCCGTTAGCAGTTACAAAAGCATTCTCAATAATCATCAAAATTTCCTTTTCCTGGCGGGATATGTTTCCTATGCCCAATATGCCGCCGCTTACATTTGCAATCATTCTGGCATTCGACATTATCTCTGTTTTCAATTTCGTAATCTCATCACCATTCATTTTTGTGCATATGTGTCCGACATAATCAATCCATGCTCTTAGTAAAGAGAGGTCAGGTTTATGTTCCAGCCAGCGTTCCAGCAGAGTATAATCGATGCTTTCTTTTGCCCAGCCCAATCTGTTAACGGCAGTCAGTGTCGCAGCTTTTTCTTTTTTGCCTATCGACCCGTTCGCCCACGCAACTTCCACCAAAGGGATGAGTGCCAGGGAAACCACGGTTTCAGGTCGGATGTTGAGCGCTACCAGTTTCAGTAAAACGCCTTCATCGTGTATTCCGGAAACTTCTTTAATCTCTTTTTTTGTTTTTTCCATCTGCATTAATGCTTTTTGCTCCCTGAGTAATTCTTGGTCCATTTTGTAAAAGAATTGATCTTCTATCCTTCTTGCCATGCTGTTCATGTCTCGCCTCCCATTCTGTCAGAATTGTTGCATTACCTGATCATCAAAGCGGTTCCTATGATATATAAACTGACAGCGAAGAACCCGCATAGTAAAGCGATGACAATACGCGGCACTAATTTTTTACTGCGCATAATGGGCCTCTTTTTTATTGTGGATAAATGAAAGAATAATAGAAACGCCAATGACACATGCTATAAATCCCAACGAAACCGATATAGAAATTTTATAGATATCCGTGAGCAACATTTTAACGCCCACAAATGAAAGCACTATCGCGAGCCCGTGCTGTAGGTATTTAAACATACCCATACACCCTGCCACGGCAAAGTATAGAGCTCTCAGTCCCAATATCGCAAACACATTGGCTGAGTAAATGATAAATGAATCCGTTGAAATTGCCAGTGCCGCCGGGATTGAATCAACGGCAAATATAATATCCGTTGTTTCAATAACCAAAAGTACCAGAAAAAGAGGGGTTGCAAAATATTTGCCGCCATTGGTGACAATAAAGCTGCCATCCGGATTTTCGTCAGTCACGGGGACAAGTTTTTTAAATATCTTTAGTACTATATTATTTTCCGGATGTATTTCCTTGTTGTCGCCGGACCACATCTTAATGCCGATATAAACCAGCAAACCGCCGAATATATATATCAACCAGTGAAACTGCGCTATTAAGGCAACGCCCGCAATGATAAAAAGAGCTCTCATGACCAGCGCGCCGATTATCCCCCAGAAGAGTATTTTATACTGATATTCCGGCCTGACCCTGAAATATGAAAATACCAGTATAAACACAAATATGTTGTCAACGCTTAAAGACCGTTCAACGATATACACGGTTAAGAATTCAAGAGCCTTTTCACTACCGCTCAATAGATAGAGCCCGCCATTGAAAGCCACGGCAACTGCTGTCCAGACGATGCTCCACACCAATGACTCTTTTATGCTTATGACACGGTTGCCTTTATGGAATACGCCAAGATCTAACAAAAGCAAAATGATGACAAATATGTTGAAAAAAACCCAGCTCGCAGTCGGCATATATGCTCCTATATAGTGTTATTTCTTTGATGTCTTCGTAGTGCTTTTATCATTTCAAACGCCAGGACACTGGTCACGCCGGCAACGAAACATAATCCTAAGTCAACGGCATGGAGTGTGCCGAATTTGAAAAGATTTTTTAAAAAAGGAACTTCAATGCTGAGCAGCATAAAAATAACCGCACCCGTTGTTATCCATACCAAAGCCGGATTTTTCTGCCGAATGATAGCCGGAAGAGCAAGAACCCATGACCGGTTACATATAATTAAGCCAAGATTTCCGACAATCAATGTCGTAAACGCAAGGGCACGCGCTGTTTCAACGCTTTCGCCCAGTTGTTGTGAAATGACAAATACGCCGGCAACGACCAAGAGGAGAACCGATCCCTGCACTAAACTATACGCTACCGTAGCAAGGGAAAAAAGCGGTTCTTTAATATTTCTCGGTGGTCGGGACATAACGCCTTTTTCTTCCTTTTCTGCTTCAAACACCAACGAACAGGCAGGATCAATGATGAGCTCAAGAAATACTACATGAATGGGAAAAAGTATTAAAGGCCATTTGAAGATAACCGCAAACAGGCTTAACCCCGCGATGGGAACATGTATCGCCAGTATGTAAGAAATCGCTTTTTTCAAATTATCAAAAATGCGCCTGCCCATCCTGACAGCCGCGACGATGGACATAAAATCATCGTCCAATAAAACAAGCGAGGACGATTCCCTGGCCACATCCGTGCCTCGCCCGCCCATGGCTATGCCGATGTGTGCCGATTTCAGCGCCGGCGCATCATTGACGCCGTCGCCCGTCATGGCAACAATTTCACCCGAACTTTTTAAGACATTGACAATGCGCAGCTTCTGCTCAGGAACAACCCGGGCAAAAATATTGGTATCCTTTGCTCGTGTCGCCAGATCGCTGTCGCTCATAGCGTCAAGCTCGGGTCCGGTGACACAACTAGAAATATTCTTAAGGCCTATATGGGAAGCGATATTTCTTGCCGTGCCCGGGTAATCACCGGTTATCATTATCACCCGCACCCCTGCCTGATAGCATTCCTTTATTGCAGCCGGGACCTGCTCGCGAATAGGGTCCGCAAGCCCGATGAGGCCTTCAAATTTGAAATCGAACCCATGCTGTTCTTTGGGGAGAACGGACGGTTTAAAATGCGCCCAGGCAACGCCTAAAACCCTCAATCCTTCATCAGCCATTTTTTCTATGGATAGTTTGAGCGTTGCCATTGCTTGCGCATCTAAATGGCAAAGATCAGCAATTGCCTCCGGCGCGCCTTTTGCCGCTATGATGTAGTCTGCGCTTCCCTGGCGTTTCCAAACACGGGACATAGCAAGCAGGTTTTTTGACAAAGAATACTCCTGTACCATTTCCCCATCATAATGCACATGGTCCGTATCTTTTAGGTATATATCGCTTAGCTCCCTGATTGCTTTTTCCATCGGGTCAAACGGGTCAGATTGGCTTGCCAGCGTCCCATATTCAACAATCGCATGACAGTTCTCATGCAATTCTTTATTGTTGGTAATGATTGTGTCGTATAGTACTTCATGTACACAGAGTTTCCGGACCTTCATTTTATTAATGGTGAGCGTTCCTGTCTTGTCAACACACAGCACCGTTGCGGCGCCGAGCGTTTCAACTGCGGGGATTCTTCTGGTCAAAACCCTTTTTTGGGATATCCGCCAGGCACCTAATGAAAGAAATATCGTAAGCACAACGGGGAATTCTTCAGGTATCATTGCCATTGCAAGCGTAAGCCCCGCAAGAAAACCGCCTATCCAGTCAGCCCGCGTCAACCCGTAGACCGTTATGACAATCAAACAAAGGAGCCCGGCAGTTATGCCGACAATTTTAACGGTCCGCGAAACATCTTTCTTAAGGAGGGTATCTTCTTCTTCTATTGATTGTAGTGATTTGCCTATTTTGCCAATTTCGGCATGAACGCCGGTAGCATGAACTGTTGCATATCCTTGGCCTGAAACAACAAGAGTCCCCGAAAATACATACGGCTGATTGTCCCCGCCGGGTTTAACGGCTTCACCCGTATGGGTATTTGTTTCAGCGGGGTATTTTGATACAGGGACGGACTCTCCTGTCAAGAGCGATTCGTCAACCGAGAGGTTTAATGCTTCCCGTATGACAGCATCAGCAGGGATTCTATCTCCCTCAGATAGTATTATAATATCGCCACACACGACTTCTCTGCCGGGGATCTTCAGTTTCATTCCATCCCGAATAACCGATGCCCGCGGGCTTGATAAATCACGCAATGCTTCAAGCGCTCTTTCCGTTTTCCGTTCCTGATAAAATGTTATTGCCATGATGACAAAAACAAATCCGAGCAGTATCAGAGCTTCCTGCACATCGCCCAGTATCATATATATGGCACCGCAGGCCACTAGAAGAAGGAACATCGGCTCTTTGAGCACGGAAAAAGCAATAAGCCAAATATTCCTTTTTTTTGCAGACGGGAGTTCATTATAGCCGTTTGCAGCAAGCCGAGCTTCGGCTTCGGTTTTTGTAAGGCCCTGATACGGTGCTGTTTGTGCAGTGATAGTCATGATAGTCTCTTTAGTAATAATTTTTCAGGTACAGATAAAACCATGCGGAGTGGCCGCATAGAAAAACAAAGAATGGTATTGTTGCAAAATCAAGCTTAATCTTGGGAATGTACTAGATGATTACAGGAGGGGGGTCAATGGTATTGATGAATTGCGTATATTCAGGCACAGTATCGCAATAAACACAGGAAGTTTTTTCAAGTAAGGGGGTTGTTAATCCAGGGATAACAATAGAAACAGAGCTGTCTTCTGATTCTAAGTAGCTCACACACCCTGAATCGCTAATCAGGGGTTGCGTTTGCATACACAGACAGAGCGACGGGAAAATCATAAAGAATGATATAAGCAGACACCACTTTTTCATAGCGAAATTCATTTTATAACAAATAGTGCACGATTGCAAATAGCGATATGCGTATCTTCTCAGTTAAGCGAGTTGTTAGAAGCTATACATGCCCGCTATTCTCTGATATTGCCCGTGCCGTATACGAGGTATTTTGTTGTTGTCAGCTCTTTGACGCCCATGGTGCCGCGGGCGTGGAGTTTTTGGGTTGAAATACCGATTTCCGCTCCCAGCCCGAATACCGAGCCGTCGTGCATGCGGGTGGATGCGTTGTGAAAAATAGCCGCGGCATCCACTTCGCTGAGAAATCGCCGTGCGGCTTCGGAGTCGCCGGTAATAATCGCTTCAGAATGGCCGGAGCCGTGCCGGTTGATGTGATGAATAGCGTCATCAAGGGAGGCAACGATTTTTATTGATAAAATCAGTTCCAGATATTCTGTTGACCAGTCAACTTCAGTGGCTTCCTTCATTGCCGGAACGATGGCCCTCGCGCTTTTATCGCCGCGTACTTCTACACCCGCCTGAACATACAAATCAAACAGTTCCGGTAACAGTCGTGGGGCGATATCTGCATGTACTAACAGTGTTTCCATGGCGTTGCAAACGCCGGGCCGCTGGCATTTGGCGTTTACGGCAATTTTTTTCGCCATAGCCGCATCGGCCGCTTTGTCAATGTAGGTGTGGCACAAGCCCTTGCCGTGCGCAAGAACCGGGACGGTTGCGTTTTGCCGTATGTCCCGAATCATTTCTTCTCCGCCGCGGGGAATAACGAGGTCTATCAGCTGGTCGAGCTTTATTATTTCGGCGACCGCCTGTCGGTCAGTAGTTTCCATAAACTGTATGGCTCCATCAGGGAGTCCCGCCGCCGCCGCGGCAACCGTAATAATTTTAATGAGCATATGGTTTGAATTGATCGCTTCAGAACCGCCGCGTAAAATAACGGCGTTGCCCGCTTTTAAGCATAATCCTGCCGCATCTACCGTCACATTCGGGCGGGACTCATAAATCATGGCGATTACGCCCAGCGGTACGCGCACCTGGGTGATATGAATGCCCGAAGGCGGCGTCCAATCCTCAACAATTCCGCCAATGGGATCAGCTTGCGCAGCCACCGCGCGCAGCCCCTGTGCCATTTCGCTGATGCGCCGCTCAGTGAGCGTTAAACGGTCGATTAACGCCGCCGCCAACCCCGTTTCTTTGGCGGCATCAACATCAATTTCATTATGAAAAATAATGTTTTCTTTCTGCGCGTCCAGCGCGTCAGCCATTGCCAGTAGAATGGCATTTTTTTGTTCAGTGGATAGCAGGGCAAGTTTCCTGCTTGCCGTTTTTGCCGCCATTGCCTGACGGACTACTGATTGCTTAATATCTTCCATAACAAGCCCTCACTTTTTTTCCGGCGACTGCGCTTTAATCCAGTTAAGCAGTCCGCCGGCGAACAACAGTTCTTTTTGCCGGTCGGTTAACGACAATTGCAGGAGGATAACTTTTTTTGTTCCCGCAACCGAGGCCTTTATTGCACCGTTATTTTTTATGGTTGCCATTAAATCGTTCATTTCCAGTACGGCGCCTTGTTCGATGGTCGTATAGTCGGCAGGGTTGGCAAAGGTCAACGGCACAATGCCGAAATTGATGAGGTTTGCCAGATGTATCCGCGCAAACGATTTGGCTATCACCGCTGTGACGCCCAGATAACGGGGCGCCAGCGCGGCGTGCTCACGCGAAGAGCCCTGGCCGTAGTTGTCGCCCGCAACAATGACACCGCCTCCCGCTTTTTTTGCGCGAGCGGCGAAATCTTTGTCTACGGGGGCAAAGGTATGCTCGGCAATGGCCGGCAAGTTAGACCGGAGGGGTAAAACTTTTGCTCCCGCCGGCATAATATGGTCTGTGGTGATATTATCGCCTACCGTCAACAACACTGTCCCAGCGATACGGTCAGCCATCGGCGGGAACAGCGGCAATGCGGTGATGTTCGGTCCCCGGTGAATATCAGTTTTCGTTGGGCTTTTTGATGGCGCATAGATACTGGATTGGTCAACAAAAAAGGTTGAGGGCACCTGAATTGAGGGCTCGGCGCCAAAAAAGTTCCGGGGGTCAACTATTTCTCCGGCCAGTGCGGCGGCAACGGCGACATGCGGGGAACATAAATACACCTGTGCGTCTTTGGTGCCGCTGCGCCCTTCGAAATTGCGGTTGAATGTTCTCAAAGATACGGCACCGCTCGACGGTGCCTGCCCCATCCCGATGCAGGGCCCGCAGGCACATTCCAGAATCCGCGCGCCGCTGGCGATGATGTCCGCTAACATGCCGGATTGCGCCAGCATAACCAGCACCTGCTGAGACCCCGGCGAAATAACGAGGGAAACCGACGGGTGAACTTTCTTTCCTTTAAGCATATGCGCGACTAGCATTAAATCGGCCAGCGATGAATTGGTGCATGACCCTATCGCCACTTGTTGAACCGCAGTTCCGGCAACAGTTTTTATTTTTTTGACATTGTCCGGGCTGTGCGGCAGGGCAATCAGCGGTTCAAGGGCGCCCATGTCAATCGTGATTTTTTCGTCGTATGTTGCCGCAGGGCCGGGCACTAATTCCTTCCATGAACTTGCGCGTTTTTGTTGCGCAAAAAAGTGTTTTGTTACTTCGTCTGACGGAAAAATCGATGTTGTCGCGCCCAGTTCCGCGCCCATATTGGTGATGGTAGCCCGTTCGGGTACGCTGAGGGTTTTGACGCCCGGTCCGGAAAACTCAAATATCTTACCACGGCCGCCCTTTACGGACAGCTGACGCAAGAGTTCGAGGATAACATCTTTTGCGCTGACCCAGTCTTTGAGTTTCCCGGTCAGATGCACTTCGACGATTTTCGGCATGGTTATATAAAATGGCTGGCCGGCCATCGCGCACGCCACATCGAGCCCGCCAGCTCCGAAGGCGAGCATGCCCAACCCTCCGGCGGTCGGCGTATGCGAATCGGACCCGATCAGCGTCTGGCCCGGTATGCCGAAGCGTTCGAGATGGACCTGATGGCATATCCCGGTGCCCGGTCGTGAAAAATGAATACCATGCTTTGCGGCAATCGATTGCAAAAAGCGGTGGTCGTCGGCATTCTCAAAGCCGGTCTGCAGGGTATTGTGGTCAACATAACTGACGGACAGTCCCGTCTTCACTTTCGCAATACCCATCGCTTCAAATTGCAGATACGCCATCGTCCCCGTCGCATCCTGCGTCAAGGTCTGGTCAATGCGCAACCCTATTTCCCGGCCGACTTCCATGGTCCCCGACAGCAAATGGTTGTTAATGATGTGGTGCGTTATATTCATTGCAGTGACACCTTTCTTGCAATCGCATAATACTCATAAAATTATATCATAAGTACAATCCGCACTTCAACCTGCCGCCCGCCGTTTGACAGACAATAAATTTTATGCAAAAATAAGTTACCGATGAAGATATCTGCATCTCTTGCAAGCGCCGTTGCTGTCTGCGTCTTTCTTTTTCTCTCCAGTCCTGCTTTTTGTCGCCAATCACCCGGTGTTCTCGGTAAACAGTGCTCGTATATCATGTCTGTCAACGCCGGCACAAACCTTTTGCAATCAGGATTCCCCAGCTACGGGAGCTCACCGTATTTCGGCGCCGATTTCTACATTCCCCAGGGTTCGCTGGGGGGTCACTGGTGGTCTCGCTACGCTTGGCGCGTGTCGGTCGACTATTTTCCGATGGTACTCCCGGCGGGCGTGTATGGTACGACTGAAGACATGTTTGACATTGCGCTGAGCCAAGTATTTTTTTTCCCCGTGAACGATTCGTGCACATCATCATTGTTTGCCGGGATAGGTTTTGGCGGATATGCCGATTGGATACGCATCGACACCCCGGCTACGGGCGCCCGGTCAAATATCAGTTATTCCCCCGGAGTGTCGCTCTCCGCCGGATGGGGATATAAAATCAGCAACTCCCTTGAGTTGGTGCCGGAAGCGCGTGCACATTTTGTTTACGCCTCGCGCGAATACTTTACAGTGAACACCAGTATTCACCTGGGCGTTGCCTGGTGGTTCAACCAGTGATAAAGAACAGCGGAGTTTTTCTTATTGCGGCGATAATGATGTTTTCCGGCTGTGACCGGAAAAAAGACCCGGTGCTTTCCCTGCCCGCCAGCGGGACAACCGCAGTTTCCATGCAGTGCCCGCAGTATGATAGCCGCACATTCCCCGAAGGGCGCGTGTTCGTTTTGGTGACGGACCAAAGCGGAACCGCGCTGACCGATTTTAAGATTGGCAATTTTACCGTTATAGACAACAATAATCCCTCTGTCTTAACCGGCGTCAGCAAGCTCGATGAGCCGTTGTCAGTGTCCATCTGTATGGACCGCAGCGGGAGCATGGCGGGCACAGCGACCGACGATGCCAACGCCGCCGCTAAACAATTTATCGACAATCTGGGGGCCGGGGATGCTGCGGAGATCATTGATTTTTCATCGACGGCGAACGTCAGCGTGGGGTTTACCACCAGCAAGCCCCTGCTTAAATCAATCATTGATTTGCCTCCCGCGTTCGGTAACACCGCGTTATTTGATGCAATCGGCCTTGCTGCCCAGGAGCTTCGCTCCCGGACCGGGCGCAAATTCATACTGGTCCTAACCGACGGGCAGGAAAATGCGAGTATCTTATTTCGCACTCAAGAAAATGTTGCGGATGAAGTTAACAAAACGGGTGTTGCGGCGCATATCATCGGGCTCGGCTTCGGCGTCGATGCCACCACGCTCAATTTCATTACTTCCACGACTAACGGCCGGTTTATAACATCGCCGACTTCGGCGGAGCTGACCACGCAGTTTACCTATATCTTGTATCTGATGCAGAATTTGGTTTCCGTGAATTACCGCAGCCGCGAGAATAAAGCAAACGGCGAAGTAACGGTTTTCCTCAACTACGGAAATTTAACTAAGTCAGCCACTCGCAAGTACGGCATATAACCATCCCGAACACACTGCGGCGCCGGTCATATTGGGGGGCCACGCACAAAACAGCACATCGGATAATTTGCGCTTATTTTTAATTCTTGACGCCTGAGGATATATACATTATAATAGCTAAACTAGTCGCACGCAGTAGGTCAAGATGTACGGAAAGATACATGTAAATTCTTTCAAGGGCGCGGACATCCCGACATGTCAGGTAAGGGGATGCAGGAGATGGGGAAAAAAGCGGAATGAAACCATGAAGAAAAAAGCCATCTCTTTTATTATGATTGTACTGATGGGGCCAGGTATGTTTGCATATGCCGACATGCAGTGCGCCCCTGTCAGCGCGGGGTTCAAAAATTATTTGATCGACATGCAGCAGGGAAAAGCACCAAAACAGTCAACAAATAATCATGCTTCAGGATTAATTCCTTCGCCGGTAGATTTTTCCCACACCAGAGGGAAACGCATGGCGAAACGGCTCAATGGCCTACCTGCGCCCCTCGGGTACCTTGCGTCGTATGATCTGCGCAGCCAGGGAAAGGTTACCCCGATTAGAGATCAGGGCGCTTACAATACCTGCTGGGCATTCGCCACCTACAGCGCATTGGAATCATATTTTTTACCCCTCGACACACAAGATTTTTCAGAAAACAATCTTGTAAATCTCTCCGGGTTCGATCTTGGCTATGACGGCGGCGGTACGTATGGGATGTCAACGGCATATCTCACCAGATGGGGCGGGCCGGTGTATGAATCCGACGATCCCTATCCCAACAAGGGCGGGTCTCCCCCAGGATCAGCAGTACAAGCACATGTGCAAGAAGCACTCTTTATCCCGGACAGAAGTAGTGTGTCGGACAACGACAACATAAAGCAAATGATTACCGATGTAGGCGCTGTTATGACCTCTATATACATGAATATAGGTGCCACATATTACAACCCAATCAATGCCGCATATTATTACAGCGGTACAGCAGTGAGCAATCATGGCGTAGCGTTAGTCGGATGGGATGACAATTATGATAAAACAAATTTTTCCACGGTTCCGCCGGGCAATGGCGCCTTTATCGTCAAAAACAGTTGGGGGTCAAGCTGGGGCAATGCCGGTTATTTCTATGTTTCCTATTATGATACTAACATAGGCACCGATAACGCGGTTTTTGAAAGAAATGGGAACTATCAACACATATATCAGTATGATCCGCTGGGCATGAGTACGGCGGCCGGGTATTCCTCTACTACCGGGTGGTTCGCCAATGTTTTTACAGCAACTTCCAATGACCAGTTAGATGCAGTAGGTTTTTATTCTACGGCGATGGACGCAACCTATGAGATATATGTGTATGACAGTTTTAGCGGGTCGTCGTTTTCGGGATTATTAGGAAAAAAAACCGGAACGATTCCCGTCACCGGATATCATACCATCCGGCTTGATTCCTCGATCCCTATCAGCGCCAACCGGACCTTTTGCGTTGTGGTAAAAATGACCACCCCCGGGTACGCTTATCCCATCCCTCTGGAATATCCTATCTCCGGCTATAGCAGTCCAACTGCCGCTGCGGGGCAAAGTTATATCAGTCATGATGGCGCTGCATGGGGTGATATTACTACTGTTTACACCAATACCAATGTATGTCTGAAAGCATATACGGGCTCATCGCTTTCCAATGCAGTGACAGATTTGTCCGGTGTTGTTGTATATCCGAACCCGGTTTGCTTTGAGACAGCGGTTCGCGGGAAGTTAAAGTTTGACAATCTCACCGATAGCGCAAAGGTACAGATATTCGATGTGACCGGCGGATTGGTGAAAACTCTCAAGCCCGGGACGGCAGAAAACGATGGTATCAGCGGCAGGGCCGAATGGAACGGAAAAAACGAGGATGGTGACGGTGTCAGCATGGGATTGTACCTGTATCTAATCACCGATGAACCCGGTCACAAAAAAACCGGCAAAATCGGGGTAGTAAAATGAAAAGTTTTCGTATCGCCGCAGTGATTATTGCCGTCATAAGTTCTTTGGCGTATGCCAAGGGAACGGGGTCAACTGCGGCTCAATTTTTGGCCATCGGCCCGGGCGCCCGAGCGTCAGGGATGGGAGAAACCGGCGTGGCTGATGTCATCGATGGCTATGCTCTGTATTGGAATCCGGCAAATCTGGGGCGGCTCCAAAAAACCGTGGTGGACTTTACGCATATGGAGTATGTTCAGGACATAAAATATGATTACATGGCATATGCTGAACCGACCGCCTATGGCACATTTTCCGCAGGTGCGCTATCGCTCTATACGGGGGATATTGCCAAGACCACGGAAGATATTGCAGGGAACTATCAAGCCACCGGACAAACATTTGGCAGCATGGAGTACGCTGTTTTGTTCGGATGGGGTAAACAAATAGGCAGAAAATTAGCATTAGGATTCAGTGCCAAGAGCATCAATCAGACAATAGATGTCGTTTCTGCCTCGGGGTTTGCCGGCGATGTCGGCGCCAGCTATTTTTTTACGGATATGTTCCGCATGGGGATGGCAGTTCAAAATATGGGCGGTCAGATAAAAGGCAATGATTTACCGAGCAATGTGAAATTAGGGTGCAGCATAGTTCTTCCCAAACAGTTTATGAGCATTGCCGTGGACGCGGACTACCCGCCGTCCGGTAAACCGTCTTTTGGCGTCGGCATGGAGAACAGAATCGCAAAAGGAATGGTTATCAGGGATGGCTTTAATACCCGTCCTGAGACAGGCGGAATTTCTGGTATACATCTCGGATTAGGCATTACCTGGCAACAAATGAAGTTTGATTATGCGTTCGGCATGTATGGCGACATAGGCGGGTCGCATATGCTGTCCATGGGATACGCCTTTAAGACGGGGCTGGGAGGGCGTCCTTTGTCCGGCATTGCCGTGTATCCGAACCCGGTTGATTTTTCGACTGAAGAAACCGGAACCCTGCATTTCAAACATATCCCCAAGGATGCAGTGATACGGATATTTGATATGTCCGGTAAATTGGTGAAAAGTATCAGGCCGGGAACTGCCGGGAACGATGGCGTGAGCCATAAAGCCACCTGGGACGGGAAAAATGATAATGATGTCAATGTCGGCGTGGGCGAGTATTTTTATTTGATTTCCGATATCAACGGACATCAAAAGAGCGGGAAAATGATAGTAACGGGCGAGCGAACAAAAGAACTGATTCGTGAAGACAACGGCTCCAAGAAAAGCCCCATCAGGAAAAACAACAAGAAAAGCAAGCATACATCATAGCAGCAACAATGCCACATGATGTAATCACACGCAAAACCCCGCGGCGGTCCTCTAAAAAACACACAAAATTTATTTACTGAAGACTAAGGTCTCGACGCCGTCTTTGCGGGCGCTATCAACCGCAATGGTGTCGCCTTGCGCATACTCGCCGGCTATTAGTTTCGCCGATAAGGGATTAAGCAGCAGGTTTTGGATTGACCGTTTCAGCGGTCGGGCTCCGAATGCCGGGTCGTACCCTGCTTTTGCCAAAAATGCCCGGGCGGTTTTTGTCAGGACAAGGTTTAGCTTGCGGTCTGCCAGGCGTTTCTGGACTGCGGCGAGCTGTATGTCGATGATACCCTGCAGTTGTTCAGCAGCCAGCCGACGGAAAATGATAATTTCGTCTATCCGGTTTAAAAATTCTGGCCTGAAATGCGCGGTCAGGGCTTCGTTGACCTTTTTTTTCATATCATTGTAATCGGCGGATTCCTGAATCCAGTTGGAGCCGATGTTTGAAGTCATAATAACAACGGTATTCTTGAAATCAACCGTGCGTCCCTGCCCGTCGGTCAAGCGCCCGTCGTCCAGCAGTTGCAGGAGAATATTAAACACTTCCGGATGCGCTTTCTCGATTTCGTCGAACAGGATTACCGCGTACGGGCGGCGGCGTACGGCTTCGGTCAGTTGTCCGCCTTCTTCAAATCCGACATAGCCCGGGGGCGCCCCGACCAGGCGTGATACCGCGTGTTTTTCCATGTATTCCGACATATCGATGCGGATAAGATTTTTTTCGTCGTCAAATAGGAATTCGGCCAGCGCTTTCGCCACTTCCGTCTTGCCCACGCCCGTCGGCCCCAGAAAAATAAATGATCCCACGGGTTTGTGGGGGTCCGATAAGCCCGACCGCGACCGGCGCACGGCGTCAGCGATAGCGGTAATCGCTTCATCCTGCCCGACGACTCGCTCATGCAGGCGGTTTTCCATTTTTAGTAGTTTCGCAATCTCGCCTTCCATCATCCGGGTAACGGGGATGCCGGTCCATGTGGCGACCACGGCGGCGATATCGTCTTCATCTACTTCTTCTTTAAGCATTTTTGTTTCACCCTGCACGCCGGAAAGAATCTTATTCTCTTCTTCCAGTTTCCGCTGATTCTCGGGGATTTTTCCATAGCGAATCTCAGCGACTTTATCCAGGTCACCCTGTCGTTCCGCGCGTTGTTCGTCCAGTTTCAGCGTCTCCAAGAGCCCTTTTATAGCGCGGATCTTTCCGATGGCGTCTTTTTCTTTAAGCCAGTGCCCTTTCATGACTGCCGATTGACCGCGCAACTCCTCCAGCTCACTTTCCATCTTGTGTAACCGCTCTTTTGAAGCGGTATCGGTCTCTTTGCGCACTGCCTGGCGCTCGATCTCCAACTGCAAAATCTTTCGTTCCACTATGTCGAGCGCCTGCGGCAGGGAATCAATTTCTATGCGCAGACGGCTGGCAGCTTCGTCGATAAGGTCGATGGCTTTGTCCGGCAGGAACCGGGCGGTGATATACCGGGCGCTGAGCGTTGCCGCCGCGACCAGGGCCGTGTCTTTAATGCGCACGCCGTGGTGGACTTCGTAGCGTTCCTTGAGCCCCCGCAAAATGGCGATAGTGTCGTCAACGGTGGGCTCGCCGACCGTTATCGTCTGGAATCGGCGTTCCAGCGCCGCGTCCTTTTCAATGTGTTTGTGGTATTCGTCGAGGGTGGTCGCGCCGACCATCCGCAGTTCGCCGCGTGCGAGCATGGGCTTAAGCATGTTGGCGGCGTCGACCGCACCTTCAGCCGCTCCCGCGCCGACAATGGTGTGGAGTTCATCAATAAAAAGGATTATTTTTCCTTCAGAGGATTGTATTTCTTTGAGCACGGCTTTAAGCCGGTCCTCAAACTCGCCGCGGTATTTTGCGCCGGCAATCAGTGCGCCCATGTCCAAGGCGATAACCCGTTTGTCTCTGAGCGTTTCCGGAATGTCGCCGGAAACGATGCGCTGAGCAAGCCCTTCGACGATGGCGGTTTTACCGACGCCCGGCTCGCCTATCAGTACGGGATTGTTTTTTGTCCGCCGCGCCAGCACCTGGATGGTGCGCCGTATCTCTTCATCGCGGCCAATCACCGGATCGAGTTTTCCTTTGCGGGCGAGGTCGGTCAAATCACGGCCGTATTTTTCAAGCGCCTGATATTTATCCTCGGGGTTCTGGTCCGTAATGCGCTGGCTTCCGCGAATGGCAACGAGCGCCTGCAGTATCTGGTCCTTGCTTACCGCGTTCTTTTTGAGCAGTACCGCGGCGGCGGATGTTCCTTCATCCATGATGCCCAACAGCAAATGTTCCGCAGACACAAAATCATCTTTGAGTTTTTTCGCCTCTTTTTCCGCGGCGGAGAAAACTTTTTCAAGCGCGGAAGACAGATACGCATGTCCCCCTGAAACCTGCGGCCGTTTGGCAATCTCTTCTTCTATATTCTTTTTCAACACAGCGGTTAACTGCATTTTTTCGGTGATTGCCGGCACCACGCCGTCCTTCTGGTTGAGTAGTGCCGCCAAAAGATGTTCCGGAGCCAGTTCCTGCTGTTGATGCTCACCGGCAATGGTCTGCATATCGGCCAGCGCTTCCTGGGCTTTAATGGTTAGTTTGTTGGTATTCATGGGACCCCTCCATTCGTCGAAACAATGACAAAAGTTATTTAATTAGCACTCTTTCGCAATGAGTGCCAATTATACCACCCTGCCAAGAGTTTGTCAAGAGGGGGTTTGTGTAAGCGTCAGTGCATTGACTCCCGCCTGTTAAACCCCTATAATGTGGGCATGCCAATATCAAGTGCGGTGTCAGCATGAATATGTTTTGTTATCAGTGCCAGGAAACAGGGAGCGGAAAAGGGTGCACGGCTCTGGGCGTGTGCGGGAAATCAGACGAGACCGCCAACCTGCAGGATCTGCTTATTTGGCTGCTCAAAGGGATGTCGTTTTACGCGGGAAGCATGGTTGAAAAGCGCACAGCAGGGGTAATTACCGCTGAATGTCTGTTTGCTACAGTAACCAATACCAATTTCGATGCCAGCCGCATTATTGATTACTCAAAAAAAGTTATTGCTCTGCGTGAAACACTGCGCTCGCATGCCGGAGTGCTTGCGACCGCCCTTCCTGAGTGCGCCACATGGACGCCGTCTACCGATAAAGAATTCTTCCGCAAAAGTTTGGATATAGGTATCCTGCAAACAGCCGACCCCGACCTGCGGTCGCTCCGCGAAATAATCACGTACGCGCTAAAAGGAATGGCGGCATATACCTATCATGCGGCAATATTGAATGTTTACGATGACGCATTGTTTGATTTTATGTTTCGCGCCTTAAACGCAGCCGCGCAGGAAACCGATAAAGATATATTGATGAACATGGTGATGGAGGCGGGCAAGTTCACGCTGTTGGCGATGGATGTGCTCGACCGCGCCAACTCCCAGGCATACGGCACACCCGGACCGGTCATAGTTCATGCCGGCGTCGGCACGCGACCGGGTATTTTGGTATCGGGACATGAGCTTAAAGACCTTGAGATGCTGCTCGACCAGACGGTTGACGCCGGGGTTGATGTCTACACCAACGGCGAAATGATTTTAGCTCACAGTTTGCCGTTTTTTAATAAATATCCGCATCTTGTGGGCAACTACGGCAACGCATGGTGGCAGCAAACGACGGAATTCGCCCGCTTCAACGGTGCGGTGCTGGTGACATCAAATTGCATAGTCCCGGTTGAGCCGGCATATGCCGACCGGATATTTACCGCAAGCGTTGCGGGCTATCCGGGAGTTCCTCATATGGGGGAATTCAACGGAAAAAAAGATTTCTCGGCAGTTATCGCGCGGGCAAAAAAATGTTTTCCGCCTGAATCGTTGAACGAACCGGATTTCCCGCACGGGTTCGGCCATGCATATCTGGGCGCGCACAAAGAAAAGATCATTGATCTGATACACCGGGAGAAAATAAAAAAGTTCGTTGTTATGGCGGGATGCGACGGACGGGATATGCGGCGCCGTTATTACACGGACAAAGCCTTGTCGCTGCCGAGCGATACGATTATTCTTACTGCCGGATGCGCCAAATACCGGTATATTAAACACATGCCGGGAACAATTGAAGGCATTCCCCGGGTTCTTGACGCCGGTCAATGCAGCGACACCTATTCCCTGATTGCCTTTGCGCGGGAACTGGCGGCCACATTACACATCAGCGACCTCAACGATTTGCCGATAGAATACGATATCGCATGGTACGACCAGAAAGCCATAGCTATTTTTCTGACGCTCTTGTATCTCGGCATAAAAAATATAAAAATCGGCCCCACGCTTCCCGAATATTTCCAACAATACATTGCCGCACACTTGCCGCCGGCATTCCACATTTCAACCGTTCATCGGGATTAATGTTGTTGTAGTATAAATTTCGGGGTTAACCGACCGCGATGCGGTCGAACTTCGTATAGGGTCTGAGGGCTTCGGGGATTATTATCGAACCGTCTTTTTGTTGATAGTTCTCAAGGAGTGCGGCGAAACATCTGCCGACGGCGACGCCGGAGCCGTTGAGGGTGTGGATCAATTCTTTGCGTTTGTCGGCATACTTTACTTTTGTGTTCATGCGGCGCGCCTGAAAGTCCGTAAACAGCGAGCAGGACGATATTTCGCGCCACCGGTTTTCGCTGGGCATCCACACTTCAAGGTCGTAGGTCTTTGCCGATGAAAATCCGATGTCTGCCGAACAAAGTTCAAGCACGCGGTACGCAAGCCCTAACTTTTCAAGAACCGAAGCAGCATCCCGTGTCAGGGATTCCAGTTCCGCCAATGAGCCCTCAGGTTTAACAAATTTTACGACCTCGACTTTGTTGAACTGATGGTTGCGGATGAGCCCTTTAGTGTCTTTGCCGTATGATCCGGCTTCTCTGCGGAAACAGGCAGTGTAGCACACATATTTTTTGGGCAGATCTTTTTCGTCAATCATATCGTCGCGGTGTATGTTGGTCACCGGCACCTCGGCGGTCGGTATCAGATACAGTTCGTCGGCGCTACAGGAAAAAAGTTCTTCTTCAAATTTCGGCCACTGTCCGGTGCCCCGCATGGACGCGCGGTTGACCAGGTACGGCACCATCACTTCCGCATAGCCGTTGGCGCGGTGTGTGTCGAGCATAAAACTTATCAGTGCCCGTTCCAGCACACAGCCCGCATCGCGGAGCAACGTAAACCGCGCGCCGGAAAGTTTTGCCGCGGCATTAAAATCAAGTATGTTTAGTTTTTCGCCAAGCTCCCAATGGGCCAGGGGCTTAAAATCGAACGCGGGCGGTTCTCCTATCTGACGGACAACCGTGTTATCTTTTTCGCTGGTACCCCGCGGAACGCTTGCGTCCGGGATGTTCGGGACACGCAAAAGGAAATCCTCTATTTTTTGTTCGAGGGCAAGCAGTACGCGTTCTTTCTCGTTAATGGCGTTGCGCACGCCTTCCATCTCAGCAATCACTTCCGGCGCGCACTCTTTGCCTTCCCGTTTAAGTTTTCCCACCTGTCCGGCCGATGTGTTTCGCTTCTCTCGCAGAATATCCATCTCTCCGATAAGCAGACGGCGCTCTCCATCCCAGGCCAGCAGTTCGTCAAGAAAAAATGCCTGTCCGCGCGCAGCAAGCGCTTGTGCGACAGCCCCGGGATTATCGCGAATTAATTTAATGTCAATCATTACATCCCCCTGAAATAAGCTGCATGATTATCTTTCTAAAAACCGGGTATTCCCTAATATCTCGTCAGCTTGTCATCCCGAAAGGCCTCGTCAGCCCGTCACCTCGAATGCTTTGCCCGCCTGTTATCCCCGAATGGTTCTATCGGGGATATGGTTTTAAAAATCCCTAACGCCAGCACCATATTCCCGATTACCCCCTCGGGAATGACAACGGAGGGGTCAGAAACAATGCAGAAAAAAACTCAAAACAATCAATATTGTTATAAATGCCGGTTTAAAGGTTGGCGCCGCCAATGGGATTTGAACCCATGATCTCCGCCTTGAGAGGGCGATGTCCTAAACCCCTAGACGATGGCGGCAGCTGAAACAAATTTTACTCTGCTGAATTATATCAAAAATAACCGTGCGCTTCAACCCTGATTTTTCCTTAGGTTTAGCATAGTGGAACTTAAAAACTCAATTTAGCAAGCATGCCCTTTATTGTCGCGCAGGGGGAGTAGGTCAGCTTAAGGAAACTTTTATGTATAATGGATTGTCTAATCTCATGTAAGCGGAAATGGGTTTGCGGTGTTAAGATGTGGAAATGCACAATATAGAAGTTATGGTTTAACCGAAACGAAAGGAGGGGCGGGCTCCGCTCTGCCAGGCACAATGTTGCATGTTGTTTGTAGGGGAATAGTGCTACCGAAAATGCAAACAAAAAGTTCGCGCAGCTAAGTCCGGACGCGTTTCGGGCGAAAAAAGTGAGGGAAACAATGAAAAAAACAATATTGATAGCCATTGGTTGTGTGATAGGGATGCAGGGGTACAGTTTGGCGTATGCGCAGGACGACGCCATGCAGATGTGCGGCCAAGCGCAGATGTGCGATAAAGGCATGGGAAAATCCATGGATAAAATGCAGGCAAAGCATCTCGATAAAATGAGCAAGGAATTGAATCTCACGCCGGAGCAGAAAGAAAAGATATCCGCCATCATGAAGGAGAAGGCAGAGGCGAGAAAAGCGGAAATGCAGAAAATGCGTGAGGCCTGCAAAGCGGACATGGAAACGACCGATGCAAGCATAAAAGCGATTCTTACTCCCGAACAATCAGCGAAATTTGACAAGATGAAAGCAGAACGCAAAGAAAAGATGGAAAAGAAAATGAAGAAACATTGCCACCAAGAAGGCAAAACAAAATAATTGTCTTTAAACAAAGACGGCCTTCAACTTTCTCTTGAACGGGAAAGAAGAAGGCCGTTTTTTTATGGCGGATGTTATCCGATAAAAAGCCCGATGGCGAGTAATACCGGCGTGGCAAGATTTATCACTACATTCATGCCCATTGAGGGAATGAGGGATGGAACATCATCGGCATGTTTATATGCGCCCGTATATGATTTCCAGGCAATCGGCGCCGTTAACAGAGCCAGCAGACAAAATATTGGCAATACTCCCAAGAGCACGCCACCTGCTATCGAAACATAGGTCATTAATAGAAATGTGCCGTACAGATTACTGCTGTTTTTCCGTCCGATGGTAATGGGAAAATGCCGACGACCGGTGTTTTTATCGGCTTCAACATCCGGGAATTGATTAAGCAGCAACAGGTTGCTGACCAAAAAAGTGGGGACCAGAGATGCCGTGAATGCTGTCCAGCTGTAGAACCCGGTTAAGGAAAAATGGGTGCCCATAACCATAAGGACGCCGAACCCGAGGCCGGGCGCCATGAGGCAGGCTAAGGGATTGTTAACCCACCAGATGGTGTAGGTCACCAGCAGTACCAAACCAAAAATACCGAGCGGCAACAACATCCAGCCGCGCAGCCAGACAAAATAAACACCCACAGAAGCAGTAATGAGAAGGCTTGCTATGGCAAGCAAAAGGATATTTCTTTCCATCGCCGGTTGCGCAGGCAGTGTGCCGCTTCCGCCACTAAATGGCGTGCGTTGGGTCGTAGCGTCAAGCCCGCTTTTGAAATCAAAATACTCGTTAAACACATTTACGCATATATGGGCCGAGAGCCCGCCGATAAAAACAATAATTACCTGTAACCAGTTTAATGCATGGACTTGCCAGCAGGCGGTTGCAACCCCCACGCCGACACAAGCCGGCGCTAATACCAAAAACGGAACCCGCATGGTGCCAATCAGTGCTTTAATGGTGTGCATATATGCTCCTCATGTTGATTTTTGCTGATGGTACATTGTTTTGGGTGACTTTTCCTTCAGGGGGTTCATTTACTATGTCAACAGATTTATCATGTTAGTACAGCAATTATATCTAATATATCTTTCAGTGAAGACCTTTAAATCTCTTTTTTTTCGATCCGGGGGCGATTGTGTTCTTCGCTGAGGAGCGCGAGCCGGCGACAAGCAGGTAGGCCGCAAACATGGTGACAGCGGCGCTGAATAAATTGTTTAGGAAATGAAGTTTTGAGTGTGATTTCCGCCATAACCGCCATAGGCGGCGCGGGTGAAAGTAAAATGCACGTTGAGCTTCTGCCAGCAGGGCGTTAAGAGTTGCGGTGGGGACCGTGTCAGATCCGCGGTCTCGTGAAAAATATGTTAACGCAGAGAACGCAGTGGGGTCGTATTTCTGGTCGGTCCGGGCATCCCCCCAAGCCCGATACGCTCGGCGAAACTCAGTGTAATCAAGCATTTTAAAAAAACTGGCTACTTCAAGCTCAGAATCAACGGCGTACGCAATGGTTTGTCGCATTTCATCAATGGTTTCTGTCGGTAGCCCCAGCATAAAGTACCCGCCGGTGATGATCCCCTCGCGCGCGGTAACGGAAATGACGCGACGGGTCTGCGTCAAGTTTAAATTCTTGCCAATCATTGTCTGCAGGCGGGGCGAAGCTGTTTCAATGCCATAAACGATTTTATAAGTGCCCGCTTTTCTGAGAAGTGCAATTAGTTCTTCGGTCATACAATCAGCACGCAGTCCGTGAGGGAAGGCCAACGTAATGGGTAATCCGGCGGCAATGATTTGCCGGCAAATCTCGGCGGCGCGGTCCGGGTTGGCATTGAACGCGGCGTCAAAAATATGGAATTCCCTGACTCCGAAAGCGCGATGCAGTGACGAAAGCTCAGCTACTACGCTCTCCGGGGTGCGTGTCCGGAAAGTTTTACCGACAGTCGCCGGGATATTGCAGTAGGTGCACCCGAAGGGACAGCCACGGGAAGTAACGATAGGCAAGTATATTTTTTCAGTGAGCGAGCCATTCCATCCCTGCTGGCGGCTGTAGGCATATATATCCACCAAAGCCCATGCTTCAGGGCTGATGATGGTATCATCAAGATTATGTAAAGGTTCTCGTGCACGCGTTAAACGGGAAACGCCTGCTTGGCGACACAGCAGTCCATCAACGCGTGCCAGTTCTGTCGCGGTGATAGAACCGGCAATAATGTCTCGCAGGATTTCTTCGCCATCGCCGATGATAGCCGCATCGATACACACATCACCCAACAGATCTTCCCCGAGCAGGGCAGGCAACTGTCCATGCACAAGAAACATCGGCGGGCGGGCTTGGTTGCGCGCTATCGCGGCGATAGCGTGGACAAGCCCAGCTTCCCACGGGAGGCTGCTGCAACAGACAATATCAGGGGCAAAAGAGGCGAGTATTTCTCGGACAGCGTCAATGATAGGTGCAGGAAGCAGACCTGTGTCGATAATCTTTATGTCGGCTTTTGCGGTATCGTCGCGCAAGAGGAAGGCCGCCAAAGACAAAAGCTCCACTGGCGGGAGCGGGCCACCGGTCCCTGCGGGAATATAGGTGCGGATAAACAATAGTTTTCGGTTCATTTCTTCTTGGGGTAGGGCGTGCGCAATGCCTGTAGTAATCTAAATGCACGGTTAGCTATGATGCGATTCCCTTCCATATTACAATGGCCATGGTCAGGCATGAAGTGTTTGCTCATGCCGTATTGGTCAATGAGTGCCGAGAACGTCAGTGCCAAATTGATGAAGGGGAATTCGTTCCGGTGGGCAAAAGAAAACAATATTTTATTTATCGGAGAGTAGGGGATTGGATAATTCATAACAATAAGGGGTATGCCTTTTTCCCGGCACAACAGTGCAATACTTTCGAGGTCGTTCGTCAACCACTCGTCTCGCTTTTTCTCGAATGCACGGGAGTTTTTGAAGTATTTTCTGTAGCTCAGGAAAGTCGGTTCTTTTGCCAACAATGGTTCTCGAGCGACAGCCCGATCCATGACTTTCAGTACATCGCTGGCACTATATGTGCTTTGCAGCGGGAATATTTTCGTCAAAAAACAAAGGGGAGTCATATCATGCACCCCCTTGTCGATAGCTTGAATTAAACAACGAATAGTATCAGCATATCTGCCATGCTGGGCGTAATAATAGATAGCGAATTGCGCTAAATCAGTGTCAGGTCTATTGTCGAGAAGGTCGGTATATCTTGTTTCTGCTTCTTCCAATCGTCCACTGTCAGCGTAAAGATTCATCAGATTAATATTTGCGCTACGGGGTACATATATGGCAGCATGTTTAAAAGCATTCTCCGCATCAGAAAATCTATGACGGTCCTGGTAGAACATGCCCAGTTCCCTATACCCATCTTGAGGGTTGTGGTTAAGCGTTTGACGGAAACATCGTTCAGCCATGACATCATTTCCCCGGCGTACATAAAATTTCCCCAGCACAAGGTTGCCATGTTCCAAAGATAGGGGGATTAGCGAGCGGTACATTTGTTCCGCGGAAGAAAAATCGCCCATCCCTTCATAGCATTCCCCCATAGCGGCGTACATACGAGGATCTTTCGCGTCTGTGGCTACTAGCTGGCGCAGTTGCAGCAAAGCATCAGAAAACCGCGCTTGGTGTATCACTTTGCTAATTGCCACAAATTTTTCGCGAATAAGGGATTGCTGAAATATCTGGGGTTGGGTTGTGTCAATCGACATACTTCCTTCCAATTCCAAGAAATTGAATAAAAATGGACGATTACCATCCGATGTGGTCAAAACAGGTTTCTCTAATCCAATGCTTTCGAAAAAGAATGGGCGAAGCGCCACCACTGCGTGTGGATATACATTGACCAATCGGTCCCTATTTATGTTGATGGTGTCTTTGCTTTCTGTGTGCAGGCGAACTGTCGAGAGTCCCTTTTCATTGTGAAGAATCTGGGAAAGATTCGGCATGGTAAGCAGTTCATTAAAAGCGTCGAGAAGTTGTTGTGCCGTGAATAATCCGAAGGAGTCAACAACAATATTGTGTTTTTGCAGTATTGCATCAATCAGGGGGAATTGTCCTTGGGTATAATCTCTCTTAAACCCTAAAATATCAACATCGTATAAGCGGAAAAGTTCACCATCAGATGGGGCAGGAGAACTGGCGTGGTGAGCGAACTGGCGGGCTTCGTAATCTTTGACATAAATCCAGAAGACATGGGCAAGACGGGCAACGAGCAATCCTTTGATAAAGTAAGCCGCCGGACTGTCATTGTATCCCGTGAAATTGAATCGATTCGTCGCTCCGGTCAAAAGAATCAAATAATCAATATGTTCAGTTTTGGTGACCTGTACCAATTTTCGGTATAGTTGGGTCGAGTTTGATTCACACACCCCGTAATTAGTAACGCGCACATTCTCGCCGGCAGCATTGAACATTTCCTGCAGTTGAGAGGGGTAAATTTCTTTATACGGCGCATGACCGCCTTCGGTAAACGAATCCCCGAAACAGGCAACGGCGACAGGGGCAGTTTTATTGACAGCATTCGTAGTGTCCTTATGGTGAGCGTGATTGTAGCAGTATGCAGCGGTACGCATGGATATTTCAAGCAAGCAAAGACAAACAATAGATCCTACCAGGAAAAAGCCGATGGGAACCAAGATAGCGCGAGCCGAAAACTTCATTAATAATCCTCTTGTTCTCGTTAAAACACTGTTTGTTTGTGCGGTATCGTTCAGGTGATGGTCAATGCAAACAAGTCAGGCGATGTACTAAAACAGTGCGTAAATAGCGGGGAGAATGCTCTGGTTGCCCGCCAAACCCACAAACAGGCTTAAGAAAGCAAGCACAACAAAAAACGGCAGTAGCCACCATTTGCGGTTGATCATAATCAGAACTAAGATCTGTCGTAGAATCTCGCGGTTTGTTTTTAAATCGTTCATTTTCCCTCCGAATGTGTCGTGTGCAATATAGTCGTTTTTTCTTTTAACCACCACGCATGTTTTTCCATAACTACTCTCGCCAGTTCGCGGGCGATCAGTTCGTGCCCGCGAGGGGTGGGGTGGATGGGATCAAGGTGCGGATCAATAAAAAGACGCTCGCTGTGTTGTGTGGCATAGTGCGAAAAAAGAGAAACGATATCCGCTAAGGGAACGCCCAAGGATTGCGCCACATGGTCCATGATACCATTATATGCGTCCCCGCGCTCGCGGCATCGGTACGCTTCGCAATCTTTCGCCCGCGCCCATGCGCGTCGTGCTGAGGCGAGATCTTTTTTCCCCTTGTATGCCATTCCTAAATCGGTAAAAATGGTTCCATCATACGGATTTACGACAGCGGCCTGTTCCAGCGTTCGTGCGGCACCGGCATAATCACCGCCGGCATACAGGGCTTGTCCCGCAATTTTTAATTTCTGGGCCTGGTCCTTATCTTTATCGGGAAGAGCCGGCGTTGAGGGAAGATTGACCGGGATTTTAACAAAAACAATCGTAATCCCCCGTTTGCGCGCCGCTGATACCAACGCCCGCAGATTTTCTTCATATTCTGATGGGGAAACGCGCACCGCCCCGACTGCGGGGGCATTGGTAGTAAGTTTATGGACCGCTCTCGTCATTAATCTAAACAATGCGCTATGGCGTAATACGGCTTCGCCGCGCATGAGCAGGGGGTTCGGCAACAAAACTTCCCGGTCGCTTCTCCCGTCGTTGCGGAAAAAACGAAAGAGATCGACATCGTTGACTACAAAGGGAATGGTAACGACATCCGGGGCGAGAGGTGCGATTACTTTTTCAAAGAATTGCAGGCCCTGATATGAAGAGTATCCCACCTGCCCCGCGTTAATAACCTCGATGCGCCGGTCACTGGGGGCGTGTTCCTGCAATATTTTTTCAAGTACGCGGGGGTACGCCTCTTCTTCATTTACTCCCCATCCAAAGGTAAGGGATTCGCCCATACAGACGACTCTGAGAGCCGATGAAATCGGGGCAGCGATGGCGGGATTACGCAGACCCAGTTCATTGGTTTTTACGCGCCTGCCCTGAAACGGGACAGCCAACCGTTCTCTAACCCGCCACAACAGTACGGGGTCTTGGCGAAGAATGGTAAGTACTTCCTGCAGGCGGTCAGTAGGCAACACAATAAATCTGGCGCCGATTTCCATGCAGCCCAGGAGAACGAATGAGAAAAAAATACTGAGGATTTTTGCCAACGCAGAATCTGTCTTTATCGTCGACTCCCGTGGTCTCGGCGTACTATCCGCCAACGGCATGTTGCTATTGTACTACTTTTGCGCTTTTCGGGCAAATGTATTTGAGTATAATAATCCGTCGCAATAGTGAGAGTATATAACAGCAAAATCATTATATTTCGGGATGGGGGGCAGGAAGCTCATCAGGGGGGTGGTTTTCCGTGGTGACGGCGAGTTTTGCGCCGAAATTGTCGAGGCGTTTGGCGGAATCGTCATATTTGTTTTTGATGTTGGTGATGTGTTTGCCGAGGATATCGAACTCATCCTGGAACCGGCTGAAATCGCCTTTGAGGCGGGACAAGTGCTGAAGAATTTCCTGCGCGCTTTTCTCCACCCGCAGGCCCCGCAAGCCGAGAACGATGGCCTGCATGTAGGCGTAAAACGAGTTGGGCGATACCGGGATGACATGTTTTTGCAGAGCGTATGCGGCAATATCCGCGTTTTCGCCCGCGATGTCGTCTTTGATGATGGTTTCGTAATACACATTTTCCGCAGGGATGTACATCAGGGCAAAATCAAAAGTCCCTTCATCGGCAAGAATGTACTTGGTCGCGATCGCGTCGATATGTTTTTTAACATCAGCGGTAAATTTTCGCCGCTGAGCTTTTTTCTCGGCTTCATCCGGCGCGTCCAACAGTTTACGGAAATTCTCAAGCGGGAATTTTGCGTCCACCGGCACCATCCCCTGGCCGAGTTGTATGACGGCGTCCACCGTTTCGCCGCTGGCAAACTTTTTTTGCAGCACATAGTTTTGTTTCGGCAGTACCTGCGCCAGCAAATCGCCGAGCAGAAGCTCGCCCAACCCGCCGCGCAGTTTCGGCGCGTGCAGGATGTCATGGAGCTTTGAAATATCTTTGCCGACCTCAAATATCCGGGTAGACGCTTCGCTTAAACTTCCCAGCCCCTTGTGCACATCCGCGACAACTTTAACCGCGCTGTCGAGCCGGTCGCCGATGGTTTTTTGCGATGCCGCCATCTGCTCGGTGACGGCGTTGAGCTGGCGGTTTACTATGTCAGAGACCGCGTTAAGCTGTCGGTTCATATTCTCGGCGGTATTCAACATCTGCCGCTGCTGCGCCTGAGCAAGAAATATTCCGGCTACTATAACGACAATAAGCAGTCCGGCAATAACGATGAGAATAATCGCAAGTAGATTCATAGTATTCCTTTTCGGAAAATAATCAGCGGATGACCGCTATCTTCCCTTTGGCTTTTTGAGAACTGTTGTCGGGGTTGGTGATGAAATACTGAAAAACGCCCGAAGCGACTTTATCGCCGTTGTCGTTGGTGGCGTCCCACACGCATGTCCCGTTGCTTCCGGTAACGGAAATATCTTTTACCAGCTCGCCGGAAATGGTGAATATGCGTATCCGCGCGTTCTCCGTGATATTGCCGAACACAATGCCTTTTCCCATAACGGAATCGTCGTAGGAAGTTCCTGAACCGGGTTTGTAGGGATTGGGATACGCAACGGCGTCAGCGAGCGTCAACAAGGGTACCCGCGCGAAGACCCTAAACGAAGATAAATGATTAATCGTTCCGGTAATCTTATTGTTGAGCGGGTCCGGTATTGAGGGAACCTGTATCCAGCGCGCCCGCGCCGTGTCATAATAGCAAATGGTCAGTTTTGATTCATCCATGCCGGCGACATCGGCATCGGCGTAGGCGACGGTGATGGTCATGGCGCTCAGCGGCTGGAGTCCTTTTGAATTGGTGATTTCGAGAGCGATAGGGGTTGCAAAAAAGCCGGATTGGTTTAGTCCCGCCGACTGCGTTCCGGCAATGCAGGCAATGGTAAATGCATCGTTGAATGTCCCGCCGGGGATATCAAGGGTGATCTGGACGGTTCCGACGGTGAATGTCAGTATATTTTCGACAACATTGTTTAAATCGGATTGTGCGGCTGCGCTGGAAACCAGCAGTATCGCGTTGGAGCTCCGCGCGGAAAAACCCCGCGTCGATGTCACAACATCCCAGTATCCGGTGGTAGCGCCCGTGAGAGAAAATGTTGCGGACAATCCCGTTTCGCCGGTTACGGTCACGCTGGAAGAGACAATAGCGGTCTGTCCGGCGCGCTCAAGGCGGACTTGTACCGATGGGCTGAAATCCGTGCCGGTGAGGACGGCAGTCATTGCACCGCTGCTGACGGAGCCCTGGGTGGGCGAGACGCCGGCAATCGACAGTCCGTTGAATTTTAACAATCGATTATTATCCCCGTCGGCGACCCACAGAGAACCCTGCGGATCAGATAGTATTCCTCGCGGATTTTTCAGGGAATATTGATCCAATCCTGACTGGCCGAGCGTTACCGCCGCGCTTGGCGCATTCGCCGTGACCGGCCCGTAACACATGATGCGCGCATTGCCGCCGTCTGAAATCCATGCCCGTTCATCGCGGTCAAACGTAATGCCGTAGGGTAGGTTCAGTCCTTGCAGGGTCGCGGTCGATGCGGCATGGCCGATAAAATCTGTTTGCCCGACTACATACGCCGCGTTCATGCCGTCGGTAATCGTGCCGCTGGAAAATAACAGTACCCGATTATTGTTGCCATCGACTATCCATGGGGCATTATTGATGTCAAAACCTATATCTGTCGGCTGGTAGAAACTGTTTTGGTTTGCCGTTAAACTGTTGTCGCGATTCTTTAGTCCGGCAGTCATGACGGACTGGCCCAGCACATGAACCGCCGGCTCAGTATTCGCCATATCAGAATATTTTTTGTATTTGAGCACGCGGTGGTATCCTGAATCCACCACCCAGATGGTTCCTTCCCGGTCACACCGGACGCTGGAGGGGCCTGAAAGGCTGGTGCTGGTTGCTGTTCCAGCAGAGTTCGACACGAAGTTTAGTTGGCCCAAGACGAGGTCGGCCGGCATGCCGCTGGTCAGCGATGCACCGTGATATCTGAGCACCCGGTTGTTGCTGCTATCGGCCACCCAGATATCGCCCGCAGGATCAATCATTACCCTGGCGGAGGCGTTCAATGTGTCTGAGGAAACGGTAAGTCCGCGGTTAGCGGAATAATCGGTGAAACTGTTTTGTCCCAACACCCCGTCAGCGGCGGCGCCATTCGTGAACGAGTCTTGATTGTTCCACCAGAGCACCCGGCAGCCGCCTAAATCAGCGGCAAACACTCTGTTAGTAGTCGTATCGACGGCAACAGAATAAGGGTTGTAAAGAGTTTTGCCGTCTATCTGGTTTTCCTGTTTATGCGTAAAGTCATTTTGTCCCAGGACCAGTCCGGCTGTGTGTGTCGAAGTGGAAAGATCGTAGCGGAGAACGCGATTATTGTTGTTATCGGCAATCCACATTCGTCCTGATTGATCGAACGCCATCCCGTTCGGTCTTGCCAATCCGTTGGCTACCGCCGCCCCCGCTGAACCGGCGGTACGGTTATAGCCCGCATTGGTAAAGCCCGATTGCCCGATGACAAAATCGGCATTCATGCCGGATGCTAACGGCAGAGAGTACCGGACTATCCGTGAGCCGAAAGTGCCGGAGACTTGGTACATGGCAACCCACACATTGCCGCTGCCGTCGAGAGAAATATCATAGGGGGTTACCATACCGCTTTGTGTTGTTGCAAGAGTTTTCAGTCCATATCCTGACTGTCCCAAAACGACGGACGAAGCCATGCCGCTGCTGATGGGCGCCGTGAACTGGACGACGCGGTTATTGGTATATTCGGCGACATATACATTGCCGGCAGCGTCGACCTTGACGCTGCTGGGGCGGATAAGCGCATTGGCAGTCATGTCCCCCGACCCCGCCAAGCCCGTAAATGTTGATGTTCCCAAAACAATGTCAGCGGGCATGCTGCTGGCAATGATAGAACCATTGTAGCGCAGGACACGGTTATTAATGGCGTCCGCCACCCAGATATTGCCGGCATGGTCTACCGTCACGCCGTAGGGTCCGGTAAGCGCAGTTTGAGTTCTGGCGACGACCGCAGATGAGTAATTTGCCTGGCCCAGAACATAGCAGGCATTGAATGTTGATACAGACAAATCGAAACATAAGACACGATTATTGAAATAATCCGCAACCCACAGTTTCCCGGTCGCGTCGGTGGCGATGCCGCGTGGGTTGTAAAATGAGCTTTGACTCGGCGTTGTGCCGTTGCCGCGGTTGGATGTGTTGGCGATGAAATTCGCCTGACCCAGCACGCCGTCCGCCGGCGTGCCGTTGCCGACGCCGTCAGTCAGCGAAGATGCATTGTTCCACCAGAGGATGCGATTATTGTCATATTCGCTCACAAAGAGCCGGTTATTAGTTGTATCTATCGCGACAGAGTAAGGATGGTACATGCCATTCTGAGTTCCCCCGTAGGAACTGGTGTGCGTATAGTCCGGCTCACCGAGGACGCCGTTGGCGCTTCCGGTAAGGATACCGGCATGGACCACCGCGCACAGCCCGATGAGGAGGGATGTTCCCAGAGTTATTGATTTGCAAGATAGAGGAAACGATCGTTTAGTGCGCATTATATTTTCGTACGGTCGCGGCATCATCATAGATATCCGCAGGCATATGCGGGGGATTCTTCTTTATAATCACTTTCTTGACGCGGACAGTCGGTGCAAACCGGTATATGAGGGAAACGCGCTGAGCGTTATCAAGATCGCCGTAGGAAACCAGCGCATAATCGAATGTAATTGCGTTGACGACAATACCGATGCCCGCGGTAATCCCTGCCATGCCGTCAATGCCTTTGACCGAGGTTTTGTATCCCGCGCGGGGGGCGATTGAAATGTTCTTTCCGACCGGCAAAAGGTATTCGACGCCGCCGTTGCCGGCAATATCCGTATCGGACGCCTTGTTGGCGTCGGCGACGATGGTCACGCGCGGGGTTGCCCGCCAGCTGAGCCCCATGCGCATGTTTAACGGCAAGGGATAGGCCTCTTGGATAAACTTCATGGATGTCCCGATGTTTTGCACGCTGAATCCGCCGCTGAAATCTTTGGGCAGATACCGGTCGAAAAGAAGTCCGGTATCGACGGCATACGCATCCGCCGCCGCATCGTCAATAGCCGAACGGATATATTTAAGATTGACGCCCCAGGGAATCCGTCCGAGCATACGCGCGTAGGACAAAGATACAGCCATGTCTGACGGGCGATAGGACTGATTCATTTTTGTGCCCGTGTTGTCATACTTCTCTATATTGTCCATCGTCAGATAATCAGCGGAAATTCCCCAGGTGCCGCAGGTGCCGGGGTAGGCGAAGGCAAAATGTTCGAAAGTGACATCGTCAAACTGGCGGGCATGCATAAAACCGGCAGCCGGAGAGGGGAGAACGGCAAGTCCTGCCGGATTCCAATAGGCGGCATCAACGCCTTTTTCCGTCGCACCGGTTTCGCCCAGGGCAACATTCCTGGCGCCAACGCCGATTTTTAGGAAATTTGCAGCTGTTGTTCCGGCGCTAAATCCGGGGCCAGCCACCAGCAGTAATGCAGTCACCAGCGTCCATCGTTTCATCAACCCTCGCTCTGCGCCGAAGCAAAAAGAAATTACTCCTTATTTTATCTCTTTAACAAGTAATTGGCAAACCGTGGCACCATGTGATTTTTCCATGCGGAATCGTTGCAATCATTTGTGCGGGGCTGTATTATTTGATATATTTTCGTCATGAGCGACAACCGTCGGCACGAAGTTCTTTTGAAGATACCCGCGCCCGCAGTGCTGGCGCGGTTGGGATATTCAAAAGGGAAAACGGTGTTGGATGCGGCAACGGCCGCAGCGATAGTTGAAGAAACTGACATCGCCCGCAAGCTTATTGTCCCTCGCCAGGCCATCGCCCACGCCCCGATCAATCGCCCGGGAAAATCCCTTATATCACTTGAGCCCGGCTTGATAATATCCAGCGCGCATATTGCCGGACTTCTCGCTGACTGCACGGTCGCGTACGGATTTGCGGTGACCATCGGCCCGCATGTGGAAGAAAAACGCGCTCAGTATCTTGCGCGAAAAGAAACATTCCGCGCGCTGATACTCGACGCAATCGGTTCCGTGGCCGCCGAAGAACTGGCAGAGCTCACCCACGAAAGCATCCGCGCGGAAGTCGCCAAAGACAACCAGGTAGCAACCCCGCGGTTTTCGCCGGGCTATGGCGATTGGGGATTATCGGCTCAGTTGGATTTTTTGAAATGGCTTGCCGCTGACCAAATCGGCATTCGCCTGACCGATCATTGCCAGATGGTGCCTGAAAAATCCGTATCGGCAATTTTGGGCATACGAACGGCAAATCCCCCTGTGTCCCCCTTTGTCAAAGGGGGATAGAATCAACTGCGAAAGTTTTGAAGAAAGAAGAGAAGTAACTCCCCGGCGTGGAAAGAGCATAGCGTCAATGGTGCCAGCGAGATGTGTCACACATTTTAACAATTGACCGGGATGTAACTCCCTCCTTTGGCAAAGGAGGGGCGGGGTGGATTTGACGGGTTGTTTGCCAGATACATGCATCCGGTGATGTTTCAACCAGGCGGATAAGGAATACCATAATGGATACAACGGCATTTAAACAATTATTACAGGAACGGGTTCTGATTCTCGACGGGGCGATGGGGACGGAACTGCATAATCGCGGATATCTGCAGGGCGTTGAGGCGCCGGAAGAACTCAATATCAAGTATCCCGAACGGATACAGGAAATTCAAGAAGATTATCTCAAAGCCGGCAGCGATATTGTCATTGCCAATACCTTTGGCGCTAACCGTCATAAACTTGCGTCGTACGGGCTTGAACATCAGGTGGCTGAACTTAACGCGGCGGGCGTTAGTATTACCCGGGCAGTTGCTCAAAAATACAATGCATTGGTCGGTGGCGATATCGGGCCGCTAGGCGCGTATCTGACGCCGCTGGGCGCTGTTTCGTTTGACGAAGCGTACGCTGTTTTTTCTGAGCAGGTGCGCGCGCTGTCCGCCGCCGGCGTTGATATTATTTTTATCGAAACGATGGCGGAAATCCGCGAAGTAAAAGCGGCGCTTCTGGCGGCGAAAGATCATTTTGCGGGCCCGGTGGCTGTTCAGATGACCTTTACCGCCGACGGCACGACGGTGACCGGCACGGATGTGCTTTCCTTTCTGTCAGTTGTTGAAGCCCTCGGTGCTGACATCGTCGGCATGAACTGTTCCGTAGGCCCCGAGGAGTTGGGGCGTTTGGCGAAACTTTTGGCAGAGAACACTTCACTGCCTATTTCATTTAAACCAAACGCTGGCATGCCGCAGCTCATTAATCGCCGTACTGTATTCCCCGGCACCGTTGAAGAGTTTGTTGCCGCGGGCGAGATGGCCTATCAGCAAGGGATATCCCTGCTTGGCGGTTGTTGCGGGACCACGCCGGCATTTATCAAAGCGCTGGCCGGCGCACTCAAAGGAAAAAAGCCGATGCCGCGCACTACGGGAGCCGGTCCTGCCGCGCACAGAACATGGCTTAGTTCCCGGACGAAAGCGTTCGATGTTGCGCACGCCACGGAATTCATTATGATCGGCGAACGCATTAACCCCACCAACCGGAAAAAATTTCAGGAAGAACTCGGCGCCAACAATTTTGCGACGGTCCGCCGGGAAGCGGTCGCTCAGGAAAAAGCCGGTGCGCAGGTTATCGACCTTAATCTTGGGTTGCCCGGTGCCGATGAAAAAGCGTTGATGATCAAAGCGGTGGAAGAAGTGCAGGAAGTTGTCGCGGCGCCGGTGTGCCTTGATTCAAGTTCTTCCGCAGTTCTTGAGGCGGGCATCCGCCAGTGCGCGGGAAAACCGATTATCAATTCCGTTAATGGCGAAGAACAACGGATGGACACTCTGTTGCCGATGGCTAAACGGTATGGCGCCATGATTATTGCGCTGACTACCGACGAGAAAGGTATCCCTGCAACAACGCAGGAGCGCCTGGCAATTGCTGAACGGATTATGGCAAAAGCACATAGTTACGGCATTGCAGAATCTGAAATTATTTTCGATTTTCTTACGCTGGCCGTCAGCGCGATGCCCGGTCAGACCGAAGAGACACTGGCGGCGATCCGCGCGTCAAAACAGCGCTGGCCCCGCGCTAAAACCGTGTTAGGAATTTCCAATGTTTCTTTTGGCCTTCCCAACCGGCAGGCGCTCAACTCAACCTTTCTCAAAATGGCCCGGGAAGCCGGGCTCGATATGGGCATAATGAATCCGCGGGAGGATTGGTCCATCGATGATTTGTTCGCCCGCAAGCTGCTGTTGGGCAAAGATCCCAACGGTGAACGCTATATCGCCAAACACGGAACCGTCGTTCGCGCTGCGCCCGTAGCTGTTGAAAAATTATCGCTTGATCGTCAGGTGAGCGCTGCCGTTATCGAAGGCACGCGCGAAGAAATAGCCGGGCTGGTAGGCCTTCTTATCGACGCCAACTGGGAACCGCTGACCATTTCAAATCAGTTAATCCTGCCGGCGCTGAGCGAGGTGGGCAAAAAATTCGCGGCTAAAGAGTTTTTTCTGCCGCAGGTGATGCGCTCGGCGGAAACCGCGCAGGCGGCATTTGCTGTATTGCGGCCGCTGCTCAAAAAACAGAGCGGATGGGTAGCCGGGAAAATAGTTTTGGCGACGGTCAAAGGCGATGTGCACGATATCGGAAAAAACATTGTCGGAGCGGTTCTGGAAAGCCACGGATGGGATGTCGTTGACCTGGGGAAAAACATTGACGCCGCCCAGATCGTAGTAAGAGCCGGAGAGGAAAAAGCGGATGTAATTGGTCTATCGGCGCTGATGACTACCACCATGCCTGAAATGGAAGCCGTCGTCCTTGCCCGCGCCGCCGCAGGGGTAACCGTAAAGATTCTTATCGGCGGCGCACCCGTTACCGCAACATATGCCGAAGAAATAGGCGCCGACGGCTACGCCCCCGACGCCGTCACTGCCGCCCGCGCCGCCGCCCGCCTGATAGGAAAGTAATATCGCGACACAATGGATTGTAGCGTTCAGGAGATATGTTTTAAGTAGGGAGATAAGAGCGTAATTGAGCTTCGAGTTCTTCCCAGCGGGCGTATGTGGTGGCGAGTTCGGCCGTAATAGTTGCGAGGCGGGATTTTGATTGAGCGACAAAGCCGGGTTGGCGGCAACGCTCGATATCTGTCAACTGCTGAAGGATCTCCCGTTGTTCGTTTTCAAGCGATTCGATGTGTGCCGGCAGCGTTTTGAGTTCTTGGGTTTCTTTGAAGGTTAATTTTCGTGCGGCCTCTGCATTATCCGGTGCAGGGGTCTTTGTTTTTTTGATGACTGTAGCCGCGGCGGGTTTAATGTCTGCCGCGGTGAGCTGGCGCTGCCAATCGTCGTAGCCGCCGATAAATTCCTTTACGGTGTGCCCCGGACGGAAAATCAAGGCCGAAGTAACTACATTGTTTAAAAACTCCCGGTCGTGGCTGACCACGATTAAAGTCCCCTGATAATCCAACAAAACCTCCTCAAGCAGTTCAAGGGTTTCGGTATCCAGGTCATTGGTGGGTTCGTCGAACACCAGAAGATTCGACGGCACGGTAAACAAACGGGCAAGCAGTAATCGGTGGCGCTCCCCGCCGGAAAGTTTTTTAACGAGTGTTTTTGCCCGGTCCGAAGTGAATAAAAAATCCTGCAGATAACTGATGGCGTGGCGGGGTTTCCCGTTAATAAAAACCGTGTCTCCGCCGGTGGGGACGACATTTTCCCAGACGGTTTTTTCAGGATCAATCCCCGTGCGGAGCTGGTCGAAATAGAGCGGCAGTACGGTGGTGCCCCGCTCGATGTGTCCTTTGTCCGGCGTCAGAGTGCCCAACAACAGATTGAGCAGAGTGGTTTTACCGCAGCCGTTGGGCCCGATGATGCCGATACGGTCGCCGCGCGTCAGCGAAAATGAAAAGTTTTTTATAATGGGCGTTGGGCCGAAAGCAAATGAGATATTCTTCACTTCCAAGACACGGTCGCCCGAACGGGCGCTCGTACTGATGGTCATGACGGCCTGGCCGGTCAGGTTTCGCCGTTTCCGTCGTTCTTCACGCATTTTTTTAAGCGCGGTAACGCGGCCTTCGGCGCGGGTTCGCCGCGCCTTTACCCCCTGGCGGATCCAGATTTCTTCCTGAGCGAGTTTTTTGTCAAAGAGTTCCCAGGCCCGTACTTCATTGTCAAGAACCGCCTGTTTTCGTTGAAGGAAGGTGGGATAATCACAGCTCCAGTCGACGATTTTTCCCCGGTCTATCTCAACGATGCGGTCGGCTAATCTTCTCAGAAGCCGACGGTCATGGGTCACAAACAATACCGTCAGCCGCGATGACAGAAGAAAGGTTTCGAGCCACGCAATGGATTCCAGGTCCAAATGGTTGGTCGGCTCATCTAACAGCAGAACATCCGGTTCCCGCACCAGTGCCCGGGCAAGAAAAACGCGGCGCCGCATCCCGCCTGATAGGGAAGCAAAGGCAAGGTCCGGCGCGACCTGGACCTGATCAAGAACCCGCTTAACCACTGCCTCGACCTTCCACCCATCGTGCGCGGTGAGATCGTCTTGAATGCTGTGAAGCGCTTCGTGATCACCGGCGCCGAGTGCGCGGTAATATGCGGACAGTGCTTCACCGGCCGGTCCCGCTCCTGCGGCCACGACCTCAAAGGCAGTGCCGGTCAGCGTGTCGGGGACATCCTGAGTAAGAAAAGAAACTTTTAACGAGGCGGAAAGAATGATGTCGCCTGCATCCGGTCTCATCGAACCGGCAATAAGCCGCAAAAGCGTGGATTTCCCCGCCCCGTTGCGCCCCAGAATGCCGATGCGCTGCCCCTTCTGAACATCGAACGAAAGATTATCCAAAAGGGGAGGCCCGTCAAAGGTTACCTGTATTCCCCGCATGCTGATTAAAGACATTTCCCCCACCCTGAAATTTATGCGGCCGCGATATGCTGCCGCTGGTTGTCACTGCGGTCCTTATGATATCAAAATTCCGTCAGACATGCACTTCCCGCTTGTGGGTCAGCCGCATTTGTGAATAGAAGAACAAATAGATATAATCAACGGTATGCAACGATACACTGATGAATGTCAGTCGCTTTTGGCAAGCCAGAAACACAAACAGGCCGGCGACAATGTCCGCGCAACGGCGGTTCTTGAAAAAGCTCTCGCTCAGGGAGTCGGGGGCAATGCCTCGTACCGTGAATTAGGAGAGATCTATTTATTGCGGGGCATGTATGATCGCGCGCAGGAGTGTCTCGTAAAGGCATGGTCTCTGTGCCCCGAAGATCATTGGGCGTTGTTTAAAATAGGGTTAGTACACAAGGCGCGCGGTGAATACGCTCAGGCCCTGTCTTTGTTCACGCGCATGACAAAAATCAAAAAATTGTCCGCTGCGGCGCACCGGGAATTGGGTGAGATATGGTATCGGAAGGATCAATGCAATCTCGCAAAAAAACATCTGCAGAAGGCTTTAATGCTGGAGCCACAAAACGGCGCTGTCTGCTATTTTCTTGGCATGATTTGTATAAAAAACAATATGTTTGTGCGGGCAGAGGAATGGTTCAATCGTGCGCTCAAACAAGGATTTAGCGCCGCGACCTGCAACGAGCAGAGGGATCGCGCCCGGTATCTGAACATTATTGAGACAACGCGCCGGGTGCGTCAAAAATCTTTACAATGCGGGGGGCATTCCCCGATCATTCGGCGGCTCAAAGGAGCAATCAATAAAGAGTTCGCATACAGCGATCCGTATTTAAAAAATAGTGCGCTCAATGAAATTGAGATTGCTTCGGGAAAAACAACGCTTGCATCAAAGCCATGGCATTTGTGGGTGACGCTCACCAATCGCTGCAACTTGCAATGCCGCATGTGTAGTGTGTGGCGCGGAAAAAAGCGGGATCTTTCCAACAAAACCATCCGGGAGATAATCAGTTTATTCCCGTCTCTTGAACGCGTGGTGTGGTTGGGGGGGGAGGTTTTCCTTTCACCGCATTTTCCTCGATTAATTGAGGAAGCGGGAAAACATCGCAATCTGCGGCAGGTTGTGACGACCAATGGTCTTTTGATTGACTCTGCATGGGCAGACAAATTGACCGCGCACCATGTTGACCTTTGTTTTTCCATCGACAGTGTTAGGAAAAAGAAATATGAAGAAATACGAAAAAATGGAAAATTTGCGGACCTCCTGAAAAGTATTGCGCTGGTCAATCGCTATCGAGAAAAGAACAAGAGTGACACTTCCCTCACGCTCAATTTTGTGGTCATGAAAGATAATTATCGCGAAATAGAAAAAACATATCAATTTGCCCGCAAGCATGGCTTTCGGGACATGAATCTTCTCTTGCGTGAAGGCGCAGGCAATGCAAAGGAAAATCTGACTGAGAAGGATTCAAAGCATGTGGCAGCCATCTGCCACGCTGTCATTGCCGACGCGAAGAAGGACGGTATCACCGTCCGGGCACAGTTCAATCTCGGCTGTGATGCGGTCTTTGAGCGGAAATCGGCGCCCACTCTTCCGGCGATGCATGTCGCGGCCGGCAAACAGACTTCGCTGAAAAGTCCTTTCTGTGTCATGCCATGGAAGCGCATATCCCTATCTCCGGACGCTATTTCCATGGAGTGTTTTTGTCGGTCTCTCCCCGTCAATTTCAAAGAACAATCTCTTCTCGAACTCTGGAACAGTTCATTTATGCAAATATACCGGAAGAAAATTCTCCACGGCATCAGTGACTGGTGCGACATTCACTGCCAGAATCGCCATGCGGATATTGTCTCATCCTCCCGCAAAAAATCTTTGTAAGGGGTTATTTGAATACCTGCCGTTGAGTTTACACATCATTGCCTAAAGTGATACAATCAAAAAGAATCCATAGTTTCATGCGTATCAATGTGAGGGGCTGAATATGCTTTTGGAACTGCATACCCATACGGACCGTTATTCCCGATGCAGTACTATTGACCCGGTGACGCTGGTCAAACGTGTTGTTGCCAAGGGCATACAGGGCATTGTCATCACCGAACATCATTATCTCTGGAGTGATGAGGAGATTGCCCGCCTGCGCGCTGAGGCGGAAGTGGGGTCTCACTTCCGTATTTTCGCCGCACAGGAAGTGGAAACGGATCTCGGCCATGTGCTGGTATACGGCGCGCATAAATCCATCAAAGATTTTATCAGAATTGCCGATTTGCGCGCAGCGTATCCGTCGGCTGCCCTTGTCTGGGCGCATCCGTATCGCAAGGGACACATGCCTACCGCCGGTGGTCTGCTCAACCCTCTGTTCGACGGTATTGAGGTGTTTTCGCTCAATCATACCATGCGGGAAAACTATATCGGGTTACGGGATTGGCACATTCATAAATTTACTGCGGTCAGCGGCAGCGATACGCATTCGGCGGCGAATGCCGGTATTTTCCCTACTTTGTTTGATCATAATCCCATGAGCGTTATGGACCTTGCCGCAGAAATCAAGAACCGCCGGTGCCGGCCGTTCATAAAAGAAATCCCCAAGTCCGGCAGCGGTCTGCTGGTGACCGAGATAACAATCGGGACCAAAGGTGAAGACGAACAACGCCACCGCATCATCATCAAAGAAATAAACGACGATAAAAAATGGAAAAAAACAAAAGAATCGGCCCGTCTGACTGAATCGTTGTGTGCACACGGATTTGCCGCCGGGCGGTTCCGTGTCCCTCGTCTCATTGAAATCAATGATGCCGAACAACTCCTTATCGAAGAAGGGCAGCGGGGAAAAAATCTTTACGACTTGCTTTTGGCGGTCACCCCGAAGACAGGCGCCGCGTACCTGTCCCTCGCCGGTCAATGGCTTGCGCGATTGCATACCCGACCCGCCGGCGCCCGCACTGATGCAGAATTACTTAAAAAAGAGGCACACCGTTTTACTTCCTATGGGCAGGCCTTTACGACTACCAATAATCCTCACCGCGAAACCGTGGCGCGGATAATCAAAACTGTCGAAGAGTTCGAACGCGCGATTATAGGCGGGCCACACGGGCATTTTGTGCAGTGTCACGGTGATTATCATCCAAAAAACATCATCATCGGGCAGGACCTGATGCACGACCCAGACACGCAGTTTATATCGGTAATCGATTTTAACAGCGAGATCACTTTTTCGCCTGCATTTGATGTCGGCTATTTCTTGGCGCAATTTGCCGGGCAGTTCTCAGCCCGTCCGGATGTCCTGCGTGAGTACTCCGAGGATCTCTTTCTTGACGCATACCTGAAACATGTCGAGCATAAAGATTCTGCGTTCAATCGGCAGGTACCTTTTTTTACATTGAGGGGCAATCTGAGTATCGCCGCCTATCTGATAAAAGTGGGAAAAGGCGAAAGCGTTGAAATGGACGGCATTATCGCGCGCTCAAGAGCACTGATGAAGGAACTATGAACCCATGGCGAAATTAAAATTGGATTTGCACGAGATATTCGATAAGGACCGGGAAATTGAGGAAGCGCTCACGCGGGTTATCGCAGAAGCGGTGGAGAAAAGAATTCCCCTGGTAGAAATAATTTTCGGTACAGGCAGCGGTCAGTTAAAAAAGCGTGTACTGAGGTTTCTTGCGCGTCCGCAGATTAAGGTTCTTTACAACCGGCTGGAAAAAGAGGACAAAAATGTTGGCAGGGTATTCGTTCACTTCAGGCACATCAACAAAAATTCATTCCATCGTTAAATAATTATGTTTCTTCACCCGGTACTTTTCTTATCGGGTGATGGTATCTATCATTTAGACAGGTATCATGTTCCTGGTACGCTTTCGGTTATGACTGCTGCCAACGGGACAATTATTTATTTTCTGCTGATTTTATTTCTGCGGTCCGTTCGGTTTTATACCAGACGGCCTTTTCTTTTTTTATGAAGTCCTTGATGAATGCCGATACGACGACAATCAGCCAGAGCTGACAGTAGGTGAAATACATTGCCATCACATAAAAAATATTGCTGGCGCTGTCCTCGTTTGGCTCTCGTGAAAGCATGAGAACGATCTCGCTGACGAACAGAAGAAACGCGGCAATCCAGAGTTCCAAAAAAGGCCCCTGAATACGAATGGTGACGATATTAAGCAGGCCCAGCGCAAAAAAGATGTTCGATAACAGCATGGCAATAAAAAAAAGGTAGTACATCATCGAGAACGCAAGAAATTCAATGCCAATCGCTTTATTCTTGAAATTGCCAAATTCTTTCAATAATTTGACCAGCAAATAATTGTTTCCCCGTACCCAGCGGGTGCGTTGCTTAAGCCACACCCGCACGGTGTCGGGCTCTTGCTCCCAGGTGGCCGCCTGCGGGACAAATTTAATCTCGTGTCCCGCCTGGTAGAGTCGTGCGGAAAGTTCCGCGTCCTCGGTCAGCGCGGAGTGGTCCCACCCACCCGCCTCAAGTACGATATTTTTCCATATGACAAAATTCGTTCCGGGGAGTACCGCGATATCAAATAAATACGAGCGTCCGGCCTGGATAATCCACTGAAACGCCTGGGTCTCTATATTGACAAAACGAGTCATGATGGATGTGTTGCGGTTGATGGTCCGGAACTTGCCGATAGCTGCGATAAACTGCCGGTCAGCAAGAAGCTCCTTGACCAGTATCTTGAGTGCGTTTTGCTCGGGGCGGTTGTCAGCGTCATAAATTGCTATCAGCTCGCCGGCTGCCTGTTTGACGGCGATATTAAGTACCCGTGATTTTCCCTGGCCGCTTTCGGCTAAGGGGATAGTAATGACCTTTAAGCGCGGATCGTTGACTGCTGCAAGGATCGCGCCGGTTCTGTCGGTTGACCCGTCGTTGATGATAATCACTTCAAGCTTGTCGTGAGGGTAATCCAGGCGAAACATGCACGCCACGGTCTCGGCGATGACCCGCTCTTCGTTGCGTGCCGGAATAATGATGGTTAACGGCGGCAGTTGATCGTCAGGTATCGCACTTCCTTTGAGCTTCCGGCGGCTGTAAAGATATCCTGATGCGGTCAGAACAACCTGATACACCAACATAACCCAGATAAGCGCTACGACGATAATGTACAGCAGTTCTACCAGAATGTCGATAATCATGTGGGTGTGTTTCCTTTATAATATTTTCTTTTAAGCTGTATCAACACAAAGAGCCCGATGAATAAAATGCTCGCAAAAAAACCGAATATGATGATAAGGGAAAAAATGACAACGCCGGATGATTCGATAAGATACGCAATGCCGCCGCCCATGGCTAAACGGACGCTGTGCGTGCCGCTGGGAAGTTTTATCGCGAAACCATGGTCGGACTCAAGTGCCGTGAAAGCAATTTTCTTGTCATCAACAAATACTTTTGCCGGTCGTTTATTGACTACGATAATGCACGGCGACGGGCCTGCTTGATAGGCGAATTCCACGGCGTTAGAGATAAAGTTCGCCCAGGTAAGATCGGCGGAAATATAGGTAAGACGCGCATGAAGGCTGTTCATGTCGAAATACCGCGGTTCAGGTTCAAATCTGAGCGTATGGTCGCCGCCGGGAACGATGATACTATCACCATCCATCGCGTACCATGGTTCGTTATCAAGAAAAACAACCAGATTCTTTTTCCCGGCATGCAGCGTTATCATGGACGGCGTAACAACTCTCCATTGATTATCGGAAATTTTCGTAACAGTGGCGTCTCGCGCCAGAACGGTGCTGATGTTTTTGAAATCCGATTCACGGATGGTTTCTTCCGAATAAAAGACAGGACGGCACCCCGGTAACGCCATGTTGTAGGCAATCTGACGCATTTCTTCGCCCACGGGTTTTTCAGCCGGCAACCCGCCAGCGCCTTTTATGTGGTTATCAAGCACATTGCAGTCAAGTTGAAGCCGTGTCGGATCCTTGACGATTTTTTGGTAGTAGTCGCCCAACTGGGCATAGCGTTCCGGTTTCCCCGTCCAGAAAGGGGACGCATCTTCTACCTGAAGCGTAAAGTCATATTTTTTTTGCAGTTGCAGGATGCGCTCCATGTCCTCAGCCAGGAATAACTCGAATTCCGGCGCCAGAGTGGTGTCGATTACCGTGACAATGACTTCAAACGATCCTTTCTTTTTCTGCACTTTCGCGAGCATGTCAAGATAGTAAACCTTAAGCGCGGTGCACAGGTCGCGGCGGTAAATGGCAAACTTATTCCATGCAGCAGCATTTGTTTTCCAATAGTATGGGCTCTCCGCTCTGAAAAGTTCTATGGGGTCGAATCCGGATTTTTGTTTAAATTCCGATCGCACAGTGTTATTCATGGGTGTGAAGAGGTCGGGTCGTTCCGGACCGCTCATTGATTCAAAATAAAGTTCGGCGACATTGACGCCATCCCAATCGTATTTAGAGAGTAGATCATCTGTCTCTTCAAATGCTTTTGCCCGGCACGCAGGATCAGCGAGGTTCATGAGCAGTCGCCATGATCCACTGCCCTCTTTGAGCTGTGCTGTCTTTTCACGCCATTCAGGATGTTGATTCCAGAATTTCTGGTTGACCATGGGAGGTTCAAGCCAGCAATAGACAAGAATGCCGTTCTCATGGCACACCTTGATAAGACGGGCATAGTCGTAGGTGTACTTGTTCCAAAAATGCCACCCGCCTGCATAAATCTTGTTGATGCCGTATTTCCGCCAGAGTTTAGCGAGTTTTTCGATGCTGATATACTGCCGCATGCCCGGGTCAAAATACATTTCAACGGTTTTGCGCGCGGTCAGCGACTGATAATCGAACACGGTTTCAAGCGTTTCAATCAAAAAGGGAAACCGCGTATATCCGCGGTCGGTCAAAGGGTCAAAATAGGTTGAAAAATATAAAAATGTTCCGTTGCCGTATTTACCGCTGATGACCAGCGTCGCATTCGATGAATCTTCGACGGCTAAAATGCGGTAGTCGTTATCCGATGATTTATAGACCGGCCATACATCGACCGGCGCCGGCCAAAACAATGGAATATCCGGGAATTGGAAATCGCGTATTTGTTTTACTTTGATGGGGTCTTCCGCGTTTTTTATGTCAAAGGCGTCGTTGATCTTGCTGGCGCCGTCAAATACCAGCCCCGCACCCGAACCAACCGCTTCTTTAATGTGGGCAATGGCGTCGGGTGAAAGTGTTTTCGCCGAAGCAAGCGGTACGACAATAATATCGTAATCCCGCAGGTCCATGCCTGCAATATCCGCGGATTTTATGTCTTTGAACTTTATGCCGGCCACGGACAGGGAAAATCGGAATGACTGCAAATCGTGCGCATCAGCAACATCCTGCGGGTATACGGTTGGGACGATAAAAGCAACATCTTTGATTTCGCTGAGTTTCCCGCCCGGTTTAGGGGTACGCAGAAAGCGGAAAAAATTAAAATCTTTTTTAGCGAATCGCCAGACCCTGGCAATCAATCCCGGTTCCAGCGTTTCTGCAGGTTTAATAACAGAGAAGTTACCCTGCGGCGCGGTGACATTGATAGTCACCGGTTTGCCGGTGCTTTGTAAAATATCTTCTTTTATTTCTTTGCCGGTCCGATCATATTCGCGCTGGAAAATATACCGGTCCCGCGTGGTAATGAGTACTTTCGCGTTTCCGCAAATAACGGCAGCGTCAGGAGCGGTCATCTGGGGAGAAAAGTCTTTGATATCGCGAAATTCATAGCCCATTGCCTTAATCGAAGTGACGATTTTCTTGAGATACGACAGGTCAATGAACGGATGAAAGAAGAAGCTGGCGTACCCGTCTCGCACGGTTAAATTGAGCCGCGCTGCGTCGATGATTGGCTGAGCGTCCGGTTTTTCGATAGGCACATATCCGCAATTCTCGGGGATGACAAATTGGCCGTAAAAATTATGCACTTCATAGGGGAAAAACTGGTCAGTGCCCAGGTGGTCCATGGTGCCCGAACGCTCAAAGACACAGCTAAAATGTTGTTTGATGGCAAGATAGGTGTTGCGCGAAGCGAAATAGTGCGGCGTTTCCCAGGCCAGTGGTGTCAGATTGTTGTCGAGACATTCTTTAATGGATTTCTCGATGCGCAAAGATGCATTTTCAACAGAATCCCCGCGAATCGGTTTGTCGGCGATGTCATCCCAAAACTCATAGTCGTCCGTGGAATTTCCGTGATATTGATGAGTATATCCGTGGAGAACAATGGTCCCGCCGTGTTTCGGGATGTCGCGCAACAGCGCCAGCAGTTTGGGATTATCGGACAAATGAAGTTCAGTGCGCTCTGCGGGGTCGATATATAGCGGAACAACGCCGATAGCAAAGGGTATGTTTTGTCCGTGCAGGTAGTTCACCACGCGGCGAACGGCATCGGCGTCGCTGGTGGGGCTGATGTCCTCGATCCTGATGAGCGCCGTATGGCGAGACGGATGGTCTTCCTTTAAAATATCATGCAGAACATCGGCAAAGGCAATATAGCGGTCGCGTTCCGTCGCATAAGAAAAGGGAGAATCAGCTACGAACCAGAAATTATTCGCATGCACGATGTACGGTATTTTCCTGCCGGTTCGGTCGTACGCGTGAGAGATAACTGTGGCGACAGCGGGATTGTCTATGGTCACTATTTCGATATTGTCATCGCCTTTCGGGAAGATGACATTTTTGTAGTCAATAGTATTGAACTTCTGATTCTCGCTGTATCCCTGATAATGGAATCCGTAGGTTTTTTTAAGGAACTCCTGATCCAGCTGCGCGATGTGATGATTTAACCAGCAAAAGGTCTTATTGTATCGATAAAAATCCGTTTTAAACGCCGTAGGCAAAGTAAATTTCTTGTCGTAGTTAATATAAAAAACAATGTCGTTGCGGTCCATTGTCCCCGGCTGATATGCGGCGACCGGAGCCAAACGCACGGTAGCGTTGAAATGCCCCATCAGGTTTGAGAGATACTTAGCATCCGTCAGAGCGGGCTCACGCTTATCCGCCCCCTGATCGTAAAGTATCAACACTCTTTTCGTAGCTTCGGCACAAACATTCCCCGCCGCAACCATAAGCAGTGCCGATAAAAAAATCGCCCCCATCAACATCTGCACGCCGAATTTCTTCCCCAGTGTGTTCTTCAACCCCGTCATAAATGTCATTGTCTATCCCTCATTATTGATTCTATATATTTGCTTGTTCTGTACTGTGTAGGGGCGGGCCTGGCGTCCGCCCGCTCATCCTTTGTTCCTTATGCGTCTCTGCCCAAGAAAATCACTGAAACAAAAAAACCACAAAGTTAGCGCCACCACGTGGTTTGAAAACAATATCCGGGTTCAAAGATAATATTCTATATAGGTTGAGCCGTCTTCAAACTCTTTTTTTATTTCATCTTTTTTCTTTGAGAGCATATGGTCAACCGTTGTCGGGATTCCTTCTTTTATCTCAAGGGAAGCGATGCGTTCCTCAAGCTCTTCCTGTTGCTTAAGCACAAATTTTATCGCCTCAGCGATTGGGTCGGGTAATTTCCCGTGCTCGAGCTGTTCGATGTCCGATGAGGTAAACCCTAAGCCGATGCGTGCCGGAACGCCGATGGCGGTGGCCCCGGCAGGAACATCGTGAACAACGACGGAACCCGCACCGACGCGAGAATTCTCGCCCAGCGTGATGGCGCCGAGGACAATGGCGTCGGAACCGATCACCACCCCGTTACCAACGGTCGGATGGCGTTTTTTCTTTTCAAGGGATGTCCCGCCGAGTAGTACGCCTTTGTAGAGGGTAACATCGTCGCCAATCTCGGTGGTCTCACCGATAACGACCCCCATGCCGTGGTCGATAAAGAACCGGCGTCCAATCTCTGCGCCGGGATGGATCTCGATACCGGTAAGGAATCGTCCGATGTGCGAAATGATCCGTGCCCCCAGATACCATCCATGCCGGTAGAGCCGATGTGCGACCCGGTGGAATAGTATCGCATGGAGCCCTGGATAGCAAATAATGACTTCCGCCAACGACTTGGCGGCCGGATCCCGGTGGAAAATGGTGGCAATATCTTCTTTAATGCGTTTGAGCATATAATTCTCTTATATCAGACGGTTAATTTTATAATATATTTTCAACAACCAACTGTCAATGCAAAACCTGTCCAAGTACGCCGATGAGTCCGATGCCGGCGAAGAAAAACAATGCGTTCGCGCGGTGGTGAACGCGGTGTGTCTCCGGCAGCAAATCGGCCGCGGCAAGATAAATGAACGATCCCGCCGTCAAAGCCAGTAGCCCGCCCAGGATGTCCCCGGGGACATTTTTGAGAAAAAAATATGCGAACAATGCAGTTATCGGCGTTGCGGCCGCCACGATAACTGAAAAGCGTATAACTTTCACGCGGGGCATCTTGGCATGCAAAAGAATCCCGGTGATGGTGATACCTTCCGGCATTTTATGCATCAGTACGGCAATCGTTGTTACCAGTCCGAGCCGCCAATCAGCTTCAAATCCGGCGGCAATGGCTACTCCGTCAAGCGCTGAATGGATAGTAAGTCCGATGGAAGACATGACGCCGAGCTTGTGTTCGGGACACTCTTCTTCGCCGCACGCGTGGAACATAAGTCCTTGCTGCAAAAGATAGAACACGAGAAACCCGGCGAAAACCAGTAAGACAGTCCGGTTGTTGAGTCCCATGGCGTCGGGAATCAGGTGAATAAAAGCGGTTGTCAGCATAACGCCTGCCGCAAAGCTTATGATAAACGATGCGTGCTTTTTTGCCGCAACTTCATTTTTTAACACCAAGAGCATGCCAATGATAATTGCCATGCCGGCGATAAGGGAATAGGAAAGGACTTCAAATAGATTCATAGAAATTAATCGCGTCCATCCGCAAGGTGATCGATTATGCAGCGCGCGGCCCTTTTTCCCATGCCCATAGCCTGAATGACTGTTTCTCCGCTGACGATGTCACCGCCGGCGAATACCCCCGGCAAAGATGTCATGAAATTTTTGTCGACTATAATGTGGCCCGCGGCGTTTGTTGTAAGCCCGGTGGTCAATGAAGGAAGCACCGGGTTGGGGCTCGATCCGATGGCGACGATGGCCATGTCCGCCGGAATTAAAAAACGAGAATCTGCAATCACCTGCGGCCGGCGTCGCCCGGTGTTGTCAGGGGCGCCTAATTCCATGGCGCTGCATTCGATGGACTGCACGGCACCCTTTTCATCGCTTATAAATTGTTCAGGGGCGGAGAGAAATTTAAATTGAACTCCTTCTTCGTGGGCATGATGAATCTCTTCGGCGCGCGCCGGCATTTCAGCTTCGGTCCGGCGATATACGATTGTGACTGTTTCCGCGCCCAGGCGCAGCGCGGTCCGCGCGGCATCCATCGCGACATTGCCGCCGCCGATAACGGCAACATTTTTTCCTACATATACCGGCGTATCGAATTTAGGGAACTGATTGGCATGCATAAGATTTATGCGCACCAGAAATTCGTTTGCCGAGAATATATTGTTAAGGTTCTCGCCGGGTATTTTCAAAAAACTGGGCAATCCCGCGCCGGTTCCAACAAAGATGGCCAGAAAGTTATCCGCAAAAAGATCAGCAATCGTTTTTGTTCTGCCGATAAGGCAGTTGAGTTCGAACGAAACGCCTAATCCTCTCAGTGTGTCAAGCTCCTGTTCAAGCACGGTGCGGGGAAGCCGGAATTCCGGTATACCATAGCGCAGAACGCCGCCGAGAGCATGTAACGATTCAAAAACCGTGACCGTAAAACCTTTTTTCGCCAAATCCCCTGCGCAGGTAAGCCCTGCGGGACCGGAGCCGATTATTGCAATCTTCCCACCGTGGTGGGCATTCTTTGCATGTGCTGTTTTTGGCGATATATTTTTTGATAGAGAATTCTCGGCGGACTGTTTCCGCTCAGCGTCGGCGGCAAACCGTTCCAGTGCGCCGATGCCAATGGCGGCGCCCTTCGGTGCCAGAATACAGGTCTTTTCACACTGGTCTTCCTGCGGACAGACCCTGCCGCATACGCCCGGCAGCGTGCTTTTTTCCCGCAAAACACTGCTGGCTTTTAGCGGGGCACTTTCAGCAATTTGTTTAATAAACGCAGGAATATTGATTTCCACCGGACAGCCGCTGACGCAGGTAGGTTTTTTGCATTGCAAACACCGCCGCGCTTCCTGTATTGCTTGTTCGGGAGTGTAACCGCGGCCGACTTCGTTGAAATCTTTAGCCCGCTCTGCGGGGTGCCGTTCACCCATAGGCATACGCTTATCAGAAGAAGGACCTTTAGAAACAGTGCTCATTGGGTTATTTCTCCCTGATTGCTGGCATCGTTATTCTGACATTTACATTCCGCGCGATGAGCGTCCAAAGATATTTTTTCCTCTTTTTTGTACAGGGAAAGACGGGACATAAGTTCCACCCAGTTGACGGCATGCGCGTCAAATTCAGGACCGTCGACACAGGCAAATTTTGTTTCACCGGCAATCGATACTCTGCACACCCCGCACATACCGGTACCATCGAGCATAATCGGGTTGAGCGAGACAATCGTTTTTATCTGCGCAGTTTTTGTTATGCCGCTGACTGCCTGCATCATGGGAATCGGGCCGATGGCATACACCATATCGATATGCAGCTGCTTGGCGATAAGGTCCATGAGAACATTGGATACGAACCCCTTTTGACCGCTTGAACCATCGTCAGTTATGTCAATGAGCTTGTCGGAAACCGCAGTCAATTCCGGTTCAAGAATCAGGAGGTCCTTGTTGCGCGCGCCGATGATGGTGATTACCTTGCTGCCGGCAGCTTTAAAGGCGGTCACTACCGGTAGTAGTTCTGCCGCCCCTACGCCGCCGGCGATGGCGACGACGGTGCCGTAATTTTGCATCTCTGTCGGATGACCCAGAGGTCCGAGGATATCCTTAATGACATCCGCCTCGTTGAGCGCCGCCAGCATCACCGTCGTCTTGCCGATGTCCTGGAAGATGAGGGTAATAGTTTCAGCTATCGTGTCCGCGGCGGTTATCGTCAAGGGTATCCGCTCGCCGGTATCGGCGACGCGCAGAACCACAAATTGCCCCGCTTTAGCCCGGCGCGCAATTTCAGGCGCACTGACTTCCAAGCGGTAAATGTTCGGCGCCAGCAGTGTCTTTTTAACAATAGTGTATTTCATAGTTGAGTGGTTCGTCGCTGCAACGGCCTTCCCTAGATTTTTGGTAAATGCGACAACGCTTCGTGCACTTTTTCCGTCGGATATGCAAAGTCGACTAAATTGCCGGAAAGATAATTATCGTATGCGGCCATGTCGAAGTGCCCGTGTCCGGAAAGGTTAAAGAGAATAACTTTCTTTTCCCCGGCCGCTTTCGCCTTCAACGCTTCGTCAATAGCTGCGCGGATGGCGTGCGCTGATTCGGGAGCAGGAACGATGCTTTCTGACCGCGCGAACATCACGGCAGCTTCAAATACCGGGTTCTGCAGGTACGATACTGCTTCAATAATCTTTTCGTTGTACAGCATCGAAACGATGGGCGACATGCCGTGGTAGCGCAGTCCGCCCGCATGGATGCCCGCGGGCATAAATGTGTGGCCGAGCGTATACATTTTGGCGATGGGGCCAAGCCCGGTCGAATCGCCGTAATCATATGCATAAACGCCCTTGGTAAGGGACGGGCACGCCGCCGGCTCAACGGCGATCACGCGTAGATTTTTGCGCAACCCTTGCAGTTTGTCCATCAGAAACGGGTTGGCAATGCCCCCGAAATTCGATCCGCCCCCGACGCATCCGATAACAATATCCGGATAATCGCCTGCTTTTTCAAGTTGTTTTTTTGCTTCAAGTCCGATCAGCGTCTGATGCATCAACACATGGTTGAGTACGCTGCCGAGTGTGTATTTCGTATCGTCATGAGTGGCTGCGTCTTCTACCGCTTCGGAAATGGCTATACCCAGCGATCCGAGTGAATCGGGGTTTTCTGCGAGTATTGACCGTCCGGCATTGGTGCGGTTGGTGGGGCTGGCGAACACTTCTGCGCCGAAGAGCTGCATCAATGATTTTCGGTACGGTTTTTGCTGATAGGATACCTTAACCATGTACACGGTGCACTTCATATTCAGGATTGCGCACGCCATCGATAAAGCGGAACCCCATTGCCCGGCGCCGGTTTCCGTTGCCAGGCGTTTGACATCCTCCTGCTTGTTGTACCATGCCTGCGCGAGCGCAGTGTTGAGTTTGTGTGAGCCGGAAGCATTAACGCCTTCGTATTTGTAATAAATCTTTGCCGGCGTATCGAGCAATTTTTCGAGACTGCGCGCACGGTAGAGCGGCGTAGGGCGGTTTTGACGGATGAGGTCACGCAGTTCTTCAGGGATATCAATCCAGCGTTCCTTGCTTACTTCCTGCATTATCAGCGCTTCGGGGAACAAAGGTGTTAACTCGGGAGGCGTCGCGGGTTTTTTGGTTACCGGACTCATCATGGGCGGCAACGGCCGCGGCAGGTCGGCCTGTATGTTATACCACTGTTCGGGGATTTCTTTTTCGGTCAGGTGAATTTTGATTTCTTCCACGATAGCGTCTCCTTAATTATATTATTCTTTTTCCAGTTCGCTGTTCCAGTACGCATTGTCAACAAATCGTTGCCAGGAAGTCCGTACTTTCACGGGCGAGCGCATCATCATCGCCAGATTGCTCCGCCAGTGCGGTTTTGTCGGAGCGATAAGCAGTTTCATGCCTGCCTCGGCCGGTGTTTTGTCGGCTTTTTTGAGGTTGCAGGGGATACAGGAAGTGACGATGTTGTCCCACGAGGTTCTGCCGCCGCGGCTGCGCGGTGTCACATGGTCAAGATTAAGTTCCGTCGTTGTAAATTTTCTGCCGCAATAACAACAATGATAGTGATAATGTTCGTAAAGATTGCGCCGGGTAAACTTGACATCGGTTGCCGGTAAGCGGTCGTAGAGTTTAAGCGCAATCACTTCCGGCATGGCAATCTTGAACTGGGGGGTTGTCACATATCCCGCCGGGTTCTCGTGAATCATGGCGGAAAGTTCGCGCCAGTCCTCAAAAGAATAGGTGCGGTACTCCTGGTCGACAACGGATGCGTGATTAAGATATACCAGGGTCAGCGCCCGTTGCCACGAAGTAACCTGTACCGCATAAAAACTTCGATTGAGAACTAAAACATCGCTCATATAATGTAAATTATTATATACCTTTAAAGCTTTTTTGTCAAAAAATAAATCCTGGTTTCGATGCGGGCGGGGAGTATTGAACCGGTATTGAGAAAAATAACTTGAAAAAGCCCTTGACATATTCAATAAAATATATTATATTTCAATTAAAATCGACAAAACAGATGTGACAAGTTCGTCTGATTCGCATGGAGGTATTGTATGAAGAAGCCGGATGTTGTTCGTCATGTTGCGGAAGTTTCAGGATTAACGCGTGGTGACGCAAACCGGGCGATTAAAGCTCTGGTCAAAGTGATTCAAGACGCGTTGAAAACACGGGAAGTTGTTTCTCTTTCAGGGTTGGGATCATTCCGGTCAAAAGACCGCAAGGCCCGCAAAGGGAGAAACCCCAAAACCGGAGAAATTATTCCGGTCCCGCCCGGGAAAAAGGTTTCGTTCAAGCCGACCACCACTTTGCGAAAACTAATTCAATAATTAATACGATTGGGAAAATATGATACTGCTGACAAAAGTTGGCGCCGATGTAATGGACGCCAACTTTTCCCATTGTTCGAGGGGTTAACCCGTGGCGGTGGTGATGACATCCTCCATAAAAACATTGTATAATGGATACCGCGCAAGTGCGCCGCGGTAAGTTATGAATAAAACCGGTCACTGCTATGGTAATGATAAAAATTAAAATACGCGGATTGGTCCGAACCGCCGGCTGGTTGTTCTTTATCTGGGGCGTTACGGTGGCTGCCAAAGGTTTTTTCGATATATTTTTTGGCGAGCCGGAAGCAAATTATTATTCGCCGCATCCGTGGGAATTTATTACCCGTGCCCAATGGCACACCTGGTCGGTATTTGAAGTGATGTACGGTCTGGCATGCATCCTGATAACCTACGCGGTATGGAAGTATGCCGCCTATGTGCCTGAGCAAGTGACGAAAGAAGAGGAACGCAATGAAAGTTTCTAGCATGGACAAAATAAAACCGTCTAAAAAGCTGGCGGCGTTACCGCCGTATATTTTTTCGCGCATTAACGCGCTCAAGGCGGAAGTAAGCAAAACCAAGATGGATGTCATCGATCTCGGGATGGGCAACCCCGATTTTCCGACGCCGTCGCATATTGTGGACCGGTTGTGCGATACGGTGAAAAATCATCACCTGACGCACCGGTATCCTCAATCCAAGGGCATGCCGCGGTTTCGCAAAGCGGTTGCGGCATGGATGGAAAATCGTTTTGGCGTCGAGCTTGACCCCGCAAAAGAGATTATCTCGCTCATCGGATCCAAAGAAGGTATCGCTCATTTGTGCACGGCGTATCTTGACCCCGGCGATTATGTGCTGGTGTGCGATCCGGCGTATCCGGTGCATTTCAACGGAGTCATACTTGCCGGCGGCCAGGTGTATTCGATGCCGATAGTGGCTGAAAATAATTTTTTACCGGATTTGACCAAAGTGCCCGCGAACATCGCGAAAAAAGCGAAGTTTATGTTTTTGAATTATCCGAATAATCCGACTGCGGCGGTTATCGACGATAAAAAGTTTCTGCCTGCGGTAGTTGCATTCGCGAAAAAATACGGCATTCTGGTGGTGTTTGACAACGCCTACTCCGAACTGACATTCGGCGATTATGTCGCGCCGTCCTTTTTCGAGATACCGGGCGCGTGGGATGTCGGCCTTGAATTTCATTCATTTTCAAAGACCTTTAATATGGCCGGCTGGCGCATCGGTTGGGCGTGCGGGCCGAGCAAATTTTTGGCGCCCCTGGAAAAACTTAAGTCGTTCCTCGACTACGGCGCGCCGACATTTATTCAGTTAGCGGCGGTTGCGGCACTGGAAAATTCGCAGGACTGCGTCCATACCCAGGCGGCGATTTACGAACGGCGCATGAAAAAAATGGTTGCGGGCCTTAATAAGATCGGCTGGCCGGCGCAAGAAACCAAAGGCACTATGTATCTGTGGTTAAAAATTCCGCCCGCGCTGGCGCATATGAAATCACTGGATCTGGCAGAACATCTCATACAGGAAACCGGCGTTGTGGTAACGCCGGGCATCGGATTCGGTGCCAGCGGCGAGGGCTACATCCGCATTTCTCTGGTGACGCACGACAACCGCTTTCACGATGCTCTTCTGCGCCTGAAAAAATTCATAAAGACGCACGGGAAATAATATATTGTTGTCGGTGAAATTGGAAAGTTGTCATTCCCGAGGGTGTAATCAGGAATAGGGTGTTGGTGTTTGAGTGATGTTTAAACCATATCCCCGATACTATCATTCGGGGATGACAGACAAACCACAAGAATGACATCATTTTAGAAACAGTGTCATTCCAGAAATAGCGTCATCCCCGTGGATGTCCGGCACAAAAATCACATGCCTCTCCTTTTTTAGGAGGGAGATAATTCACGATAGACAGTACAACAAGGATATATCATGAAATCAATCAAAATTGGATTGGTCGGTTACGGGACGGTTGGCAAAGGGGTGGTCAAAATCCTCGAGCAGAACCGGCGCCTTATCGAAAGCCGCGTCGGGTATCCGGTGGAGATTGCCGGCATCTGCGATGTCCGCCCTGTTGAACCGATTTCTCTCTATGTGCCGCGCTATCAGGATCTTATCGCCAATCCCGCCATTGATATTGTCGTTGAACTTATCGGCGGCTACGAACCGGCGCGCACGGTTATTCTTTCATCGCTCAAAGCCGGAAAAAATGTCGTGACCGCCAATAAAGCGGTGCTCGCAAAATATTGGAACGAAGTGTTTACGACGGCGCGCGCCCGGAAAAAGCTGGTTTATTTCGAGGCCTCCGTTGCCGGCGCTATTCCCGTCATTCAGGGGCTCAATGAAGGGTTGGCGGCAAACCGCATAGAAAAAATATCCGGTATTCTTAACGGCACGACGAATTATATCCTCACGGAGATGACCAAAAAGAGTATTGATTTTTCCGTTGCCTTGAAACAGGCCCAAAAAGCCGGGTTTGCGGAATCAGATCCGTCGTTTGACCTCGAAGGCATTGATACCGCTAACAAATTGGCGATATTGTCGTCGTTGGCGTGGGGCAGTTGGATCAAGGTCCCGCAGATATATACCCGCGGCATTACGGCTGTCACCAAAGAGGATGTGTATTTCGCCGCGAAATTCGGCTATGTGATAAAACTAATCGGGCAGGCCCACCGGGGTCCGCGCGGACTTTCTTTGTCGGTACAGCCGTGTTTGGTACCCAAAAGGCATGCGTTCGCAGCAGTGGAAAAAGAATACAACGCTGTCGAGATTCATGGCGACGCTGTCGGCGATGTCATGTTTTACGGCAAAGGCGCCGGGCAGATGCCGGCGGCAAGCGCAGTGGTATCAGACATTATTTTTCTGGCGCGCCAGGTTGCCAACGGCACCGCGGGACAAGTTCCCTACATTACCTACGATCCGTCGCAAAAAATCAATATTATTGCGCCCAACAAAACGGAAGGCGCGCATTATCTGCGGTTTCACGCGGTTGATAAACCCGGCGTACTCTCAAAAATCGCCGGGGTGCTCGGCAAACACGCTGTTTCTATTGCGCGCGTGTATCAGGAAGAACCGCACAATTCCTCTAAACGGGGTGTGCCGGTTATCATGCTGACGCATTCAACCAATCACGGCGATTTGTTAAAAGCGCTCAAAGCTATCGATGCGCTGCCGATCGTTAAATCAAAATCCATCCAATTTAAAATAGAAGATTAAAAGAAGGCGCTGTGCCGGGGATAAAGGCATGTCAAAACAGTCAACCATGTAAAAATAATCGGTTGACATTCAACGGATAATGAACAATAAAATAGTGATTTCGTTTAAACGGCAACATCAAATCCCCCTGTTTCCCCCTTTGTCAAAGGGGGATGATTTTACAAACCAACTCGCCGGAGGGCTGTTCCGTGCCGCTCCTTTGAGAGTCTAGGCATGCCTTCTCCCTGTTTTGACAAGACATGGTATCTCCCTCCTTTGACAAAGGAGGGGCGGGGAGGATTTGCCGTGCAGTAGTCATGCAATCTTTCTCTTTTGACAAGACATGGTATCTCCCTCCTTTGACAAAGGAGGGGCGGGGAGGATTTGCCGTGCAGTAGTCATGCAATCTTTCTCTTTTGACAAGACATGGTATCTCCCTGCTTTGACAAAGGAGGGTGGGAGGATGTGTCGTGAATATTATTCGAGGGGTGTTATGGAAAAACTATTTAAAAAAAGTATCAAACAAATTCCTTTGACGCGCGCTGAGGCGCGGCGGTTGGTAGCAGCGGACGAGAATGAGCTTTTTCGCTACGCAAACCAACTGCGCCGGCACTTTAAGGGCGATGCCGTGCATTTGTGCAGTATCATCAATGCAAAATCGGGGGCGTGTTCGGAGAACTGCCAATTTTGCGCCCAGTCGTCTCATCATAAAACACAGATTTTGTCCTACCCGCTGGTTGAGGGCAAAACAATCCGGCAGGCGTACCGGGTCGCAGCCGATAACGGCGCTTCCTGTTTTGGCGTTGTCACCAGTGGAAAAAGGGTATCCGGTGCGGATGTTGACGCTATTTGCGCAACATCGTTGTCTTTGCGTCAATCCGGCGCCCGCGTAAGCGCTTCGTTGGGCGAGCTTGATGAACGGTCATTGCAGCTGCTCAAAAAAAGCGGCGTCAAACGATATCATCATAACCTTGAAACATCGCGGCGGTTTTTTAAAAACATTTGCACCACGCATTCTTTTGACGATCGTGTCGCGACGGTGAAACGCGTTAAAAAAGCCGGCCTTGAAATATGCTGCGGCGGGCTCTTTGGTCTGGGTGAAACGATGGCGGACCGTCTGGACCTTGCGTTTACCCTGCGCGCGTTGGATGTTGATTCAGTCCCGCTGAATTTTCTCAATCCGGTACCCGGCACGCCGCTTGCGCGGGCGCCGCGGCTGAGCCCGCGTGAAATATTGCGCATTATCGCGTTGTTCCGGTTTATCCTTCCCGCGAAGGATATCAGTGTGTGCGGCGGCAGGGAAGTAAATCTGCGGGATATGCAGTCGTGGATATTTTACGCCGGGGCCAGCGGCATGATGGTCGGCGGTTATTTGACCACGCCGGGTCGCAGCGTTGCTCAGGATTTGCAGATGATACAAGACGCGGGGCTCTATCCCCTCAAGGAGCGGGTATGACCATGCCAAATGTACTTATCACCGGCTCATCCCGCGGTATCGGAAAAACGCTGGCGCACGAGTTTGCCCGCGCAGGGTACAAGGTTTTGATTCATTATCATACACAACGGGCACAGGCGCAGGCGGTAGCCGACGAAATCACGCATAGCGGAGGAGCGGCGGCAGTGTACTCGTGCGATTTGGCTGACCATGCCGCGGTTCGCGCGATGATGGGTTCGATAGCCGAAAAAGAAAAAAATATTGATGTGCTCATCAACAATGCGGCCATGACCCGTGACCGCACGATATTAAAGATGACCGACGACGAATGGGATTCGGTGGTGCGCGCCGATCTGTCCGGCACATTTTTTATGGTTCAGGAATGCGCGAAACTGATGGTAAAATACAAGGAAGGGGCAATGATAAACATTGCTTCTATCGTCGGCGTTCGCGGTTCGTTCGGCAACGCTAATTACGCCAGCGCCAAAGCAGGCGTGATTGCTCTGACCAAATCAGCCGCGCGCGAGTTGGGACGATTTTCTATCCGTATCAATGCCGTACTGCCGGGGTTCCACATGACCGGTCTGGGCGCAACCGCGCCGGCCGATTACATCGAGAACATCCATCGCGAAAGCGTGCTCGGGTGCACCACTGACAGCGGCGAGCTGGCCCGTTTTGTCGTTCTGCTCGCGCAATCAAAAACAATTTCAGGCCAAGTATTCAATTGGGACTCGAGAATTATTTAAATAAAAAAGTTTTTTGTAGCCGCGAAGCTTGCTTCGCCGCCGTTGGTGTTAAGGTGTAAAGCCCCACCGGCAGAGCAAGCTCTGCAGCTACAATAATAATGTCAATGGCGAAGAAATGAATGATGCGGTTTGGGGAAAAATTAATGCATAGCGTGGTTGTGACGGGGTTGGGGCTGGTGACGCCGCTGGGTGTCGGTCGGGAAAAGACCTGGCAGGGGCTTATCGCCGGCGAGAGCGCCGTGCGCCGCGACCCCGGTAATTCTTCTTTTCTGAGTGCCCGTATTGCCCTTGACGAATCACCGCGGGAAACGCGGCTCTTGTCGATAGGTTTTTTGGCTGCCGCGGAGGCTATCAACGATGCGAAGATTGATTTCGCCCGCATTGATACAACACGGTTTGGCAACATTGTCAGCAGCAGTAAGCCGAACCTCTTTTTCATGCAGCCGCCCGCAATGCATATCGCGGGTTTTCTGCCGTCGTCTTTAGGTGAACAGCTTTCCCGCGTGTTTGCATTGCGGGGGCCGCTCAAAAATATTGCCGCGGCCTGCGCGACCGGGACCAGCTCTATCGCCATCGGTGCCGACTGGATACGGGCCGGTGTTTGCGATATTGTTATTGCGGGTGCGGCGGAATCATCGTTTCACGAATTGTATATGGCGGGATTTATGCAGATGGGCGTGCTTGCCCGCGACCGCGTTGCGCCGTTTGACGCCGGCCGCGAAGGGTTCGCCCTGGGGGAAGGTGCAGGTGTGGTCGTACTGGAAAGCTATCAGCACGCCGCTTTGCGCGGTGCGCGGACCTACGGCGAAATAATTGGTTCAGCTTTGGCAAATGACGCGCATCATCCCCTGTCGTTTCGCCCCGATGGCGCGGTTATCGCGGGCACCGTGAGAAAAGCAATGGAGAAAAACGGAGATGTCCGGGTGGATTATATTAACGCGCACGGCACCGGTACCAAACATAATGACGCCGTCGAAACGAACGCTTTGAAAAAAGCGTTCGGCGATGCCGCGTACTCAATTCCGATATCGTCGACCAAGGCGGCAACGGGCCATTTGCTCGGCGCTGCCGGCGCGGTAGAATTCGGATTTTGCCTTCTGGCAATGCGGGACAACATCATTCCGCCGACGCTCAATTTGATAACACCGGACCCGGCGTGCGATCTCGACTATGTCCCGGCCCGCGCCCGACATCAGCAGGTGTCGTCGGCACTGTCGTTGTCGTTTGGATTCGGCGGACAAATCGGCGTTGTGGCGGTGCGAAAAATATGAAAAAAACGCTTGCTGAAAAACTCTGTGCAATCGACAATGCCGGATTGCGTCGCGCACTCAAAACAGCCGAGTCGTTTCCCGGGAAAGAAATATGTTTCGACGGGAAACAATTTCTGAATTTTTCATCCAATAATTACTTGGGCCTCGCCATGCACCCCCGGGTGCGCCGCGCCGCTGCACGGGCCGTTGAGGAATTCGGTGCCGGTGGAACATCGTCTCGTTTGCTGGGGGGAAGCCTTGCCGTTCATCAGGAACTCGAGAAAAAACTGGCGGATTTCAAACACGCGGAATCGGCATTGGTATTTCCCAGCGGGTATCAGGCAAATGTAGGCATTGTCAGCACGCTCATTGGCTCGGGCGACTGCGTTATTATGGACCAGCTCAACCATGCATCGTTGTGGGATGGCGCGAAACTTTCCGGCGCCCGGATATTTGTGTACCGCCACGCCGACAGCAATTCGCTTGAAACGGTATTAAAACGCGCGGAAAAATACGCCCGCAAACTGGTGATAACCGACAGCGTATTTTCCATGGACGGCGATTGCGCACCTCTTGCGGAAATCGCCGCGCTGGCGCGGCAGTACGGCGCATGGAGTATGATAGACGAAGCCCATGCCACCGGCGTTTTCGGAAAAACCGGCGCCGGCCTGGCGGAAGAATGCGGCGTGGAAGGAATGATAGACATCGTGATGGGGACTCTATCAAAAGCGCTGGGTTCGCAGGGTGGTTTCATCTGCGGCCCGCGGGAGTTGACCGACTATATCGTCAACCGCGGCCGGCCGTTTATTTACAGCACCTCGCTTGCCCCCGCCGCATGCGCCGCCGCCCTCGAGGCGATTAACATCATCCGCGAGGAACCAGAACGCCGCACAAAACTCCTCGACATGGCGCGCTACCTTCGCCAAAAACTCGGCGCCCCCCCAGCCGGTTTTGTCTCCCCAATCATCGCGCACATCATCGGCCCCGTCGATGCGACCACCCGCACCGCACAGCATTTGTGGGACAATGGTATTTACGCCCCAGCCATCCGCCCCCCAACAGTCCCCGAAGGCGAATGCCGCCTCCGCTTCTCCCTAACCAGCGACCATTCAATCGCTGATATAGATACATTGATGTCAGTAATTCTGTTATCACATAGTTGAAGTTCCCCCATTGGGCGGCAATGAGACGAGGGATTTTCCGGGGGTGTAGCCAAGGACTGTCTGAGTCCCGCTGCGGGACGAGTTCCGCAGGCCCGGAAAACCCCGAGCGAATGCCCACCTGGGGTGTATTTTCTTTTGTAACTTTCTTTTTGTACAAGCAAAAGAAAAGTTAATAGGGGTGCAGGGGGTGGAACCCCCGCGACTTTGAAGTTAATAATTCCGAGATGTATCATTAAGGGGTGTTATGAATAAGGGCATTTTTATTACTGCTACAGATACAGGAGTAGGAAAAACCTATGTGGCGTGCGCTCTTGCTCGCGCCATGGTGGCTGGCGGGATTTCGTGCGGCGTTCTTAAACCCATTGCCAGCGGCGGCCGTGAAGATGCGCGGGAACTGATTGCGGCGGCTGGCGTTATCGAAACGCTGGATACAGTTAATCCTATCCACTTAAAATATCCCCTTGCGCCGCTGATGTCGGCGCGCAAAGAGAAGAAAACAATATCGCTTGAGCCAGTGTGGGACAGCTACCGGAAACTTTCCCGGAAATATGATTTTTTAATCATTGAGGGGGCTGGCGGCGTTATGGTGCCGATACGCGGTAACTATTTTATGCGCGATCTGATACGCGATTGCCGTATGCCGGCCGTGGTGGTGGCTCGGCCTGATTTGGGAACCATAAACCATACACTGTTGAGTGTCGCCGCCCTGCAAACTGAAGGTATCACAGTACTTGGCATAGTTGTTTCGCACTCCCGGAAGGTGACGCGTGATGAAAAAAAAACGATACCAGTACTCCGCGCGTTAAGCCGTTTGCCCGTCGCGGAGATTACCCCCGGGGGCAATCTCTCTAAAAAGGATTGTATATGGATGGTCGGAAAAAATCGCTGATTGCTGAGGACAAAAAATATACCTGGCACCCCTTTACCCAGATGGCCGATTGGGTAAATGATGCGCTGGGCGAACCGTTAATTGTTGCGCGCGGTAAAGGCAATTATCTCTACGATATTGACGGTAAAAAATATTTTGACGGCGTTTCGTCTCTGTGGGTGACGGTGCACGGCCACCGCAAAAAAGAAATCGACGCGGCAATAAAAAAGCAGCTCAGTGCCGTGGCTCATTCAACATTTCTCGGGTTGACGCACGAGCCGGCTATCCGTTTGGCCAAGAAACTGGTTGCGGTGGCCCCGGCGGGACTGACGCGGGTCTTTTATTCAGACAACGGTTCGACAGCGGTGGAAATTGCCCTGAAAATGGCGTACCAATACTGGCAGCAAATCGAGAAAAATTCTAAAAAAGATACATTTCTTTCCTTGCGCAACGCGTACCACGGCGATACCATCGGGTCTGTCTCCGTCGGAGGAATGGACTTGTTCCATGCAAAATTCCGCCCCCTGCTGTTTAAGGCGCACTTTGCACCCTCGCCGTACTGTTATCGGTGCCCCAGTCGAAAATCGCCGCTATCCGCCGCGGACCAAACGGTATCGTTCGACGCTCATTGTCGTTCGATGCGGTGTGCGGGCCAGTGTCTTGCCGGAGTGGAAAAAATACTGAAACAACAGCATGCAGGTATTGCCGCCGCTGTTATCGAGCCGTTGGTTCAGGGCGCCGCGGGCATGATAACTATGCCGCCGGGTTATCTAAAACAGTTTGAGCGCCTGTGCCGGAAGTATGCCGTGTTGTTAATCTGCGACGAAGTCGCCACCGGATTTGGCCGCACGGGCGCGATGTTCGCAAGCGAGCACGAAGATATTCGTCCTGACCTTATGTGCCTCTCAAAAGGCATTACCGGCGGCTATCTGCCCCTGGCGGCAACGATGGCTACTGAGACGGTGTACCGGGCATTTCTGGGCAAACAAGAATCGTTGAAAACATTTTTCCACGGCCACACCTACACTGCCAACCCGCTCGCCTGCGCCGCCGCGATAGCGAACCTTGATGTGTTCACCAAAGAAAAAACGATCCGGACGCTGCCGGCAAAAATACGCCGCTTGAGCCGTGAGCTTGCGACGCTCAACGATCTTCCCTGGGTGGGCGATATACGCCAGCGGGGGTTGATGGTTGGAATTGAGTTAGTAAAAGATAAAAAAACGCAGGCTGATTTCCCCGTCAAGGAAAAGGTGGGAGCTCGTATGTGCGCCGCCTGCCGGCCGCGCGGATTACTCATCCGCCCGCTTGGGAACACCCTCGTGCTTATGCCGCCGCTGAGCATAACCGAGGACGAGATTGCCGACATGGTGCGCGTCATCCGTTCCGTTATTGTTGACGCGTATAATGCCCAGAGCACGCATGTGTAATGATGTAAAGCCATGCCCCGTGCATAGACATTCACGCGGGAAATACATATAATCTAAAAAACGGGCAAGGGTATAATAAGATGAGAATAGTAATTAAAGTCGGCACTAATATTCTTACGGGAAAAAACGGCTCTCTGGACCGCGCGCTCATCGGGCGGCTGGCGGCTGAGATTGCCGCGTTGAAAATAACCGGCGCGCAGGTGGTGCTGGTTTCCTCGGGTGCTATCGGGGCCGGCATGGGGAAAATGGGAATCGCAGCGCGTCCGACGGATTTACGGCAAAAACAGGCGTTGGCGGCCATCGGACAGCCATTGTTGATGGAAGTCTATGAATCCGTATTTTCCGCGGTTGATGTGACGGTCGCGCAGGTGTTGTTGACGCGCCAGGATTTTGACGATCGCCAGCGCTATATCAACGCCCGCAACACGATGCTGACCCTGCTGGACATGGGCGTCGTGCCGGTCATCAACGAAAACGATACCGTCGCTGTTGACGAAATAAAGATTGGCGAGAACGATACCCTGTCGGCCCTTGTCGCGGCAAAAATTTCAGCTGACTGGTTATTTTTGTTCACCGATGTGGACGGTTTGTATAAAGGCGACCCCGGGAAAAGCGAACTGATTTCGGTGGTCGAAAAAGTGACGCCAGAAATCGAAGCGTACGCTTCAGACACCTCTGCCAGCGGCAAGGGCATCGGCGGTATGCGCACGAAACTGGTTGCAGCAAAAATCGCCACGGCGGCGGGCGTGACCATGGTGATAGCCAACGGATTAACCGCGGGGCTTGTTGCCCGTGTGGTTGCCGGACAGCGGCAAGGGACGCTGTTCCTGCCTCAGAAGGCAATTAACGCGCGGTCATGCTGGATAGCTTTTGGCGCTTCCTGCCGGGGAAATATTGTTGTTGACGCCGGTGCAGCAGCCGCACTGGTAAAAAAAGGGACGAGCTTACTCCCCGCGGGCGTCAGCGGCGTCGAAGGTTCCTTTGAGATGGGCGATACCGTCAGCATTCACTCCCCCACCGGCGAGGAAATCGGCCGCGGGCTGGTGAATTTTTCTTCAGACGATATTATGAAAATAAAAGGCAAAAAAACCGCCGACCTGAAACATATCCTGCCTGCCGCCGATTACGACGAAGTGATCCACCGCGATAATCTGGTTATTCTGTAATGTGTTTCGCCTGAAAAATATGTCAACTATTGTGGTTAATGTGAGAGGAATATTGTCATGGAAATAGGAATTGTCGGATTGCCGAATGTGGGAAAATCGACGCTGTTCAATGCGCTGACCAAGGCGAACGCGGGTGTAGCCAATTATCCGTTTTGCACCATCGATCCGAATGTCGGCGTGGTGCCGGTGCCCGACGCGCGGCTTAATTATCTGACGGACACGTATAAGCCCAAAAGTACCGTGCCCGCCATAGTGCGGTTTGTCGATATTGCAGGGCTGGTCAAGGGTGCGTCGCAGGGTGAAGGGCTGGGAAATCAGTTCCTTGCCAACATCCGGGAAACCGAGGCGATTGCCCATGTCGTGCGTTGTTTTGACGATAAAGATATCATCCACACTTCCGCCACCGTTGACCCCAAGCGGGACATTGAGATTATCAATACTGAATTGCTTTTGGCTGACATGGACACAGTGACCAAAAAACTTTCAAAGCTTGACCGCAATATAAAGGCCGGTGACAAAAAGACGCTGACGGAAAAAGCAATGGCTGAACGGTTGACCAGCCACCTGAGCGACGGCAAGCCGGCACGGTCGTTTACGGCAGAGCCGGGCGAAGAAGAATTCTTCAAGGACTATTGTCTTTTGACGTCCAAACCGGTTATCTATGTGTGCAATGTCGGCGAGGCGGATTTGCCCTCAATGAAGAACAAATATACCGAACAAGTCGCGGCGCTTGCCGCGGTTGACGGTGCGCAGGCGATTCCCGTGTGCGGCAAGATCGAAGCGGAGCTCTCCGAACTGCCGGAAGAAGACCAGGCAACTTTTTTAGCCGACTTGGGTTTGACGGAAACCGGCCTCAACCGGCTTATTCGGTCAGGGTACGCCATTCTCGATCTCATCAGCTACTTCACCGCCGGCGCCGACGAATGCCGCGCGTGGACAATTACCCGCGGAACCCTTGCGCCGCAAGCCGCCGGGAAAATACATACCGATTTCGAGCGCGGATTCATCCGCGCGGAAGTCATGTCGTTTGATGATCTCAAACGCTTAGGCAGCGATAAAGCCGTCCGCGACGCCGGTCTCTTCCGCCAAGAAGGCAAAGCCTACCCCGTAAAAGACGGCGACATCATCGAATTCCGCTTCAATGTATAACCCCCTCGCCCTGAATATATAATCCCATTGCCCCATTTTTGTAGGGGCGGGCCTTGCGTCCGCCCGATAATTTCCCTATTTAACAAAGGCGGGTGAAAATCTGTGTTTTTCAAATATTTTTCATCTGTTATTCTGCTTTTCCCCACATTGTATGTATAATTATTATGTTCCTCATAACTATATATTAATAGCTATTGACTCGCGGGCGTGTATGGCTTATACTAAAGTGCAATGAAAATCATGCGTTTAATCCTCCTCTGTAGCATTGTCTTTAATTTGCTTGCCGTGCCGGCTGTTGCGGCGGGTAATGAAGCACTCCGCGGCGGGGTCGTTGTTGTGGTGCCGAGCGATGTGTTTAACACTGTTTTTTTGTTCAATCTGCCTCTGCAGGTTGTTGCCGGGCTGATTACGGAGAATTTTCCGATAGATCCAGCTACCTCCCCCGAAAAGAAGAGTCCTGTCCAGGAAAAGAAAAACACATCTGCAGAATGCGGTATAGTGCCGGGCAGTTTTTCCGTGACGACACTCAAGCAGGCGGGTGATATATTTGCTCCCCGTGCTGGCGATGCCAAAAGTGGTTTTCTGCGGTCGGTGGGTATTCGTGCGCAAACGATTTTTTCTTTCCCGCCGGTCGGCGGGTTTATTGACGCTCTGAGGCGATATCTTGTTATCATTTCCGCTGCCGGCCTTCCGTCTGCTATGAGCATTGTTGTGCGTATGCCATATGTTTTGTGCCCGGCCAATAGCGCCGGGTTTTTTTATGTGAGAGGAACGCATGTTTAAAAAATTCGTTTCCCTACTGACGGCCGTTGCATTTGTGTACTCCTTCATCGCCGCGCCCTGCGTCCAGGGGGCTATCGATCTGGCAGGGGTTGCGCGGGGCGCCGCGCAGGCAAGAGCCGCGCTTTCGCTCCCTACGCTTTCGTTCGGGCTGGATATCTCTCCGGCAATAGGCCGCATAACCGATGCGCGGGATTTCGGCAATGGCCCGCTGGTCATCAATATTCAGGACCTGCACTGTGCGCCCGAGGTCCAGCGCAATATCGCCGCTATTTTGGGGCAGGTGGCAACCTCGTTTGGGAGCCCGACAGCCGGGACAGAGCCCGATCAGTCCGCCCGCCGAATTCAGGTGTTTGTCGAAGGCGGTTACGGGGCGGTCGACACCTCATGGATTACCGCAATAAAGGACCCGGCGATACGCACTCGCGTGGTTAATGCCCTTGTCAACGACGGCCGCCTGACCGGTTCAGAACTCTACGCGATGAACAGCGCCCGCCCCCCCATGCTTGCGGGGCTCGAGAATGAGAAACTGCACAAGGAAAATATCGTGCGGTTGGGCAAAATAATTGAGAACAAGCCGCGGTTTGAAAAAACGCTCAAGTCGCTCAGGGCGGAGCTGGGTGTGATGCAGGCGCGCCATTTTACCACCCAAAACAAACGGTTAAGCCGCATCATAGAGAGCTATCGCGCCGGTAAGCTCTCGACCGGGGAATACCATACACTTCTCGCAAAATATATTGAAAGAATCAGCCGCACACCCCGCGCGTACAACAATGTTTTTAGTTTGAATATTGACCAGTATCCCGACATAAAAACGCACCTCGCCCTCTCGGCGCTGACCGAGCACATGGATTATGGGCGGGTAGCCACGCAGATGCAGCGCTTTATGCAGGGTCTCAAGGGCGTTATGCCGTTCCGGGAATACAGCGCTCTCTTGGCGAAAAGCAAAAACTTCAGCGACATGGACCGCCTCTACGCGGTGCTTTCTACGATGATGTCCGGACCTGCCGATGCCGGTCCATGGGTGTCCGCCGCGCAACGGGAACTGGCGCGCTACGGTGAGCTTAAAAAATTCTTCGCATATATTGCGCTCAAAGAAAAAATCAATCCTGTCGGGCTGGTGCGGGAAGATGCGCGCCTGGTTGAAGATTTGCGTGCGGCGCTGTCGCGGTCTGTTTCCGAACAGGAAGTAGCGTTCCTGGTCGATTTTTTCGATTGCTTCGACGCCTACCTTTTAAACCGCCTGACGGCGGCGGATTACGAATACTTCAAGAGCCGGTTCGAAAAGTTCCGTGGCGTGTGGGGAAAATATGTTTTTGAGAACCGCGTAAATGCGCTTGCTGATGTATTCCCTCTGCTTGATGAGTACTATGCGGTCAACGCCCAGCGAAATGATGTTTTCATGCAGGCTCTTCACCTGCCCACGATGGGCAGTAACCGCGATGTGTCGGTAGTTGTTTCCGGCGGATTTCATACCGATGGCTTGACCGCTCTGCTCGCTCAAAAAAAGATTTCGTATGTAACGATTACCCCGAATGTGACTCAGGACACCCGCTCTGCCGGAGTAACCTATCAACGCCTCGCCCGTGAACAGGCGCAGGTGTTCGGCTCGCAGGCCTTGCAGTTGGCACTGGGGTCCTCATACGGCGCCAAAGTCATTTCAGCGAATCCGTCAGAAGCTGTCATTGAAATTAACGGGAAAACAATTATTCTTCGTGGTCAAGGCGCGGTATTCACCGCAATAGAAGATTCGAATCAAGCTCTTGCTGATAAAAAGATTTCTGCTGACGACTTTCTTGCGACCGTCAACGCGGCCGGCAAGCTGGCAACTGATCAGATACGCGCTCTGCCGAATTCGGACCTGGCAGCAAAAATTATTCTTGATCTCGCGCGCGCTGTCATTGATTCCGGCAGTTCGCTCGGATGGTGGGGCGAGGAAGGGCTTGTCTGGAAAATAGCCAGCGACCCTGATGTCCAGCGTCTCATTGCATCGTCGGGAACGGACTTAAACGATATTGCGCGGTTGCCCGCTTTCCTTCAAGGTGGCATAGCTGACGGCGCCCGGGACCACGCAGCACTTGTTGACCGCGCCCAGGGAGATGTATTCATCACGGCGCTCCTTGGCATGCCGATTCTTCAAAACGGCGTTGAGATTTTATTTGGCGAAGGACTCCTGCCCGCAACTCGCGCGGCATCGCGGGAACAGCGGGCAGTGGCGGTATACAATGAAAAGCTTGATGGGAATATGGCCACAATTCAGGATGAAACGGACAGATTTCTTGCCCAAGGCGATGATGCGATTGCAGCTAAGCTCGCTGCTTCGGGGTCATTGCAAAAACCGCAGGAAAGTGTGTTCGTTGCTGTCCCTCTTGAACATTCAAAAGAACTCAGAGCAGTTGTTTTAGCGGTCCAGGCGATTCTGCGGCAAGTTTTGGGCGATACCGGTGTACCTGATGCCATGGGGGTAACTGACAAGGTCGGATATATGCCTGTCGGACAATTGCATACGACACAGGTCGGCTCTGTGCCGCTGGACAAAGTTTCCGCCCGCCAACAGTCAGCTTTTGCAAACATAGAAGATGCCATCAGAAATTTGGGTCTTGATCCGTGGGAGTATGAAATTATCGGCGCGCAACTGATGCCTAATATGGCTGTGGTCATAAAGCTGAGGGTCCGCAGCGGGCAGGTCAAGAAAATCCGGGAAACGGCTGGCGCAGCCATTAGAGCCGACGGTATGGATGCCGAATGGAGAACGGGCGACATCAATCATGTGTCAATTGCATACCTAAAGCCCGCCACCCCCGCCAAGCTCAGAGAATTCAATGCGCGATTAAAGGAATTTAACGCGCGCTATCTGCAAAAGCCGCAACAAGAGCGTGCCATCCGTGCCGACAGGATTGCTTTTTTCCTGGTAATAAATAAAATCATTCAGTCAGCAAAATCCCGATTCATCGACCTGTCAAGACATGCCGATAACGAGCCGGTTTCTGGGGACACATGGATTACCTCCGCGTTGTTGCCGCAGTTGCGCACCTATTTTCCGCGGGGCGTTAAATTCATTCTTTCCGATCTCAACGAAACCCTCAACGGCGCTGACCGCGCACCGATAACCGACCAGAAAATGGATGAACTGCTGGGCATATTGGACGGCATGGGCAACGGTAGGTTCGGCATCAATTCAGGCAATAGTATGGCGCTCCTCAACGGTCGCTTTATAGAACCGATGAAGCGCCATATCCCTCCTGAGCGCTGGGATCATTATTTCCATAACATCCCCATTGTATGCGCCAACGGTACACAGGTGTGGCGGTGGGATCACAACAAGCAAGACTATGTATGCGTGTTTTGCGACGATATTGATTCATTTGCGGGGGCAGGCACCGCCGATAATATCAAGGAAGCGATACGCGCTGTGGCCGCTGAACACGCACCGCTGGTACGCACCGCCCTGCAAGCGACGGTTCCCGTATTGCGTGCGGACTTGCAAGCGGTGATTAGCGGGGAGGGCACTCTTTCATACGCTGATTTGGAAAAGGATATGCAGGGTATCGTTACCGACAATGATCTCGTCGATATCAACGCTCAACCGGAACAGGCAGCCATCGCGGTAAACCAATTAATGGATATCATGCTCGCTAAGCTTTCCGCTGACCCCATGATTAATGATTCGAGCAGTGAAAACCCTAGAGGGGAGATTGGGCAAATCTATTTTTCACCGCTTGGCCGGTATGGCCGCGCCGCATGGGGCACCATGGCTTCTGACGGCATTGACCGCCGTGTGTACGCGGAAGCGTTGAAGGAAAAATTAAAAAATATCCCCCATGCAGGAAAACTTTCTATTGAGGTTAACGGCAAACTCTCCGTCTATGTCGGTCTTGCGGGCCGTACGGGAAAAACATTCGGCACTAAGCAGCTCAAGCGTTTGATGGGCCCCTTCCGCTTCCTCCCTATTCTGTTTATAGGGAATAGTTTTACCCGGGCCGACAGCAAAGATTCGCTGGCGATTGCAGAGGTTGCACTTTCCGTGAATGTCGGGCCTCCATCGGATTTTCCGAGAGTTCTTGATGTTCCGCTCGCCGGACCCGCGGGCAGTACGCTGTTGCTGAAAGGCATAGCTCAGTACAACCAATCCTATAACAATCAGTTAGACAACGAATCATCCCTCGCACACGAGCGCGCACATGTGGAAAAAGCGTTGTCTGCACTTGCGATCGACTCCCTTGATCTTTCATTTGCTGATAAAGAGCTGGCCAGCATAACCGCCGCTTTGAGGGCGGGAGAGTATTCTAAGGAAATAGATTCGACTATGCGCGCCGAGATCCTCGTGGCGCTGGGCATGCTTTCACTGGCGAAAGACGGCGTTGTCCGCTGGTCGTTTGTCCATTCACAGGTGACCTATTATTTGGGCGAGCTCCTGTCCCATATGGATGGGACGATGGACAAACGGGGCGTGCAGCGCGTTACTATGCCTGACGGGAAAAAATATGTTTTGCCGGTGATTATTGCGGCGCGCAATGAAAAAGGCACTATTGAGCGCACGCTGGAAGCCATGCTTCAGGAAGCGGCTCGTTTCGAGCAGAAACATCCCGATATTCTGGTAAAGTTTATCGTCGGCGATAACAACAGCAATGACGGAACCTTTGAAGCGGTACAGCGGTTTATTGCAGAGCGAGGCAATCATATATTACCGCGGCAGAAAATGTCCCTGGATATGGAATATTTTGATACTCGCCATAAGGTGAGTATTGGCGACCACCTGGATATTCTGAAAGAATCGAAACCGGGGAAAAAATTCGCACTAGAATCGCTGATGCGGCATGTAGAGTTCATGGGATATCCCGGGGACCGCGTGGTTTTTGCCGACGCTGATATCATTTGGGAAGAGGGCGTGCTGACCAGTTTATGGGCAAAACTGGATGCGGAGCCCGAGGTCAAACTTGCCGGCGCGAACCTGCAGCCGCAAAAGGAACAGCTGGAAAAAGCGGCTTTCTGGTCAATTCTGGAACACGCAATCTATTATGGTTTCGGCGGGAAGGCGCATAACGGACGGGGAAAATTCATGGGGTTTGTCCCCGGGGGGACTTGGATGGGGGCAAATCGCGAAGAAGTGTTCCGCGACATGAACATCACCTCCCCCCTGGGCAACGATGACGTAGGCGTTTCTATACTCGCAGGCGCACCGCACATCGCCATTGTGCCGCAAGCCGTCATACGGTATCATGTATCGGAAACATGGAAAGAATTTAATAATGTCCGGGGCCGCCAGCTGCGGCAATCGGAAGGGAATCTTGACACGGTCCGGGAGCGGGAGTACGCCCGGCTGATTATTGAAAAACCGGAACTCGACCCGCGGAAAGCGCGGGGCTTGGCGCGCGTGTGGCGGACATATCGCGGACGCGCAGAGGCAAACAGGATAGCTAATCACAAAGTATACAGCGTTATGGAAATGCGCAGTTTGCAGATTGCTATAGGATTTTTTACCAGCGAAAAATTGTTGAAAATGAATCTGCAATCAATCAAAGATTATATCCGCGATATCCCCGTTTTGAACATGCCGTTTCGCTATTTTATCGTCTTAGTGACCCTGATGCTGCCGGTGTACACATGGCTGCAACTAAAGGCAGCGTACAATGTAACGTTCCAGAAGGGAACAGTGTCATGGAACCCGAGCCGCCAGCCCGTCGGGCAACCCGGCACGGCGGAGGGGCCCGCCCAAGAAGATACAACATCATCTCTTGCATTTACCGCGGTCTTGGATACTCAGTTCAAAAGGGCGGGCAGTGCAGTTCCGGTGTACAGAACATTTAAATGGACGATAGACAGACCGATCGCAGAGAATGTGATTTTCACCACCGCTCTCATGAAGCTGGTTGCGGGAGTCGATGCGGCATATGGGGCGGAGGGGCCATTTACGGTACTGCTACCGGTATTCGGCGGCACGAAGTTCAATGGTCGTTTCTTGCACTGGATCCTGGAGAACGGAGACACCTATCCCGACCAGGCCGCTATGGTCAGGAATATTCTTGCGCTGCAGGCGCGGGGCTATGCGGTATTGGTATCACGGTTGCGTCGTGGCGATATGCGTAATTATGTGGGCGAGATAACCCCGGTTGTCGGGTTCGGGGATATATCGGTTATCGTGTTTGGCGGGGGAATATTTAACAGTCCGCTTATCCGCGGGATATTGACGGAAAATTTGCGCAAAGAGCTTGATCGTTTGCCGGACACCGCGGGGAAAAAATTTGAATTTTTGTTCGTAGAGGGTTCTGAGGAGACCAGTATCATCGGTGCGTCGTCGCTGGTTGCTGTTGAGGAACGTCGCAATAAGATTGTCATAGGGGTTGATGTTGGCGGGACGACGGTCAAAATGGCCGGCGTGCAGTATGACGCCAACGGGAACATGGTGAAGGTTTTCCCGATGCAGTTTTTCTCTGCGGACGCTTCACAGGGGCCTGATTCATATTACCAACAGATAAATGCCAAAGTCGAAATTTTGAAACAATCGCTTCTCGCGGATGGTATCGTTTCCCTCCATATTGGCATATCTCATCCCGGCAAGGACGACGGGAAAGGTCGTATAACGCCGGGCAGTTGTCCCAATATAGGCACAGGAAAAGAATTCGACAATGTGGACCCCGCAAGCAAATTTACCGGATTCACTGCCACCTGGTGCAATGACGCCATTGCCCAAGGACTTGCCGGCTACATGCGGGGAGGTCGTAAAATCGTTGGTGCTCAGATGCTCTATCTGGGGCCGGGCACCGGTCTCGGCGTCGGACTCTTTGAGACGAACTCTGATGGAGAAGTCATTCGAAAAAGTGATGCGCACTTCCAGCATGATCCTCATTTCGGCGCGTATGTGACGGATGCAGGGATATCCCGGAAAATTGATGAACGTCTTGCAGCCACCTTGGAATCGAGCCGGTTGCTGGAGAAGATTGTACGGCAAATATTTAGCATATTCAAAGGGGTTCCTCCGGCATTTCTGATGGCGGCGGTGCGGCCGATAGATGAATGTTTTATAGCGCCCTTCGTGGAGCTT
>CAIRNS010000001.1 GCA_903880015.1 uncultured Elusimicrobia bacterium | reverse complement strand
GTAACGGGTAACTATATCACTTCTTCCCCCGCCATAGGTTCAGATGGGACGATTTATGTTGGTTCATATGATTATAAATTGTATGCCCTAAATCCTGATGGTACAAAGAAATGGGAATTTTTAACGGGTAATATTATCACTTTTTCTTCCCCCGCAATAGGCTCAGACGGGACGATTTATGTTGGTTCAAATGATAATAAACTGTATGCCATAAATTCCGATGGCACAAAGAAGTGGGAGTTTTTAACAGGGAATAGGGTTAATAGTTCCCCCGCACTAGGTTCAGATGGGACGATTTATGTCGGCTCAACTGATAATAAACTGTATGCCATAAATCCTGATGGTACTAAGAAATGGGAATTTCTAACGGGTAATGGTATCCAATATTCTTCCCCCGCACTAGGTTCAGACGGGACGATTTATGTTGGTTCAACTGATAATAAACTGTATGCCATAAATCCTGACGGCACCAAGAAATGGGAATTTTTAACGGGTAACACTATTTACTCTTCCCCAACAATAGATACAGATGGGACGATTTATGTCGGTTCAAATGATAATAAACTGTATGCCATAAATCCTGACGGCACCAAGAAATGGGAATTTTTAACGGGGAATAGTATCTATTATTCCTCCCCTGCAATAGGTTCAGATGGGATCATTTATGTTGGTTCATATGATAATAAACTGTATGCAATAAATAGTTTAGGAACATTAGGAAGTACTCCGTGGCCAAAATTCCATAATAATTTGCAAAATACGGGGAAGAAATGAAAAGAACGGTAATGCTTATCCTCATGATATTTAATGCCACGATGCTTTTTGCCGAGGGCAATCTGAGCATCGGCCTGGGCTGGCCGTATGTCAGCGTTAAGGGCAATCTATCGCCGCGATTCGCTACAGAGGCGCGATACGCCGCGGCTGAAGGCATTAAGGTGTACGCCGGCAGGTTGTATTGGAACTTCTCGCGGTCAGAAAATATCAAGTTGTTTACCGGGCTGGAAGGCGGGTGGATAGAATTCGATACCTTTGACATCCATGGCGCCGGGTACGAAGGTTCATTATTTGTTGGCGGAGAATATTTTGTGGCAAAAAACCTCAGTTTTATGATGGATTTTTGCCCCACCGTAATCGCCTTGAAATCCGACGATGTCAGCGTAGACGGCATTGAATGGACAATGAATCTGGCAATTCATTACTATCTTTTTTAAATTAATAGGGTTACAGAATATCCGATTTTGGTGGTGGGCTTTTTTTAAAGGGATTTAAAGGCAGATGTTAGGTTGAGAAATTATCCAGAACAGGTAACAATAATCTATTGTTTCTTCACTACCGTCGTATAATGTTTTTGCGATATTGAGTGAGCATCAAGGAATTGATCAAATAAAACCATCCTTCTCTCGCGTTCTTCATGAGTATTTGATGTGCCGTCCAATGATGTCCACCCTTGAGCGCCTCCTAATCGCAAAGACTCGGCTGATACGCCAAATCGTTCTGGATTGCGCTGTAAATAGCTATTGCCTCCTATAGAGCATTCACTGGGTGTATGCACCCATGACAAATATTTTTTATTTTTTTCAAGAAAATGAAGTGTTGCCATGAAATCTTCCTCAGTTTCTCCGGGGAATCCTATGACAATGCCCACAATCACCTCAATGTTGGCGTTAAAAGTATCTCTAATCACTCGCTCTGCATCATCCATCAAAAATCCTTTTCCCATCAAATCCACAATTTTTTGAGAACCACTCTCCAAACCATATCCGATACAATTAAATCCTGCTTGCGCCATTTTTTGCAACAAAGGAGCATTCATCTCTTTTCTTATGAGTCCGCTGCCCCCCCAATTAACGGCCATGCCATCGGAGATCATGAGATCGCTTAAATCGTTTAATAAACGAATATTGAGATTCAATGCAGAATCATCAATTTCAAATTTTCTTGTAGTCGGGAACAAAGACAACTGATGAACCATCTCGGCAAACACATTCTGCGCAGTTCGTGATCGCAATTTTTTCCATGTAGTCGCGGTATTGCAAAAGGCACACTGCCGCAAACAGCCACGGCTAAACGAGATTGGCAAAGCATGGTCAGCATTATATTTATTCAGGCAAAAATCGCTGTAGTCAGGGAAAGAGAGTGAATCTAGGTCCTCAATTTCCGGTCGAAATCCGCCATCTACTATTGCTCCGTCTATCTTAACTATCGCACCCTTGCAATAGTTAACTTTTCCGTATGTGTTCATTTGTGAGACAATCTCAGCCAGTGTTACTTCGCCTTCACCGCGGACAACAATGTCCACTGCATCATTGTTGATAAGTTCCTCGCCAGTAAAACTGCATTCTGGTCCGCCGAAAACAATCAGCCTTTTAGTATCTCGATCTTTGATCAGGCGCGCAATATATAAACTTATATGTTTTGTGGAAGCCCAGACGGAAAATCCGATAACGGGTGCATCGGTTTTAATTATTCTATCGACTATTGATTCAAACAATAATCTATTGATGGAAGTGAAGTTATCGATATGTCGTTTATTCTGCCAAACATTTTCTTTGTCATTATTAGGCCATTCGTATTCCGCATTGCAGTCAATGACATCTACTGCATGCCTGCGGTTCCTTAAGTAGGCTGAAAGATATGCGATGCCGTTAAGTGGAAGTCGTTTATATAAGGATGGGCAGAGGATTAAAGCAACTTTCATGGTTAGTATTCCAGGATTGTTGTTGGTTGTTTCCCGTTAATAATCATTTCGTAAATATCATGTGCAGAGAAATGAGAAGAAAGATAATGCCGAATATCCTGCGGAGAATTTCTTTGGGGATGGTAATCGCCCATTGAGCGCCAAATAAGCCGCCGATGATGAAGCCGATACAGATAAAAGCGGCTATCTTGAGGTCTACAAATCCATGCTTGTAATAGGTCCATGCAGCGAGAATCCCGATAGGGGGCACCATAAGGGCGAGGGTAGTTCCTTGGGCCTGGTGCTGAGAGAACCCAAAAAGAAATATGAGTGCGGGAATGAGTATAAGTCCCCCGCCGATTCCCATGAGTCCGCTTAGTACCCCGGCGGCGAGCCCTAATACAACACAGAAAATGAGTGTCATGAAAATATCTCCGCTTTAAATAATCTATTTCTTCAGATGAACTACTCTGTGCGGGAACGGCATATCAATGGCTTCTTTTTTAAAGCGAACATGGAGGTTTTTAATAAATTCATGCGTAAGAAGGCCTTGGTCGGTAAAGTCGAGTGCCCTCAGGATAACATTGAAATTGATTGCAGAATCGCCGAAGGACGAAAAACGCACCAGTGGTTTGAATGTCTTTGAACCGCCGGGGGTGGCAACAAGAACTGCCTCGGCAACCTCAATGGTTACCTTTTCGACTTTTTGCAGGTCGCTTTCATAGGCGACGCCCACCGATACGGTAAAAACAATTTCCTTGTCCGGCAAAGAGCAATTAGTAATTATTGAAGCGGTAATTTTAGAGTTCGGAATAATAATAACATTGTTGGCGAGCTGTTTGATGCGGGTGTTGCGCCAGCCGATGTCGATGACGGTACCTTCCTGTCCTGTATCAGTTTTAACATAATCACCCGAACTGATTTGTTTTGAGGCAATAATCTGAAATCCGGCAAAGAGGTTTGTCAGAGTGTCTTGAAGCGCCAGGGCGACAGCCAATGAGCCGACGCCGAGAGCGGTCAACAGTGGCGTAATCGCTATGCCGAAATGCGACAAGATGACCAGTCCGCCTATGGCAATAATTATGCCGCGGATGATATTTTGAGTTAAACTCGTATGAGGTAGATTGAGCGCTTCTTTCATCATATATGCATCTATGATGCCATAAACCATGCTTGCTACCATCAGCGTGGCAGCACCCATCCCTAATCCAACAATGATTTTCAGGGCCATCTGCTGGGTCATCGCGTTTAAGGGCATAATATAGGCTGCTATGTACATCCCGAACAGCACGCAAAAAAACAAGATGTATGAGCTGCTGCGGTCAATGATAATGTCGTCGATAACATTTTCAGTTTTTTCAGACCATTTGCGCAGAAAATAAAAAATAACATTTCGCAGGAACAAACCCCCGCCATAAGAAACCGCTACGACAGCTGCCGCAATCATCAAAAGATTTACATGAGAAAAATTCATAATTATCCGCCTTTAATCATGTCGCACCATGGTCGCTTAAATATAAAAAGAAAGACTATATGAATAATTTAGAAATTCATCCAGTTCCATGTCTTGCTTTCGTCGTTTTGAAGCCAATCTTCCGATCCGGTCAAATATGCATAGACATTGGCAATAGCGTCAATGTGTTGTTTTTCCTGAGCAACAAGAAAAGAAAAGAACTCCTTTTCTTCGGCAGTGGCGGCATTTTTCAAGAATTCCTGATAGGCGGCGTATCCTTCGCGTTCCATCTTCAACGCAAGTTCGTAACCAGCCACATTGGTGACATTGCCTCGTAATGATTCTTTGTCAGCATTTATAAAAAACGATTTAATCACTTCGGAAACATCGGGGAGCCGAGCTGAGTCCAGGGGCGATGATCCTGTTTTCTTTTTGAGGTCCTCTGAGAGAAAATCTATCTTGCGGGCGTGTTCTACTTCTTCGACCGCAAGCGAGTAAAATAATTTCTTGCCTAGTGGATTCTCGGTTTGCGCAGCGAGCTTCATATACATTTCGATACCTTTTTGCTCAAACTCAAGCGCGAACTGCAACGGATTTTTCTGCATGATGATTTCCCCCTATTAATTTTGTTTTCCATCTGCGGTGAAGCCAGAACCAGTGGTCCGGACTGATTCTGGTGTTACGTTCAAGTATGGCTGTAAAAGCGGCTGTGTATGTTTGAATATCGTTCTCTTCGTTTCCTGACGGTGCGGGCCGTGGAACGGTTTCAAAAACGGCCTTGAACTTGTTGCCAGACCTGAACATGGTTGCCATAATCAGCGGAGCCCCGGCGCGTAAAGCGAACAGTGCAGGGCCCTTTGGTGTAGATGCGGGACGGCCAAAAAACGGGACAAACGCCCCCTGTTCATGAGCGTCCTGGTCTGCGAGAATACCGATGAATTCATTGTTCCTGAGCGTTTTCATTACCCCCCGTAAAGCCAGTTTCAAGGGGATAAGCTTGACGCCCTTTGCCGTACGGTATGCGTTAAGCAAATCATCGACTTGAGAATTCTGCTGTTGACCGACAACAAAAGTCAGCGGATAAACCCGTGCGACCGCGGCTCCCATAAGTTCCCAGTTGCCGAAATGGGCACCCACGATCACCGCTCCTTTGCCACCGGTACGGGCAGCTTGCAGTACATCCAGCCCGCTCATATCTACCATATTTCCGATGTCGGCTGAAGTAAATTTAGGAAAGAACAATAATTCCATCATAGTCAATGCGAATTGACGGTAAACCCCTCGCGCGATAGCATGCAATTCCTTCGAATCTTTTTCGGGGAATCCTAACGCAAGGCTCTCGAGGACGAGTTGTTTTCTGATGGGAATACACCAATAAACAAAATTTCCCAGTTGTTTCGCTGCACGCCGGGCAAAAGATAGCGGAAACAGGCGAATGACGACTGCAAATCCATTCAATGCTATATATTCTATGAGATGCTGAAGCCTTTTCATGAATCTATCTGTGAGATATTCCTCATTATTGTCTAATAAGCAGTTTCGAAAGCATGCTTTTCTTGAGTTCAATGGCTTTATAGGGGCACAGTTCGTGGCAGCAAAGGCAGCTGATGCAGTCCTTCAACACCACGACAGGTTTTCCCGGTGGAGTGCTGACGATTGCTTTCACCGGACAGGACTCTACGCAGAGCATGCAGTTCCTGCACTGATTGGATTGTATTTGAGGTTTAAGCCATATAAGTTTTCCGAGTATATTAACAAAAAAATGCGGCACCAGTTTAATATACCAATTGGAAGGAAATTTAAATCCGGAAAAATGGAACTGGGTAATGTCGTCGCCGACAATTTCCACGCGGGACGATTGAAACTCGCCTAACCCCTTGCGTGCCGCTTGATGCAGCATATCGATTTTCATGGGGTCAAACCCCAGTAGGCGCGTGAGCGTCGTATCCAGCGCCAAGCCGTCCCGGGATGCCGCAATCAGGTCCATCCTGCGCAGATCGCCGGAGCTCGGGCCATTGCCTTCCATTGCAACGATTCCGTCGATAACAGTACAGCGGATTTTGCTCAAAACGGTGCCGTATATCTCCGCGAGAAGTTCACCGAATTCATCGGGGTGCGGAGCGAGTTTGTGATAGGTGGCTTTCCGAAGCCCGGGAATTATTCCATAAAAATTTTTAATTGCCCCGGTGAATATCATTAGTCCGTGAGATTTCAGTTTGGGGACATTGATTATGCCGTCACAATCAAGTACGGCTTTGGAAACCTGGATTGTAGGGACACCGGGGTGATTGATCTTTATCTCGCGCGAACCCGCAGTTTCAAAATTAATCAGTTCAATGCCTTCTTCAAGCGCCATCTGTTTCATCCCTGTTTTTTCCCATACGCGCTCTACGCCTTTGATGGCTCCGCCGGGGCTGTCGCCAACCACTGGAGTCGCGCCTGCATTCTTCACCATCCGCACAATTGCCCGGACTATTTCAGGATGAGTAGTTATATGACGATCGGGTTCTTTTGCGCCGAGCAGGTTTGGTTTGATGAGTATTCGTTCACCGGGACGAACAAGGGTAGAAATATCGCCGATAAGCGCCACTGCCCGCCGCACAGCTGCTTCTACCGCCGTGAAATCATAGTTTTCACATTTAATTAAACTAACTTTTGTTTGCATAGTAGGTTACCTTGAATTTTAACATAAGAATATGAGCGACGAAAATCGGGAGATCCTTGATACGAACTAACCGCCATGGTTGTTGAATGAATCTAAACAGCCATTCCATGCCTGCCCGCTGCATCCATCGGGGCGCGCGCGTAAGGTCACCTGAAATGACATCAAAACTGCCTCCCACCCCGATGATAACGGGTACTCCCAGATTTACGAGGTTCTCAGCTATCCATTTTTCCTGCCGGGGAATATCAAGTCCTACTAAAAGTATCTGCGGTCGCGCCGTTCGAATGGCTTCAAACAGCGATCCTTCATCAGAGGCACTAAAAAAGCCGTGATGTGTCCCAGCGATAACTATGCCGGGAAACAGATTCTGTATCTGAGCGGCTGCTTTGTCAGCTACTCCCGCGCGGGAACCGAGCAAGAAAACTGAATAGTGCCTTGTAGCCGCTCGTGCGCACAAATCGAGAATTAGTTCAATCCCCGGCGTCCTGGGGGCGGATACATTGTTGATTAGCCGTGCTGCCCAGGTAATCCCTACAGAATCTGCGACAACTATTGCTGCATGTGATACTAACCGTGCCAGCGCGCCGTCGCCGAGTGCATAATTATACATCAGTGCGTTAAGGGTAACGATCTGGCCGGGAGTCCGTCTTTCAATAAGGCAGGATATTTCTTCGAGAGCTTCAGCGCAACTGTACAATAGGCACGAAATAGGTCCTAGTGTTATGCGGCGCATTGTCAAACAGCAGCCAGCTCGCTTATTTTCTTCAGCTTGATCGATATAATTTTCGAGACGCCTAATTCTTCCATCGTAACGCCATAAAGCACATCAGCCATTTCCATGGTGCGCTTGTTATGCGTTACCACCAGGAACTGCGACCGTTCAGCGAATGATTTGATCATGTTTATGTAGCGGCCGATATTGGCGTCATCAAGCGGGGCGTCAACTTCGTCAAGAATACAAAACGGCGAAGGGCGCACCATGAAAAAAGCAAACAGCAGTGCAATCGCAGTCAGGGCCTTTTCACCGCCGGACAAAAGCGTAATATTCTGCAATTTCTTTCCGGGAGGTTGAGCCATAATCTCGACACCTGTTTCGAGGAGATTGGATTCATCAGTCAGTACCAAGTCAGCTTCTCCGCCTTCAAAGAGTTGATGATACAGTATACGGAAGTTCTCGCGGACTTTGTCGAAGGTCTGTTTGAAATGATCGCGCGTAGTGTGATTAATTTTCGCGATAACTTCCAGCATATCCTCTTTTGCCTTTAAGAGGTCCTGCTGCTGCGTCAAAAGGAAATTATACCGTTCCTCAAGCGCCGTATATTCTTCGGGCGCCGCCAGATTGACCGCACCCATGGCATCAATTTTTCGCTTAAGACGCGTGACTTCTTCTTCGTTGACCGCCAACGCAAGAAACTCAGTTTTCAATTCTTCATATACAGCGCTGTATTCTTCCGATAACCGTTGTTGACTGGACTGGAGTTTAAGTTCAAAACTGCGCAAGTCCATCTGGCGGTTGTGAATCTCCTGTTTAAGAGCTTCAACCTGTTGGCGCATTTCAACGATTATGCCGGTTTTTTCATCAAGTATCTTAAGAAATCCCTGCCGTTCGTTGTAGGTTGACTGAACCTGGCGTTCTTTTGTTGTCTGGGCAACTCTGAGTTCGATGAGATGAGTGCTTTCCGCGGACCGCACGGCAGCAAGCTCGACCGTTTTGGCGTCAATCGAGGAAAGTTCCTGACGGTATTGTTCTATTTGGCGTCGCGTATCAGCGGTCATTTCGCTCAGTTTTTGTTCTTCCCGTTGGCGACTCGATAGTTCGCTTGATTGTGTAGCCCATACAACTTTTGCCTCAGTAAGTAGCGGTGCAACCGATTCTTCCTGAGTCCGCTGCGTATGTTGATCTGTTTCATGTCGGAGAAGATCCTCGTTCAATGATTGCTCGCGCGACAGAAGTTCAGTGAGTTTGTTCGCAATAATATTTTGTTGCTCTATTACCTGTTGTTCTTCGATTTCCTTTTCGGATATATCCCGCTTATTAAGCGAAATGCCTGTCAATATCAGTTCGCGCTCCTCGCGCTTGTCGGCAAGCTGTTTCTCCATCCATCCGTTATGGAGTTCAATCTTTTGACATTCCATCTCCGCGGCGCGGTATTCATCGCGCAGTGCGGCCAGTGTAGCGTTCCGCTCATTCATGCTGCCGGCGGCAAGCGTAAGTTCATGGCGGATCTTTTCGGTATCTTGTGTCAACTGATGCAGTTGCCCCTCGATGAGCACCGGTTTGTCAAATGATATCTTACTGCCACCTTGGACGACGGCATTGGCGTATATTTCCGTTCCATTGATCATGGTGTTCTGGCATAAAAACTTTACCAGCCGTTCATAGGCAGGCGCACACTGTATTATGGCAAGCAACGATCTGGCTGCTGCTGGCAGTGCGATTGGTTTTGAGTGACTATGTTCAGGCAGGCATTCAAGGACAACAAATGTCAACCGGCCGCCGTTGGTCTCTTTAAGAAGCTGTATGGCTTTCTGTGCTGCGTCCATGGTGTCGGCAACTATATAATTAAGCATGTCGCCCAGCGCCGCACCGACAATTTCTTCCATGCCGGGATCGATGTCTATCAATCCACTGACGGGTCCGCGTATGCCCGCAATAGCGGCAGACATCGTCACGCGCATTGTTCCACGGACAGGGTCTTTTTGCTCCCATTCGCGGATCATGTTCGCGCGTGATTCAAGCGCAATCATTTTCTCATTGAGCGTCCGCTGTAAATCTACCGATGTTGTGATATTCGCTTCGCTGATTCCCATTTGTTCGCGGATACGGGTCAGTGTGGCTCTGGTGCCCTCAAGCGATGCCACAGCTATATCAATCTCTGATTGTTTGACGGCTATATCAGCATTGATCGGATCTTCATTTTGCAACAGTCGTTCAAGGTCCTTTTTAAGGGCGGCAATCTGTGCCTGGCAATGCGACTGCAGCGAAATAAGGCGGTTTTGGTCGTTATGGAGAGTGGTTCGTTGGGCCGCGCACGAGAAAAGATCTTCTTTTGTGGCATTCTCGCGGACAACTATATTCGTTATGGCGCTGCGGATTTCAACGATTTCTGTCTCTTTGCTTTGATACTTCTGCTCAAGTATGTGCACTTCTGCAGACAGGGACTGAGTGAGGGATTGCACCTGCAAAAGTTCCTGTTCATACTGAGCAATTCTCTGTTCGCCTGTCTGAACTTCGACGGTAAGCGTCTGCCGCCTTTGTGTCAGTTCTTCACCGCGTTCTTCTGCTTGGACTATCCGTTCATCAGCCAAGTTAATGTCGGATTTAATTTGTGAAAATTCATTTTGGATGGCCACATATTCATCATCTTTTTGTATCTGCATGACCCGCATATCCGCCAGTTCAGCCTCTGCCTGGTTCTGTGCTGCGTTGGTGGCTTCATAGGTAAGGATTTGAGGATCCATCTCCGCTTTAATGCTGTCGATTTCACGGGTATCCCGTGCGATAGCATGGACCAGCGAAGTAATTTCAAGGCGTCTGAGATCAGTTTTGTGTTTTTGGTACTGACGCGCCTTTTTTGCGGCTATGTCCAGTGCCGTGATTTGATCCTTGAGCAGCGCCAGCATGTCGTTGACGCGATTCATGTCTATTTCTACTTTGTCCAGTTTACGCAGGGTCTCTTCCCGGCGCACTTTGTACTTGGAGACTCCGGCAGCTTCTTCGAATAACTCGCGTCTGTCTTCAGCGGAAGCGAGCAGAAGGAACTCTACTTTTCCTTGCTCGATGATAGAGTATCCTTCAGAGCCGATGCCAGTATCGAGGAACATATCCCGCACATCTTTAAGCCGGCATTGTATACGGTTGATGAAATATTCACTCTCGCCGCTGCGAAATAATCGACGGGTAATGGAAATCTCGGAATAATCAAGAGGAAGAATGTTGTTGGTATTGTCAAAGGTGAGGGTAACTTCGGCCATGCCGGTGGTCGGTCGTGATTGTGATCCGCCGAAAATAACATCGAGCATTTGTTTTGAGCGCATCGATTTTGCGCTCTGCTCACCCAGACACCACCGAATGGAATCTGAAATATTTGATTTGCCGCATCCGTTTGGACCAACAACCGCGGAAATTCCCGGTTCAAAATCCATTTTTGTTTTGTCGGCAAAGGATTTAAACCCGCACAACTCAACTCGTTTGAGGTACATAAAGAATCTCCGTTATATAGATACCAGATTGCAGTCGGCTTCTTTTCTTAATCCCGCAAGTTCCAACGGGATTTGTCTTGCTTGATACTGTGGGGGCGGGCCTTGCGTCCGCCCGATTATCAGTTTACCTGTGGTTATTTGTTTTGTTAGAAGAACTTCTTTCCATTCTTAAAGCCGGGCGGACGCACGGCCAGCCCCTACAAAATCAATTAACCTCAAGTTGAACACTGATACGGCACAGCAAACCCGGAAAAACAGGCGTTACTATACCACAACGACTTTGCGGACGGAGGCGCGCTTTAATAGTTTGCCTTTTTCATCAACGAGCCGTGCGGATATTTTGGCGGTTCCGGGTAAATAATATCCCCAGTCATACCACCAATAACCGTCAGTAAACCGGCATCCTTCCCAAGGACCGTTGTTAATTGAAAGCTCTACTATTCCATTGCTCGATGCACCGATGCGGATTGCATAATGCAGGCCCGAGACAGTTTCGTTTTCAATCGGGAAGTCGATTATGATATAGGTCACATCGCTTGAAGGAAGCGCTGTTGCCAAAGAAGTTAAGGGAGACGACGAAGCATTGCCGATGCTTTTCTTCTGCAAAGAACCGGTAGTTTTTGCAGTTTTTTTTGCTGCAACAGCTTTTTTAGCAACTCCTGCAACTACGCTTGATTTCTTGCCCTCTGTTTTAACGGTTTTTTTCGGCGACATCGTACTGCCTCCTTTAGTTAATATGCGATGAAAAAAGATTATTGTTTAAATGACCACAAGTTTTTAATCCATCGTTTCGTTATCAATGACATTTGACCCTTGGTAAACGGGAATGACCAGTCGTTTTTTAGACGGTGTTTCTGGCTTTTGCTTTTCACCCGTTTAGAACCTCCGGGTATAATCCCTAGTTGTTTGCCAACCTTCTCAAAAGCGTCAAGAATTAAATCAAGATGCTCGTCAGTGTGAGTGGCCATATAGCTGGTCCTGATAATCGCCTGACCTTCGGGTACCGCCGGGCTGACAACCGGGGAGGTGTATACGCCTTCATCGTAGAGCATGCGCCACATCTGAAACGCTTTCATGTCTTCGCCGATGGTTAGCGGGATTATGGGTGAGTCGGATGTTCTGGTGTCGTAACCCAGCGCGTTAAATCCTTCTTTCATTTTTCGGGTATTTGCCCATAACTGGCGTATGCGCTCCGGTTCCTTTTCGACTATATCAAGTGAAGCGTCGATTGCGGCAACCGCCGCAGGCACGAGGCTTGCCGTAAACATCAATGAACGGGACATGTGTTTTACATAATGAATAACTTCTTCGCGGCCGGCAATAAAACCGCCGATTGACGCCAACGATTTTGACGCCGTCGCCATCAGGACATCAATATCTGATTCCATGCCGAAATGTTCGCCAATACCGCGCCCCGTTTCGCCTAAGACGCCCAGGGAGTGGGCTTCGTCAACCATGACCCGGGCGCCGTATATTTTCGCCAGACGGACAATATCTTTCATGTTGGCGATATCGCCTTCCATGCTAAAAACGCCGTCAACAACAATCAGTTTTCCGTTTGAAGGGTATTTGATCAGTTGGCGTTCAAGATCAGCCATGTCGTTATGGCGGTAGCGGACCATTTCCCCCATCGAGAGGCGGCATCCATCTATAATGGACGCGTGATCCAGCTTGTCAGTAATAACAATATCTGACTTTCCGACAAGTGTTGACAATGCGCCAAGATTGGCATGATGCCCGGTAGTAAACAGTATGGCTGATTCTTTGCCGACAAAACGGGCGAACTTTCGTTCAACTTTTTCATGCAGATCGTTGGTCCCGTTGAGGAATCGAGATCCGGTGCATGAGGTTCCATATTTTTTTATAGCTGCAATGCTGGCTTCTTTAACTTTCGGATGAGCAGTTAATCCTAAATAATTATTTGAACAAACAACGACTTTTCTTTGTCCTTCAATAATAACTTCGGGGCCTTGCGCAGATTCAATGCGCTTAAAATACGGATAGACACCCGCAGCCATAATCTCCCGGGCACTGGTAAATTTTACACACTTGCCAAAAATATCATTTTGCATTTCGCCTCGCTCCTTGTTTTGGGACCCATTATAAAATCAGTATAAAGTAGATAGAGTAAAGTATAATCTACAATTACTATGCTATTTTACCACCTATTTTGTGATTTGTAAAGTCGGGCTGCCTGTCTGCGTTAGCAAATACGGGGCAATTGGTTGCCCTCGAGCATGGTCAGGGGGCGTAAGCCGCCTGCCTGAGTTTTCAACCATAGACCTTTCGGGTACGCAACAACCCGTCCTATTATTGTTGATTTTTTCCCATATACGTTTTTTTTCATCGCTTTGAGTACGGCAGTTTCTCCGCTGCACGGGACTATCGCCAGTAGTTTCCCTTCATTTGCCACATAGAGCGGATCGAGTCCCAGAAGATTGCAGGCATTCTTAACCGCCGGCTTTATAGGCATGAGATCTTCCTCAATGATGATCCCGACGCGTGAGGCCTCAGCAATTTCATACAGGGTAGTTGCCACGCCGCCGCGTGTTGGATCGCGAAGAACCCCTATAGTTTCCCCGGTAGAGATCATAGCGTGTACCAGGTGGTTGAGCGGAGCGCAATCGCTTGCAAAAGCTCCTTTGAACTTAAAGTTGTTGCGTGCCGCAAGTATAGCAACGCCGTGATCGGCGATTGTGCCATTGATAATAACGGCGTCGCCGATTCGGGCGTTTTTTCCCGAGATTTTTGTTCCCGGCTCAATGATTCCTACGCCGGATGTCGTTAAAAAAAGTTTATCAGCTTTTCCTTTTTCAACTACTTTTGTATCCCCCGTTACTACGCGGACTCCTGCTTCTTTAGCGGCTGCAGCTAGTGAAGCCGTTATTGCTGCAAGCAGGCGGATATCAAGGCCTTCCTCGATGATTGCCGCGACCGAAATCCCCAACGGCTGTGCGCCCTTCATGGCCAGATCATTGACAGTTCCGCAAACCGCTAATTTCCCGATGTCACCCCCGGAAAAAATAAGCGGATCAACTACAAATGAATCGGTAGTAAACGCCAGTCGCCCCTGATTGACCGCAAGTTCAGCTGCATCGTCTAAAGTGTTGAGTACCGCATTGGAAAAAGCCGGACGGAATATGGTCTCTATAAGTTCATGAGTCAAGCGCCCCCCCGCCCCATGAGCCATAGTTATTATTTTTCCGATGGATTCTGTGTGTTTTTTCATGTTAGTATCCATAAGGACGAAGGAGTACGACAACCCCCCCTGTGTCCCCCTTTTGCAACGTGGGAATAATTCTTCATCATAGAGTACCGTATGTGTGTTCGGCTGCGCAGACGCCTTCGGATGAAACCATGCAAGGGCCGATGGGATGGGCCGGAGTGCATTTTTCGGCAAATAGCGGGCATTGGCGCGGTTCCATTTTTCCCATCATTATAGCGCCGCACCGGCATGTTTTTGGTTCGCGGGTAGGCGGGAGTTTTACTTTGAAGACTTTGCCGGCATCAAAAACATGGTATTTATCCGTAAAACCGAATCCGCTGTCCGGGATTATCCCTATAGCCCGCCAACGCGAGTCATTTGGCGTAAACACTTCTGCAAGAATTCTTTGCGCAGCAAGATTTCCTTTAGCATGCACCACGCGCGTGTAGTCGTTGACGATTGAAGGACTCTTAGTTCGTATCATGGCGACTATGCGATTGACTGAGCGTAGAATGTCTTGCGCTTCAAATCCGGCGATAACCCCGGGCATTCCGTAATCGCGGGCGATATATTCATAGGGGCGCATTCCAATGATTGCAGAGACATGTCCCGGAAGAAGAAATCCGTCAATCTCAGAGTCAGCGGTCATCAATGTTTTTAGGGCAGCCGGGACGGTTTTAAATAGCGGGAGTACAAAAAAATTAGTGATATATTTCTTGCGAGCTATCATGACTGTGGAAGCGATGGCGGGCGAAGTGGTCTCGAAGCCAACGCCGATGAAAACAATCTTTTTGTCGGGGTGTGCGGTTGCTATTTCAAGAGCGTCTACAGGCGAATAAATGACGCGAATGTCTGAACCGGCGACTTTCACCGCTTCCAAACTTGTTGATGAGCCCGGCACGCGCATCATGTCGCCGAAGGTTGCGATGATGACATCAGGGATTTTCGCTATTTCAATCGCGTGGTCGATATCTGCAATCGGGGTTACGCAGACGGGGCAACCGGGACCGGATACCATACGCACGCCGGGCGGAAACAGCTTTTTTAGACCCTGGCGGGCAATAGCCATGGTGTGCGTGCCGCAGACCTCCATGATGGTGATGGGTCTATTCATTGTTCTTTATAGAGTCCGATGAAAGGATGGCGTAACAGCGCATATCGTGATATGTTTTTTTTGCATAGAGTCCCTGGCGCATAATCCCTTCATACTGCATACCGAGCTTCAGGAGAATACTTTGAGAACCGATATTATCCGGAAAACATTTTGCTTCAATGCGGTGAAGGTTCATCTGCTGAAATCCAAAAGCGATAATGGCACGAAGTGCTTCTGTCATCAGCCCTTGGCGCCAATATGATTTAGCAAGACAATAATGAATTTCAGCCCGGTGATGCAATCCATCATAAAAAAAATAGCCGGCAGTGCCGATAAACGCACGTGTTTGGCGATGTTCAATGCCCCAATCCTCTATCGTCCCCTGGGCATAACGGCTGAGGACATATTTCAAAAAACCGAGTGTTTCGTCGATATTTTGGTGCGGTGTCCAAACAAGATGACGGGATACATCAGGGTCAGAGGCGTACGCAAACATATCGCCTGCGTCTGTCAGGCGCATTTTTCTCAAAACAAGGCGGGCAGTAGTGAGCTCCGGGAGGTCGTTATATATGGCCGGCAATGCCGGTTCGTTATAGGGTGATATTTCAGGGTTCACAGAGTTCATTCATTTCTTTAAAAAGAGCAAGAGTTTTTTTTGCATCCTTGTTGGTAAGCTTTGAAATGGCAAATCCCGCATGGACGATAACATAGTTCCCTTTTGCGACATCGGGCAAAAGATTAAACTGAACAGAACGCACGACGCCGCCAAAATCAACATCAGCTATATGGTCCGTAATAGAAGTAATTATTTTTCCGGGAACAGCAAGACACATATTCAAACACCTTTCATAAAGTCAACTTCGACAGAGCAAGCTCTGCAGCTACATTTCACTGTCAAGGCATAATTGACGGATTTATTTTTCTTGTAGCTGCGAAGCTTGCTTCGCCGTCGTTTATCCCTATTTTTTTTTCAATGCCGTCCATGCCTGGCCTAAGGCGATGCCCCCGTCATTGGGCGGCACGAGACGGTTATAGGCAACTGCAAACTTATTAGCTTTTAATTTCTTGACCGCAAGAGAAAGCAGTAACCTGTTCTGAAAAACGCCGCCACTGAATATTACTCTGTCTATGGCTTTCCGCCGCCGAATCTCTCTTGCCACGGTTACCATGATGTCAACAAGCGTCAGATGGAAGCGGTAGGCGATGTATGCATCTGTTTTTCTTCGCTTTTTATCATGGATAATTTCCCGGACAAGCGGAGCGATTGAAACCGGTGTCGGACCGTCTATTTCATTACGAAAGCGACACGAGAAATTATATCCTTTTAGCGGTCGCTTGTCTACCGGAAGCGAAACCGCGAGTGCCTCTAACTGCATAGCAGCCTGGGCCTCAAAAGATACTTCATACCTGACCCCCAACAAAGCGGCAACACCGTCAAAAAGCCGTCCGATACTCGAACAAAGGGGGCTATTAACTTTCTTTTCTATCATGGCGTTTACGGTTGTCACGTGAAATTTCCGGGGAAGATTAAGACAGGATGCGTCAATCCCGGCCAGTCGTACCAGCGAAACCGCAATACGCCATATCTCTCTGGTTGCCCTGTCCGCGCCGGGCAGAGCAAAATACTCAAGATGAGCAAACCGCTCAAATGCCCCCGGGTGCCCGGTAAAACATTCTCCCCCCCATATATTCCCGTCGTTGCCGAGACCGGTGCCGTCAAATGAAAAACCGATGACCGGTTCTGCGATGGCATGCTCCGCACAGACGGACGCCAGGTGTGCGTGATGATGTTGAACTGCCATGCCGCGCAACCGTGCCGTTGAGCCAAGTAGTGTGCGGGCAAAGCGGGTAGACATATAATCGGGATGGGAATCGTAGACGATTACATGCGGATTTACTTTTAGGAGAAGCGAAAATCGTTGCAATGATTCATTGAAATAGTCCATGGCTTCATGGGTGTCAAGATCGCCTATATACGGTGATGGATACGCATTGCCGCCGCGCGTAAGACTAAAAGTATTTTTAAGCTCCGCGCCGACAGCAAGAACCGACTGACGAGCGCCTGGTGTAGAGGGTAATGCAACAGGAGTGGGTATGTATCCGCGACTGCGGCGGAGTATTTGTGTATCCCGGGTGCCCGGTATCATCTGGACGATGGAATCGTCGCAGCGATTATGGATGGGTCGGTTATGCGTCAAAAAATAATCGGCAATGCGGGCAAGTTTTGTAAAAGCATTTTTCTCGTCCCGGCAAATAGGTTCATCAAGGCGGTTCCCGGAAGTCATGATTAGACAGGGAACAGCGTTTTCGAGAGCGGTGCCGGAAAACAATACGGCATGAAGAGGCGTATAGGGCATCATAACGCCCAGATATGCGTTGTTAGGGGCTATTTCTTCTATAGTCGGCAGATACCTCAGCGCGTCAACTTTTTTGCGGAGGATGACAATGGGCGCCTGCGGGGACGTAAGGAGTTTCTCCTCGTCAGCGGAGAGAATGCAAATCCTACGCAGGACAGTGAGATCCGGCACCATAACTGCAAACGGTTTATCGGGGCGGTTCTTCCTGCTGCGCAATCGATTGATAGCGCCATGATTGTGTGCGTCGCAGGACAGGTGATAACCGCCAATGCTTTTGATCGCAATAATTTTCCCCGCCTGTAATAACGCAATAGTTTTTGTAATCGCCGTGTCGTTTAGCGCCTTGATTTTCTGGCCGCCGCGTGATGATACCAGCTGTACAAACGGTCCGCACACAGGGCAGGCGTTTGGTTGGGCGTGATATCGCCGGTTATGTGGGTCGTCGTATTCTGTGCGGCATGCGGGGCACAGGCGAAATGATTCCATTGTTGTTGAAGGGCGGTCGTACGGCAGTGTGCGGGTAATGGAAAACCGGGGGCCGCAGTGTGTGCAATTGATGAAGGGGTAGCGAAAGCGGCGATCAGAGGGATCATTGAGTTCGTGACGGCATGCGTCGCAAAGCGCGATGTCCGCCGGCAAGTCAGCTGAGGTAACCAATGATTTTTTACTGGGTACTATGGAAAATGTGCACACCCGCTTCGCAGTATTCTTAGTAATGATAAAACGGTCAATTTTCGAAAGGGATGGCGGGTGTTTTTTGAGATGATTGAAAAATGCGCGTAGATTGTGCGGTGTGCCCTGGGCGAGTATCGAAACGCCGAAAGATGTATTTGCTACCCAGCCGGTAATATGGTATCGAGTGGCACTGTTTGCAACGAACGGACGAAAACCAATGCCTTGTACCAGTCCATGGATTGCAATCCGGAAACTATTCCCCTTCAATGGAGGCGACATATGTTTCTCTGCCTGATTGAATATCGATATCTCTCGATCCGCACTGCGGGCAGGCAAGCGTGGACATCATATCTTTGGTAATGACGGTTGCGCATGATTTGCACGATGCAGCAAGTGGGAGCAGAGTAATCTCGAGCTGGGCGTCCGCGGCGATGCTTCCCGGCATAATATGGTCGCGCAGGGAATGCTCAAGAAAATCTTTTTCTATCCCGGATGCCTCACCCAGCATAAGAGATATTTTGGTAATTTTCTTTATGTGGTTAGTGCGCGCGTTATCAAGTATCGTTTTCCAAAAATCCTGAGCAATCGCCAGTTCATGCATATCAATAATTCCCTTTTCAAACAGTTTCGTCCGCCCGATTAATCCGGTGTGCCGTGTCTCTGCCGTATCTTTACAAACTGTTATCCAACGCCGGCGGTTGTTTCCCTGTCTGATTGAAAATCAGCGCCTGATGGCGGCAGTGAGGACAGAGAACGCGGTACAAATCCTGGCGCGAGGCAAATCCAGGCGTGGGAGGTTGCGCGCGGCTAACCAAACCAAGTTCTTTCTGCATCTCAAAAACCAGATTGAAATTTCCCGATGCCAATGCTCCCATGCGCTTGATAAGCCATAGAAGCTGGGCGCGCGGGGCGATAATGGCACGGCATGATTCGCACAGGATAAGTTCTTTGTCGATGCGCGCAAAAAGAGTCGAGCGATCATCTGTGGCGAGATCATATTCGTTTGAAAGTTTTACCCCGTCAATGGTCGTACATAGCCGTTCGCATTGCCCGCAGAAAATGCACAGATCATAATGCCAGATTACTGCGCGGCTCGGTATATTCCCTTCTACGGTGTTAATAACCTCTATTGCCCGCGATGGGCAAACCTCCGCGCAGGCGCCGCAGGCAATACAAGCATCATCGCTCGGGACTGGCCGACCGCGAAAACGCGGGAACGGAATATGCGGCTGAGCCGGAAAATTATTTGTATAGGGTTTATTGAACAGCGCGGTGAAAGCCTGTTTTAATTCGCGTAGTTTAAATAGTTTCATGGTGCCTGCGATTCTGGGTTGTCAGAGGTGTCGCCGCCGATTTGTACCACGACCGGAGCAGAGCGTGCGCCTCGACCGGCGCAGTAACAACGGCAAAAATAAGACAGAGCAGTGATTTAACTCCCATTGCCGACCAACCGTTTATAACAATCGCTCCGCCGATGACCAACACGGTTCCGAATGCCAGCGCTTTTGTGGATGCTATCAGACGGGACAAGGGTGAAGAATACCTCATGACCGCGATTGCGGCGATGAGGTTGTAAACCACGCCGACCGTTATCAGCACATATCCGGCAATATGAAATATATTATGCATCGAGGTTCTTCCCTTCACCGTGTTTTGCAAATATCAGTGTGCCGATAAATGCCTGAAACGCCCATGCGATGGCAATGTCAACATACAAATCATTGTTGGTCATGACGCCCATAATGATGGAAAAATTAATGATAATAACGCTGATGACTTTCATGGCAGCAACCCGGTCTATTGTCGCAGGTCCAATAATCAGGCGCAGCAGCGCGATAAAAGCGCTGAATATGAGCAGGTAATTCCACCGTTCATGCCATGAACCCATAGTTAAAAAGATTAGCGCCACGACGGCGATTACCAATAGTAATATCGATATATACCGGATGCATTTCATGATATGTTTTCCAGAAGACCCTGATATTTTTCAATGCGCAAACGTACCGGCGATTCTCCGCCGATTTCCGTTGCCGTGCAGTGTATGAGTAGCGTTCCGGTCCGGGCAGCCATCGTTACGACGGCCGTGTCATAAATAAGCGATATTGCGTTCGCCAACAGAGTCAGTGCCAGAGGATTAGTCAATGTTGATTGGAAGGTCATCGTTGTCTCTGTGCTTGCTGGCTGACGCAGCAGCCTTCCCGCAATGATGATATTTGTTTTTAGCATGTCGGCCGCAAGAAGGCAGGCGTACCGTAACAGTATTAGTATCGCTGCTGGTTTTGTAAATGGCTGTATGGATGCCGGGATAAGTCCGCTGGTGAAAAGCGTTACCAACATACATGCCGTGGCGCCGAGCAACAACTGATAGGGGTTCACCGACCAGGTGAGTATGATCCATACAAACATCAGCACCGAAAAATAATAAAGTTTTATTTTATTCATTGGAGTAGTTTCTCAATGGCAACGCCATAATGTCGTCCGACAGTCAGTGCCCGTACAGCGGGTTCAAGGAAAACCTCGTATACCCCGGGCAGCAGTAATACACCCATGCTTACACATAATACCGTCAGTATAATCATCGATAGGCGCATCAGCATGGTCGCTTCACCGATTGATTGAGCCGCACGGTTTAGTGGTCCCATAAACGCATATCGCTGCACTTTTGTAAAAGAAGCCAAGGTTAAAATACTGCCCGCCACCGCGATGACCGCAAAACCGAATTTACCCGATTGCACACAGGCAAATATGATTAATAATTTGCTCCAAAAACCATTGAAGGGCGGGATGCCCGATATCGACAGTGACGCAATAAGCGATGTGGCGCCGGTAACGGGCATACGCTGCGCCAATCCGCCCATATCCTTCAGGGTTGTAGCGTTTGAAGTGTGTTCAATGCTTCCGGCATTTAAAAACAATAGGGGCTTGAATACCGAATGATTGATCAAGTGCATAAGCCCTCCGGCAATTCCCAGAGGCGTTCCGAGCGATAGTCCTAGGATCATGTATCCGATCTGACTGATTGAATGATACGCCAGAAGTCGTTTGAAATTCCATTGGTACAACGCCAGCGTGACGCCGATAATTATCGAGGCTACAGCAAGCCACCCCACGACCGACATGATGTGAGCGTCAAAACCAAAAATATTATACAGAAGCCTCATCAGCGCATAGATGCCAACAACCTTGCTGACCGCGCCGGAAAATATGCCCGCCACCGGGGCCGGGGCAGCGGTGTACGCATCTGGGACCCAGCTTGAGAACGGAATAAGCGTTGATTTTATGCCGAAGCCAACAATCAGCAGTACCATGACAAGAACGGTAAGAAAATGCTCGGGGCGGTTCCACGCTATGGCGATTTCATGAAAACTTAATGAGCCCGTTTCAGCATAAATAAACGCTATCGCGCACAGGATCAGTAAAGATGAAACGCCGCCAATCACTGCATACTTAAACGATGCTTCCAAACTCTCCGGCTCGTTGGTAAAAGCCGTGAGCACATACGCCGAAATGACCGCAATCTCCATGAAGACATACAAGGTAAAGAGATCACCTGAAATAAGAACGCCGTTTAATCCGGCGGTAGTCATGAGAATGAGAAAATAGTAGAGCGCAGAATCCTCGAATCGATTTATATAGTCAATAGAGAATATGACCATGCAGGTAATTACCGTATTGATGGTAATGAGCATCAATCCCGTCAATCCATCGGCTACAGCTATCGTCCCTAACCCCGGCACAACGGATCCAGGATTAAATACCATCATGCCGTGGGATACCACGCCTGTCTGTACCAGCACGGCAATGACTGAAAGGGCGATCAAAGTAATAAATGTCACCGCATCATGCCATGGTTTTGCGCAGGAACGCATCAATAAAACGATGATTGCTCCCAGTAAGGGAATAATGATCAGCAAAGGTAAAAGATTCATCCGTTTAATTCCCGTATTTCCGCAACATCAATCGTGTTATAGGTTGCGTATAAGCGTAAGGCGAGCGCGACCAGAAATACCGTCATCGACAATCCGATTACAATGGTCGTCAAAACTACCGCTTGCATTAGCGGGTCAACCGTTACCATGCCCGCCCCGTAGGATGCCAGGGGAATGGTCCCATCCGCCCGGTAGCCAATCATGATCATGAGAAGATTGACCGCATATCCCATGACGGCTATGCCGATAATAATCTTGACTATGTTGCGTTTAACGATAACTGCGTAAAGTCCGATGGAAAATAATATGATTGCAAGTATAAATGCCATTACTTTCCCCTCGACAAGACATAAAAAATTGAAATGAAAGCAAACGCAGTCCCCAGACAAAGAAAGACATTGAGCATTTGTATTAGTACCGGATACAACGATATAAACGCGGGCACAGAAAAACAGATGGTGCTTGCATAGGTCATAGCAGTCATTGTTGCCGTCATTGCCAGCAGTGAAAAAAGTCCGGCGGTTTGAACCTTAACGGGGGGCAGGGTGTACTGCGCCCGGCGCCACCCAAACGACAGGATCAGCATCATTACCGTCAATGCGATGATGAGTCCGCCGGCAAACCCTACGCCATGGCTGCGGTCAGCGTGCGTGAAAAGATATATACCAAAGATAACCAGCGGTCCGGTCGCGTACCGGCTAACGGTTTTTACGACATCGCTGAGCCCGTTCATGGTTTCCTCCTTGACGCAGCACGCATCACCGTGGCGACACCGGCTGCGGCAATAAGAAGAACTGCCATTCCACCGACAGTTTCCAGCGAGCGGACACCCAGCGCAACAGCGGTCACCCGATTAATAATGCCACCGGAAAGGATAATCGAAAACATCTCATCTGTCTTAATGACCGGCGCTCCGAATGGTGGTAGCGATGAAAACACTTTCCATGCAATAGCGGTAAAACAGAGCAAAAACAGAACAGCCGCCGATTCCGTTGTCCTGCCGTAGCTTCGTATTGTACAAGTATCAAACGCAGCGGTTGCGCGGAGCAACGTTATCATGGTGATAATCTCGACAATGAGAAGTATTACGGCAAGATCGGGCGCCTTGAGAAGCAAAAATGACAGAGATAATCCCAGGCCAACAGTGCCTAAAGAGATGACGGAAGCTACCATGTTTCGCGATTCAATCGCAAAAAGGGCGGCAACAATCATTAAACAGATGATAAAGGAAATAAGGGTCATAATTTAAAAGTTCCTATACAACTACAATAACGCAGCGAATAGAAGAGCTGATCCCAATAAGCATAAAAGTACATAAGTATGCATGCTGCCCGTTTGCACATCGGACAATAATTGTCCGAAGGAGAGTATCCCCTTGGTTCCCCATTCATATATATCAAACCATTTTCTATGTGCCATTGCATATATGCGGTTCAACAGCGGCACATCAGTAATCGTCTGATAAAAATCAATCGCCGGCGCTCGGGCTTCAAGGGGCAGAACCTCACCCCCGACAAATACTCCGTTTTTGCGTATCTTTATCGCCGTGATGAAAAATAACAGGAAGCCCGCGGCAACTCCGGCAAGAATGAGCAGTCCTGCCGCACCGGCTTTCCAGAACGGGACAACCGGTGGAATAGAAATGCCGATAGACGATAAGGCCGGGCTGATGAGTTTGCCTAGCGCCAGTGAGCCCGGCAGTAAACCAAAAAGGATACAAAGCAGTGCGAGCATCATCATCGGAAGCATCATGCTTATGCCGACTTCTTTGACGACGCTGGGGTCATAGGTCCGGGTTTTCTGTCCCCAAAAAATGGCATGAATAAGTTTAATAAAACTGGCTAGCGTAAAAGCCGAGCCGAATATGGCGGTGATGACAGCTCCCAGGAAAAAGATTGTCCGAGCGCTGGTGAATGGCTGCGCTGTTGCGGCGGTTATCAGGGACTGGTATATCATCCACTTTGAAGCGAATCCGTTGAAAGGAGGTATGCCGGAAATCGCCAGAGCGCCGGTCAGGCAAACGGCTGCGGTAAAAGGCATAAAAGCGGCAAGCCCCCCCAGGCGGTCAAGATGCGTGGTGTGTGTTCGATGCTCAACGGCCCCCGCTGACATAAATAACAGTGTCTTATAGACGGTATGGTTGAGCATGTGAAAAACGCCGCCGATAATCCCCAGCGGCGTGCCCGACGCGATGGCGATGACCATGTACCCAACCTGTGAAACTGCGTGGTAGGAAAGCAAGCGGCGCATATCATGCTGAGCCATAGCCATAAACACCGCAGCGATGATGGTGAGTGAACCGATAGTCAGCAACGAATACATTATAAGCGGGGTAATAATAAATATTTTTGTTGTTATGGTTACCAGAAGAAAAATGCCCAAAATCTTATCAAGGGACGCCGGCAGAAAAGCGGTTATACTCAGCGGCACGGTTTCGGCGAAGTCAGGAATCCATGTGTGAAACGGCATTGCCCCCGCTTTTGTCAGTGCCGCAATACAAAAACAGATGCAGGCAATCTGCATAATGAACGGCGCGTGATTAAGATCTATAGGGGACGCGCCAATGGTAAATGTTCCGGTAAAAAAAATAACGCTGAGTATGCCCAACATAATTATTGCGTCGGAGCCGCCGATGAAGATAAAGGATTTCTTTGCAGCGTTGGCGGCAAGAGGTTGCAGCGAGGCTAGGAGATATACAAGAACGCCTGACAAACCCCACATGACGGCAAACATAATCAGATGACAAGAATATATCGCACCTACGGAAACTGCCGCGCACCAGAAAATATATGCGTAATACTTGTTGAGTTCCTCAATGAATCTGGCATAAGACAGGGAGTATATAATGACCACAGCAGTGAAGAAGCTGCATCCCAAAGCAAAAAACCCCGGGTATGCTCCGCCGGCGAAATAAGTGGTAGCCGACAGAGGCGGCGTTAGAAAGTTTAGTACGATTTGTGCGCCGATATAGACAGCGCCAAGTAGTGCAAAAGCTTTAAGGGCATATGAGTGCCGCACCGGTATCAAATAGCATATCAGTCCTAATAAGAGGAGAATCCCGAGATAAAGCTCGATCACAAAGGATATCCCCCCTCTTTGCGCAGGCGGATTGTTTTTTCATGAGATAACTTCAAGAGATCGTTGGCGGTCAGTATCCGATCCGGCGATTCCTTGTTAACTATTATCATGCGTTCCGTACAGCAATAGCACGGATCAACCGCGCCCAGTATCAAGAGTGCGTCAGAAATATATTGCCCAATTACCGCTTTTTGGTTAGTGGCAACATTCATAAACGACGGGGCGCGAATCTTGTGGCGCACCGGTCGGTTCGTTTTATCGGTGCGGATATAATGGAAACATTCGCCTCGGGGCGCTTCGTGACGGCCGATGCCTTCGCCCGGCGGGATTTCTTTGACATTGACGAAAAATGGTCCGGCAGTGCTTTGCAAGTGTTCCATGCATTGACGGATCATGCGGATCGATTCAAGCATCTCCCGTATACGAACTACCGCTTTTGCAAAAATATCGCCGGTTTCAGCTGTTATCACATCAAAATCAACTAATCCGTACGCGGCATAGGGCGCATTGCGCCGCACATCGAACGCAACGCCTGAGGCGCGCGCCAGCGGCCCGACGCCGCCGTAGTCCTGAATATCCTGTTTTGTCAATATACCGACGCCTTTGGTGCGCGCGGCAAAAACAGGATCGTTGGCAAGCGTTTCAAATATCATCATGAGCGCTGATTGCAGGGTGTCGATTTGCTGCAGTACCCAGGGGATATCGTTACTGTCAATGTCGGTTCGCGCACCGCCAATGCGCATCATCGAATAATGCTGGCGGTTACCGGATATCCGTTCGAATATATCCAGTACCGGTTCACGGTGTTTCCATGTCCACATCCACAGCGTGTTGTACCCGGCAAAGTGTCCCACCAGCCCCAGCCACAGCATGTGAGAATGGAGCCGTTCTAGCTCTCCGACAAAGGTGCGAATATACTTCGCCCGTTCCGGGATCTCTATGCCGGCAAGATTTTCAATGGCGTTGACATAGGCGAACGGGTGTGATGTTGAACAAATACCGCATATGCGTTCAACCGCATATACGCCTTGCTCGAAGTTTTTTGCTTCGGACAATTTTTCTATGCCGCGGTGGTTATATCCGATATCGATTTCAATGCCGGTAACCCGTTCACCTTCTACAAAGAGTTTAAAAAATTCAGGTTCTTCTTGTAAAGGATGATACGGCCCGATAGGGATAAAAGAATTTTTCTTATTTTCCATCTGATTGTCCGTTCTGCCTCAGCGGGAAGTTGCCGGCAGGCCAATCTTCCGACAACAGCAGATGTTTGAGATTGGGGTGTCCTTCAAAAACAATGCCCAGCATTTCGTGCAATTCGCGTTCAATCCAGTTAGCGCCGATAATGATATGCGTTATCGATGCAATCCGCGGGAATGACTTGTCAGTTAATCGGGTCCGAATACTGATTATTGTTCCGGTCCCGTCATCGCTGAAATGATAAGATAATTCAAAATATTGGCGTACATCAATGCCGGTTATGGTCATAAAACGCAGATATTTATCTTTGAATAGATAGGGAATTGCCGTTGCAATTGCGTCAGGGGCGACCATTATAATGACTTGCCCCTTTTTTGTTTCGTCACAGCTGATAATCTGCGCTTTTAAAAAATGCTTAATATCGTCAATGATCATTTTTTCTTCCCTTTGAGTTTTTCCATAAGCTTAACTATGCCGGCAATCATTGCTTCCGGCTTCGGCGGGCACCCGGGGATATACATATCCACCGGAAGGATTGTATCTAACGGCCCGCAGGTGTTGTACGAGTCACGAAACAGAATTTCAGAACACGCGCAGCCGCCGACGGCTATGACAAAACAGGGTTTTGCCGTTTGTTCGTAGAGCCGTTTGATGCGATGGACAACCTTTTTGTTGACCGCGCCTGAAACAAGCAGAACATCGGCATGGCGGGGCGATCCGACAAGCTGTATACCGAATCGTTCCACATCATGTCGCGGGGCGAGCATATCCAGTATCTCGATATCGCAATTATTGCACGGACTGCATGCTGCATGAAATACAAATAATGATTGGGTAAAAGCGTTAACCATAAAAATCCTATATGCCTATGATTGCCAAGAGCAGAGCGAGAATCGCCCACGGCGTCACCTTGCGCCAAAAGAATGTGAGTGCATGATCAATCCGTACGCGCGGGCTGAGAATGCGCGCAATTATCGCTATAAGTATAATGCCGGCGCATTTAAGAACCACCAGTGACAGCGAACCGCCAGCCCAGAAAATAAGCACCAGAAAGAGCGGAAACACAATCATTGCAATCATTTTAACCAGTTTCCACACCGCCAGCAGAGGGCCAGAGTATTCGACAAATAGACCTCCGGCAAGTTCTGTTTCCGCTTCGCTGACATCAAAGGGGGCCATGCCCATTTTTGCCTGAATGCATACCATAGAAACCGCCACTGCCAAAACCCCCGACAAAGAGGCGATAGCGGGCAAGTGTTCCATCTGAAATTGAATGATCAACCCCAACGACATGACATGTGCTTTGAGGGCGGCGACAATAATGCTGATTAGCAGCGGCAATTCGTAGCTTAAAATCAGTTTCATCTCGCGGCTTGCGCCCAGCGCTGCGTACGGGTTTGCCGAGGCCGACGCCCCGAGCATCATACATACCGAGGGAATCGATAAAAGATACAGAAAAACAAATAAATCGCCGGGGAAGATCTGTCCCTGCATAAACAAGATCATTATAAGATTCGCGCCTGCATATATGATCGATAATAATGCAATGACCGGCGCACAGATAAAAGCAAGCGTGTTACCGCCTTCGGGGATTATAAGTTCCTTTTTGAAAAGTTTCCTGATATCATACCATGACTGTAGCAGAGGCGGCCCCACCCGCCATTGCATGCGGGCCGCAAGTTTACGGTCAGCCCATGATACAAATAACCCCGCAACAGCCAGAAAAAGGAATCCTGGAAAAACAAGATACTGCACGAGCGTTGTAAGAATATTTATTTTTTCCATTTAATTGTTCTCACATAAAAAGCGCCATCGCGTACGGCATAAATATTTGCTGACGGATCTTCAGAAACTTCACGCCATTGCAGTGCCCCCTGCGTACAGGATTTTACGCACACGGGTGTTTGTTCGTCAGTGCACCGGTCCGCGCAGTAATCGCACATGGTTGATGAATATTCTACGATGCGCGGATAAATAACGCCGAACGGACAAGCCACCGTACAGCTTTTGCACGAAGTACACCGCAAAGATGAGCGGTTTAATCTGCCGTTCGCATCCTTTTCAAGGGCTTCGCGCGGACAGGCGGAGACACACGGGGAATCTTCACAACGGCGACAAACATGTTCCTGTGCCGCCAAAGCCATACAGCGGACATATCCCTTGTTATGAGGATGGTAAAAATAATCACAATCAGCCACACAATCAGTGCACTGATAACATACATCAATATCAATAACAAGTTTTTTCATGTTGTCCATTGCTCGGTCATCCTATGCAAAAGGTGATGGGATGTTTTGAATCTTGTCATAACTGAAAACCGGACCGTCTTTGCAGACAAAATAAGGGCCCAGCTGACAATGCCCGCATTTGCCGATGCCGCACGACATATTGCCTTCCATGGAGACATATATATCATGTGGTTTAAGTCCGATATCCAGTAACTTTTTAACCGTAAATTTCATCATTATGGGCGGTCCGCAGACAACGGCAATAGCAGAAGCAGTGGTAACTTTTACTTTGTCAAGCAAACAGGTGACTAACCCCACCGTCTCGTCCCAAGCGCCGATGGGGCAAGTATCAACACTGCGTAGTAATTCAAGCCCTGGAACCTTTTCCCATTCAGGGAATTGATCTTTATAAACGATATCGGCCGGTGTTTTTGTGCCGTAGCAAACTAAAATGCGGCTGTAGTTGTCTTTTTGCGCTATCAAGGGTAAAAGAAAGGAGCGCAAGGGGGCTATGCCGACGCCGGCACCGACAATAATGACTTCTTTGCCCGGGCATTTATCAAGCGGATATCCTTTTCCATACGGCCCGCGAATCCCCAAAGTCTCACCGCCTTTGAGCCGGTGCAGATGTTCCGTCAGGTGTCCTGCGCGCATGATGGTAACTTCAATGGTGTCTGTTGCTAATGGCGAAGAAGATGGCGTAAAAGGAGCTTCGCCGACACCGGGTATAGAGAGTTCGATGAATTGTCCCGTATCGAACATTATGGGCTCCTGCGGACGCAGTACAAAAGTTTTTATGGCGGCAGTTTCCTCGATTATGGTTTCGAGTATTGCCGGTATGGATTTATACGGGCTTTTGAACATGCTCATAGAGTTTTTGAAGGCTTTTGCGAATATCGATTTTCCCTGGGCATACTTCTATGCACCGGCCGCACCCTGAACAGGCATACACATCGAAATTCTCCGGGCGATATACGAGCTTGCAAGCATAATAATTGCGTAATCGTTCATGCTTCTCTTTGCGGGGATTAGCTCCCCCCGCAACCCTGCCGTATCCCGTCGATTGGCAAGAATCCCAAGTCCGCATTTTCTCGCCGTTATTTTCACTGTTCCCCAGAAAAAAACAATAACAGGTGCCGCAATTAAATCGACATGCATCGCACTCGACGCATGTTCCTGCGATATCAGTCAACCATTGAGGTGACTCATGGCTTGATTGTACCAATGTTCGCGGATCATTCCACGAAAAGGACTGATTATTGTCGGTGACCGCCTTGGTTATTTTTTGACGGATATGGTCCCGTTCGGCAAGATGGTAACTTTGCGGTACCTGAAATAGGCGTTTTTTTGACATAATAAGATCGTCACACGCCGAGCTTCCGGTTTCAACGATATATCCTGCCCGCACCAAGCTTAGATTTATGTCAAATCCCTTTTTGGGATAGGGCTGTCCACTTATTTTTGTGCAAAAACAGCTGGGGAGTGAGGCATCGCAATCGCAGGAAATAATGATCGTGTTCTGCCGTCGAGCAACATAATACGGATCAGCGACAACCCCTCCGCTAAAAAGGGCATCCATAATTTCCAATTGTTTAAGATCGCACGCTTTTACGCCTATCAGAACGGTTTTTTTGGGGGATGGCTCATGGGTTACTTCTTCGGCAAGAGGGAAAAAAAAGTTTTTTATCGAGTGGAGTGCACGGTAACGATTGATGGTAATCCCGGGCATTTTATCAGCGGATACCTGCGTCCAAAAAAGTTTGCCTTCACGATTTTCCAGTGAATAAGCAATAAATTTGGTGATGAGCAAATGAAGGAAACTGTTCCAGTTCGATTCAGTAATGTAATATAAGGCCATTGAATCCTATACTCTTTCGTCTTTTTTTGTTCAATTCTAATTATAAAATCATATATTATTTGACCTAAACTGTCAAATAAGCTTTGGTGCGATGAAATGTAGTTTTTTGCAGGCATTATTTCATCCTAAACCTTTATTTTTAACGCCTGTTTGCTTACCATCCCGCAGGAGGGCCGTATGCCAAACTTTTCAGACAGTATGACAGAAGACGCTTTTATGGTGAATACGCCGTATTTCTTGTTAATGTCGTCAACGGCTTCAGCCAGCGTAGTGTCTTTTTCCATTTCCTTCAACAGAAATTGCTGGGTATCGCGGGGTTTTAGATCACTGATGCTCAACCCGACAAGGCGGACCGCTTTTGACAACGGAAACGCGCGGGCGAGTATCTGTTCAGCAACGAAAAAAATCTCCCTGTTTTGGCGGATATGTTCTTTGAGTCCCTGCTGGGCACCCCAGGAAGTAAAATCACCAAAACGAATGGTGCAGTATACGGTTTTTCCCATTAATCCATATTCTCTTAGCCGTAGCCCCACTTTTTCCGTCAGCATCATCATATAGGAGCGGATTATGGATATATCTCTCGTGTCTCGGGGAAAGGTGTGGCTATGTCCGACTGATTTTATCAGTTCATTGCCACCCGAAGAGTCAACGGGGCTGTCGTCTTTCCCCTCTCCTATCCTTTTGAGGCGGTATCCCATGATACCGAAGTGATGCATGAGTTTTTCTAAAGGGGTGTTACCCAGTTGCCCGGCAGTTGTTATGCCCATGCTCATCAATTTTTCCGATATATGCCTGCCCACCCCCACGCCTTGTAGTTTTTGAACCGCCATGAGCGCAAAGAGTACCGGGATGTCTTTTTCCCGTATTTCGATGAGCCCGTCCGGTTTTTGCATTTTGCTGGCAATCTTGGCAACCACCTTGTTCGGCCCGATGCCGATCGAACAGGTTACTCCGAGTTTCTCGCGTATCGTATGTTTGATTGCTCTGGCTATGTTCTGGGGGTCAACTTCATTTCTGCAGGTTTTTGAAACATCAAGAAAACATTCGTCGATAGAAAACATTTCGACCTGGTCCGTAAATTCCCGCGCAATGCGTTGTATGTTGTGACTGGCGTCAATATACCTGCTCATGTCCCCTTCGACGGCAATAACCTGCGGGCAGGCCTGTTTTGCCTGATAGAGATTCATTCCTGTTTTAACGCCGAAGACGCGCGCCTCATACGACGCCGTGGTAACGACGGTGCGCCCCCGTCCGCATACGATAATCGGTTTTCCCCTCAAGGCGGGGTTCATCGCCTGTTCAACGGATGCGAAGAAAGCATTCATGTCGATAAGCAAAATCGTTCTGGTCATTGTATGTCTCAAACAACGGAGCTTTTTTCAAGTCGCCATTCCAGCGAGGTAAGATTTAATGATACTTCAAACAAGGTGTTCCCGTCGCTGAGCGCAAAATGCATGACCCTGGCTGCCCCCTGGGTATCCTCCCAGGTATAGGTAACTTCTGTAATGGCGTACTTGCGCCCCTTCCAAACAAACCAGCGCGGTTTAATGATGTTTTTTTTAAATACTGCGCCTACATCAATGCGTTCGTCAATAATGATGGTGTCCATACACTAGTGCAAACGCCGAGTCAAATAGACTACTTTTCCCAGTATCGCTATTTTTTTTGAAGTGATGGGTTGGTATGCCGGATTAGTTGATTCAAGAGAAGTAGTCCCGTGCCGGCGCCGGAATTTTTTAACCGCGGCATTGCCGTCGATCATGGCGGCGACTATTTCGCCGTTTTCAGCGACTGATTGCTTTCTGACGACAATCAGGTCCCCTTCATATATGCCGGAACCGGTCATGCTGTCCCCCGTAACCCTGAGCGCAAAATATTCGCCGCTCTTGAGAACGCTGCTGTCGACATACACATATTCTCCGCTGTCTGCAATGGCTTCCGCCAGCGTTCCGGCATGTACGCTGCCCACCAGAGGAACCGGCAACAACGGTTTTCTAAATGATAGTTCCATCCCCCGCGCCGTTGCGGGATTATGTTTGAGATATCCTTTACGGATCAGGGCCTTGCAATGATCTTGAATCGTTCCGACGCTCAGCGAAAAGCTCTTTGCTATGTCCCGTATAGTTGGCGACACGCCGGAATCAGCGTTAACGCGGATAATAAAATCAACGATTTTTTTTTGTTTATCGGTTAGTTTTTCCATGATTCCCCCTGGTTATTAATAATACCATACATATGTATGGTTGTCAAGCGTAAGCAAAAAAAACCCGAGTGATGGATTCCATCGCTCGGGTTTTTGGAGATGCAGTATGTATGCGGTTATATCTGACAGCCGCGTGCTTTTTTGATTTCTTTTATGATCCAGGGGATAACTTCGTACAGGTCGCCTTCGATGGCGAAGGTTGCCATTTTCATCATTGGGCAGCTGGGATCCTTATTGATAGCCACAATGATTTCTGACGATCCCATGCCTACTTGATGTTGTATCTGTCCGGAGATTCCGCAGGCGAAATAGATCTTCGGGCTGACGGTTCTGCCCGTTTGTCCCACCTGGTGAGAATAGGGAATCCAGCCCGCGTCAACTGCCGCGCGGGATGATCCGACCGCGCCGCCCAGGGCTTCAGCAAGTTCGTCAATCAGGGTAAACCCTTCCGTTTTTCCCAATCCTCTGCCGCCGGATACTATAATGTCGGCATCGGAAAGATTGACCTTGGCAGTCGTATCTTTAATAAATCCCAGAAATTTAGTTCTATTGACTATAGTAGCGGTGTTAACGCCTTTTTTGATGATGGTGCCGGTGCGGGATGAATCTTTCACTGCGGGCTTGAAAACTTTGTGACGAACCGTTGACATTTGAGGGCGATGCCGCGGCGACAGGATGGTTGCCATAATATTGCCGCCGAATGCCGGACGGGTCTGCATAAGATTTCTTGTTGTCGGATCAATATCCAAAGCCGTGCAGTCTGCCGTAAGTCCGGTGCGGATGCGGGCTGCTACGCGCGAGGCGAACGACCTGCCGATATTGGTTGCACCCATCAGTACTATCTCAGGTTTTTCTTCAACGATAAGGTGTGACAAGACATCGGAATAGGAATCATCCTGAAATTCAATGAACAGCGGAGCGTCAAACAGGTATACCTTGTCGGCGCCATGGTGTATCAGGTCCTGTGCTTTTGCTTCTATGTTGTCGCCGATTAACACGGCGGACAACGGGACGCTCAGTTTGCGCGCCAAGACGGCACCTTCGTTAAGGAGTTCATAGACCACCGGTGATATTTCACCGTGGCGCTGCTCGGCATATACCCATACGCCGCGGTAGGCGGATAAATCTGTGTCAAGAACCGCAGGGGCATCCTTGATCATGGTTATTGCGCCGATATTTTTGCAGGAATCAACACACGCACCGCAAAAAGTACAGGTATGCATATCGATGACAGCAAGTTTAAGTTTTCTGGGGTGAGTCGGGCGTTCCGCCATGGATATCGCATTGAAAGGACACGCTTTAAAGCACAGTCCGCATCCGATGCATTTATCCGCTGAGACCGCAATCTGGTTAGACATAATAAAAGTACCGCCTCCGTAAGATTACCCGCACACCATTGGTTAAATCAGCTGGGCATTTTTAAGTTTGGCAACGAGCTGTTCCGCAACCTGTTCAAGCGATCCCTGAAGCATTTCGCCGCCGGGGCGCAGGGGCGGGCTGAATATTTTTAAAACCTGCGTCGGAGAACCGGTCAGCCCGATATTGAGTTTTTCCGCTTTGATGGTTTCTGCGTTCCAGTGAGGAATTTGCGCTTTTTTTGCGTTCATCAATCCGCGCAGGGAAGGCAAACGCGGAGTGTTAATCTCTTTTACCACGGTTATAAGCGCCGGCAGCGGCGTTTCGATGAGGTCATATCCATCTTCCATCATGCGTTCGACTTTCATCGAACCGTTGGAAGCTTCTTCTATTTTTTTGACATAGGCAACATGCGGGATATTGAGCATTTCCGCGACGCCCGGACCGACCTGCGCCGTGTCGCCGTCAGTTGCCTGCTTGCCGCAGATAATCAGGTCATAGTCACCGAGCGTACGAATGGCTTGCGCTAGCGCATAGGATGTTGCCCATGTGTCCGCGCCGGCAAAGGCGCGATCTGAGACGAGTATCGCATTGTCAATACCGCGCGCCAGCGTGTCGCGCAGCGCCTGTTCCGCCTGCGGCGGTCCCATGGTGATAACCGTGGTTTTCCCGCCGAATCGTTCCTTCAAGCGAATTGCTTCTTCTATAGCGTATTCGTCGAACGGGTTGATGATCGCTTCGACGCCTTCGCGTTTAAGCGTTCCCGTGGTCGCATCAATCTGTACATTGGTTGTATTGGGAACTTGTTTGATACAAACGACTATGTGCATAACTGCCTCTCAGAAAACTATTTTTTTGTTGCTGCTTCTTTTATCAAAGCGAGCGCAATCTCATTTTTTTGTATCTGACTGGTGCCCTCGTACAGCGTGGTTATTTTCGCGTCGCGCATCATTTTCTCGACCGGATATTCGCGGCTGTAGCCATACCCGCCGAATATCTGGACTGCATTGGTCGTAACTTTCATGGCTGTTTCAGAGGCAAACAATTTCGCCATTGCCGATTCCTTGGTGGTGCGTTTTCCCGGATGAGCATCCATCATGCGAGCAGTTGCGTACACCAGACACCGTGCCGCCTCAACTTCGGTCGCCATGTCGGCGAGCATATGCTGAATCCCCTGGAACGAGGCTATCGTCTGTCCGAACTGAACGCGGGTCTTTGCATATGCGACTGCTTCTTCCAGTGCGCCGGCGGCAATGCCGAGCGCCTGAGCCGCAACGCCGGGACGAGAACAATCCAAGGTTGCTTGTGCGGTTATCAGTCCATGCCCTTCTTTTCCGAGCAGATTCTCTTTCGGGATTCTACAGTTATTAAATATGAGCTCACGGGTTGAAGAAGCGCGAATACCCATTTTCTTTTCTTTTTTGCCGAATTCAAAGCCCGGCGTTCCTTTTTCGACGACAAAGCAGGAAATGCCCCGTGCGCCGCGTCCGGGATTGGTTTTGGCGAATACCGTATAGGTTTCCGCGTCCCCTGCATTGGTGATAAAACATTTTGTTCCGTTAAGAACATAGAAATCACCGTCTTTGACCGCTGTCGTACGCAAGCCGGTCGCGTCTGAGCCGGCTTCCGGTTCGGTCAACCCAAATGCCGCCAGCTTTCTTCCTGCGGCGATATCGGGCAGATATTTTCTTTTCTGTTCATCATTGCCCGCAATCATAATAGGGAAGGTCCCGAGCGCGGTGGCAGCCAACGCCAGCGCGATGCCGCCGTCAACTTTGCACAATTCTTCGGTAACCAGCACTAATGAGAATATTCCTCCGCCGAATCCACCAAACTCCTGCGGGATGTAGGTTCCGCACAAATCAGCAGCGGCAAGTTCCTTGACGATAGGCCATGGAAATTCTTCGGTTTCATCATAATGTTCGCGAACCGGCTTAATTTTTTCCTGGGCGATTTTGCGTGCCAGATCCACCATCATTTGTTGTTCTTCCGACAGAAAATACTCCATGGTTTCTCCTTTGTTATTTGTTGTTTTTTAATGCGCGCAGCGCTTTGCGCGCTGCTGCCTGCTGTGCTTCTTTTTTACAGCGTCCTTCTCCTGTGCCGAGAAGTTTCTTGCGCACATAGACGCCTATCTTAAAAATCTTTTCGTGATCCGGGCCGGTTTCATCGAGAACCCGGTAGTCCGGCAGTAACTGGTGTTTTGACTGAACGACTTCCTGAAGCTTGCTCTTAGGGTCATTGACGACTATACGCTTTTGCTGTGCAAGATATTTCGTGATGAACTTCATCGGGGGTTCAAACCCACCGTCAAGATACAGTGCGGCGATTACCGCTTCCAGTGTATCCGCAATCAAACTGTCGCGCTCGCGCCCGCCGTTTGCCTGCTCGCCTGAGCTCATCAGCATAAACTCACCAAGCCCGATGGTTTTTGCCCATTTGGCAAGGCTTTCTTTTGAAACAATATGAGATTTCAGCTGGGAGAGGCGGCCTTCGTCGCGGTCAGGATGTTTATGATACAAGAAATCAGCGACAACGGCGGACAATATGCTATCACCTAAAAACTCCATCCGTTCGTTGAAAACATCAGCACCTGTCTCCGCTGCGTATGATTTGTGCGTCAGTGCCAGCTCTAAATGCGCTTTCTTTTTAAACCGGTAGCCGACTATCTTTTGCAGTTTTGCGGCATCAATTGGCATAGCGTTTTACGATCAGTACCGCATTGTGTCCGCCAAAACCAAGCGAGTTTGAAAGAGCGCAATTAATCTGTGCAATGCGGGCGGTATTGGGCACATAATCCAGATCGCAGTCCGGATCAGGCGTTTCATAGTTGATAGTTGGATGTATGAAGCCCTTATTCATGGAAACAATCGTGGCGATTAACTCAGCTGCCCCTGCGGCGCCCAATAAATGTCCCGTCATTGACTTTGTTGAAGAAACAGGTATTTTATAGGCGCGGTCGCCGAACACCTTCTTAATTGCCAGCGTTTCAATCTTATCATTTAAATCCGTCGATGTTCCATGGGCATTTATATAATCGATTTCGTCAGCGGTAATCCCGGCGTCAGTAATCGCCGCGCGCATTGCCTGAACGGCAGTTTCCGCCTCGGGGTGAGGTGCCGTCATGTGATACGCGTCGTCGGAGGCACCGTACCCCACTAATTCCGCATATATTTTTGCACCGCGTTTGAGCGCGTGTTCCAGTGTTTCAAGGACAAGTATTCCTGCGCCTTCACCCATTAAGAAACCGTCGCGGTTTAAATCAAACGGTCGCGAAGCTTTTAAAGGGTCGTCATTACGGGTGGTGAGTGCCTTTAAACTGCAAAAGCCGGCAAGTCCGAGCGGTGTAATGGCAGCTTCCGCGCCACCGGCGATGATGACATCGGCATCGCCATAGCTTAACAACCGCATAGCATCGCCGATTGCATGATTTGCCGAGGCGCATGCGCTGGATACCGAGTAGTTCGGTCCCGTAATGCCTGCGTCAATCGCTATTTCCCCCGGCAGCATATTGGTTATAATCATGGGAATCAGGAACGGGCTCACCCGACGCGGACCTTTTTCAAGCAGAACGCGTTCTTCCTGTTCAATGATATCCAATCCGCCCATGCCGGTCCCGGTAATGACACCTATACGACTTCTGTCCAGACGCGAAATATCAAGTTCCGCATCTTTTATCGCCATCTTAGCTGCAGTCACGCCGTATTGGGTAAACTGCGCCATCCGGCGCGCTTTTTTGCGGTCAATATAATCTTCCGGATTATAGTTCTTTACATGAGCCGCAATTTTGCAGGAGTGGTTCGTAACATCAAAGGTGCCGATAGGGTTGGCGCCGGAAACGCCGTTTTTGAGCGCATCAGTATACGCATCAATACCTATGCCTATGGGCGAAACAATGCCTAACCCGGTAATAACGATTCTTTTTTTCATACGATAAAAAACCCTTGTGTGTATTTATTTCGGCTGATGACTCTTAATGTAGTCAATAGCATGACCTACGCTTTGAATTTTCTCTGCATCTTCGTCAGGAATCTCGATGCCGAACTCTTCTTCAAACGCCATAACGAGTTCAACGGTGTCCAAGGAATCGGCACCTAAATCGTTAACGAATGACGCCGGCGGATTCACTTCAGCCGGATCAACACCTAATTGTTCAACAATAATTTCTTTTACGCGCGCTTCGACATCTGCTGCCATGGTAAATACCTCCTTTTATTTTGTATCTATTTATGTAAAGCTGTTACATGTACATTCCACCGTTAACGGAAATAATTTCACCGGTGATATAGGATGATGCATCAGTACAAAGAAAGACCGCGGCTTTTGCAACATCCTCCGCGGTTCCGAGGCGGCCAAGAGGTATCTGTTCCGCCAATTTCGTTTTCTGCTCATCGGTCAATGCATCCGTCATCGCAGTCTGTATAAATCCCGGAGCAATGGCGTTAACCAGAATGTTTCTTGAAGAAAATTCGCGGGCACATGTTTTTGTCAGCGCTATGACCCCGCCCTTTGAAGCCGAATAATTTGCCTGTCCTGCATTGCCCATCAGCCCAACCACGGAAGCAATATTGACTATGCGTCCACTGCGTTGTTTGAGCATCACTCTGCAGGCGGCCTTAATACAGTTGAATACACCTTTGAGGTTTACGCTGATGACTGAATCCCATTCAGCTTCACTCATTCGCAGTATCAGGTTATCCCTGGTTATGCCGGCGTTGTTAATAAGTATATTTATTTTCGAAAATTTGTCAAGCGTTTTCTGAACTAATTTGTCGCAATCGGCAAGGATTGAGACATTCCCGTCAACGGCAAGCGTGTCAACGCCGTATTTCGATTTGATCTCATCGGCAGTTTTCTGAGCCAACTGAGCGTTGATGTCCGAAATGACTATGGACGCACCTTCACGGGCAAGCGCTTCAGCTATGGCACGGCCGATTCCCTGTCCTGAACCGGTTACGACGGCTACCTGGTCTTTTAGTTGCATGGGGCTGTCTCCTTGTTGGTAGTGAGAGAAGCTACAGCTGCGTCTAATGTTTTCTTGTCTTCAACAGAAAAACATTTCTTTGTTTTATCAATACGGCGCATGAGGCCGGAAAGGACGCGCTGTGGTCCAATCTCAACGAATGTGTGGGCACCGCTGCCAATCATGGTTTTAATCGATTCATCCCACCGTACCGGGCTGTGTATCTGCCGTTCAAGTTTTGCAGCAATTTCAGTATTGGTAAGGGTTGTCTGGGCATCGCAATTGGTCACCACCGGCATTGCTGGATGCGCCAAAATGTGTTTATTGAGTTCCGCTCTCATTAAAATCGCCGCATCTGCCATGAGCGAAGAATGAAAAGGGCCTGATACATTAAGCACGACTGCTTTCATGGCGCCACTGGCTGTTGCCAGCGCCACAGCGGCATGTACGGCAGCGGTATGTCCGGCAATAACTATCTGCCCCGGTGAATTGAAATTAGCCAGTTCACAGACGGTGCCTTCAGTTGCGGCAAGAAGACATATCTCTTTTACTTTTAATGAGTCAAGCCCGATAATCGCTGCCATCGTTCCCGGATTCTTCTCCGCTGCTTGCTGAATGAACTCTCCCCGCGCCTTGACGAGTTGCAGACCTGTTTTAAAGTCAAATACTTCTGCCGCACAAAGTGCCGAATACTCGCCCAAAGAATGCCCGGCACATATACAATCGGCAGATGTGAGACCGGCAGAAGTGAAAAAAACTTTATATGCAGCAATACTGACAGCAAAAATAGCGGGTTGCGTGTACTGCGTTTGTTTTAATATTTCTTCAGGGCCTTCAAAAATAATCTTTTTGATGTCATAGCCCAGTATCACGTTTGCCTGATCGATGGTTTCTTTGGCAACAGGAAAGCAATCGTATAACTCCTTGCCCATGCCAACATATTGAGAACCCTGCCCGGGAAATAACAAACCGTAAGTCATCACTAGTATCCTTTATTACAACCGCAGTATTGCGGCGCCCCAGGTAAAGCCGCCGCCAAACGCAACCATCTCAATAAGATCGCCCGGTTTGATTCTGCCTTCACGGCGCGCTTCATCAAGAGCGACAATGACGGTTGCAGACGACATGTTTCCATATTTTTGCAGATTAATAAAAACTTTTTCCACCGGGATATTAAGCCGTTTCGCAATCGCTTCTATAATCCTCAAATTCGCCTGATGAGGTATAAAAAGCGCGATATCATCGCATTTTAGGTTCGCCTGGTCAAGTGCCTTATTGACCGCATCGGACATTTTTGTTACGGCTACTTTAAATACCTCTTTGCCTTCCATTTTGAGGCAATGCAGTTTGTTGTCGATAGTTGCGTGCGTAGCCGGGTTCCGCGACCCGCCCCCGGGCAATTGCAAAAGCGTATCATAGGAACCGTCAGCACCGGTATACACCGATACAATGCTTGTTGGCTGGTTTGTTTGTGAGAGTATCATTGCTCCGGCGCCGTCGCCGAAAAGTACACAGGTGTTACGGTCAGTCCAATCGGTAATTTTGCTCAGGGTTTCAGCGCCAATAAGCAGTACATTCTTGTAGGTTCCATTTTCAATGAGGGCTTTTACAATCGAAAGGCCATAAATAAAACCGCTGCAGGCGGCGCTGATATCAAATGCAGTAGCGTTGCGCGCTCCGAGGCCTTTTTGTACAAAACATGCGGTTGAAGGGAACGCCATGTCAGCGGTAACCGTTGCCACAATTATTGCATCAAGATCCAACGGGGTCATGTTTGCTTCAGTAAGTGCTTTGCGTGCGGCAATGATTGCAATATCGGATGTAGCTGTTGCATAGTCAGCGATATGGCGCTGTTTGATGCCAGTTCGCGTTGTTATCCATTCGTCAGTCGTTTGAACGAATTTCTCTAAATCGGCATTGGTAAGAATCTTTTCGGGCATGTGTGAGCCCGTGCCCCGTATCGCTACGCCATAGTTGCTCATGAAATCACCGTTGATTTTTCAATTTCTTCCAACCGAGTTATCTCTTTTGCGATTGCTTTGTTTATATTTTTTTCTGCAAATTGCGCAGCTGCAAAAACTGAGTTTTTGATAGCTTTTGCGTTTGATTTGCCGTGTGAAATAACGCACACGCCATCAACGCCGAGCAGGAGCGCTCCGCCGTATTCAGAGTAATCCATTTTTTTCTTGATATCCTTAAGCACGGGCCACAAGAACGGTAGTGCCGCCCATGCGAACGGGTGAGCTTTGAATTCTTCTTTGACCAGTTTTAATATCATTTCAGCGACGCCTTCACCGAATTTGAGAACGATATTGCCGACAAAGCCGTCACAAACAATAACATCGGCAGTCCCCTTGGCGATATCTCCGCCTTCGACATTACCGATAAAGTTTAGGGATGTTTTTCGTAGTAATTCGTGTGTTTCCAGAACCAGTTCATTGCCCTTGCTTTCCTCTTCGCCGATTGACAACAAACCAACGCGCGGGTTGGCAACAGAAAAAACATCCTGAAAATAGGTTTTCCCCATTACGGCGAATTGAACAAGGTTTTTTGGTTTACAATCGGTATTAGCGCCGACATCAAGGATGGCAATGTGCCCGGTCAGTGTCGGGAAAACAGTCATAATCGCGGGCCTGATAACGCCGGGAATCCGGCGTAAATACAGTAGTGCTGAGGCCATGGCGGCACCCGAGTTCCCTGCGGAGGCGAACGCATCTGCTTTCCCGTCGGCAACCATGCGCGAACAAACCGCAAGGGAAGAATCCCGTTTTTGACGGACCGCTTGCGCGGGGGATTCATCCATCGTAATAACTTCAGATGCATGCTGCAGAGATATGGTGGAAGGGACTACGGCATGTTTTTTAAGCTCAGCGGCAAGAACATCTTCCTTGCCGACAAGAATAATAGAATGTGACGATGTACGGGCTGCCTCAATGGCACCGGCAACCGTTACCGCAGGAGCATGATCACCGCCCATGGCATCAAGGGCAATGCGCATATTACTGCTTTCCTTCCGTCCCTTCAACTTTCTTTTTTTCTTTTTTGGGGATAATCAATGCGCCATTATAGAATCCGCACGCTTTGCAAATCCGGTGCGGAAGTTTTGCTACGCCGCATTGTGGGCATTTGCTGGAATTTGTCGGTTCAATCTTCCAGTTTGCCGCTCGCCGGCTGTCGCGCCGCGAAGCGGTATGCTTTCGTTTGGGATTTGGCATGGTTGATTCTCCTTTATTTACCCACCCTTACTACAGGTTGGGGGCACACCTTACTTTTTAAAAAACTCTTTTAATTTCGCTAACCGGATATCGCCGCTCTCTGCCTGACAATCACAGGAGTGTGTATTCCTATTCTTACCGCATACCGTACAGAGGCCCTTGCACTCCTTGCGACAGAGGGGTTTTTCCGGCAGGTTAATAAGCAGGGTATCGCGTACTTCCGGTTCGATATCTATGACCGTTTGGTCAGCTGTATATGCCTGTGCGAACGATAAATCTATATCCCATCGAGCTGGTTCGAGACAACAACTGCAATCCTGCCCGGCACTCCCGTATATCGTTCCTTGAACCAGGAACTCTGTGTCAAGTTTCTGAACACTAAAAGATATTGAAATTTCGTGTTCTTTTACAATACCATCCAGCTCATCGCTGTGATATGATTCAATAACCCGATCGGTAATCCCCTGTGCGGGAATCTGTGTTAGATCAATAAGCAATTTGGACATTATAATGATTACTCATGCGTTTGTCAATACCCGCACTGTTTCCCGCGCAATCATGAGTTCCTCGTTTGTAGGAATGACCATGATCTTGACCGGTGAATGAGCGGTTGAGATGACTCTTTCATCAGATGATACCCCGTTGTTTGCCTCAGGATCAATCTCAATCCCCATATTTTGAAGGCCCTGACAGGCTTTTTCTCGAATAGTGGGTGAATTCTCACCGATTCCAGCGGTAAAAACTATACCATCAATACCATTTAATACACCTATATAGCTGGAGATATACTTTTTGGCGCGATAGCAAAACATATCAACTGCCAAGCGGGCGCGGTCATTGCCGCTGGCGGCTGCCTTCAAAACGGTCCGCAAGTCGCCCGAAAGGCCCGATATTCCATAAAGCCCGCTTTTTTTGTTGAGCAGGGTGTTGAGGGTTTCCGGGGTAATTTCATGGTGGTCCAGGAGATTAACAATTATGGCCGGATCAATATCACCGCATCGCGTACCCATCACCAGCCCTTCAAGCGGGGTAAACCCCATGGAGGTATCAATCGATTTTCCGCCTTGAACCGCAGTAATACTGCATCCGTTTCCCAAATGACAGGTTATGAGTTTTGTGTCCTGCAGTGGTTTCTTTAGTAGTTTTGCGGCGCGCTGGGCGACATATTTATGTGAAGTACCGTGAAAACCATAGCGTCGTATATGGAATTTTTCATAGAGTGCATACGGCAAAGCGTACATGTAGGCGTAGTCAGGTATGGTTTGATGAAAAGCTGTATCGAAAACAACGACCTCAGGAACGCCGCTGAGAAGTTTTTGCGTTGCTTCAATTCCGGCATAATGATGAGGAGTATGCAGCGGTGCAATGTCAAAGCATTCTTTCAACCCCTGCATAACTTCTTCATTTATCGGGACTGAATCAGCAAATTTATCGCCGCCGTGTACAACCCGGTGGCCAACCGCAGCGATTTCATCGATATTTTTGATCATCCCCGCTGCGGGGTCAAGCAGCTTCTTGAGAATAATTTCAACGGATTCGATATGGTTTTTTGCTTTACAGGATTCTTTTGTTTCTTCCGAACCGGTGAATTGGTTGTTAAAATAGGCCTCGGGCAATCCGATGCATTCAATGACGCCTTTTGCCAAGCGTTTTTCTGTCGCCATGTCGAAGAGCATGTATTTGACCGATGATGATCCGCAATTTATGACCAGTACTTTCATAGTATTATGCCTTTTCCCAATCGGTCAAATCATACTGCATCAATTCAAGCGGGGTGAAGAAAAATTCTATCTCTCGTGCTGCATTTTCAGCGGAATCCGACGCATGAACAAGGTTGCGTCGATTGTCGGTCCCATGAAGATTTCTCAGCGTGCCCGGCGCCGCTTCCTTTGCATTGGTCGCGCCGATAATCCCCCGAACCTTCTGTATGGCCACAGAGGCTTCCCAAACAGTAACCACAATCGGGCCAGAGGTAACAAATTGGATGAATGGTTCAAAAAATGATTTTCCTGCATGCACGGCGTAGAACTGTTCCATGACGGAACGGTTAGGTTTGACCATTTTCATGGCAACAAGTTTCAATCCTTCGTTTTCAAAACGCTGTAGTACGGCTCCGACAACTTTTTTCCCCACACCGTCCGGTTTTACGATAACACAAGTTCTTTCCATCACTCAATGTCTCCTATTGTAATTTTTTAATGATAGCGTCACCCATCTCGCGGGTTCCGGCGGATCCGCCCATGTCGTAAGTAACCATTTTTTTCTCAGCGATTACTGCAGAAACTGCTGCCCCCAACCGCAGGGCTGCTTCCATTTCGCCGAGATGTTCCAGCATAAGTTGTCCCGAGAGAATAAGTGCAGTAGGATTGACCTTGTTGAGCCCCTTATATTTCGGTGCAGACCCATGAACGGCTTCAAAAACTGCCATATCGCTACCGAAATTAGCACCCGGTGCCACGCCGAGTCCGCCAACCAGCCCCGCGCAGAGGTCCGAGAGTATATCGCCGTAAAGATTGGGGAGCACGATAACATCGTAGCGTTCCGGTTTTTGAACCAGCTGCATACACATATTGTCGATCAGGCGCTCTTCATATTCAATGCCGGGATATTGCGCGGCCACGGAGCGGGCTGCCTCAAGAAACAATCCGTCGGTGAATTTCATGATGTTTGCTTTTGTTACGGCAGTTACTTTGCGGCGGTTATGGGCACGGGCATAATCAAACGCAAACCTCACAATCCGCTCAGAACCAAACCATGAAATGGGTTTGATTGATATGGCTGAATCCGGACGGATTTTATTGGCAGAAAGAGCGATAATCTGTTGTGTTTCAGCTGTTTTCGGTGCGAATTCAACGCCGGCGTAAAGATCTTCAGTATTTTCCCTGACTATGACAAGATCGATGTCTTGAAAGCGTGATGTCACCCCCTGATATGTTTTGCAGGGGCGCAAACAGCTGTAGAGATCCAATTCTTTGCGAATGGCAACATTTACTGAACGGAATCCGGTGCCAATGGGGGTGGTAATGGGGCCCTTGAGCGCGACTTTATTTTTTCTTATGGACGCCAATGTGTCATCCGGCAAAGGAGTCCCGTACTTCTCCATGACATCGGAACCTGCTTCTTTAATTTCCCACTGTATCTTAACGCCGGTTGCTTCGATAACTTTGATTGTTGTTTCCGTTAATTCCGGGCCCGTTCCGTCACCGGGTATTAATGTTATAGTCCGCGTGGACATAATAATCTCCTAAAATAGTTTTACATTTAACGAGGGAAAAGCATCCATCGCTATCTTATTATGATAGCTCAAATGCGTTTTATTGTCAACCGTCTGCCGTCAATGGGGAGGGTATTGATTATAGCGTTAGATGTCTTGCCGTGTTGGAAACTTACCGTGTGTTCCTGTTGTGCACAAGGGCATCATAGAGTTTTTCTTGTTCGCGAACCATAATGTTGATATCAAACTCAGAGGTGATGGACTCCCTGCCCCTGTCGCCCAAGGAATGAGAAAGGGTTTTTTCGTCTAGTAAATGCATGATTTTTGACGCCATTTCCTCGATGGCAAATGGTTTGATAAGATACCCGGTCTGATCGTTTTTGACTATTTCTTTGACCCCGTCAACCGCGTTAGCAACAACCGGAATCCCCCTGCACATGGCTTCCACAATAGATCGGGGAAGCCCTTCCCATAAAGATGTCATGACGAAAACATCGGTAACGCTGAGAATCCGCACGGTGTCAGTGCGCCACCCCAGAAATCGTACCTGTCCGGTAATCCCGGCATCACTGCACATTTTCTCGAGCATGGGGCGCTGCTCGCCGTCACCAACAAGTAAAAAAATGCAATCGCTACGCCGGGCGGAGATTGCAGCGGCAACACGGACAAAGTCAGCAAGGTTTTTCTGCGGTTTAAACGGGCCGATGGAAGAAATAACTGCGGCGGTGGGTGAAATCGCAAATTCCCGTCGAACGGCTTCTCGGTCTACTAGTGCGGTCTTAAAGGATTGAATATCAATACCGCTTCGGATGACCATGTACTTATCTTCACATCCGATGCCATTGGCAAGACCTTTCTTTTTGTCTTCAGTAGCCACAACAATCAATGTGTCAGTTATTAACACAGTGAGCCATTCCGCAAAGATAAACAATAATCTGACCGGCGGTCGTTGTTGATCGGTGAATCCAAACCCGTGCACGGTGTGAATGATTACGGGTACGCCCGCACACCATGCTGCCCACCTGCCCAGAATACCTGCTTTTGATGAATGGGTATGCACCACCGCTGGTTTTTGATCGCGCAGAATTTTCCATATCTTGACGGCAGCGATACAATCGCCCCACGGAAGAACGGAGCGGACCAGTTCAGGTATAAAATAAGTTGTAAAACTCGTGTCCGATGCCGCCTCGTGGTCAAGCAAACCGCCTGTTCCGGCGATAAGAAACGGCATGTACAGTTCACGCGAAAGATGGCGCAGGGTGTACAAGGTGTTTTGCTGGGCACCGCCCAATTCAAGCTTGGTAATAATATGGCAGATTTTTATCGGCATAGATTCAAGGTGTGCGCAGTTTCCATCCCGTCAATAATATTTTTTTCCATAAATGAATATTCCCATGCGCCGTAACGACCGATGGAATAAATATTGTTTGCGGTGAGCCACGACTGAATAGTTGAGACCGCCGCTGTACGGGATTTGTCGAAAATCACATAGGCGCATTTAATGGGTGACGCGCATGCAAATTCAATATGATCATCGACAGATAGCATGCGGGATTCGTACAATGCGCGAGTGATAGCCGCGATTTCCGTCTTTTCGTTGACTCGGTCGTCAGGCCGATGACTTATTTCAACATACAGTGATGCATACCCTTTCGGAGCCATTGCTGGCATAATGTTTGAATATACACCGACGCGATAAAATGGAAATTTCTTTTCCGGGAAATATACCCAGTGCCGTCCGCCGGCAATGGGTTGATTCGGTGTGCCCTTGCGTACCGCGACATTGTAGCAGATTACTGTATTCCACCGGAGGCGTTGACGGGCGGCACGAACTGCCGGCGGCGCGTCAGCAATGTGATCGATAAGCGCATACAGGGGTTGGGTGGAAACCAACGATGTGTAGCTAAGAACTTTGCCATTAGAAAGTTGCATCTCGCGTTTAGCAGCGCATATCTTTTTGGGGGAAGTATGGTAAGCGATAGAAGGCACAGATGCGGCGAAAGCGTTTATCAGCGACTGACACCCCCCCCGCTTGAAGTAATTGAAATGGGCGTTATATCCGAATTTTTTTGCGGAGTCAGCAGTGGCGCTTGCCGTCATTTCGGCTATAGTCGGGCGCGGAACAAACGGTGCGCACCAGTCGGCACGCAAAACACGACTGGAAACCGTCCAGAGTTTTTCATTATAAGGTTTCATGAAATAACGGGTTATTCCGGAGCCAAAGGTCGCCATAGACCACGCATACAGGGATGAAGATGCCGGTAGCGACTCGCCATTCCTCTGACGGATCCCGTCAAGACATTCTTTTTTTAGACCGTCAGGAAGATACGATAAATGTGCCTGAAAAGGAAAAGGGATTGTTGATTGGTGAGTGTATATCCATGCATTGCGCTGGATTAAAGTAAGATTGTTCTTGAGAATACTCGCAACGAGCTTCTTTACCCGGACGTCTTTCATGTGCAGGAAATGTCCGGAATGGTCAAAGACAAATCCATTGCGTGTCTCCGAGGAGCAAAGTCCTCCCGGATTGCCGGTCTTTTCAAGCAGTAGAAACGGCTGTTTAAGAAAACGGGCGCATGAAAGGCCAGTCAATCCGGCACCGATTATAATTATCTCAGGCATATTAATCTATCTTAACCTTATTTAACCAGTAGCCAATGAGAAGAGCGCTTAATCCGGTAAAAACAAAAACGATTATTGCGGGAGCGGTATCAAACCATGTGACGCAGTATGCGGCTATGGCAAGAATTATGCCTGCGGCATAGGAAACCATGAGGATTTGCGTGCGGTTTAATCCCATTTTCTCAAGGCGCAAAGCAAAATGATCTTTGCTGCCCAGAAAAGGAGATTGCCCCTTTTTTAAGCGGAGTATCATCACCAGCAGGGTGTCGTATAAAGGAATTGCCAAAATCAGCAATGGCGCGAACAGTCCGATATAGTTTTCTTTTGTGTAGGATGTCCCCACTGAAATCGCTGCCAATATGAACCCAATGGATAAACTGCCGGTATCACCCATAAAAATCTTTTTAGTTTTCGAAAAATTAAATGGCAAAAACCCCGAACAAGCGCCGGCAAGAGCTACCGCGCAAAAATTAACATAAATCATTTCTGATGGCAAAGCAATAACCAGAAACGCTATGCTGGCGATGATGGCGATGCCGCCGGACAATCCGTCCATGATGTCGATGATATTAAATGCATTGGTAATCCCGACAATCCAGACGATAGTGAATGCTATGGCTATGAAAGGTGGGTTTACAAAATGAATCTGTATGTCAAACAATAGTATGACGACGGCGGCCAGCACCTGCACTAAAAACTTCTTTTTAAATCCCAGGCCGCGGGGGACCATATCGTCTATAAGTCCCAGAATAAGGATAATAAAACTTCCTGCCAAAACTCCCCGTAAACTGTGCAGGGTCCCCGTAGGAAAATGAGTAAAATAACGGACTACAAATAAACTGATCGCCCAGCCGATCCAAATAGCCATCCCCCCCAGGTACGGCGTGGAAAGCCGGTGTGTTTTGACATCTGAATGTGGGTGATCAATGATATTGAGTTTGAGCGCTATGTTTCGCATTAGCGGTGTCAATCCCCACGAAATGAGAAAAGCGGTGGATAGTGTTAAAAAATACAGCGAAGGTGAGTTAAGATTTAGTGATTGCATAGAGTTCACAGTATTGATCAGCATACAAAGACTTCAAATAGGTTTTCTGAAAAGATTTCCACACAGCCAATCCATTTGCGGTAAACCGATCCTCCCACCCCAGTCGCTTTACGTCAAAATGAGCAACGAACAAGTGAGTAAATCCCTGCTTGGCAAGTTGTTGAGCCAGTGATCCCGCACTATCAACGAGGTTAGCAGTTTCGATTAAGGGGTTTATGTCGTGAAAGCTTGGTGTGTAATGGTCGCCGTTATAGTAGTATCCGCGCGTTTCGCCAAAATACAGGACACGCGTATTCTGTCCCAGCAAAGCGTTTGCGGCTGATACCCCGCGGTAGTAAAATAGCTTTTGGCCCAAATACTGCTCGCGCGATTGCCCACCTAAAACTACCTTAGCCGGCTGAATATATGACAAGACCATATTTGCCATAAGCACATTATGCACTATTGCCGCAATGAACACGGTTACAGCGGTAATCTTGAGAAAATATCCATTCCGCAATGCCGCCAGCAGTCCACCAGCGATCATAATGCTCAAAAATGGAATAATCGGGAGCATAAAACGCAGTACTTTGCCGGTAAAAAACCAGACAATACTGTAAAAAAATATGATAGCAAAAAAATCTCTATGTATGCTACTATTTTTTTCGTCAGAAAACAAGCGAAATCTTACCAGGAATAAACAAGGAAAATACAAAAGATACAGCGGTCCTATAATATCAAACCCCCCGCCGAACGCGAATCCATGTACTGTCATATTCCACGGCAACATGAAAATATTTACTATCCCGTGAAATGATGTGCCGTGACCGGCGATATGCGATAGATAAGATTGTGCTACCGCGCTCGTTAGCAACGAATGGTTGAATATTTGTGTGCCCCAGGGCGCCAAAGGGTTATTTAGAAAAACAATATTTTTTATAACCCATGAAAAAAAAACAGTGACAGCTGAAAGAAAATAAATTGAAAATGATGCTATTCTCATATTGCGCGGAGCGGTGAAGATTATCATGAGCAATCCGTATGCGAGCAAAATACTTCCTGTGTATTTAATTCCACAGGCGCCGCCGCTGAGTATGCCGCTTAAGAGAAGTAAAGATGGAGATGCTGAATTTTCGCGCCACAAAAACAACGCAAATATTCCCATAGTCAGATAAAAAGCAAGCGCAATGTCAACAAAAGCACCAGTTGAGACAAGAAAAGCCTGCGGGAGATAGAGCCATATTATTGCTGAAAGGTAACCAAGAGCTTTTCCGGTGGGCCCCGGGTTAAAACGACTGCAGAAGGCGTATATAGCCAGTGCAGTCATTGGATAAAATATCCATGCTGTCAGGGACGCTACGGTGTCCCCGTGTAGTGCTATGCCCATTTGAAACAGCATCTCTATTAATTGCGGAAATGAGAAAAAAAGATTTGCCGGCACAGCATATAATCCGCCGTGCGCTAGGTAGCGAGTCGGCAGTTCCAAATGATAAACGAGGGCATCGAATTGAGTTGAGGGTGCTAACGCCCCGACAAGGCTGATGATGCAGGGAATAGCAACGAATATCAGCGCGAGGATGTCTGTAGTTGTGATGCCGCGTATACGATTAATCAATGAGTTGACACTGTCATAAGCCGAGATAGTGGCGACTCCGCATCCCGCTGTGAGCACGGTGAAGTAAAACCACGTGGAAGTTATGGCAATACTGTTGCCTCCCAATACAACTAAAGACAAAACGGTGAATCCTATAGGTAAAGAAAAGAGTATATGCTCAAGTTGCGTAAGGATTATTGCTTTGCGTACAATTCTTTGCAAAAGAAAACTGCCATAGCCGTATGCTGCGGCTACGAAGAAGAGTAGCCATGCACCGTTAATGAGAGAAACAAAAAGATGTTTGCCGATGGAAAAAGAAGGCCACGCAAGAAAACTAAGCAGGGGTACAGGTGGAAAGGCTAAGCAATAATTAAGAAACAATATAATCAGCCAAGAAGCGCCGATAAGCGGGAACACAATAGGTGGCATTAATCCGTTATCCTTTTAGTGGCAGAAATAAATTCTGTTTACATCCGCATCGATGGAAAACATAGCGGGCAATGTTCCATAATGTCTCAAGGCCGTACCGGGCGCTTCTGGCAAAATTAATCGAAGACGCCTCCGGAAAATATTTGGCTGAAACCGGCACCTCTCCGATACGCAAGCCGAGCGACGCGGCTTGAATAAGAAACTGCTGGTCAAACACAAAATCATTCGATGCACGCTCCCACGGAATCATTTCAAGGGCTTTGCGCGAATAGGCGCGATAGCCTGTATGATACTCCCCCAGATTTAATCCAAGGAACAGATTCTCCACAAATGTCAGGAACCTGTTTGAAATATATTTATATAACGGCATGCCTCCGCCAATGGCTTCCTGTCGGGTGCGGATGCGGTTGGCCAGCATGATATCGCAAATATCTTCTTTAATGAACCCGGTCAAATAAGGCACTATCCGCGGATCATACTGATAGTCGGGATGAAGCATAACGACTATATCTGCACCGGCTGCCAAAGCAGTACGGTAACAGGTTTTTTGGTTGCCGCCATAACCGATATTTTCTTCATGCACAACCACTTTGATGCCTAAACTTTTTGCCAACGCAGCGGTATTGTCACGAGATGCGTCGTCAACCAGTATTATTTCATCAACGCTACCGGCAGGTATAGCGTCTATCGTTTTCTTGAGTGTTTTCTCGGCGTTATACGCCGGCATGACTACAACGGTTTTCATTTTTTTTTACCCCATTATTGTGAAATGATACGGATGCAGTAATTTACAGTTTAATAATCTTGTCGCTGGTAATTCCTTTGGTAGCATTGCGGCTGTCTATTATCAATCGTGAATGCTGAACGATCAATTTGTAATCGAGTCCGGTATGATTGGTAAGTATAGCCACCGCGTCATAGCGTCCGATGGTTTTTAAATCAGGCAATGATTTGAGAACCGTATTAGTAACATGTATCGATGGCACCAATTGGTCGAAATAATCAATTCTTATCATCTTTTCAGATAAGATCCTGATTAATTCAATGGTCGGCGATCCGTAAACTTCGCCGACATCCTTTTTATAAGCGACTCCCAGAAGGAGAACTTTTGATTTTGAAATCTTTATCCCTCGCGCGATGAGTGCGTCTATGATTTTTGCCGCTACGAAGTCGGGCATTTTTGAATTCATTTCATTAGCTAAAGCGGTAATGCGCGAATAAGAATTAAATATTTTTAGGTTCTCCGACTGCCCGTATGGCGGCGTCATGAGGGACAGACCTCCGACACCCGGGCCGGGGTAAAAAGGGACAAATCCAAAGGATTTTGTGCTCGCAGCATCGATTACTTGCCAAACATCAATCTTGAGTTTGTCGCACAGCAAAGCCAATTCGTTGACCAAAGCGACATTTACTGTTCTGAAAGTGTTTTCCAGCAGAGCCGCAGCTTCGGCAATCTCAGGTGATGATACTGTGTAGACAGTAGTAATCTTATTAAAAAGTGCCGTAGTAAGTTCCCCGCATTGGGGGGTTATTCCCCCTATAATCTTGGTTGTAGAATGAATTGAATTACGCGGGTTTCCCGGATCGACCCTGCCAGGGCTAAACGCAAGATAAAAATCCTTGCCGCATCTTAAGCCCTTTTTCTTCATCAGCGGCAACACCAATTCTCGTGTTGCTCCTGGATAGCTTGTAGTTTCCATGACAATCAATTGTCCTTTGTGAATATGCTCAGCTGCTTCTTTTGCAGCGGAAAGATGTGAAAACTCTTCCGGTCCTTTGGTGCGAGGAACAGGGATCGGTTCACAGACAATAATAACATCCATTTTTTTTAGTTTTGAAAAATCCGCCGACACCGCAAGCGTTTTACGGTTTAATAAAATTTTTATTATCGTTGACGGTACATCGCTGATGGATGAAACCCCTTTTCCGATGGTAGTGATTCTTGCGGCGTCGCTGTCAAACCCGGTTACTGAATATCCTATTTTCGCAAATTCTATCGCCAGGGGTAGTCCGCGATATCCTAATCCGATTATGCCGATGCGTGCTGTTATCGACTGAATCTTTTTCGAAATCTCGATCATGATGCCTCCCGTTGATCCTGTCCTCTTGGTATCATAGCTTTTCATGACTTGCGTGACAATATATCATCGTACTGATGTATCATTAATTGAACGCTGAAATGCTTTTTTACATCGTTAGCAGCAGTTTGCGTAAGGCACTGATCTAGTAACGTGTCTGTGAGTATTCGATTCAATGATTCAGCTATTTCCTGCGGGTGCACCCCTGCAGGAATGAGACAGTTCTCCCCATCGCGCAGAACCTCACGGATCCCGCCGGGGCTATTGATGGCGACAACGGTTGTTCTGCATGTCATAGCTTCCAGCGCAACCAGTGGGAAAGATTCATAGAACGATGTCATAACAAAAGCCTTCCCGCCGGCAATAATCGGATAGGGATTGTCAATAAATCCGGGTAGCGTCAGCCGAACACCGCGTTGGCGGGCTAAGTGCGTTAGTTCCTCGCGTTGACTGCCTTCTCCGATTATACAAAGAGGATAGTCAAGAGAGTATGTACTATTTAAAGCAGCAACCGATTCAATAAGCAGTGAAAAATTCTTTTCGGGTGAAAGCCTACCGCAGGCCACCACATACGGTGTCCGTATAATAAATTGAGCAAATGCTGCTTTCTTTTGTATTTCGTCAATATCGATGCCATTATGAATTACCATAATTCTCTCTCGGCATTTAGGAAAGACGGAAAGTATGCTTTCTTTGCCTGCCTGAGAAACCGCTATTATATTGCGAGCTGATGTATACGCCATTTTCATGATTGCGCGGGCAATACACGGATAAGCATAGTCGTTAATGTATAAATGTGTCGGTCCGTGTTCGCTCATGACTACCGGAATTCCGGTTAACCATCCAGCTATGGCAGCGATAATATTTGATTTTACAAGACTTGAAAAAAGCAGAGATGGCTTAATCCTGACTGTCAGTACTATAAATCGGATCAAGGCACCGGCGTACCATCCCCACGATTCCGCGTACAAATAATGTATAGGTACATCCGCGACAATGAGAAATCTTTCTTTGCCTGTTTTATGCAGAACACAAATTTCAAGTGATAAACAGTCCCTGTTATAGTATCGCAGTATATTCTGGAGCACCTGCTCCGCGCCGCCCGCAGATATACTGTTTATTATGCACAGCACTTTTTTAGGCGTCATAAATCTCCCGGTGCCACAGCTCCAGCATCAGCAGAGCCCATAAGCAATAGCCGTGGTCATGCTTCCCCTCAGTATGTTGTTGAAACAATTGGGTAAGCGCAGATCGATTAAAATAACCGCGTCCAATCGCCCGTTCAGAGAGAACTACTTCGTGAAAATAATCTTTCCATTCATTGCGGAACCATTTCCCCAACGGAATGCCAAACCCCTGTTTCTTTCGTCGGGTGACGGCTTCAGGAAGCAGTGAGTCAAAAGTTTTTCGGAGCAAATATTTAGTCGTTAATCCGTGTAATTTCCATGATGCCGGCAATGCCGCAGAAAACTCAAGAACGGTGTGGTCAAGAAATGGACTGCGTGCTTCAAGTGCGTGTGCCATGGTGGCAATGTCAATCTTGACCAGAAGACAGTCCGGAAGGTACGAGTGAATATCGGCTGAAAAAGTACGGTCAAGCATGGTGTTTGCCGGTGAGTTGAGAAATAATTCACTTAAAAAGGAAGATGCCGGACGAATAAGGTCATTCTTAAATGACGATGTATAGATGCGTTCTTTAAGATGGTCGGTAAACAAAGAAGCGTATCGTACCATGCGCTTATCAGGCGGCTGCGCTAAACCCTCAATAAATCGAGCGGTATGTCTCAAAACATTATTTCCGCGGGCAGTACCTGTTCCGGGAATCAATCCGGCAAGATAGTGTGTGCCGGTTTTGCCTATCATCCGAAAGGGGAGTGAGACTAATGGTGATACTTTCATGGCCTGATAGCGGGTGTATCCTCCGAAGGCCTCGTCACCGCCGTCACCGTTAAGCGCCACCGTTACCTGTTTTCTGGTCTCTCTGGCGACGATATAGGACGGGAGTGCCGATGCGTCCGCAAACGGCTGTCCGTACCGCCGGGCAATCTCAGGCAGAAGATCTATAAAGTGAGGCCGCACAATGAATTCGTGATGGTCGGTCTTAAACCTATCGGCAACCATGCGCGCGTAAGCAAGCTCCGAAAAGTCAGATTCGTCGAACCCGATAGAAAATGTTTTTACCGGCGCCGAAGACAGCTGGCTCATGAGCCCGACTATGATGCTTGAATCGTGACCTCCGGATAGAAAGGCGCCGAGTGGAACATCGGCAACCATCCGCAAGCGAGTCGATTCGCGCAACAAATCATATGTTCTATCGCAGGCCTCAGGGAATGAAAGAGAAGTTTTTTGACGGTAATCAATGTCCCAGTAGCGGCGGGTTACTATTTCCCCATTACGGCCGCAGGTCATGGTATGCGCGGGTAAAAGCGTCGAGATTCCCTCAAAAACAGTGTGTGGCGCAGGGATATACTGATACGTCAAATACAGATCAATCGCTGAAGGTTTAATCGCCGGTTTATGCGGCAGATACTTGATTATGCCCGGTATTTCAGAAGAAAACACCAGTGCGCCGTTATTGACGGCGTAATAAAGTGGTTTCTTGCCTATCCGGTCTCGCGCGAAGAATAGGCACTGCCGGCGCGAGTCCCAAATGGCAAATGCAAACATGCCGCGTAAATGTTCAACACATGACTCACCGTATTCTTCATAGAGATGAATGATTACTTCGGTATCCGATTGTGTGGAGAAAGTGTGACGCGGTGCAAGTTGTTCGCGTAATTGACGATAATTATAAATCTCACCATTGAAGACGATCCATACTGTTTTGTCTTCATTGCACAGAGGTTGGTGGCCGGTGACAAGATCAATGACGGCAAGACGTCTCATGCCCAACCCAATCTGGGGGGTAAGATATATACCTTCGTCGTCAGGCCCGCGATGCTTAATTGCATTGCACAATGAGCGAAGGGCCGTTTCATCAACGGGTCTGCTGTTACCGAAATGATAAATGCCCGCGATACCGCACATAATATAATGTAATGTTATCAAATTGAGTTAAAAAATTAAACATAGCGATTAACTTAATGGGATTTAGGAGTTTCTTTATGCTAAAATATATCTATAAAATCAAACCTAATTGCTCATTCCTCGGCAAAGGAGTAAATGTACTTGACAAAAATTCTACTTGTAAACCCTCCGTTCGACATCATAGATGGTTTAGGCGCTGCTCGAATCTTTATCCAAAAATATGAGCCCTTGGGATTATTGTATATTGCGGCTTCCACGCGGGAAGCTGGTTACGATGTGGGCATCATTGACGCTTTTACTGATGATATGACGATGGATTTGGTTAAAAAGGAATTAATAACTCAATCCCCAGATATTATTGGGATAACCACTTTAACCGGCAGTGGCGCAGGTGTTTATGAGCTGGGAGGGTGGATAAAGACACACATGCCGCATACCCTTGTAGTTTTGGGCAATATTCACGCATCTATCTTTGCTCGGCAATATCTTGCAAACAATTGTTGTGATGTCGTCGTTCACGGTGAAGGTGATGAAGTATTCCCTTGGATTGTTCGTTGCCATGCCTCAGGAGATAGTTTGTCGGAAATCCCCGGTATTTCCTATAAGAACCAAGATGGCATTATCCATCAAAGCAATTATTTTAATACTGTTGAGAATCTTTCAGTCCTTCCATTTCCTGCGCGAGATATTCTAAAAACACGGCAGTACGGTCTTAACCCAATCAGCAATCAACTCTATGTGGCATCTTCTGGATCAAAAGTCAAAACAATGCTTACTTCCCGGGGCTGCCCCAATCGGTGTTCATTTTGTGCAGTTCATCACAACAATAAACCCCGTTTCAACGATCCGGTAAAAGTTGTCGATGAGATGGAGCATTTAGTCAAGACTTATCACACAGAATACATCTATATCGTTGATTCGCTTTTTATTGCAGACAAAGCCCGGCTAATACACATTTGTAAAGAGATTACTCGCCGAAATCTTTCTGTTCGCTGGGGAGCTCAGGCGCATGTGAATTATCTATCAGCCGATATCCTCGGCCCGATGGAAAAGGCCGGTTGTCATGATTTGGCTATCGGCATTGAATCCGGCGTTCAGCGTATCCTTGACCGTGTAGAAAAAAACATTGATTTAAAAAAAGTAGTTTCTGTCATTAACATGGTGAAAAAAAATTCCCGTATTAAACTCGAAGGGCTGTTTATACTCGGCTTGCCGGGTGAAACCTATGATGAGGCCTTACAAACGATATCCTTTGCTAAAAAACAGCCGCTTGATATGGCCCAGTTCAGTATTTTTACCCCCTATCCCGGATCCCCCTTCTATGATGAACTACGGGATAAAAACGAGATTGATACCGGAATTCGTGCCAACGATCGAGTTGATCCTTCTGTTTGGCACCGTTATTTCGCCTATCCCGCGTTTAATGAGATCGAGCCCATCTGGACCAATCCCGGCATGACTACACAGCGGTTAATTAAACTTCAAAAACGAGCTCAACGGGAATTCTACTTGCGATTATCGATCATGATAAGGAATATTAAGCGCATTCGTATCAATAATATTGCTATTCTCTTTAGAATAATAAAGCAGGGCATGTTCACGTGATTATAATTCCAGAGTGTTGTCCTTATTATATATCTTTAAATAGATATTCTTAACAGCATGAGATTGTGTTTGAGATTATCTAGTGAAGTGATTATATGCTCAATATTTATTCTTAAGGGTTCTTATACTCAGTTTTGAAAACCGCAGTACAGACTACTTTGATCAAAGTCAACGGTGAGGAGCTTTTATGAAAATTAGCGTTGTTGTGCCCGTTCTCAATGAAAAAGACAGTATTGGCGGACTTTATCGAGCGTTGTCACGCGTCAGGGACGAAAAGTATCCTGACATGGAATTTATTTTTATTGATGATGGTTCTACTGACGAGACGAATAGTGTATTAACTGAAATCTCGCAAATGCACGCCCATAACCGTGTTATCACTTTTGGCAGGAATTACGGACAGACAGCTGCGATACTGGCTGGCATGCAGTCCTGCAGTGGTGATGTTATCATCACTATCGACGGTGATTTTCAAAACGATCCTCAGGACATACCACTATTTATAGAATGTATTGAGAAAGGATACGATGTTGTTTGCGGCCGGCGCGTTAACCGGCAGGACCCGTGGTTAAGGGTACTGCTCAGCAATATTGCTAACAAGTTGATATCAGCAATTGTCCCTTTGGGTATACATGATATTGGGTGCACATTCCGGGCATATAAGAAGGAAATGGTCAAAGATCTTTTGATATATGGTGAAATGCACCGTTTTATACCTCTTTACTGTAAAATGCTGGGCGCTCAGATAGCTGAAATACCCGTCCGGCATCGCATGAGAGAGCACGGGCAATCAAAATATGGATTTGAGAGAATTGTTAAGGTTGTGATGGATTTGATGATATTTAAATTTCAATTATCATTTTTCCCCAAGCCAATGTATGTGTTTGGCAGTATCGGCATGATGTTTCTTCTGGGAGGAGCAGGCCTCAATATTTTCGTTCTTGTGCGAAAAGTATTTCTCCATGGGCAATGGCTGAGCCCGCTCTTTTTTCTCGGCATATTCCTCATGGCTATTGCAGTTATCGCATTTCTCATGGGATTTCTTGCAGACATAATCGTACGGTTCTATTTTGAAGTATTCCCTGGGAAATTGTTTAAAGTTAAGAATATTGAGAACAGCGGAAAGGAGAGCAAAGTTAAATCGTTGTAGATGGGAGTAAAATTGGTGGTGCAGTATTCTTTTTTATAATGATGACTACAGCAATAATTATGCTGATTAAGGACAGATAGAGCCCTAATAACCATATGGCGGGGTGGAAATACATGATAATAGTATTTTTGTTGAGGTAATCACCCGCTGGACACAGAATGGTCCTGAATATTTTATTCCCCCTCATTATCGGCATAAGCGTATCTCCAGCTACTGCTTTCCACCCCGGATAAACCACTTCACTGAAAATCAAAGCAAACGGACCGCTAGCGTGTACCTGCACTTCAATGCGGGAAGGCTCACTATGGTATGAGAGTATGTCTGCCGGTGAGCTGACTAACGGGAAATCTTTGGGCACTGATGATACCAATAACTCCTGATTGGGGGCTTTATCAGCGGTTTGTAGCCATGTAAGTTGCTCGGCAATGCTCATCTCTGCTGAAGTTTTTAGTTTCTGTGCAACAAAGATACGCAGTAAAGCGTTGGGCAAAGAAGTGACCACTAATTTCCCTTCCTCTGTATTAATCGTCGTCGATACCGAAAATCCCCGGGAGAGAGCGGAAGAAATATTTGTCCGTGCTAATCCGGTCGAAGAAAATATTCTTCTTTCCTGCAAACCCATATAACGGACAAAATCTTCAAGAAATATCGCTTCATAGCCGTTTAGATTGTAATGGTGATAGAGCATTGATTTGTTTGCCGCGATAGTGTCGGAATTTGTGATTATTCGGTGTAGCGGGTCAAGCGTAGTGAGCAGTTCATTCTTCTTCTGATAACGGTCAAATACGCCGGGATATAGAAATTTAGCGTTCACACACATGCAATCAGCTATAACCAGTATTAGCAACAATCCTTTAAACCAGTGAGCACTTTTTTTGAACCACTGATCCCACCCTTGGGCCGCCAAAATAACAAGAGAAAATATGCCTATGGCCATAAAGCGCGCGGGTACCCGAAGAAAGTCAATGCCGGGAACAGCAATATATAGTAATCGATATAGAGCTGTATGGAATCCCAGTCCCAGTATGATCCCTAACAGAAGAAGCCCGGGCAGTCCCCATGCACGGCGGCGCAAGGAGTTGAATAGTCCCATCATCGAAAGTAGAAAAGCAATAAGGCCGAAATAGAGGGTATTCTTCTCAAAATAGTAAGACGGATGATCGGGAAATATATATGTTCCGTCTATGCTATTGCCGAAGAAATTAGGCATAACTACAGTAATAAAATCCTTTATTGACAAAGAATATTGTTGAGCCAATTGTATCCAGTTTCCCCTCTCAATTAATCGGGAGAGTTCAAAAGTCTGGAGCAGTTGAAATGCACAAAGAAGAAACACAGCGCCGCATAACACCATGGTTTCTTTGAGATGTGATCTTTTATAACTCACCAACATCATTGCCAAAACAATCAATGAAATATAGACAGGGAATGTATGTCCTGAAAGAACTTGATACGATAAGCTCATGACAAATAGACATGATTCAGCTGATAATAAAGAGGTCTTGATCCTCAAAACACCCAGTACAATAAAAGGCAGCCATATATATCCTGATAGCGCCACCGGATGCCCCGCCGCAGTTTTTGATATCAGAAAAGAAGAACACGCGTAACTAAGGGCACCCACTATACATGCAGTTGCCGAAAGCCGCGTATGTGCCAGTAGCAGATACATACCAATGCCGCCCAATAATAGGTGTATCATGAAGAAAAGAGTAAACCCAGTTGCTAATGGAAAAATATCAAATAGTATCGAAAATGGGTAAGCAACAGCGGATTGGGGGTTAGCCATAAGCGGTTCGCCGGCAAAAATATATGGGTTCCACAACGGCATTTTCCCGGCTATAAGTTGTTCTTTAACCAAATGTTTCAGCGGATAATAATGCAAGTATATATCACCGAAATTGCCTACTCCCTTACCCGGGGAGCGCAAAATAGGAAAAAAAAGCATGACAATGATGACGAATAAGATCGTAATGAACAGAGGTAATCGTTTCATGTGATTTTTGAGCGAGTTAAGAAGCGAAAAGCAATGAAGCTTAACATAATAAGCATCATTATGGTTATCGCTGCCCCTGCGCGAAAACTAGGTGGTCGATATATCTGATAGTTCTCAGTTGCAGTCGGCCCCGGCAATTCATAGAGATGAGGCATAATGGGGATATAGCCGGTTCTCGGAGGAAGGATATTCTTGCATACTAAATAGCGTATTCCGAGACGGCGGTACAATGGCATTGCTTCAGTGGCGCTTGATGCGCGGTATGCTGTGTCGATTGATGTTTCTAACAAATTATTTGTTAATGGTTCTCCTGAACCATACGCATTGGCAATATGATACGGCATACAGGAAAGATTATACAGCATGCCGCGAGCTGATTGCCATGCATCTTGGGCAGTGGTTCCGACAAAATTACGATCAGTTTCGGTACCAGGGCTCAGGATAAAGCGGTTTGTCCCCTGATTACTATGTTCCTGAAGATATTTTACCAATGGTGATGATGAATAAAAATATGCATGCGGGGCCGTTATTTGAAAATTCCATGATACAACGATGAGTTCAATGAGTATAACCACAACAAAAAACTTTGCCCTTCGTAATTGCTGTAACCCAAGTCCAGTTACTATTGCGCTTCCGATTATAGTCAGCAGCAAGAATTGTGTCGGATAGCGGATGGTGGATATAATGGGAACGGTACGATACAACCACGGATAAAAAAATGAGTGATTCCCTAGCGCAAGCAGTATGCCCGCTAAAAATAAAATGCCGGAAAAAACTTTCAATGTCGTCATTTTAGAACGCACGAATCCCAAGATGCCGCAAAGAAAGGCGCAAAATCCGATATGAAAAGATGTCGCCCAAGAAAACTTCTCTCCAACGATAGCAGGAATCGATGAAGTTGAAAGAAACGGATTAATCAGATGCACTATGTCGGAGAAAGTAACTGAATATGCCATTGCAATGGCTATAGAATATCCTTCCTTAAATCGGGATGTTTGAAGGATAAGTCCAATGGTTGGCAGAAATTGACAGGCAATAATGCTGAAAAAAATTGTGCAAAATATTAACCAATACTTCATGGTCGCTCGTAACCATACTGGGTTGTGTAGTGTCCGATATATAATAGCCACCGCGGCGACCAGCCCGATTATGTAATGTCCAGCAAAAAAAGCGATAGCAAGGGATAGTGCTAATAATAGCGGATTGCGGCTCAATAATAGCGCCGCAAATAACCACACATCAACACCGTAATGACTGAGAAATTCAAGACGAGTAATCATATATCCGTTGAATACCCATACAATCATAACACCGGCTGACGCCCAGCGATTTAATGGTACAGATCGTCCCCATAAATAGGCAAAAATGCCGGCAATGAGCAGATGCCCGACCTGAAAGAGTTTCAATCCCGTCACAAAAGAAAAGAAATAGAACGGCAAGCTGAGCGGGTAGAAAACGGCGGACTGCCAGTTTGCCAGCAGTGGCATACCGCAATGAATATACGGGTTCCAGAGAGGCATCTCCCCCCTCTGGACGAGTTCCGCCGTAAAGGTTCTCCATGGGTGAAATATATAGGTTAGGTCACGAAGAAAATAAGTTGAGCTGGTAAAGAGTACGGGGCTCAAAAAAACGAGTATGGCAAGTATCAGGATAATCAGCGGGGTATATTCGCGTTTCATTTTTGATTCATAAATTGGCGTAATGAACTCTGATATCCGCTGTTGAGAGGGTCACGCTGTATTGCTTCCATAATTTCATGTTTTGCCGTTTTCTTATTGCCCCCAACCATATACAGCCATGCCAGATCGGACCGCAAAGGAGCCGAACCGGGAGACGCGCGTACAGCTAGCTCCTGTTGTTCGATTGCCTGTGCAAGAAGATACTTATCCCCGTTTGTGGTATAGGTCTTATAATATGATTGTGCTCGGGTGGCACACTGTTTTCCTTGCGTAATGCTGTTTGTAGTCAAAAAACCCGCACACAATAATACCACAGTCAAAATGGCTGTTTTTCCGAATAGAGATAGAGGTTTTGTAGCTTTTTGTGGCTCAGTATCCTGGGTAATATCAGCGCTGTACAGTAAAACAAAAACAGTAAATAAATGTGAAGGGATGTAGAGTGAGTAATCGAAGAGATTGTAGAGAAGAAATCCCCCTACAGCAAGCACATGGGGAGAACGCAATGGAATATTCTTCATCCGAACAATAAAAAAAGCCAGGCAACCGGTGAATCCCACAATGCCTGATTCAGCAAGAACTTGCAGTACTACATTATGTGCATACAATGAATTCTCAGTCACCACGGTTCTCCACAATAAATATTCGCTTCCAAAATTGCCCCATCCAATACCTGTCAAAGGATGAGTAAGAAACATGCGCGTCGCTGTTTGCCACCATGCAATGCGATTCAGCAACGATACATCTATGGTTGCTGTTGAAAGAGCGATTACAGCACCAGCCGTCATCAATCCGAGTATTGCCAACCGAACCGATGATTTCATTGATTGCCACCAATAGCCGGCGGTACACAATGATACTATGGCAATAGCAGCGCGCGATTTTGTCAGTAAAAGTCCGGTTATTAGTACTATTGCAACGACGCGGAAGGTTGTATCTCTTAATCGGGGAACAGCAAGAAGGTAACAAAGGATAAGGTACCCAGCGCAGATGTTGGGGTTGATAATGATTGGTAGGTACATATTCGGCAATACTGAGTACGCGATCATCTCTATAGCGACCAGCAGCCCGATGAAGACTATGGCTGTATCGATGTTCTTACGGTCGTCACGAAGTACAAACCTGACAAGATAACCGAGAAGGGCAGCGTTGAGAAGGACAAGGAGTCCGCCGTGAACAGCAGACGACTTAAACACACCGAAGGCGGATATGCAACAGGTTGTAAGACAAGCTATCTCTATGCCTTCATGTTTCCACGAAAAGTAAACTTGTTGACTCGCTATTGTCGCAATAAAAGCCGCAATAATCGAAGCAGTAAACAGGTGCATGTACGGAGTATTCCACGCAAAACGCAAAATAACTGACACCGCCAGAGCGGCAACAATAAAATAAAAAAGCCCACGAGAAAAATGGGTTTTAAATAGAGGTATACTAGTCTTCATGTATGTAGCTCACTCGGAAAAACATCATGCTTTGTAGATTATTGTTAATTGTTTATGATTTGAGGTGTTATGAATACCAGCAATTCAGTGCGGTCTTTTGATTTTATATCTTGGCGAAACAAATGCCCGATTATAGGTAAATCCCCCAGTAGGGGGACCATGGTTGCCGATTTGCGGTCTTCATCAGTAATTAATCCGCCGATGACTACTGTTTCTCCATTGTTGACTATGACCGTTGTTATCGCTTCCCGAGTGCCGATGACTGGTCCTGCGGGGTCAGATCTCACGTATAAACTTACTTCGGGATGCACATTGAGTGTAATTTTCTGATCACTGTTGATGGTCGGCGTCACCGTAAGTTTAATGCCGACGTCAAGAAAGTTAGTTTGCTGAGTTGTTCCACTAACGCTGACGGTCGTTGTAGTATAAGGAATTTTCTGGCCAACCATTATCTTGGCTTCCTGATTGTTGATGGTTGTCACTTTGGGGCTTGAAAGAAGCTTTGAAAGCCCTTTCTGTGCCAGTGCGGTTAAAATACCCGTTAAGCGCGTTTCGTTAGCAACCAGCCCAAAAGCAATCGAGGATATCTGTCCTGAAACCGCAGATGCGGGAAAAGTTACACCTGTCCCCCCTTGAATTGTTGAAAGTGGTGTAACGATATTTGCTCCTTGTACGGCATTGGGACCTTGAGCATTGTTAGAGGTAGCTGCTTGTGAGCCGCCATTGTAAATTTGTATGTTTGAATCATTTTTTACGGTATTTGCATACTGCCACTGAATCCCCATGTCCAAGCTCTTGTTGAGCACTACTTCAACAATTTTTGCCTCAATGATGACTTGTGCTGGTTTTCTGTCAAGTTCTCCGATTATTGCCGTCAGAGAAATAAAACCTTCTGGGGTGTCCGTGACAATCAAGCTGTTCGTCCGGGGATCAACGGAAATGCTTCCACGTCGTCCCTCAGCGCTGCGGATCGAATCAAGGTTGGATTTAATTTCATCAGCTTTAGCATAGTTTAAAGGGAATATTTTAGTAAATGTAACCGCTTGTGCGCGTTCTTCAGACAATTTTTGAGTTGTCACCACCCGTAAAATGCCCGGCCCCTCGTCTATGCTGACCAATCCTTTAATCGCCAATATCGTGGAAAACGCTTTGTCAAAAGCGACATTGTCCAGGCGCAAACTGAGTGTTCCTGCTACATCCGGTCCATAAATAATGTTTATGCCGCTTTTAACAGCCAGTATTCTGAAAACATCACGAATATCCGCTTCTTCAAAGTCAAAGGTAATCAGTTTCTTAGATAAGACCGTTTTTAATGACGATTGTTCTGCGGATTGAGTTTTAATGGCAGTCGTTGTCTGAGGTGTTTCTTTGATTGGCGATACTTTTTTTACGGTGCTGGCGGGTGTAGTTGATAAAGCAAACGGGACGGATGTTGAAACCGGTTCCGCATATACCGTTGGGATAGTTTTTGTTTGTGCCGCTACGGCTGTTGCCTGCTCATACCCAGGATCTTTCGCAATCGGCTGAGCTTTGCTCTTGGGGACTTCGGCCGATTTTTCCGTTATAACTTTATTTTCAGGTACTGCAATTGTCTGTTCAGCATCCGTTTTGAATAGTATTAATACGGTATTGCCGACAGATTTTACTTCAAATTCTCCGAGTTTAGTCACATCGATTACCACACGGGATATTTTTAATGGATCATTCTTAAATTGTCCGATGCGTATCCGTTTAATGAGATCTCCGGTTACCATAATTTCTTTCTGTCTGCAATCATTAAGCGTATCAGCAAATTCAACGACAACCCGTGCAGGGTTGGATACGGTAAATGAATGGTATTTCGGTGCACCGGTAAGATGTACGGTAATGGTATTGGATTCAATACTGACCTTATTAAGAGTTACCCACGGGTTAGCTGCAATAGCTACAGGGCATGTGGAGAGCATTACCCCCCCTACAATAAAACTGATTAATAATTTATTCATGTGATGCCTCCACGGGAATAGGTGAACAGTAATAAAAACTACCGTTCACGCAGATGGATTTCCTTTGTCGATTTGTCGGGTGCAACAATAATGACGCTTCCTTCTTTGAAAATACCCGTAAATCCGGGAATAAGGCGCTGGCGACTATCGTAAAGCAACTTCTCTTTCAATACATACCCAAAAACACCGTTAGATAAAATGGCAATCTTTTGTTTTCCTTCAGACATTAACCCCTTGAGCTTTAGCGAGCCAATATTGGGAATAACAATCTCATCGGTGCCTGAGACAGACATCCCTTCTCTGTTGATCGACATGAACGGATCGCGGTATATGTCTCCCGCATATTCGTAACGTTCACCAATGCTCTTGCCGGCAGTAACTTTTAAATTAATTGCCGGCAATTTAATTATCTGATTAGGCGTTATCGGAACATCTTCCTGCCCGCATCCCGTCAAAAAAAGTGCACCACAAAGTATCATAACAAGTTTTAATTGCATGTTATCCTTTAAATGTATATGTCACCAGTACAAAAGTGGCGTTAATCGTGACAGGCGAACCCTTTACCGAAGGAGCCGGTGAAAAGACGATATTTCGAGCGCTCATGACGCGAGGACCTTGCCCCATATCAGTTAAAAATAAAGCAATAGCATGATAACTTCCTTGAACCGTGAATTGAAAGGGAATTTCACTGTAGTTCTGCAGGGGTACAATAGGCTGTGGTGTAATTTGATTAACCTTAATTTGATATTTCTGCGCGGTTCTTGTTATTGTTCGCAATAATTGTGGGATTTCTTTCTCTCGGGGAAGTAACTTTTCAAGATCTGAAACTCGCTGCTGCAGCAGCTTCATGTCAGCTTCCAAGCGGGGTAATTCAACTGCCCGCTGTTTCATTTCAGCAACTTTTGTTTCAGCTTTTATGAGATTCTCTTTTGCCGCCGCATATTTTGTGTTAAGAGGGAGTATCATAAATCTAAAAAAAACATAGGATAACCCTCCGCAAATCAGCAGCATCAATATGATGTTTTGAATTATTCTTTTTGTCATAAATTAAGTCTTTTTCCTATTGTACGAAAATGTCAGTCGAAAAGTTGCCCCTGGTGATAGTGAGCCGCCGGTAGAAGAAATTGCACCCAATTCAATGAGTGAAAAATCCGGATCTGACATCAGTGTGCTGATAAAATCGGCAATAGAATAATTGTCGAGCGCCACAGCGAGGAGCACAGCGTCAATGCCGCCATCCCCACGAGAAACGGTGTTCAAGCTTTGTATCTCAATCCCCTGCGGTGTTCTCTTGGCGAGGGATTCCATGAATCGGGGATACAAAACGCCGCCGGTGAGCAATGAGTTGATAAGGATGCTTTTTGTCTCGAGTGCAATCTTTGTCGATTGCAGGATGTCAACTTTGTTGACGATAGTTTGAAAACTCTTTAACTGCCCCTCGGCAATTTCCATCCTCGCATGGAGTTTATTATATGAATGGGAAATAACCGCATAATGAGATAGCGCTATCACCACAAGTAGTGCAAAGAAGGCATATCCCGCGATAAGATATTCCGTTCGCTCCTCTTTAGGTATTCTATCTGCCGGCAAAATGTTGATTTTAATAATCATAATTATTGCTTTATTGAATCGTTTTCCTGCCGGATTGCAAGCCCGGCAACGACAGCCATGCGGATCGCGTCGTCATTGTCAATACGATCACCGCCCGACAAAGAAGCAACCGGATTAAATTTGATTACCGGAATCTTCAACTCCTGCTGAATATAGGTATCCAGGTTTGGGAGTGCTGCTGATCCGCCGGATAACAGTAATTTGCTGACCACTTTGTCGGAATTTTGACCAACATAAAAATCTATCAATTTTTGTATTTCAGATATCAGTTCACGGGCAACGGGGATTAATGCGGATGAAACCTGAAGCGCTTCTCTTTGGTCATCAGCCAGCATTCGCTCTTTGTCCTCAACAGAAATCAGCAGTCCACAGCGGGCCTTTCCTATTTCAGCTGACACAAAATCTCCGGAAATATTCTTTTGGATTGATTTGGTGAAAGAATTCCCCGCGATAAAAATATCCCGCACTACGCGCGGGATGTGATTGTCAATAAGAGCAAGATTAGTAATCGCCGCCCCTATATTGACCAAGAGGACAGTTTCAATAATGGAGGGGTCCGAGGAAAGTTCATACGCATTGGCTAAGGCAAATGCGTCAACATCAATGATTATTGGGCGTAAATTTAAATCGGAAAATATTTCGAGCCGCGATTGTGCGATATCTTTTTTAGCGGCAACTAAGATTGAATCGAATTTTTTTTGACCGTCCTCAACCATGTTGCCAATGATGTGAATGCCCAGATCAACATCATTTATATCGAAGGGTATATAGGGTTCAGCTTCAAACTGAATGGTTCGCATCAGTACTTCACGGGAATGTGCGGGAAACTTTACATACCGCACAACCACTTGATTACCTGAAACAGAACTTACTATATTTTTAGTGGTAATTTTTTCCCTGGCGATAAATTCGGCAAGCCGTGCAACAATCATCCCTTTCCGGTCCTGTGGAGATAACTCAGATCCGGAGTCAAGAATTGGCAGTATTCCCCACGATTGTATCACATAACGGCTGCCAGATTTTTTTAAATAAAGTACTTTTATCGAGGATGTTCCTATATCTATAGCGAATGTGTCGCGAGGTTTTAAGAAGGGAAGATGGGGTAATGAAAAGGTTGAAATAGTAAAACCCATTTTATACAGTATTTATAACAGTTATTTGCTGTTTCGTCAAGGGTTTTTACGAAGGGTTGACAGGAAGCTAAAACCAAAGCTGGGATAGAATTATCAAGGGGTCAGGAATAAACAGATTTATATAGCCAGCCAGAGCCAAAAAAGGACCGAACGGTATATAGCCGCGGCGTTCAATTTTCTTGGAAAGTATCAGGTAAACTCCAATAATTGTTCCCAATACCGATGCAATAAAAAGGGTTGAAAATACCTTATGCCAACCGATAAATGCACCTATTCCCGCAAGCAGTTTTAAATCGCCGCCGCCCATTGCATCTTTTTTAAACATCCATGTTCCTAAAATGCCGAGAAGAAGTAATATTCCCCCACCGGCTCCCATTCCCAACAATGAATTGAAAATCCGTTCACCGGGACCGTTCCCCAGTAATGGGTTGAATATACTGCTGCCGATGCCGACAGCAATCAGGGAAAGTGAAAATACATCGGGAATTATCTGAGAAGATATATCAATGCCGGAAATACAAATCATGACAAAAGAATAATAGAGAAAAAAGGGTACGATCATTTGCAAAGAATAGTAGTATGCAATTAAAAAAAATGCAGTTCCCGTCAGGAATTCAACGAAAGGATAGCGCCATGAAATAGGCGAGCCGCAATGGCGGCATTTTCTGCCGAGCACTATATAGCTGAAAATCGGGACATTGTCGTACCATGAAATCAAGGTGTTACATGATGTACAGTGTGAACGCGGGTGGCAGATAGATTGGTCTAACGGGATGCGATACATGCAGACATTGGTAAAACTTCCAATCAAACAGCCAAAAATGAATACGGCAAGTAAATAAATAATCGTAAAAAAAACAGGGGCCTCCTTGAGTACATCAAGAAGGCCCCCGTTAAATAATTCCACGGGAAACTAGTACCCGCCCCACACGGTAGACCGTGAATCAGTATCGGTGCAATTCACCCATACATCTCCCCACTGTCTTCCGATTCCGTCATTAACATTTTTGTATCCCCATAGTCCTGCATCAGCCGCATTAGCCTCGCTGGCGCTGGATATGGTAACGGTCGCCATTGCCGCAGATTTAGGATGATACGGCGGACAATAGGAGGGCGGAAGATCCTTTAAGTACTTTCCGTTCTCCATAGTCAGTATCGCACCCAGTGATCCGGCAACGCTCGCTTGACCACCTGCTGACGGCACAGGGAACCATCCCTCCTGTTCTCCGTAATAAATGGAAACAGAACTGCGAATGGCGCCTAAATTGCCTTTCGTGGATCCTTCGTTTGATTTACGAATGAGATCAGCGAACTTAGGTATAGCAATTGCTGAAAGAATACCGATAATTGCAACAACTATCATCAGTTCAATCAGCGTAAAACCTTTTGCTTTCTTCATTGTGTTTCACCCCCTTGCTTTTAGTATTGTCTTTATAGAATTTTATCAATTCATTTCAATTGTGTCAATGACTGTGGTACCCTATCCTGCTCTGCTTGCCAATTCCCCCAGCTCAAACATAGGCAGAAACATCGACATGACAATAGCTCCGACGACAACACCCATAACTACCATGATCAACGGTTCAATCATGCTCGTTAACGCTTTTACGGATACATCGACTTGCTGGTCATAAAAATCAGCTATCTTGTTAAGCATGGTGTCAAGTGTGCCTGTTTCTTCGCCGATAGCAATCATCTGAATAACCATGGGCGGGAAAACAGCAGTTCTGCGCAGCGGTTCCGCCATGCGTTCTCCGTCTTTAACCGATTTACGGGCAGTATCAATAGCCTGTTCAATGACGCGGTTGCCGCTGGTTTTACCAACCGTATCAAGCGCCTGGAGTATGGGAACCCCCGATTTTATCAATGTCCCCAATGTTCGGCTGAATTTTGCAACGGCTACTTTTTTCAATAACAACCCGAAGATCGGAAGTTTTAATAGGTATGTGTCTGTCAAAAATTTTCCTTTTTCTGTTGAACGGAATTTTTTCATGCCAAAATATGTAGCGATTGAAAAAACGATTAATGCAGGGAAATAATGACGCAGTATATTTGATAATCCGATCATGAGTCGTGTAGGCAGTGGCAACTGAGCGCCGAATCCGGAAAAAATACCAGCAAAAGTCGGGATAATGAAAACGAGAAGAAAAAGTGTAACCGCTCCTGCTACGCAAGAAATCACGGCAGGATAAACCATCGCTCCCTTAACTTTTCCTTTGAGTTCTTCCGTTGATTCAAGGTATGCGGAAACCCGATCCATTATTGCATCCAATATGCCGCCCAATTCCCCTGCCCGTATCATCGATACATAGAGCTCGGAAAATGCTTCGGGGTGCTTTTTCATGGCGTCGGTGATTGAAATTCCCTGTTCGATATCTGCGCGTAAAGCAGCGATTACTTTTTTGAACAGCGGCGTTTCCGCCTGATCCATCAATATAGTCAAACCTTGGACGATGGGAATGCCTGCGGTAACGAGCGTAGAGAACTGCCGAGAAAACAACACCAGTTCTCGTGCTGATACTTTTGGTTTTAATGGATTGATTTTTTTTAAAAATGCAACGAAAGGGTTTGCCGTAACAATGCTCGCATTGATGAGTATCAATTTCTGGCTATGCAATTTCTCGCTCACACCGCGTTTATCTGGTGCTTCTACGGTGGCGGTTACTATATTTCCTGACGAAGTTCGTGCATGATACCGAAACAATGGCATGTTGTTTCCTTTATGTTACTTATTGAGGGGTGTTTTCTGCATGATGCGCTTCATATCGTCAACATCCGTGCTGGCATCAAGCGCGGTTTGGTAGGGTATTTCCCTGCGGGAGTAAAGGTCATAGAGTGACTGATTCATGGTCTGCATACCGTATTTTGCGCCGGTCTGCATAGCCAAATATATTTGTTCAATCTTCATTTCACGGACCATGTTCCTGATGCCCGGAGTCATCATCATCACTTCACACGCCAGCACACGCCCGGAACCGGATGCGCGCGGCAGCAGCTGCTGAGCGAAAACTGCCTGCAGCGTCATCGATAATTGGGCGCGAATCTGTGACTGTTGATAGGGTGGAAAAACATCAATAATACGGTTAATCGAAGAAGCTGCATCAGTCGTATGGAGTGTGGCAAATACCAGATGTCCGGTTTCAGCAAGTGTCAATGCTGAAGCAATGGTCACAAGGTCGCGCATTTCTCCGAGTAAAATAATATTCGGATCCTGACGCAAAACATATTTTAACGCTGCTTCAAAGGTAAAACTGTCGGAGCCGATTTCCCGCTGATTGACTATTGATTTTTTGTGAATATGCACATACTCGATGGGATCCTCAATGGTAACAATGTGTCCCGCTCGGGTTTCGTTGAGATGATTAATTAATGAAGCAAGTGTCGTTGATTTTCCCGAACCGGTAGGTCCGGTTACCAATACCAATCCTTTATGCAGTTTCATGATTTCGTGTACAACAGGAGGTAACCGGAGTTCTTCAAAAGTCATTATCTTCTGCGATATAGAACGCAATGCCGCTCCTACAGAACCACGCTGGCGGTACACATTCATCCTCACTCTACCGACACCTTTGATGCCAAAGGACAAATCAAGTTCGTTCGTTGACTCAAATTTCTCTTTTTGGGTATCGGTTAAAAGCGAATAGATTAATCGTTGACAATGGTCGGGGGTCAGTTTCTCGTAATCGGTTTGTACAACTTCTCCGTCAATTCTCAGCACCGGAGAGATGCCGGCAGTGATATGAAGGTCTGAGGCGTTTTTGTGGACCATCAACATCAGCAAATCCTGCATATTGAGCATGATGACCTCCAATTCCCGTCAAACATCAATGCCTCGTCAACCTATGGGATGCGATGGTATACGGTACAATTTCTTTAATTTCTTTTCTACAGACGGATGAACCAATCCCCGTAACGACCCGCCATGACGGGCAACTTCCCTGACTACACTTGATGAAAGGTATGTGTATGATTCATCCGGCATAAGAAAAACGGTAATGACACTACGGTTAAGCCGGCGGTTCATCAGCGCCATTTGGAATTCGTATTCAAAATCAGAAACAGCGCGCAATCCGCGTATGATAACCGATGCCCGTGATTGCTGAACATAGTCAACCAGAAGTCCGGAAAAGGAGTCAACCTTAATGTTGTGCATTTTGCTAGTAGTTGTGCGAAGCATCGTCAAGCGCTCTTCGAGGGTAAATGAAGGATTTTTGTTCTGATTGTCGGTAACAGCAACTATGACCTTCGGAAAAAGCTGGGTAGCACGCAACAGAATATCAAGATGCCCGTTTGTCGGCGGATCAAAACTTCCTGGATATACTGCACATTGTTGATTCATATATATCAGTTTTTAGTATATTTGCCAAGATTTGTCAATGTATTTTAAAAATAGAAAATCCCCCGTCGAGTATCAATTTCATCCGATATTTAACAGGGATAACCGGCCAGAATACGCACTTAATAGCGCTATCTTTAAAGGCTGATTTGACGGCGCCCAAAGATGCGGGTCTCCGCCAGACAGCGATTCTGCGGCGGATCGAGCTTTTTGTATAATATCAATATCGTGAATTAAGTTTCCGGCTTTTAAAGCGGGGATACCGTGCTGGGCCGTGCCGAAAAACTCACCCGGGCCGCGTAACGACAAATCTTCCTCGGCAAGACGGAACCCGCTTGAAATAGTGAGCATTGCCTTAATGCGGCGGCGGGCATTGTCGCTGACAGGAAATCCGCGCAGTATGCAATATGACTTTTCTGTGCCGCGCCCCACTCTTCCCCGCAGCTGATGCAAAGTAGCCAGACCGAAACGATCGGCATGTTCTATGACCATAACTGTTGCATTAGGCACATCAATCCCTACTTCAATGACGGTAGTAGCAATCAATATATCATATTCGCCGGAACGAAATTTCCTCATGGCTGTATCTTTTTCCTCAAGTTTCATCTGCCCATGAATAAGGCCCACCCGGTATCCGTGAAACACCGACGATGCTAAAAGAGATGCTTCGGAGACCGCGGCCTTAAGTTCGGTTTTATCTGATTCCTCAACGAGTGGGTACACGATATACGCTTGATGCTTTAACGCAATCTCGCGTTTGACGATTTCGTATGCCTTGTCGCTGTCAAGATGCAGCGTTTCTATCGGCATGCGGCCGGGCGGCACATGTTCGATAACCGACACATCCATGTCGCCGTAAATGGTCATTGCCAGCGTGCGGGGTATCGGGGTTGCGGTCATCAGCAGAACATCGGGATCATTTGTTTTCATTTGCAGAGCTGCGCGCTGAAGAACGCCGAAGCGGTGCTGTTCGTCAATGACAATCAGGGAGAGGTTTTTAAACGAAACATGACGGTCTATGACCGCATGAGTTCCGATTACAATATCAATCTCGCCGGCCGCAATAGAAGCATGCAGGCGCGTCCGTTCCGCTTTGCGGGAACTGAGCTGTGAAGTCACCAAAGCGATTCTGACCGGCAATCCATCCAGTAACTTTTTTATGGTGAGATAGTGCTGTCCTGCAAGAATCTCTGTCGGAGCAAGAAGCGTTGTTTGGTAACCGTTTTCTACCGCCAGCAGCATTGCCGCAACTGCAACGACAGTTTTTCCCGATCCCACATCGCCCATGAGCAATCGACGCAACGGTATTGGGCGCGCCATGTCTTTAAAGATCTCATTAATGACTTTTTTCTGATCAGCGGTAAAAGTAAAACCAAGGCGTTCTTTGAAAGGCGAGAGAAATTTTTTGAGCACCGTGTAGCGATATTGTTTCTCCGTGTTTTTTTTACTCTTTCTCACCATTGCCAAAGCCAGCTCAAGCAAAAAGAATTCATCGAACGCGAGGCGACGGCGGGCTTGTTCAGCTACAATAAATGATTGAGGGAAATGTATATACTCGAGTGCTTCTTCGGCCGTGAGCAATGAATTATTTCGGCGCATGTCATTCGGCAAAAAATCAGGGTGACGAATCTTTTGCGTGATTACCAAATGAAACAGGATAGTTCTCAGCCATTTCTGGGTGATACCCTCGCACAACGGATACAGCGGCACAATGCGTTCGAAATGAATGGGGACGCTTTTCTCGCCTGTATCTGAAATCAGTGGTTCGTATTCATCGACACGAATTTGTTTGCCGCCCGGATTGTTTTCCGCTGTTCCGCTAAAATAGGCTATGGTTCCCGGGACTAATTGTTTTTTCAGCGTTCCTAATACATCAAAGCGGCTGTAGGGGTTGACGACACGAAAGAATACCGCATAGACAATCCCGGTGCCATCGCGGACGGCAACTTTAAGGATATTGATCTTCATCGCCGGTTTGATAAGGTCAACGGCAATCACTTGCCCTTTGATCGTTACCCGTTCACCGTCGCCGATGTGCGCAATGGCACGAGGAATCGAACGGTCTTCGTATTCGCGGGGATAATGATTCAACAAATCCCCAATCGTCGTTATGCCGAGCCGGGCAAGCAGTTTCGCGCGCTGGGGGCCGACACCTTTAAGGTACTGTACAGGATCGCTTATTTGCATTTTCTCACCAAATGTGCTAAAAATAACGAACTATTTCAGGAGGATTAACCTATGTCATTTAAATGTTCGTTGTGCGGCAAAGCCCCAGTTGCCGGAAGATCTGTCAGTCATTCACATAAAACGACTAACCGCCGTTTCTTGCCCAATCTTCAACGGCAGAGAATACTTGTCGAAGGCGTTGCCAAGCGTGCGTATGTGTGCACCGGCTGTATCAAATCCGGCAAAGTTGTCCGTCCTTCTTAATATCATTTTTTTCTAAACCCCTGCGCGATATTCTCAGTTCCGCCTTTGGATGCGTTATGGTCATTATCGTAGCGAACAATCCCCGCGTAACCACGGGGAATCGTTGACATGCCATCATTATCCCTTCGCTTCATTCTCTCTTAAAAACCTGCGAATCCTTGAGCGTGCCTGTGCGGTAATGGCGAATTCAAGCCAGTGCTTAGTCGGGTGAACATTCTTGCGCGTTAAAATCTCGCAGATTTCTCCGCTGTGAAAATGATAGTCAAGCGGGACGAGTTTGTCCCCCACTTTTGCCCCAAAACAGTGATCACCAATATCGCTGTGGACCGCGTAGGCAAAATCAACGGGGGTAGCTCCCTCCGGCAGCTTAATTACCTTCCCTTGCGGTGTAAATACAAAGACTTGTTCAAAAGTGCATTCCGTTTTTATTGCCGATAGGAATTCCTGGGGATCCTTCAATTCATCCTGCCACTCCAGGACTTGCCGAAGCCAGTCAAGCTTTTGGTCGATTTCTTCAGCAGTCGTTACCCCTGAGACAATCTTCGCGCCGTGGTTTTTATACCGCCAATGCGCCGCGATGCCGTATTCGCAGCGTTTGTGCATTTCTTCCGTCCTGATCTGAATTTCAGCAAGAACTTTTCCCGGGCCCGTGATGCTTGTATGCAGGGACTGGTACATATTAATTTTGGGAACGCTTATATAATCCGTAAATGTATTTTCCACCGGAGACCAATGCGTGTGAACCAGGCCCAGTAAAGCGTAACAATTGGCGACGGTATCGGTTATCAAACGCAGTCCGATCAAATCCTGTATCTCAGGAAATGCCTTGTGCTGTCGTTCCATTTTTTTATAAATTCCGTATAAGCTTTTAGGGCGCGCCGAAAGCCGAAACGGTATCTCGTAGGGCGATAAAACATCTTCGAGGAGTTTAATCCAATCTTTAAGATGATGTTCATGACTCTCCTCCCGCTGTTCCCATGCATCGTGAAGACAGCGGTATTCATCCGGTTGCAGTACATTAAACGACAGGTCTTCCAGTTCGCTTTTCCAGCGATACATCCCCAGTCGCTGGGCAAAAGGGGCATAGAGATTCATGGATTCCAGTGCGATGCGTTTCTGCTTATCAGGCGGCAAAAACGAGATGGTTCTCATGTTGTTTAATCGGTCGGCTAATTTTATTAATATGATGCGTATGTCGCGGGTGACTGCTAAGAGCATTTTGCGCCAGTTCTCGGCCTGCGCCATTTCCTGGTCGACAAAATGATACGAACTGATTTTGGTGACGCCTTGTACCAGCGTTGTAATTTCCGTTCCGAATTCATCGGTCAACTGGGCGGGAGTTATGGCGGTGTCTTCAAGCACATCATGTAATAGCGCTGCCGCGATAGTTGCGGTATCTATCTTAATCCCGGCAAGTATCTCGGCAACGGACAAACAGTGCGTGAAAAAAGTATCGCCGGATGCGCGTTTCTGATTGGTATGGGCCAGTGAAGAAAATCGGTAGGCTTTTTCTATAAGGGTACAATCTTCATCGGGCAGATAGGCATGAATAGCGTCAATCAATTCATTGAGCATTAGTTTGATCGGAAGTGGTTGTCCCGAACGGGGCATCTAAGCTAAATACATAACGATACACATCGGCTTGAGATACCCGGTATTTTTCGCCGGCAAGAGATAATGCATATCCAGCGCTAGAATATCCCAGTCCCGCCGTGACATGGACGGCTTCTTTGTTGTTAAGGTCGGTACTGAATGTTCCTGCGCGCAACGCCAGAATTTTCCCCAGCCATTGTTCTATGCCGAAATGGATGATTTCCGGCGTTCTTCCGATATTAGTATCGGGGTCTTTGCGATAATAACGCTTTTCCCAGTCTGATGAGAAAATTAGGAAATCTGCGACTTGAAATGAAAACCCGGCGCGAATGCTGAAAGGTAACTGTTCACTGCCGTAATCATCCCACCACATCATGCCGAATATATTGTTAAGATTCAATCCGGCGCGCAACTGCGGAGAAATTGTCCATAAAAAACCAAAATCAGCGCTTGCTCCGCTACCATCTGCAAGATTCATGAATGGAACGCCACCGGTCAAACTTGACTGCGCGATGGTCCCCGTCAGGTATGATAACGATAATCCAGTTGCCGCTGAAGGCGAGTTTTGCTGGGCGGCAGCGATGGTCAGCGCACTGATTTTCACTTCATTTTCAATCCAATCAACCCCATTCATCGTTTTTGTTGTTTCATTGCTTACCGGCCGCCATGATAAAGAACCTTTCGGACCGGTGAGCGCTAAAAACTGGACACTGCGGTTACGCAGTGCTTCTCCGCTGAATATCTGATCAGTAGTCAATTCGCTCTGACGCGTTGCCTCAAGCGTAATACTGAACAAATTGGCGGTTATCCCGGCCAACCCTGCCGGATTATAAACAGCCATCGAGGGCGTATTGCCCACAGCAACAAACGACTCCCCCATAGCTATAGCGCGCGCATCTGGCACCATCCCGTTATACGCATCAAATCTCGTTGGTGCAGTTTCACCGTCAGCATAGATGGAAAACCCAATCAAACAGATACCCAGCAATAAACATTTTTTCATTAAGAAATCCTTATTGGGCATTTATTGACAAGCACTATCAAGACAGACACCAATATAGAAAAAAGAAGCGTTACAACAGCTGCAGATTGTGTAAGCGGCTGTATATGCCTTCTTGGCCGACCAAATCCTTGTGTGTCCCCTGCTCAATGATCTGACCGCGGTCCAAGACAATAATACGGTCAGCTTTGCGAACTGTCGCCAAACGATGCGCTATCATAAGAACCGTGCGGTTGACCATCAAATTTTCGATGGCTGATTGCACTAACTGCTCTGATTCGGCATCCAACGCGCTGGTTGCTTCATCGAGTATAAGAATAGGTGGATTCTTTAAGATAGCTCTGGCTATGGAGAGGCGTTGGCGTTCCCCGCCTGAGAGCTTCATGCCCCGTTCACCGATCATCGTGTCATACCCCTGCGGCATGCGGCTGATGAACTGATGGGCGTTGGCAGCTGTTGCGGCGGCAATAATCTCCGCGTCAGTAGCCGAACGCATGCCGTAGGCAATGTTATACTTTACCGTTTCATTAAACAAAACGGTCTCTTGCGGAACAATTCCGATGAGTGACCGCAGCGATTGCAAATGCACATCACGGATATCAACACCGTCGATGGTAATGGTTCCCTCGTTCACATCGTAAAACCGCAGTAAGAGGTTAGCCATGGATGTCTTCCCGGAACCGGAAGGCCCGACAAACGCAACAATATCCCCCGCCTTGATGGCAAGCGATATATGCAACAGAACGTTGACCTTTTCGGGATAATGGAAAGAAACATCGTTATAAACGATTGTATGCTTGAATTGCTGCAGGGAGACAGCAGAAGCGCGGTCAACGATGCTTGGTTTTTCGTCGAGTATCTCAAATATCCGTTCTGTTCCCGCTAATGCCTGCTGAATCAATGAATTTGTTTGTGAAAAGTTCTTTATCGGTTGATATAAGGAAAATGCCGCAGTCAAAAATGCGACAAATGAACCCGATGTCCATACGCCGTTAATGACATCCTTGCCGCCGTACCAGAGTATAAAAGCTACTGCAAGCGACCCCATAAATTCCATGATTGGGCTGGAACGCGCATCAACTCTGATGAATCTTTGCTGTGTCTCATAATACTTGTCATTTTCTTTGTGGAATCGCCCGATTTCAGTTTCTTCCTGCATAAACGCTTTGATAATGCTGAATCCTGATAATGTTTCCTGGAGGGACGCATATACTTCACCCATCTGTTTTTGTCCCTCCCGCGAGGCACTGCGCATTTTACGCGCAAATTGTATTAACGGTAAACTTGCCAGAGGGAACATAACCAGTGCAATAAAAGCGAATTTCCAGTGCAGGTAGAACAGCACGCCGATCATGACGATTACCGTCAATCCGTCGCGGATAATGCTGGGCGGTACGCGAAACAGGGCGTTTTGGAGCGCCATGACATCGTTGGTTACCCGTGCCATAAGTCGCGCGGTCGAATTGTTAACATAAAACACATGTGAAAGTCCGATGAGCTTCTCATATAATTCGTTGCGGATTTTGCGGACAACATTCTGTGTAATATAGGACAACAAATAGTTCTGTCCGTATCCGGCAATGCCTTTAATCAGAAAAAAGACCGGTATAATGAGCGTGACGATATAGAGCATATGCATGTCGCGGGCGATAAATATCTTGTCGAAAATATTTTTAATCAGCCACATGGTGGCGCCGGTCAGCGCGGAAAATATAGCCATACAGAGCATAGCAAGGGCAAAACGCTTTTTATGCGGTTTAAGATACATTATAAGGCGGGTGTATATGTTCATGAAATATTCTCCACAATAAGTTGTGCAACGCGGACTGATACGCCCGGTTGCCCTAGTTGTTGACGGACAGTAAGCAATGACTCCCTCGATCGACTCAAAGCTTTTCCATCGCTTAAAAGAGTAATCACGCCGTCGGCGATATTCTCAGGGGTCGCCCGGCGTTGTATGTATTCCGGCACAATTTCCCGCTGAGCCAGAATATTCGCCATCGTGATATATGGAATTTTCACCAGCATCCTGGCAATGACATAGTTAAACCAGGACAAGCGGTACAGAACAACCATGGGAATACCCAGTAACGTATTTTCCAAACTGACTGTTCCTGATGTAGTTATCGCAACCGTCAACTTCCTTCGTTCGATAAATTCCCCGTCCTCTGAGATAACGGGAAAAGGCAGTTTTTGACATTGGTTGACCAGCGACGGTACTACAAAAAACATGAATTTTGCATTCGGGATATGCTGTTTTATCAACTCGGTTGCTGCCAGCAATATCGGGACATGACGCATAAAATAAGAACGGCGACTACCCGGAAAAAGCCCGATGACCGGAGGATCAGTCGGTAATGAATCAGGCAGGGGAATCGAATCAAGCAGAGGATGTCCCATGCAGGTTACGGGTATGCCATGCGACTCGTAGAGCGCCTTCTCAAATGGAAGGATAACCAGCATGCGCGTCACATATTTCTTTAGTTGAGCAATACGGCCCGGCCGTGACGCCCAAACCTGCGGACTGATGTAATAATATACCGGGATATTCCGTTCGTGAGCGGCACGGGCGACATGGATATTAAATCCATAGTAGTCGACCAATATAACCGCATCCGGTTTGACCGCTGACCAGTGTTTTAAAAGAACGGTGTTAAATATCCGGCGCAGTGTAAAAAATAGCTTAACCGGTGCAAAAAATCCGAAGGCGTTGAGTTCTACTATGTTGCCGAGAAAATCGTCAGCCGCCACTGCAAGGCGGGTGCCCCCCAGCGCACTGATAATCACCTGATTGTCGGCCTTTTTTAGAGCTGTCGATACAGCGGCCGCGTGGGTATCACCCGACATGTCGCCTGCAACAATGCAGATATGCTTGCTCATAAGTTCAAACTGCGTAATATTTCAAAAGCCAGTTCGATGGCATCTCGCCCGTGTTCACCCGACACCATCGGTTTTTTGCCTTCAGATATACAATGCAGAAAATGCTCCGCTTCTCCATAAAGCGGTTCAACATCGCGGAGCTTTGGTTTAATAATTTCGATATCATTTAATCCTTTTACCACAGGAGTTTTCTTGCGATAAACTTTGAGGCTTTTACCCGCATAATCAACCGATATATAACAATCGTTTTGGAAAATGCGTATCTTGCGGTATTTTTCCAGAGAAACCCGGGACGCTGAAACATCCGCAACACACCCCTTGGCGAATTTTATACGGACTTTCACAATATCTTCGTGTTCAGACAGCACTTTTGCGCCGTGTGCTTCAAGCCCGACTACGGTATCATTTACCAGCGCCAGCAGTATATCCAAATCATGTATCATTAAATCCAGAACGACGCCAATGTGACTTGTCCGGGGGTCGTAGGGTCCGAGACGGTTAACTTCAATAAACAGGGGATTTGATATAAACGGGACTGCGGCGGTAACCGCAGGATTAAAGCGTTCAACATGCCCTACCTGAAGCACCAGATTGTTGTCGCGCGCAATGACAATAAGCTCTTCCGCTTCAGACACGGTCGAGGTAAATGGTTTTTCAACGAGACAATGGATGCCCGCTTGAAGGAGTTCTTTTGCAATAGGATAATGAAGAGGCGTCGGGACTGCAATGATGGCGGCTTGCGTTAAACCTATAATTTCGTGGGCGGTACCGAAAGTAGGAATATGATACGGGGCAGCTATTTTATCACGCCGTTTTGCATCAGGATCAACTATCCCCACCAGTTCAGAATTGGGATGTGTTGCCATGATCCGCGCATGATGCTGACCCAGGGATCCAACGCCGATGACAACGGTCTTAATTTTGTTCATTATTTAAAAAATTCATTAACGGCAGCGACGATTGCGCGCAAATCACGCGCGGTCAGTAAGGGATGGACGGGTAAAGAAACAACCTCTCGTGCCGCTTGCTCGGCTACCGGGCATATCCCTGCTTTATACCCTAATCCCGCATACAGCGGTTGCTGATGAATAGGCGTAGCATAATAAACTCCGCATCCGATGCCGCGGGAATGCAGATGTGTCATGAATGCATCACGGACGCCGGCAGGCACCCGTACAGTGTATTGATGATAGGCAGGCGTTGTGTTCGGCGGTTCAACCGGAGTAATAAGAGTTGAAATACCCTTGAGTTGATTAGTCAGGAAGCGGGCGTTCGCACGGCGTTTCTGTGTCCAGCGGGGCAACTGCTTAATCTGGGCAATACCGATGCCGGCGGCTATATTGGTCAATCGATAATTAAATCCGAGGATAGTGTGCGTTGCATGTCCGTCGCGGCCGTGATTTATTATTTGGCGGACTCGTGCGGCAATCGCATTGTCGTTGGTTAACACTACTCCACCTTCACCCGTGGTCGCATTTTTTGTCGCGTAAAACGAAAATGCCGCAGCATCCCCGATTGAGCCGACTGTTCGTTTCCGCCATTGCGCTCCGTGCGCCTGTGCGCAATCTTCTATCAGTGCACAACCGTGCTTTTTGCTAAGTTTAGTAAATGCATCCATATCTGCCGGCAATCCATAGAGATGCACAACCATAATGGCTTTAATATTTTTTTCACGGCGCAATACCCGTTCAGCGTCCGCGGGTGAAAGATTGTAAGTGGCAGGGTCAATGTCAGCGAACACGGGAATGGCACCGCAATGCAGAATGCTGTTCGCCGTAGCAATAAAACTAAAGGGCGTCGTCAACACTTTGTCGCCGGGCTTAACACTGCAAGCTAACAGAGCGGCATGCAACGCCGTCGTGCCATTGGAAACGGCAATGCCGTGCGCAGCGCCACAATAACGGGCAAACTGTGTTTCAAATGTCTCCACATATGAACCGCTGGCGATAATGCCGGAATCAATAATCTTCGCAACAATATTCTTTTCTTCTTTCCCAAGTACGGGATGAACCAGAGGTATAATCCTACGGTTCTGGGGAGTATCAGTATGTTTTCTGGTCAAAGTTTTCTTCATGCAATCCCCTCTATATTATACGCCGACTATGGTGACAGACATCGCTTTTGCCTGCTCAATCATGTTCTGTTTATCAAGCATCAATGTCGCGCCCGCCTCAACAGCAATCAACCGTGAATGGGTTTCTGAAAGCAATGTTATCGTATCCATGCCTATTACCGGCACATCAAAACGCCAGTCCTGGTTCGGTTTAGCAACCTTGATTGCGATAACATTGTCGCCGGCGAGTCCAGCCGCCCGTTTAATGCATTCATTGGTGCCTTCAACCGACTCAACAGCGACAATCGATCGGTCTTTGACAACGACTGTTTGCCCGATATCAAGCCGTGCAATCTCTTTAGCAATACGAAAACCAAACTCTATGTCTGCGAGTTCGGTTTTTGAAGGTTTAATCCCAGCCATGATCCCTTTATCTGCCATAAGATCAGTGAGATATGTATGCGACGGCAACAAGGTAATGCCTTCTTTTGCCAGTTCATCGGCGATTCTGCCGAGGATGGTATCCGTTTTCTTGTTGATGAGCGCTCCCATAAGTTTAATGGCGCGCCAGTCAAGCGAAAGGTCTTTAAATATCTGAACATGCTTTACTTGCCCCGACATGATAACGGTGTTGGCTTTTTCAGCATGCAAAAGGTCAATGAGTTTCTGTAACTGTCCCAAATTCAGCCAGTGTATCGTATCGGCAATCTTTTCAATGGCAGGATCAGTTTCTTCTTTGATAGCCAGCACAACAACCTGGTCACCATTCTTTTTTATCTGCTCAGCAACCAAAAACGGGAATCGTCCGTTGCCCGCTATTAATCCGATTCTCTGCACGAATGTACCTCTTAAATTTCTTCTTCCTGTTCTTTGCGCGATGGCCGGGCAATCCCACGTTTTGATGCATGTACAAAATCTAGCATTTCTTTAACTTCGACACACGGGCTGGTTTCGTCAATCTGATCCAATGCTTCTTCCATCTGAATTCCGGAAAGGAAAAGCGTCCGGTAGGCGGATTTAATCTCTTCCATAATCTCTTTAGAAAATCCCCGGCGTTTCATCCCCACCAGATTAAGTCCGACTAACCGAGCGCGATTTCCCTGCGCCTGGCAAAAAGGAAGAATATCCTGAGATATCATTGAACCACCGGCAAGCATCGCAAGCTTTCCGATGCGGGTAAACTGATGAATTGCCACGATGCCGCCCATAAATGCTCCGTCGCCAATCTCAACATGTCCCGCTATGGTTCCGACATTGGCTATAACGACGCCGTTGCCGATATGGCAATCATGAGCAACATGAGAATACGCCATAAACAGGCAATCAGAACCAATGACGGTCTTGCCGGTCGCGCTGGTGCCGCGGTTGAGTGTGGTAAATTCCCGAATCATACAATTATTGCCGATAATTATTTTTGTTGATTCATTTTTATATTTAAGGTCCTGAGGGGCAGTCCCCACAGCGGCATGACTGAAAATTTTGCAGTTTGTGCCGATTTCCGCGAATTCCACTATTGCATGCGCACCAATGGAAGTACCCGCTCCGATAATAGAGTTTTCACCGATAACCGCATAAGGACCGATATCGACAGTATTAGCTAATTTTGCCGTGGGATGTATAATGGCAGTTGCGTGGATCATATTTTTTCCTTTGATTGATCTTCCATAACCGCAAACATGAAATCAGCTTCTGCAACCAATACGCCGTCAACAAACGCTTCTCCGCGCACCTTCCCGCCCCGTTCACGGGCGCGAAGCACTTCAATGTGCAGGTCAAGCATGTCACCGGGGACGACCGGGCGGCGGAATTTTACATTGTCGATGGACATAAAATACGCTAATTTCCCATGAAATGCCGGTTTGACCAAGAGCAGCACGCACGATGTCTGCGCCATCGCCTCAACGATCAATACGCCGGGCATGACCGGCTGGCCGGGAAAGTGTCCCTGGAAAAAATTTTCGTTACCGCTGACGCATTTATAGCCAATGCCCTTCAAATACTCTTCGACTACTTTAACTCGGTCAATCATCAAAAAAGGATAGCGATGAGGTATAATCCTCTTGATGGCGTTAATGTCGTAAATGACGCCGTTGGAAGAAGCAGGCACAGGTGCATCCATGGTTTTCCCCTCCGCAGTAGATATGATAATTCCTTGAGAAACTATTTCCTTCACAAAAGCGACATTGTGGTTATGTCCACAGCGTTCGGCAACAATATGCGCTTTTATCGGTTTGCCCAGCAAATACAAATCGCCAATAAGGTCCAAAAGTTTGTGTCTGACAAATTCATCCGAAAAACGCAATGGGCTGCTGTTATGAATACCGTTTAAGCCGACTACTAAGGCGTTTGACATGTCGCCGCCTTTTGCCAATCCGTTTTTTTTCAGCGCTTCAATTTCATAATCAAAACAAAAAGTTCTCGCGGGGGCGATATCGCGTAAAAAGGTCTCCGGCGTTATCGACAACACAATTGCCTGATGTTTTAGATAGGGGTGATCATAGCCGACAGTAATATCTATTTTCAAAGTATCACTGGGATAGGCGGTTAACTTTGTGCTGCCGGACACATAGGTGACCGGTTGATTAAGGGTAATATATTCCCGTTCGGCGTCCAGTTCAACAATCCCGGCGGATACTAATGCGTCTGCAAACGGCTTAGCGCTGCCGTCGAGTATGGGTGGTTCGTTATTAGTGATGTGAATAATCAGATTATCAATCTGCAAGCCGTGCGCTGCGGCGAGAATGTGTTCAACGGTATGAACGCAGGCAGGTTCGTTCCCGATAGTTGTTCCCCTGACTGACGTCCCCAACACTTTTTTATATGAAGCCGGGATGGTCGGTTTTCCTGCTATGTCGTCGCGGGTAAAAGTAATGCCGTTGCCTGCTGGAGCTGGCTTAAATGTGACCCGGCTTATATTTCCGGTATGCAGTCCGATTCCTTCTAGTGTCACTTCTTTATTGATAGTTGTTTGTCGTTGCATGACTATTCCTTTTTGAGAGCTTCTTTTATCTCTTTATAGAGAGTCGGGAGCTTAGATAATATGGCTTGAATTTTAAGGGCTTCTCGATGCGGGCGGGCCGGATATCCTGAAACAACCTCTTTTGCCTTAACATCACCGAAAACGCCGCCACGCGCTGCTATGACGGCGCCATCGCCTATGGTATTGTGTCCAACAGTGCCTGACTGCCCGCCAAAGGTTACGCCGTTACCGATTATGGCTGAGCCGGCAATACCCACCTGCGAAACAAGAATACAATTATTGCCGATGTGAACATTATGCGCAATTTGAACCAGATTGTCGATTTTGGTGCCTTTACCGATTATTGTGGCACCGGTGGTACCCCTGTCAATAGTGGTGTTTGCGCCAATCTCAACATCATCTCCGATTATCACGGTCCCAATCTGAGGAATTTTATAGAGTCCCGTTTTTGTCGGAACAAATCCGAACCCGTCAGCGCCAACAACGGCTCCGGCATGAATAATAACCCGTTTACCGATAATACACGACTCGCGAACAGTAACCTGCGGATAGATAATGCAATCAGCCCCGATCTGCGTATCTCGGCCAATATACCCGTGAGCAAATATCACCGTTCCATCCCCTATTACTGCGCCATCCTCAATAACGACCAGCGCGCCGATGGCTACCCGCTGACCTATTGTCGCTCGCGGAGAAATAACGGCAGTCGGATGAACCCCGGCGGTCACTGACGGTATCTCATTGGAAATCTCACCTAAGATCTTGGCAAAAGCAAGTTGGGGGTCTGGGACAAGGATATGCGGTTTTCCGAAAGCGTTGTCATTGGCACGCAAAAGCAAAAGACCTGCTTTTGTGGTTTCCAGCAGGGCGGTATATTTGGCATTGCCTAAAAAAGACACATCTGCACAACCGGCATCCGCTAACCCGGCTGCTCCGGTTATTACTACCGCGGGATTACCGATCAATTGCCCTTCAACTATTTTAGCGATGTCGTAAGAAGTAATCTTCATGCTGCCGTAACAGTGCCCCGGCTCTCCTCCTAAATATTCATTGAGCTGATTATCCGTGTGTATCGTTTATCTGCCTTTTAATCGTTCCAGAACTTTGGGAGTCATGTCTTTGCATGTTTGTCCACAGAGCATGCTATTTTTGTCAAATATGACTCCCATTCCCTCAGCATCCGCCATTTTCTGCACTATGGCGTATAAGTCCGATAAAACCGCGGCTGTGTTTTTTTCCTCAAGCTTTATCAGATCTTCCTTGTTTTGTTTAATTCTTTTAGAAATGTCCTGAATCTGCTTTTCGTAATCTTGTTGTATTGCGGCAACCGTTGTCTCGTTGTCTTTGATGATCTTCTCTTTTGCGGCGATGGTTTCAGCGGAGGTAACGGGCTGGGTGCTTACCCCCAGCGTGAGTGGTGGCTGCTGCGCAGGGACTGCGGTAGAAACAACAACAGTCCCACTGCCGGCCGCGTTCGCTCCCACTGTTGCCCGCATAAGAGCGACAGCTGATTTCTCTTGATTTATATCCGTTTGCGAGGAAATTATTACTTGATGCAGTGCATCTGCCGCGGCTTGCAGTGTCCCGATTTCCCTTTTCCTTTTATCGACTTCCGCAAGAAACTCTTCTTTTAACCGTTTAGTCATGGGATGCTGCGCAAACACCGCATCCATATCAACATATCCGATTGAAACCGCCGGAGATTGGCCATTGACCGCGCTTGTTCCGCCGGCAGGGTCTAGTGAAATGTCTACTGCCATACCTGAAGACGAACCAATGGCAAGAACAAGGAGGACTGATGGGACAAAAGAAGATTTAATAATCATTAGAAAATGTTTCCTATAGTGAAGTAGAATTGGTTAGGCGCCTCATTTGCCTTATGATTTAAACCAAAACCCCAGTCGAGCCGCAACGGAAATACTGGGGTCGTAAAGCGTATCCCAAATCCAGCTCCGGCACGCATATCATTATCTGCGGTCCCGGTATGCCAGGAAAAATCATTGACGCTGTTCCATGCACCGCCGACATCACAAAAGAACGCGCCGACCATGATGGATCGTTTCTTTTCCTGAACAATAGGGAATTTATATTCAACATTGAACACGGTCATAAACTTTCCACCATTTGTCGGTCCGATCTCGCTGCGGTATTGATACCCGCGAATCGTATCGGCGCCGCCCACATAAAACTTTTCGTAAATCGGCACATCAGTTGACGGATCAAAGCTTTCAATCATGCCGGCTGAAGCGTTCAGTGAAAGAACGAATTTCCAAAAGGTCGGGATAAACAAGGTGCTCTTGGCAATGGGTTTAATAAAGTTGTTTGTGCCGCCTAATAGGCCGCCGGCATACTGGACAAGCAGAGACTGTCGATTCCCGCGGGAAGGATCAAAAATGTTGTCGCGGGTATCCCAGACGATTTGTGAAGATACGCTTGAGGTGACACCGTTGGTCACATTGGCGGCAATTAGGCTCGGTAGAACTGATGGAGCGATATCAAATATATCTACTTCATCGTATCGATAAGTAAACTGCAAACTGAGCCGATCGCTCAACCGAGGGCCAATCGTAACCGAACCGCCGCGATCACTTTCAGTATATGCGCTGGTCACCACCGTTGATGCAGTGCTGGAAGTAGCGGCAACGCTGTAATCATAAATTCTTTGCGTGTTAAATACGCTGAGCCCCAAGCTCATCGGTTTACCCAAGAACCATGGCTCAGTAAAATCTATTTGATAATTTTGCTTGCGGGCGCCGAATTCCCACATAAGGTTTAATCGTTCTGCCCGTCCGAATAGATTAATATGCTGTACCTGCAATGTTCCGACAAGCTGATCAACCGATGAATACCCGGCTCCTGCGGAAAGCATACCCGGTTTCCCTTCGGTTACACCCAGCACGAGATCCATAACATCAGGTTTAGGGGTCGGCTGTATCTGGGGTTCAACTGAATCGATAAAACCAAGGTTGTATATCTTTTCAACGCTCCGGCGTACTTTAGTCGCTGAAAAAACATCACCTTCTTTAAGTGTAACTTCCCTGCGGATTACATATTCCTTAGTGCTCAGCAGCCCGTCAACATACACATTGCCCAAATAGACCAGTGAACCTTCGGCTATGTCGAAATTGACATCCATTATATCTTTCTCGGGAATTTCATTGTAAACGGGCTCAGCGTCACTGTGGAGATACCCTTTGTCCGAATAAAGCTCTCTGAGAATTTGCCGGCTTTCCACCATTTTGTCTTCATTGTACAATTCGCCTGATTTGACTGAAAGCGCCTTCATTAATTCAGATGTCGTATATACCGTGTTGCCGCTGACGGTTATTTTTCCGATCTTAAATTTTGGGCCTTCCGTAAGCGGGATGGTGATATTCATCAAAGTTCGTTTATCATTGTAGGTAATGACCGGCGCACCGACTTTCATATCCCGGTAGCCGTTGTTTTTATAGAATTTTTCTATTTCCTTAACATCCTCCTGCATAGTTTCTTCTTTGTACACTTTTTTCTTCTTTGTTTTGATTAAACCCATTATTTTCTTTGACTTATACGCCTTGGTGCCCGTAATTGACACTTCGCCCACAAGAATCTTATTGCCTTCCGTTACCAGGAAAGTAATCGTCATCCAATGGGTTACATCGTCAATAGTCGGATAGACTTCAATGGTCCGATCCGGATACCCTTTGTCAGCATAGAGCGTAAGAAGTTTTGATTTTGATTCGGTAAGTTTGGCAACATCGTAATATTCTTTTTCTTTTAAAGTTATTTCGTCCTTTAGCCGTCCACGGGAAAACTGCTTGTTTCCCTTTATTTCTATCTTTTTAATCAAAGGTTTCTCTTTAACTACGAAAACGAGCCGCCATGTAGTAGTATCTATCTCAACTTCGACATTATCAAAAAAACCGGTTCCCAAAATCGCCTGAATATCGCTTTTAACGATCGCCTCTGAATACGATTTCTTTACCTTGGATTTAATTTCAGACCTGACCGCTTTTTCCTTAACATTAAAGAGGCCTTGAATGGCAACCCCGGTAAGTTTATGATTTTCCGCTGCACTTATAGCCTGTATGCACACCAATAATCCGATAATTAAAATCAATTTCTTCATGTGAACCTCTGTCTTTCTTTGTGATTACAGTAGTATACCAAAAATCATTCAATTATTCTACCCTTTGGGTATGACCCACCTCTGCGTTGGACTTCTACGCTTTAGACAAATTGAACACCACAATAGTTTCGCGCATTGAAAATGAAATTTTAAAGGTTTTTTTCTATGATGCGGGTGTGAACTGGGGGTTAATTATTTAACAGGAAGAGTATCTGAATTGCCTGCGGCAGGTGTTTCTGTATGTTTAGTTTTCTTGCCTGATTGTGAACCGAATAAATTAAAACGCCACTGCTGTTCGAGCGTTATGCGTTTATCGTATTGGCGGAACGGATTATGAGTATCAAGTTCATATACCCCTTTAAGGAGCGTATTCTTCTGCAGTTTATACGACATTTCTAATTCATGGCGCAGATCAAGTTTATTGTTGAATTCATCGAAAATAACGGAATAACCCAACAAAAGCTGATTTGTCAGATTTTTACCCATCGAATATTTTGTTCCATACAATAATTCAGCCATAGTCGGGCTGCCTGACTGCACCGGCTTTATCGGCAACTGATTGAGATACTGAACCTTGAAAGAATCAGCGATACCGCTTCTGCGCAGAATACTTCGGGCTAACGGCGTGGTTAAGGTAGTGTCAAATAGCCGCAGCAATTGCTGCCGCATCGCATAGTCCTGGTCAGGGTTACTAAAGGAATCAGGGTTTGTATTGGTCGCTTTGCCAAGTGCTTTTTCAGAGGGAAGCATTGCGTTGAGCCGAGAAATAAAGCGCGGTTTGACATTCGCCAGATCGGATTTGTCAACGACCATAACGATTGTGTCGTTCTCCGAGGCAGTGCTGCCATACACTTCAGTGGTCGCCTCCCCTTCGATAAAAGCGGTTTTTTTGAGCAGCTCAATAGATGCGTGCGTGATCTCAAACTCAGTGCCAAAATACGAAATTGTCCCGTGAACTGCTTCAATGGTTCCCGCCACAAGCGGAGACATATACGGACCGGTGAGGCGTATGCCGCCGCGGATATTAACACTGGCAAGTTCATTATCATACCAGATATTTTTTCCGGCACGCAATTCAAGGTCCAGCAATAAACGGGATTGAAAATCACCGCCTTCCCGCTCAGAAGTTGGCTTGATTATGGATGGATAGGTAAAGCGAGTGTTTTCCAGTTCAACCCATCCTGAAAGCATCGGTCGCGCTGCTGGGCCTTTCAACTGAACCGAGAAGGTCGGCACCGTATGCGACAGATTTGAGAAAACGCGCCAGTCATCATTTTTTATCAAAGGAGTCGGTATGGGAAGTTCGGGAATAACCAAAGGTATCCCCCGGTCACCTTCGGTATAGAGCGAAAGCGCATACATGTCCGGGGACATTCCGGAAAGAGCAACCGTTCCCTTTAAACGCATGGTCCCGCTGCCGGATCTTGCCCGAAAATTGTTAATGGTAACTAAGCTGTTCTTCATGTTGATGTCTACGGCTATATCCTTTAATTGACCGAAATATCGTTTTTCATATACTGAGCCGTCAGTCATTTTGATAAACCCATCAAACACCGGTTTGCTCGGCGTCCCGGTTATGCGCAATTGAGAGCTGACGGATCCTTTGGCAGATGCAATGTCTTGGGTTAAACTGGACAATACGGACATATCACCGTTTTCGAGATTCACGGACAAATTCATTGGTTGTTTTGTTGTTCTCTTTCGGCCAGCTTCAGTCATTGAAAAAGGCATGAGACCAGTCGCAGAAACGGTAAATTGGTGTGATTTCTCCAGGCGTGCTCTTTCAAAAGTCAACACATCATGCTGTACGAATATCTTGGCGCTCAAGGAATCAAAAGCCAGCTCGTTAATTAATCCTTTATTTATCGATACACTGCCCTCCATATCAGGTTGCTCAATCTCCCCTTTTGCCGTATATTCAAAAAATACCTTACCGGTAACAATAACCGGAAGATTTGCCAGCTCTGACAATATAGTTCCATCAACAGCTGTACCTTTAATGCGCATATTAATGGAACCATCGCCGACCGATCCGTTAATAATTACGCTTTGTTCGCCTGACGATACAGAGAGTTTATTGCAAGCTATCCGGGAACGGTCGGCAAGATCGATAGTTCCTGATACTTTCACAATCTGTTTTTTATCGGGGCGAAACTGTATCACGGAATCACGAATATGCAGAGGTAGAGTAAGATTGGGGACCATGAGCTGGTTAATCCATAAATTGCTTCCTGTGCAGACCGCGCTCACATCGGCATGGGTGGACGTGACATCCCATGTACCCTTGGCCTTCACTTTGCCAAAAATATCTGTTCCAGCGGCGTGAACATTGCGTAATTCAGTGAAAATTTCGAAAGAACGGGAATCAAAAAGCAATGCACTGCCTTTAGAGAACCTCAATTCACTGTCTGCAATCCTGGCTACAGCTTCGTTAATATATAACCCTTTGGAAGTAATGGTCCCGTGTCCGTTAATGAGTCCACTTTTGTTGTGTATCTGAGCTGTCCCGCTGCCAGTGACAGCGGCTATCGCATATAACGGTATTGAGGTCGCACGCACAGAGGCGTAGGTTTGCGGCCACAGTTTTCCCGAAACCACAAGTTGTCCGCTTCCTGACGTGAACTTTATCGTGTCGGTTAGAACTGTGTTATTAAGGTAATGTAAAGCACCGGTGGCGGTGAAAGGCAATGATTTGTACCAACCGTTGTTTATATTACCGTTCAAAACGATATGCGGTTTTAGCGCTGGTCCATCAATGCCAATCGTTCCTGATGCTTTCCCTTTGACGTCCGGGAGAACAATGCTTGCGGGGAAATTGGCATACGCGGCCGTTCCTCCCACTTGGCGTTTAATCCTGTCGAAGAAAAAGGTTCCTTTGGCTATTGCGTCAATTGCCGCATCAATGATCTCGATGCGAACCCGTCCCACGCGAAAAGGTATGCGAACGGATTGAAATATCTGATCATTGACATGGATCTTAGCGCCGGTAATAAGTCCGGAAAAATCCCTGCGGATTATGTCGATCCCCCCGGTAAATGACAACCGACCGTCAATACGCAGATGGGGCACTGCAAATTGGTGGAATGAGACAAACAATGACGGGGATTTACTCTCAAGGTTCAAGGGAATAAGACCGGACACAATAACCGATCCGGAAGATGTTTTAAGCGAAATATCGCGAATGTCGCATTGTTCGGGATTCCATCGTACATCGATGGCTGTTCCGCCGGCAAGAACTGAACCCCAGCGTGTGTCACTACCAGTAACCACAGCAGATCCATATCCTCGTGAGGAATACTCGGCAGATCCATTAATGGTGCCAGTGATAGGAATGGTGCTTTTAAGCCAGGGAAGAATATCGCTTATGGGAAATCCATTAAAACTACTTTTTGCGGTTGTAAATCCGTCAGTCAGTAAAGTACCCCGTACGCGAATATCCTTCCGTGATGTATCTAAAGAATAAAACCAATTGCCATTGTATGATTGGCAATCGGCAGTAAATGACTGCGGGCGCGCGCCGGGAATCTGCCACTGTTTTGCGGTAAGGTGAGCGATTGAATGTGCCGAACTAAATATCCCCCGCACGCTCACGGTGCCCGTTAATCCCGGATAGAGTGATGTAGTAACCGGATTGTCAGTTAAATCCCAGTCACTTATGTCAGCACTGATCTTGAGAGGAAAAATGGTTCCCGAAAAAGTGGCGGTTCCACCCTTTTTGTTGCCCAAGATAACCAGTAAGCCGTTTGCGGGGTCATAGCGTGTCTTCATAGTGTAAGCCGCCGGCGAGAGAAGTCCTCGGGCAGTGAAAGATCCTGATGAAGTTCGCGCAAAATACACATCGGAATTCCCGCATAATATTGACGGTAGATAGGCATCGCGTGTATGCACTGTCCCGGTAATTCCTGCAGAGCTTTTTTGGATATCAAATATACAGGTTCCGGTTGCATTCTTTAGGATTGATGAAAAATCGATTTGTGAAGACAGTGCACCGGTTTTACCGCTATTATCAAAAGCAAGCTGAATGCCGGGGGCCCGTAATCCGGCATGGATGTCGTCGCCATCAATAGAAAGTGTAAAAATCCCATTTTTTATTGCATATTTGCCCACATTGGCGGACTTAATGTTAATGGACATTGCGACGGCCCCCGCTGCAGAATAACGGCCGTTCATCATGCCTGACCCCGATACTGCGCTGCCGGAGACCGCAATAGTCGCCTTAACGGCGGTTGATCCATTCTCAGCGGGATTCGCTGAGAAATTTGTATCGATCACGTGTCCCAGCATGGCGATAATTATATTGCCGGAAACAAGACCATCACGGCGGACAAATCCCGATGGTGATTGTACTCTCAACTCATCTTTAAGCAGTGATGCTTTTGTCCAGGCAATTTCATACCGCGGGGCAGAGGTTTGAGGTTTTTCGGTGAGGGTTGCCAGCAGGCGTTTAAATTCCGGTGAATATGTTACCAGCGGTTCATCACAATCGATATGCGTCATCAGCGATGAATGCAGTATCCGCGGCAATAAATAACTAAAAGGATTAATGCGTATTGTTATGCCATGACAGGACACTGAATCACCGATGACAATGTCGGTGAGCTTAAAGCGAAAAGGGAATTGGTAGGCAATGGCGGAATAACTGACCGGGAGTTTTGTGTAATGCTCAAGAAAAGCGCGTACGGGTTGCTCGGCAAACCGAATACGGATTGTCTGTGTACTGAAAAACACAAGTCCTGCGATGAAAAGCAGGATAAATAATTGCACACGTCGTTTCATCAGAACGCAACTTCAGTCGCATCTTTCTGGCGAAATTCAAACCCCTTGGTAACAGGGTCTAGATGCACTTCCAGACAGATTAACCCGTTTTGCCGCAACGAGCTAAAGCGTTTAGATAATATTTCTTCCGCCAGCGCGTCGTCGAGATACCTCTGCAAAACGCGTGCCAGAGGCCGCGCTCCGTACTGAGGATCAAATCCTTTTTCGAGAAGAAATTCTTTTGCCTCATCGCTTAATACAACTGAAAATCCCAGCGCAGCAATTTTTTCTCTGTGGCGTTCTACCATAAGTTCGAGTATCTTGCTCATTTCAGGACGGCCCAGCGGATGAAATACGATCAATTCATCAATCCGATTCATAAACTCAGGATTAAACGCCTTTTTTACCTCTTCTGTAACTGTATCTTTCATTGTAGAATAATCACCCTGCATATCTTCCTGGACGAGAAAACCGAGCGACTTTCCTTTTGATATAAGGCGCGCGCCGACATTGGATGTCATGATAATGATGGTATTCTTAAAACTAACCTTGTGCCCAAGATTATCAGTCAACACGCCGGCATCCATGATTTGCAATAGGATATTAAATACATCGGGATTGGCTTTTTCTATTTCATCGAGTAAAACGACAGAATACGGTTTACGGCGGACCTGTTCGGTCAATTGTCCCCCTTCTTCGTATCCAACATATCCAGGGGGGGCGCCGATTAAGCGGGAGACAGAAAACTTTTCCATGAATTCCGACATGTCAACGCGGATTAAAGCACTCGGATCGCTGAAAAGAAACTCTGCAAGAGCGCGCGCAAGTTCAGTTTTTCCCACACCGGTCGGGCCGAGAAAAATAAAGCTGCCTATGGGCTTGAACGGATCCTTAAGTCCCGTGCGGCTGCGTCGAATCGCCTGTGAAACGGCTTTAATCGCTTCATCCTGCCCGACAATGCGTTTGCGCAATTCTTCTTCCATATGCAGAAGCTTCTCTGATTCTGTCTCAGTCAGTCGGGTCAAGGGGACTTTGGTCCATGTGCTCACTACCTGCGCAATATCTTCGGGATGAATTTCAGGCCACACTTCGTCACGGGTCACCCGCCATTGCTTCTTCTCATTATCAATGGTCTTTTTTAGTTCCTTCTCAGTATCGCGCAACCGTGCTGCCTTCTCGTAGTCCTGGTCGGCAATGCAGCGCTCTTTATCGGCAACAAGCGCAGTGAGGTGTTCTTCTTTTAGTTTTATGTCCTGCGGAATACGCGTCGAATAAAGGCGCATTTTTGCCCCGGCTTCATCGATCAAATCAATGGCTTTGTCAGGAAGGTTCCGGTCTGAGATATAGCGGTCGGACAATTGCGCGGCGGCGATGAGCGCAGCTTCGGTGTAGGTAACCTTATGATGAGCTTCATAGCGCTCTTTAAGCCCGCTCAATATGGCAATTGTTTCTGAAACACTCGGCGGTTCTACGACGATAGGTTGAAAACGCCGTTCAAGAGCAGCATCGTGTTCAATATGTTTGCGATATTCATCAATGGTCGTCGCCCCGATACACTGCAGTTCTCCCCGCGACAGTGCTGGTTTAAGCATATTTGATGCATCAATCGCGCCTTCCGCAGCTCCGGCGCCGATGACGGTATGGAGTTCGTCAATAAACAAAATGATTTGATTTTTTGCCCGCCGGATTTCTTCCATGATGTTTTTTATGCGCTGTTCAAACTCACCGCGGTATTTCGTTCCCGCAATAACCGCGGGTAAATCCAGCGTCATAACGCGCTTGCCGGCCAGTATCTCAGGCACATCGCCGGATGCAATTCTCTGAGCCAAACCTTCAACTATCGCTGTTTTTCCGACGCCGGGATCGCCGATAAGTACGGGATTGTTCTTTGTACGGCGGGTAAGTATCTGCACCAATCGCTCTATTTCCTCGTCCCGCCCAATGACGGGATCAAGTTTATCATTGCGGGCAAATGAGGTAAGGTCCCGCCCGAATTCGTCGAGATTAGGGGTTTTTGATTTTCCCCGGGGCTGATCTGAGGTTTTTTCATCTACAGAAACAGCTTCCTCAGACAAAAGATTGACAACTTCTTCGCGGACATCGGCGAGGTGAACGCCAAGATTTTCAAGCACACGGGCAGCAATGCCTTCCTCTTCTCTGAGGATGCCCAGCAAAATATGCTCCGTCCCTACATACGCATGCCTCAGTGTTTGCGCTTCGTCAACTGCCAGTTCAAGCACTTTCTTTGCGCGCGGCGTAAACGGGATTTCCCCCAAGAGCATAACATTGTCACCGGTACCGACAAGTTTCTCAACTTCAACGCGGACTTTTCCTACATCAACGCCCAAAGAGCCCAGTACTTTAGCGGCCACCCCTTCGCCCAGTGCAATAAGTCCCAGAAGTATATGTTCCGTGCCCACATAATCGTGATTGAGACGCTTTGATTCGTCCTGTGCGATAATGATGACCCGCTGAACATGCTCAGAAAATCGGTTCGACATGTTTACCTCAATTTCCCCGATTAGGAAGCATCGTATCCTTATCTCAGGGTAAAATGTTTTTTTAGCAGTTGCACCAAAGCAGCGTTCTTTGTATATGTGTCCGTTTTAAGAGCGTCGATAATAGCTGCATGGTTCTTTTTCCATGCGGTAGGATAGGTCTCCCAGCCATAAACCGGTCCCTCGCGGCGAACAAAGGGACTATTAGGCATATATTGATATATGCCGTCAGGGAAAACATTGTTCGCGACCGCTTTGTAGGTCCAATAGGTATAGCTAAATCCAAAATCATCAAATGCAGAAAGAATATCGTCAACCCAGTTAAGCTCTCCAAAATGCCCACCGCGCCAGTTAATGCCAAATTCCCCCACGAAAATCTCAACATTGTGCTTTTGTGAGAATTTCGCATACGGCTCCATGTATGCCGCTATTTTAGAGCTGCGCCAGCGCTCGTTTTCGATCTTTCCCGGATACAGAACGCCCGGCGTATAGTTAAAAGTGTATGTTAGTGGCTGATAGGCATGGATGCTGACCGCTACACCGTCGTCTATAATATCGGCGAGAAAATCGATCTGCTGAGCCCAGGTGTTCCCTTCAAGGTAAATCACATGAGTATTATCGATTGCCTTAATGCGTCTGACTGCTTCACGGTAAAATCCGGTCAACCGGGAGATATTCTTTTTATCCAAAACCGGCTCATTTAAGACATCATATCCGTGCAAAGCGGGATGATCCTTTACACCGGCAACGATGTACTCCCACAGTGCATATGTTCTTTCACGAAAAGAAGCATTCTCCCACAAAAGGGCTTTTCCCAAGCTATCGCCATGCCAATCAGCGTTTTGCGACCCCGCGGCGGCATGGAGATCAAGGATTATCTTTAGTTTGTTGTCGCGTGCCCAATCAAGAGCACGAATCAAATAAGAAAGCCCGGCTGATGAAAAATGATACGGGGATGTTTCTATTAACCGGCAGTTGAACGGCACCCGCACAACAGTAGCACCCATTGCGGCGATACGAGAAAAATCCTTTTGCGTAATAAAAGCATCTCTGAATTTCCGTTCAAACACTTTTAATGCGCGATCGCCATTAATCTGCGTAAACTGTTTTTTAAATACCTGTTCGGCAATATTCCTGCCGCGAAGGATATACCCCTCCATCAGCAACCAGCCGCCGAGATTAACGCCTTTTAGTTTGTTCGGTTTTAATACATTATTTTTCATAAATGGGCACGCCGGTAAGGCGGGTAAGTTCTTTGAACTCTTTGATAAGGCGCAGTGTCGTTTTTCCCGGATTTCCATCGCCGATTATTCTGCCGTCTACTTTGACCACAGGGACAACTTCCGCTGCAGTCCCCGTCAGAAAACATTCGTCAGCGGTGTATACATGATATTGGGTAAAGACATCCTCTTTAATTGCCAATTTTAGCTTGTTGCGGGCGATTTCCATGACAGCGCCGCGGGTAATCCCCTCAAGAGCCCCAACCCATGACGGGGGTGTAAACAGGGTATTCTCTTTAAGGATAAAGATATTGTCGCCAGTGCATTCGGCAACATAGCCAGCAGAGTTAAGCATAATCGCTTCAGGGACTCCCGCACGGATAGCGTCAAGTTTTGCCATGATATTATTGAGATAATTAAGCGACTTGATGCAGGGGCTTAAAGCATCCGGCATTGTCCGGCGGACCGATGTAGTCACTACGGATAACCCGTTGGTGTAGAACTCTTCAGGATACAGTTTAATTTTATCGGCAATAATAAATATTGTTGCCTTTTCGCATTTTTGTGGGTCAAGGCCTAAATCTCCCGCTCCGCGAGTTACCACTAAGCGGATGTAACCATCTTTAAGTTTGTTGGCCCGCAAAGTATCAAGAACGGCTATGCCAATGTCTTTTTTCGATAAAGGAACAACAAGATCGATTGCACGGGCAGAGTTATATATGCGGTCAATATGTTCACGCAAGCGGAATACTCTCCCGTTATACGCCCTGATTCCTTCAAAAACACCATCGCCATAGAGAAGACCATGATCGAAGACCGATATTTTGGCATCTTCCTTTTCGAGCATTTTTCCGTCAAGATAAATTTTCATTCTCTGTATCCTCCGTTATTATACCATCCCGCAGGGTGATGATACGGTCAGCTTTTTTAGCCAGCGATTCTTGATGGGTCACCAAAATAACTGTCATGTGTCGTTTGCGGCACTCTTCAAACATAATATCCTGCACCCGGGCGCCGGTCACGGTGTCTAGGTTTCCGGTCGGTTCGTCCGCAAGGAGCAGTGACGGCTCGTTGATCAATGCCCGGGCAAGCGCCGCGCGTTGTTGTTCTCCGCCGGAAAGTTCGTGCGGAAGATGGTTCTTGCGACCGTGTATACCCAATTGAGAGAGCAATGATTCCGCCCGCTCAAAATGCTTGTGTTTCTCGTCCCACAAAGGGAGCAATACATTTTCATATACAGTGAAATCCGGGAGTAAATAGTGCATCTGGAATAAAAATCCGATTTTCTCGCGGCGCAATTCTGCTTTGCGAAATTCACCCAGCCCGGAACAATCGACTGAATCAAAATAAACGCCACCCTGTGTCGGGCGGTCCATAAGCCCAATGATGTGTAAAAGGGTGCTTTTCCCCGCACCCGACGGACCGACAATGGCGGTAACCGCGCCGGCGTCAAAAGAGGTTGTCACGGCAGTCAACGCATTTACTTCAGCTCCGGCAGCCGGCTGATATGACTTAGTAACTTTCTCAAGCGTAATTTTCATGGTTATCCATAGCGGATTGCCTCAACCGGGTCGAGTTTCATAACTTGATATGCGGGATAAACAGCGGCAGCAACCGTTATAATCAACGCAGCGACAACAATCATACTGATATCGCCCGGAACTATCCGTACCGGCAAAGCGTCGAGATAGTATACATCTGGAGGCAAATGGATAAATTGATATTTCTTCAGAATCAAGCTGAGCCCTGTCCCCAGCACCGTTCCGGTGATAATGCCGCTTATCCCGAGCATCAAGCCCTCAAACATAAATATCCGGGCAATCCGCCCTCTGTCATATCCCATTGCAGAAAGAATCCCCATCTCGCGCGATTTTTCGATGGTCATCAACAAAAGATTGGAAACGATATTAAACGCCGCAACTACGATGATAAGCGTTAATATTATGAACATCATTGTTTTTTCCAGTTTGAGCGCCGCAAAAAGATTTTTGTTCATCCGGTCCCAAGAACGGACCATATAGGGGTAAGAAAGATCTTTCTGGAGTCGTTGTGCTACATCTGCGGCGTGGTCGCTGTCGCTGACGGCAACACCGATGCCGGATACCCCGCCGGTAATACCGAAGAGTTCCTGGGCGTCGAGGAGGGGCACAAACGCCAGCGTCGCATCATATTCGAACATCCCCGAATGAAAGAGTTTTAAAACGGTGAATTGATACATTTTCGGAATTGCGGTAAACTGCCCCGGTGACATTAATATAACATCATCTCCCGGGCGAACCCCCAATGTTCGTGCGAGTTCCTCGCCGATTACAATAGTCCTAGCAGTGAGATCGACAGCACCGGGACCTAAAAAGGTCTTACGAAGCTGAACCAGGCGGTCTTCCGCATCAAGATCAATGCCTTTTATAACCGCCCCTACTACATTTTGTTTGTGTCTGAGAATAATCTGACCATACACAAACGGTGCCGTTGCGATTATATCCGGGGTCCCGGCGATTTGCCGGCTAAGAGCGTCATAACTATACAGCGGAAACTGCTGGTCTTTAGTGACCACAATATGCGGTTGAATACCCAAAATCTTTTCGCGAATATCTCGGTGAAATCCAGTCATCACCGCAAGGGTGATAATTAAAGCCGCTACTCCCAGCGTTATGCCACCTACGGCAATAAGCGTTGTTAACACTGAGAAAAAACCTTTGCGGCGCGCTTTGAGGTACCGCCAGGCAATAAATAGTTCTGTATTCATTTATTCAGGTCGCATTATCGGGAAAAGAATAACTTCCCGTACTGAATCGACATTTGCCAGCACCATCACCAGTCGGTCAATACCAATACCCAGTCCGCCGGTCGGTGGCAACCCATGCTCCAATGCGGTCACAAAATCCTCATCAAAAGGTTCCGTTTCGTCATCACCGTGCTTTTTTGCGTCCATCTGCTGTTCAAAGCGTTTGCGTTGCTCTTGAGGGTCGTTGAGCTCGGAATAGGCATTGGCAATTTCCATGCCGTTTATGTAGAGTTCGAAGCGTTCGGCTATAGACGGGTCATCGGGCTTTGCTTTAGCCAAAGGCGAAAAAACGGCCGGATAGTCCATGACAAAAGTCGGTGAGGTTAGCCCTTTAACAACCGTTTCATCAAACAGATGGTCCAAAATCTTTTTCTCGGGTGCATTCATCGGCAAATCAAGCTTGAATTGTGGAATCAGTTTTGTGAGCTCACCGGTCCCCACCATCGGCTTCATGTCTATGCCGGTCGCATCCTTGAGCAAATCGAACAATCGCGCGCGCCGGAAAGGAACTGCAATATCGGCGCCGATTCGTCGCGCTGCAGCCACAATAAGCGTTTCGCATATGTTCATCATTTCATGGTAATCTACATACGCTTGATACAACTCAAGCATCGTGAATTCCGGGTTATGATTGCGGTCAATGCCTTCATTGCGGAAATTACGACCGATCTCAAATACCCGGTCAATGCCACCCACAACCAGTCGCTTTAGATACAGTTCAGGAGCGATGCGCAGAAACAAATCCATATTCAAGGCGTTATGATGCGTAACAAAGGGCTTCGCCGCCGCACCTCCGGCAAGAACCTGCATGACCGGCGTCTCCACTTCCAAAAATCCTCGCGATTCAAGTTCGGCACGAATCGCGGAGACAATTTGAGAACGCTTTATAAAAACTGCTTTTACTTCAGCATTTGCTATCAAATCCAAGTAGCGTTGGCGGTATCTGGTTTCAGTATCCTTTAATCCATGCCATTTCTCCGGCAAAGGGCGCAATGATTTGGTGAGTAGCGTCCATTTTTCCACCATAATGCTGAGTTCCCCGGTTCTTGTGCGGAACGGGCTTCCGGTTACGCCGAGAAAATCAGAAATATCAATAAGTTCTTTAAATAACTTAAACGAATCAGCGCCCAGTTTGTCGGTTTTGAAATACAACTGAATTTTTCCCGAAACATCACTGATATCAGCAAAAGCCGCTTTTCCCATTTCTCGCCGCGATATCAAGCGTCCGGCGACAGTTACAACACCTTCGCCAATCACTCCCGTTTCCAGGTTCGCAAAGCGTTCATGAACGCCGCTAATCTGAGAATCGATGGCAAACGCTGTCGGATAAGCATTGATACCCACCGCAATGAGCTTTTGCAGTTTTTCTTTTCGTAGTTCAACAATCTGGTCTAACGGGACCGTAACTGGTTCAATCATGATTTTACCAATTCCTTTATTTTCTCGCGAAGCATTGAGGGATCAAACGGTTTGTCGATGTAGGCTGCGACATTGGATGCTAATCCAAACAGGTCGCGCATCAATCCTTTAGCGGTCAGAATTATAATCGGAATTGAACGCGTTTCATCGTGTTCTGACATCCTATTCTGCACTGTATACCCGTCAATTTCGGGCATCATAATATCTAAGATAACGACATCAGGTTTGACCACCATTTGCGCACTCGGCAATACACCTAATTGCTCAAGCGCATCCCGACCGTTGAATGCGCGAAAAACAGTATATCCATCCTTTTCCAGGACAAAACTCAGCAGCTCGATAACATCTTTGTCATCATCAACAATCATAACCTTGGCCATAGAAGGCTCCTAAAATAGAATATTTCTATTATTATATACCAATAGAAAGTGATTGTCAAAACAATGTATAGGCGATTTGATGAGCAAGCAGAATGGGTAGGATTCAAGGGGTATGACAGATATTCAATCTCAACAAGGACAGGGAATCATAATATTAACTTTTTTGTTGTTTTTTTTGCAGCTTCCAACCAAGATATGCCGCTATAAAGGGATCAATTTCCCCATCCATGACCAAATCAACCTGTGGAATTTCACAAGCGGTGCGATGATCCTTGACAAGCTGGTAGGGCATAAATACATACGAGCGTATCTGGCTGCCCCAGGCAATGGTGCCTTTTTCGTCATAGTGTTTCTCAATTGATTGACGTTGTTTTTCCTGCTGAAGCTCATAAAGCCTTGATTTTAGGAGTTTCAGGGCCGTGACACGGTTTTTTAGTTGTGACCGTTCGTTCTGGGATTGGACTACGATGTTTGTCGGTAAATGGGTAATCCTCACCGCGGAATCGGTTTTATTTAGATACTGTCCGCCATGTCCGGAAGCGCGATAGGTGTCTATGCGAATGTCTTTATCCTCTATTTCAATTTCAGCGTCATCTTCCAATTCCGGCATGACATCAACGGAAGAAAACGAAGTGTGACGGCGTTTGTTAGAATCAAACGGTGAAATGCGAACCAGACGGTGCACGCCGACTTCTGACTGCAAAAGACCGTAGGCGTACTCGCCTTTTATCATCAGCGTTACGCTTTTAACGCCTGCTTCCTCACCATCGAGAATATCGACAACTTCTGTCTGAAAACCTTTTTTTTCTGCCCAGCGCATATACAAACGAAGCAGCATTTCCGCCCAATCGCAGGATTCCGTCCCTCCCGCGCCGGCATGAATCTCCATTATGGCATTATTGATGTCATGTTCACCAGAGAGCTTTGTCGCTATTTCCAGTTGTTGAATCTCCCGGGCAATATTTTGAGTGCTTATCTCGATATCTTTAATAATAGCTTCATCTTTTTCCTGTACCGCCAGCGTCTCAAGATCTTTAAGATCGTTCACTTCTTTGGTAAGTTTTTCCCAGTGAGCTACCGATTTTTTTAATGCGTTCAACCGACCCAGTATCTCTTTGGCACGTGATGGATTATTCCAGATATCGGTTTGTGCCGCCTGTTCCTCAAGAATGGTTATATCGGCAATTTTGCGGTCCACATCAAAGTGACCCCCTAAGTTGTGTCAACTTTTTTTGCATTTGATTAAGCATATAATCCTCCAGAGAATAAACAGCAGCACAATCAGACAGCAGCTTACCGCAAAGACATCACCGTATGCAGTGTAAAATGTCAATGCAGTCTGCGGTGTGACCGCCGCGACAAACATTGTTTTTGTAAAAACAGCGGTACGCTTTGTGATTAAACCCTGGGGCGATATTATTCCTGAAACGCCCGTATTGCCCGCTACGATAACCGGCCGGTTATTTTCAACTGCGCGAAAAACATTCATAACAAAATGCTGTTCAGGAGCGGCGGTGTCAAAAAACCACGCATCGTTGGTCTGATTGATCAGTATCGTCGATCCGTTCTTTGTCAGTTTTCGGGCGCAATCGCCAAACATATTTTCAGAACAGATGCTTATTCCCAGTTTAAGCGAATCAATGTTGATCGGCAGATATTCAGTCCCTCGGTTAAAATCTCCCATCATACCAAGGATTCCGAAAAACGGTTGCAGGATGGAGCGAAACGGAACGAACTCTCCAAACGGGACTAAATGCGTTTTTCGATGGACGCCTAACGCTGTTCCTTCTTTGTTTACAACAACTGAAGCATTATAGAATGCGCCGTTGGGGTCAGCATAGGGAGTCCCGATTACATTCGCCGTCTTGGTGCGCTTTACCAGAGAAATGGCCCAGTCGGTGGAATATGTATCAGTCGGCAGAAATCCCGGAACGATTGTTTCCGGCCAAACGATGAACCGGGGACTGAGAGTGGAAATCGCATCAGCAAGAGATTCATATGTTGTCAGAATCTCATTTTGAAATTGTTTGTCCCACTTCTTTACCTGTTCGATGCACGGCTGAATGACGCCAACAACAATCTGTCCACTGGATACACCAGGGGATATGGACGGTATTGGACCTATGAATCGCAATGCAATCAGTACAGAGAAAATCGCGAAAGCGGTGAATAAACTATTGCGCGTTTGGCGAAATAATAATAATTTGTAGAGCAGAGCGTTGACGGATATCACCAGAAAAGATACGCCATACACGCCGGTATCCCGCACGATCGGCAACAACCAGAATGCACGGTATTGAGAATAGCCGATCAATGCCCAGGGAAAACCCGTAAACAGATATGTTCGTGCATATTCAAGCGCTACCCATGTTGCACCCACAATAAGCATGTATACCGGCAACGACTGCCGGCGGCAAAAAACCACGATGCCGGCCCAAACTGCGACAAACAGGGCAAGATACATCGAGAGTGAAACAAGACAAGCAACTGACTGAATGACTGAACCGGTATTAGATTTGACGAGTGGAAATATCCAGTACAGAATACCGGCATAAGCTGTAAAGCCGGCAACAAAGGCATACAGAGCCGCCCATGGGGCATTTTTGTCATTAATCACATGCATGAGCGGAATCAGCGCAAACCACGCAAGCATATCGATATTGCCTGCAGGGAAAATAGGGATCAGCAACAAACCGCTGAGGATGGATAACAGAAGAGACATACGGTAACCGATCAAACGACTATTTGTTGATTAAGGATTATTGCTTCGGCGATTTCTTTCATGGTACGCCGCAGATTCATTGCCTGACGCTGAATAAACTGAAATGCCTCAGGTTCCGTAAGTTTTTTATCTTTCATCAAAATACCTTTCGCTCGATCGACAAATTTGCGGGTTTCAAGCGCATCTATTGCTGTTTTTGATTCTTTAAGCAACCGCGTATTTTCAATAGCCACAGCCGATTGATTGGCAATGGTTTGAATGATATTTATCTCTTCTTCAGAAAACACATGTTCGGTCGCCGTATAGCAATTCAAAACGCCGATAGGTTTGTCCTTAATCAGCATCGGTACCGCCAGCATAGATTTTAACCCTTCTTTTTTTGCAATGGCGGGATACCCGTACCCCGGTTCGCGGGTAACATCCAGGACTGCAACCGGTTTTTTGTTTTTTATGGCCTGACCAGATATCGACATCCCAATCTTAAGTGGTGGTTTCTTGCGGTATTCTGCCGACAGGCTTTGAGTAGCTTCAATGCTCAATTCCTGATTTTTTTCGTCGAGCAGCATCAATGAGCATATTTTTGAGTCCATGAGCTGTGCCGTCATGGTTACAATAAGCTGCAATATTTCTTGCAAGTAGGCGTTTGACACGATACTGTTGGATAAGTGCGTGATAGTTTGAAGTTGTTGTGATTTGAGGGTAGCAGTATAAAGTAATCGTGATTTTTCAATGGCGCCCGATAACTCGCACGCTATTGAATTTAACAACTTCAAGTGTTCTTTGGTAATCGTTTTTGAAGTGCGGTTTTGAAGGTTCAAAACACCAATTAATTCGTTCTTTAAAAGGATAGGAACGGAAAGAAACATCTCAAATTTGTCCTCAGGCAGATTAAGAAATAATTTAAAACGAGAATCTTTATAGGCGTTCTTTGAAATCGCCAGCGGTTTCTTGTGTGAAGCGACCCATCCGGTTAACCCTTCGCCGGAACCAAGCTTAATTTTCCCAATCTGATTGGGATGCGGTGGCCATGCGCCCGACAACACCAGTGATTTCGAAGGTGTTTCATGCAGATACACCAGACAGCTGTCAGTTTTCATGGTTTCCGCGATGATGCGAGCTATCTGATGCAGCAGGGTAGTAAGATTTGCGGAGGTGCTTATGATTTGAATTATTTTATGCAGAATCATTATTTCCGTCTTAAGGTCCTTGACATTAAATTTTGGGGGCATCTTTCTTTACCTTTCGTTGATAAAATCGCTAAAAATTATGAACCGCAACACTTTTTATGTTTCTTCCCACTACCGCAGGGGCACGGATCGTTGCGACCAATTTTATCGACAGTAATCGTTTGTTCGGTTGGCCGTTTTTTGTTGGGAAGCGCGGGAACATCTCTTGTTTCCACGCGTTCCTGTCGACGAATGGGCTGTTCAACGCTTATTTGAACTTTGAAAATATATTCCAGGGTTGCCTCGCGAATGCGGCGTATCATCAGTTCAAACATCGCAAAAGATTCTTTTTGATATTCAATCTTGGGGTCTTTCTGAGCGTATGCACGCAACCCGATTCCCTTTTTGACTTGATCAAGGTCATACAGATGTTCTTTCCATGCGGTATCGATCATGTGAAGTAAAATCATGCGTTCCATTGTCCGCATGGCTGATGAAGTCAGATGTTCCTCTCTGATCTTATACTGTTCATCGATTTTCTCTCTAACCAGCTCACGCAATGCAACTTGCTGCATATATGAACACTGCTCTTCCGTCATCTGGAGGTGTACGGAATATATGCGAGTTAGCCACGCTTCAAGGCTCGTCCAATCCCATTTCTCGGCGTATTCCTTTGCCGGCGCCCACAATTCCAGTTTTTCATCTATTGAATCGCTGATCATGTCGGCGACCGTTGTACATATATCTTCTCCGTCAAGAATCTCGTTGCGCATGCGGTAGATGGATTCCCGCTGTTTATTCATGACATTGTCATACTCCAGCAACTGTTTGCGGATATCAAAGTTCATTGCTTCTACTTTGCGCTGGGCGTTTTCGATGGTACGGCTAATCCACGGATGTTGAATATCCTCGCCATCCTTCATCCCGAGCTTTTCCATCAAAACCGAAACCCGCTCGGAACCGAACAGTCGCATCAGTTCATCTTCCAGCGACAGGAAAAACCGCGATGAACCGGGATCGCCCTGTCGTCCCGACCGGCCGCGTAGCTGGTTGTCTATACGCCGCGATTCATGGCGTTCTGTCCCCAATATATGAAGTCCACCCAAGGAGCGGACTATATCGGCTTCCGATTGATTAGCAGGCGTACCGCCCAAAATGATGTCCGTGCCGCGGCCGGCCATGTTGGTGGCTATCGTAACTGCCGCTTTGCGCCCCGCCTGGGCTATAATCTGCGCTTCCATCTCGTGATATTTCGCATTGAGAACCTGATGAGGGACCCCTTTTCGCCGTAAAAATGCGGCTATCTTTTCTGATTTCTCGATGGAACGAGTACCCACCAGAACCGGTTGCCCCCGGCGCCACAAGGTATCTATTTCATTGACGATAGCTTCATATTTCTCTTTTTCAGTCCGGTAAATGACATCCGCAGTGTCTTTTCGTATCATCAAGTTGTTTGTCGGGATATCGATGACATCGCGTTTGTAAATCTCCCAAAATTCCGATGCCTCGGTCATGGCGGTACCAGTCATGCCGGCAAGCTTACTGAACATTTTAAAGAAATTCTGAAAAGTTATGGTGGCAAGGGTCTGATTTTCTTCGGCAATCCGTAAGCTCTCTTTTGCCTCAACCGCCTGATGCAGACCTTCTGACCAACGCCTTCCGGGCATCAATCGTCCGGTAAACTCGTCTACAATGATAACTTCGCCGTCTTTTACCACATAATCAACATCGCGGTGATACAAACTATGCGCCCGCAGGGCTTGCGTCAGATGATGTACCCATTCTGACTGAACATCATCGTAAATATTTTTGATGCCCAACAGTTTTTCGGCTTTCGAAACGCCCTGTTCGGTTAATACTATAGTGTGATTTTTTTCATCGACAATGAAGTCGTATCCGACCGCAAGATCCTCTTGTGTATATTTTGCTGCAATCTCCTCGGCCTCAGTTACGGTGCGGCCTTTCATGTGGGGAATGAGGCGATTGCAAACATAGTATTTGTCAGTCGATTCTTCCGCAGGACCGGAAATGATGAGCGGCGTCCGTGCTTCGTCTATAAGGATGGAATCGACTTCGTCGACAATTGCATAATGCAGGTTGCGCAATACGCGGTCTTCACGGGAAACCACCATGTTGTCGCGCAAATAATCAAATCCGATTTCGTTGTTGGTCACATAGGTCACATCGCAGGCATACGCTTTCTGGCGGTCCGCATTAGACATGTCGTGCTGAACAGACCCCACCGTAAGCCCCAAAAATTGGTAAACCGGCCCCATCCACGCGCAGTCGCGTTGAGCCAAATAATCGTTGACGGTCACTACATGAACGCCTTTTCCTGAAATTGCGTTAAGATATACCGGCAAAGTAGCTACCAGCGTCTTTCCTTCTCCGGTGCGCATTTCGGCAATGCGTCCGTTATGCAGAAAATATCCACCCATTAACTGCACATCGAAAGGCCGTAAACCTATGGCCCGTTTTGCCGCCTCGCGAGCGCATGCAAAGGCCTCAGGAAGGAGATCGTCAACTGTTTCCCCACCGGAAAGCCGATTTCTGAATTCAACGGTCTTTTCTCGGATTTGATCGTCACTTAATGCAACAACCGAGGGCTCCAGCTCATTGATCCGGTGTATAATAGGGCGTATTTTTTTTAGTTCTCGTTCGTTTTGGCTTCCAAAAATTGCACCAAAAAACTTTTTTAACATAGGGTATCCTTTATGAGGTGTATTCTGATACAAAAATGCAAGATTAGAAGTATATCATAATCTTTATATTATTGCCAAACCACGAGCAGGATTTGCACCGATATTTTCATAATCAGTATTTCTCGTTCCACTCACTGGTTGCATATCGAGTTTCCATCAAAGCACGCTGCATAGTGTGTTCTTCTCTGACAAGCTTACTTCTGGTCATAGTATCGTTAACAATGCGCGGGAAGTACATTTCAAAACCATTCCTTATCTCATTAATCTGATTGACAATAGACGGCAGGTGAATTGAGCCTTGCAACAAGATGGTGTTTCCCCGGCGGCGCATACAGGAACCTACAATTTTCCTGCCATTATGCAGAACATCGTGCGTATAAATAGTTTCAACGCATCGTGCATTGCCAGATGGTGAAACTGTCGTTATCGCGGAATCGATGCCCAATCCTCTGTCAGCCAAAATATTTTTTATGACGGCATGCATACGGCGATATGTTTCTGTTTGATCGTACAACCACGGCCATGCCGTTTCCTTGGCAATCATTGCATACGAAAGATCATTCCCATGCACTACCGTTAATCCGCCGGTTAAACGACGAGTAATCGGCACCTTGTCCTGTCCATTAACGGCAAACATTTGGAAGTAACCAATGGTAATGCATGGCTCAGTCCACGAATACAAACGGATGATCGGTGCTGCGGCCGCATCAGAGACGCATCGTGTCAAGAGTGCCTCGTCCATGGCCATGTTCGCCGGACCGTCAGAAGCGGGAGATAGTATCAGTCGCCACGGCATTGTTCCCGCTCCAATAATTGTTTCTTTCGTTTCACGCCACCCGGCCCCGAATATCCCCCCATAGCACCGTCACTGCGGATGACGCGGTGACAAGGAATGACGGGCGCGAAAGGATTATGTGACAACGCTGTTCCCACTGCCCGTGCGGCGCCGGGATAACCGGCAGCTGCAGCCAGCTGTTTGTAGGTCATCGTTTTTCCGGCAGGGATGCGTGCACAAGCCAGCCAAACCTTCTGGTAAAATAAAGGGTATGCTTTTATCGGCCGTTTAATGTCGACCATAGACGAGGGTTTAGTTGACATGATGCATCGCTCTTTTCCGTAATGTGCGATGATACGCAAGGGCAAAGCGATGTGATTCATCGCGAACGGACTGCAAAAGGCGGAGCACCGGCGAACGACGGGGAAGCAGTAGTGCTGCGGCTCTTCCGGGAATAAATATCTCTTCCTGCTGCTTGGCAAGGGATATGACTGGCAAGGATAGCTGTAGCTGATTTAAAGCCGCAACTGCGGCCGCCAGCTGGCCTTTTCCGCCATCAATAAGGATTAAGTCAGGCAAAGGAAGTTTCTCACGCATAAGGCGCCGATAGCGGCGCGTAACGACTTCCGCCAGCATGGCGTAATCATCTGTCCCGGAAACTGTTTTAATCTTATACCGTCGGTAACGGTCCGGAGATTGTTTGCCATTGTGGAACAACACCATTGAACCGACAGCGGCAGTGCCGGCCAATAACGAAATATCGAACCCTTCGATTACCACGGGCAACCGCGGCAGAGAAAGTTCTTCGCGCATCTGTTCCAAGCAGCGCGACATATCCAACGAGTCCACAAGGTCTTCATTTTTTACTTCGCGCATGGTAACCGGCTGGTCCATGTGCCGAACGGCGGAAATACGGTCGCGCAGTTCAGCTGCTTTTTCAAAATCAAGCCCGCGGCTCGCTTCTTGCATTTCTTTATGCCATAAAGATTCAAGTTTAAGATAGTCCCGCTTTAAGAAAAGTTGGATGAACCGCAATGACTTCTTATATTCCTCCGCCGTCACAGCTCCTCGGCACGGGCCGGGACAGCGATTGGTGTGAAAATACAGACATGATTTAACCGTTCTTAGCGGCGGTAAATGGGTTGCATCAAACGATAATTTGCACGGGCGCCATTTGAATATCTTTTGCATCCAGTACAGCAATTGCTTCATTTTTTGAACTTCAGGGAACGGTCCGAAGTACTGATTGCCGTCATCAATCTTTCTCCGTGTCAACATAATGCGCGGAAAATCTTCCCTGACAGTTATTTTAAGGTAGGGGTAGGATTTATCGTCCTTCCACATTGCGTTATAAAAGGGCTGGTAGCGGTTGATGAGTTGGCGCTCGACAATCAATGCTTCGCGCTCTGAAGCGCACAAAACATAATCGATATGGCGCAGGGCAGCGATGATGCCTACGGTTTTAAAGGAGGGGTCGGTGCGAAAATATGACGCAACACGCGCTTTGAGATTATTTGCTTTGCCAATATAAATAATCGTTCCGGCAGTGTCCCGCATCAGATACACCCCGGGCGTCCGGGGCAGACGGTTGCGTTGTTCGGTGCAATCCATCGATGACTAATCCCCCCCCGTCGGTTTATCTTTGAATACCATTGAAAGCACTGGGGTGAGTTCTTCGAGTTTCATCACATACGCAGTCCCGAAAAAAACCGCCATACCACCCACCAAGGCTAAAACCATTCCGCCGGCGGGATAATCAACCAACCACCGGAAAGCAATAAAATATGAAACCAACCCCATGACTGTTGCGGCAATCATTGTTTTTGTAGCCGTTTGCAGAATGCGGCGGATGCCCAGTGGGCCGATGCGTTTTCGCAGCAGCCATGCGAGTACGCTAAAGTTAAAATAGGACGCCAGTGCGGTTGCCAGAGCAAGCCCCCCCACTTTGAGATACGGCATAAGGATTAGAATAAGTACTACATTGAGCACCATCGCCGCCGCAGCGACTTGTACCGGAATTTTTGTTTCCTTCTGTGAATAAAATGCAATCGCCATCACTTTCGCAATTGCGTAAGCCGGCAGTCCAAATGAATAAAAGAACAGCGCGCTGTTCGTCATTAGTGCTGCCTGATGAGAAAAATTTCCCCGTTCAAAGAGCACATGAATGATCGGCATACCCAAAACCATCAAACCAACTGCTGACGGTATAAGGATAAACAGTATAAACCGCACGGAAAAATTCAATGTCTCCTTAAGGGATTCCATGTTCTTTTCCGCAGCAGCTCGGGACATTGCCGGCAAAGCGACGCTTGCAAGTGCAAGCCCAAAAATTGCCAACGGTAGCTGCATGACACGGTTAGAATAATAGAGGGCTGTAATCGAGCCGAGCTCGAGGAATGATGCTGCCATAGTATCGACAAATGCGTTAATCTGGTCGACCGAAAGGCCAATCATTGACGGGATCATCAGCGTCCCGATCTGTTTAAGCCCGGGATGAGAAAATTTGAGTTTCCACCGCAGATGCCAGCCAAGAGCGCATATTTTGGGCCACTGGACCAGGAACTGGCCGATACCACCGACTATTACGCTGATGGCCAGGCCTTTAATTTGATTGTCGGGCGATAGCGCCGGCGCTATGCCCATGATGAATCCGATCTCTGCGATGCTCAGTGACGCCGGCGCCACCGCAGGGATAAAAAATGCGCTAAGCGTATTGAGTATTCCGAGTAGCAGAGCAGCTAGGCAGATAAAAAATACGAAAGGGAACATCAACCGGGTCAATGATATCGTCAGCGATAATTTATCCGGATCATTGGTAAAGCCATACGCGATTATCGAGACAAGCTTGTCGGAAAAGATCACTCCCAGGACCGTCAGAATCGCCATGAGAATAGTTAATGCGGTGAATACAACGGAAATGAGTTCCTGGGTTTCCTCTTTGGTCTTGGTATGCAGATAATCACTGAGGACCGGAATAAAAGAAGCGGAGAGCGACCCCTCGCCCAACAGTCGCCGCAAAAGGTTCGGTATCCGGTAGGCGGCGTAAAATGCGTCAGCCGCAAGGCCCGCGCCGAATGCGTGCGCAACGAGCATGTCCCGAAAATAACCGAGTATCCTCGAAACGGTTGTACCGACGGCTATAAACCCTGCCTTTTTTGTCAGTTCAGTTGACATATGTGCTCCAAAACAATATAATGAACAAACTTACAATACGCTCACACACTAAAAGGAGATATTTTCATGGCAAAACTTAAGACTGGACGACACACATCGGCGCTCAAAGAAAATCGCAAAGCAAACAAACGCGCCGTACGCAACAAAACAATCAAAAGCAAGATAAAGACGATGGCGAAGAAAGTTGAAGAAGCGGTAAAGAAAAATGATGCCGCGACCGCCAAAGAAATGCTGAAAGCGGCATTTTCCACCTGGGATAAAGCATCCAAACGCAATGTCATTCACGACAATGCAGCCGCCAACCAAAAAGCCCGGTTATCGAAGCTGGTTGCCGGAATTAAATAGATTCATCACCAGCTCTTCAAACATCATTGATTCAGGCCGATTGGAACTTTTTAGTTCGTAATCGGCCTGAACTATTTTCAGCAGCGCCTGAGATAATTCTTCGAGACTAAGTTTTGCAAGACGGTTAAAAAAAGATTTATCGAAAAAATAATGCAGACGCAAATCCTGTCTGATATCATCGAACGATTTCCCTTCCTCTTCGAGCATGCTCTTAGCAACTGTGCACCGGCGGATTACGCGGTGAATTGTCGCCAAAATTTTTAAAGGCACTTCTCCTTCATTAATCAATTTTTCAATGATCACGAGCGCACCCAACTTGTTGCGTGATTCAATGGCTTCGGATAGTTGATTTAAATTTGCTTGCCGAGTGTGCCCGCTGACTAATTCCACATCATCGGCTGTAATGATTTTTCCTGTTCCTGCATATAATATAAGTTTATCTATCTCGTTAACGATATCATTGAGGGCGTTTCCGGTTTCACGAATAAGAACCTGTATCACCTCTGATGAAACTTTTGTGCCCGCCAACTGGAAACGCTTCTGTATCCAAGCCGGTAATTCATTGTCATACAGGGGATGGCAGTCGGCAACAACGCCGTTCTTTTCGCATGCGGCGACTAGCGCGGTGGTTTTACTGTCTTTTTTAAGTTTTTCCGGCCACAACAAAACCAAACACCCTGAAATTACAGGTTTCTTAAGAAACACCGTTAACGCTTCAAGTTCCGCCGGTTTGAGTTTGTGAGAATCTTTGACAGTAATGAGACGAGTGTCCGAGAGGAATGGAATGGTCTGCAGCGCGACAAGTATTGTATCCACAGATGATTCGGGAACAGTAAATGATTCCTTATTAAAAGGACTGGGGCCGACAATAGCATCTATCTGTTCAAGTGCCTGCTGATGAAGAAATGTCTCCTCACCCATTAATAGATATATGGGTTTCAGCTTTTTACTCGAAAGATGAGTCAATAATTCTGTTGATTTTAGCACAGTATTTTGGGAAATTATCCGTTATTGCGGAACCTTTTTTTCGGAGACGCCGGTAACCGAACCAAAACCCTCGACAGTCCGTTTAACAATGGCGCGCGACAAGGTATCCCAAATATCAGCGCGAACATCTTCTTCCGCCCTGCCGCCGGGACGGGTAACATCGGTATATATCTCGATTCCCTCCAGATTAGGTTCGGTCCACAAGGTCACATTATGATCTTTATCGATAAAGCTGACGGTCACCAGCACCCACAATTTATATTGTTCGGCTACATTATTGGAATCGTAGGTGAGCGGCTGGAGAATATATTTTGATATCTCGCCCGTAATGACGCCGTTGGCCTGTTCTTCAGAATTGACAACCGCCAGACGACCGTCGCGGATCAGTTCATCAATGACCTGAAGCGTCAGTTTGTCCTCGAGCCCGTATTGAGTAGTGTTGTTGATAAACGGTCTAATATACACTTTGCGCACATTTGCCGGCAAAATCTGCATGGCAGGAGTATACGGCGCCGCGCATGCGGACAATACGGCAACACACACAGCAATAATCAAAAATACTTTTTTCATCAATCCCCCGTTTTGCCTATCATTTTATTTTATATTTCCTATACGCGAGAATAATGGGTGCTTATTGCACAACTATCGTAACAATTTTTCCGGGGACATATATAAACTTCACTATTTTCTTTCCGGAAAAATAGATTTTCAATTTCTCATCGTTGACAGCAATATCACGCACAGCATCAGCAGACGCATCCGCTGAAATTGAAACTTTTCCCCGCAGTTTTCCGTTAACCTGCACCGGCAACTCTATAGTGTCATCATGGAGATATTTCTCATCGGCAACGGGCCAAGCGCTCATACCCAGATGTTCGCGGTGTCCCAGAGCGCTCCAAATCTCTTCCGTGACATGAGGAACAAACGGCGACAATAATTTTAATACCGTTTCATATGCCTCGCGCGATACCCCATTATCATGTCCGTGGCATGGATATGCATACAACTCATTTACCAGCTCCATGATACGCGAAATGGCCGTATTTAACTGCTGTTCACGCATAATATCGCTGGTCACAACGGCAATAGTTCTATTCATCCGTTTGCGCAAACTCAGAATTGGTGCGTCGTGCGCAACCAGGGGTTCCTTTGCCGGTGCAAAAGGGCCCTGTACGAGCTCTCGGAGACGCCAGACGCGATTTAAGAACCGCCATGCGCCTTCAACGCCGTCATCAGACCAGTCAAGCTGTTTCTGCGGCGGAGCGGCAAAAAGAATAAACAAGCGGGCAGTGTCGGCGCCATATTGTTCAATGATTGCGTCGGGCGCCACTACATTGCCTTTTGATTTCGACATTGCACTGCCGCCCAGCGTTACCATGCCCTGTGTCAACAAACGGGAAAAAGGTTCGTCAGTGGTCACTAACCCGAGATCGCGCATACACTTATGCCAAAACCGCGCATAGATAAGATGCATGCAGGCATGTTCTATGCCGCCGACATACTGATCAACCGCAAGCCAATGATTGGCTGCCGCCGAATCAAACGGGCGGGAAGCATTTTTTGCATCGCAATACCGTGCATAATACCATGATGAATCAACAAACGTATCCATGGTGTCGGTTTCCCGTCGTGCGGAAATGCCGCATTGGGGACAGTTGACAGCATTGAATGCTTCACTCGTCGCCAGCGGAGATTGACCTGCGCCGGTGAATTGCACATCTTTGGGGAGTATTATCGGAAGGTCTTTTTCAGTGACCGGAACAACGCCGCACACCGGACAATGTATCATCGGTATCGGAGTTCCCCAATACCGCTGGCGCGAGACGAGCCATTCTTTAAGGCGGTAGTTTACAGCCTTCTTGCCGAGTTGTTTTGATTCAAGCCAGGCGGTCACGACTGACACGCCGTTTTCTGACGGCGTCCCATCAAATTGGCCGGAATTAACCATCACGCCCTCGCCTTCATACGCCTGACGTGAAATGTCGTTGCCGGAACTGTGTATGACTTCGACTATAGGCAATGAATATTTTTTTGCAAATTCCCAGTCCCGCTGATCGTGCGCGGGGACCGCCATGATCGCGCCGGTCCCATATCCGGTCAGTACATAATCCGCCGTAAAAACCGGAATCCTGTTTCCGTTGACCGGATTTATAGCGAACACGCCCCGCAATTGCAGTCCTGTTTTTTCTTTATTGGCGGTGCGTTCAATGGTTGTTTTTCGTTTGGATTGTTCTGCATAGGTCGCTACCGCCGAGCTATTGGTAATCGTATCGTTAACAGCAGCAATAATGTCATGTTCCGGCGCGACAACCATAAAAGTGGCGCCGAAAAGCGTATCCGGCCTTGTCGTGAAAACGCGTACCGTTGACAATACCACACCGTCGGCGGAAACCATGGAAAAATCAACCTCCGCACCGACCGATTTGCCTATCCAGTTTTTTTGCATGAGCAGTACCTGTTCAGGCCACTGCCCCTGCAACTTTTCGTGACCCGACAGCAACTCCTCGGCATATGCGGTTATTTTAATAAACCATTGCACCAACTCCCGATCCAAAACAGCGGAATCACACCGCCAGCAGAGACCTTGATTGACTTGTTCATTGGCGAGAACCGTTTGGCAGGAAGGACACCAGTTTACTTTCGCTTTTTTGCGAAAAACAAGTCCTTTTTCCCACATTTTCAAAAAGAACCATTGATTCCATCGATAATACTGCGGGTCGCAAGTAGCCAGTTCCCTATCCCAATCATAGGATATACCCAGCGCCCTCAACTGAAGCCCCATATGATGAATATTTTCTTTTGTCCACACTTCCGGATGGATGTTGTTCTTTATCGCAGCGTTTTCAGCCGGCAATCCAAAAGAGTCCCAACCAATGGGATGAATGACTTCATAGCCCCGCATCCGGTGGAACCGGGCAAAGACATCGCCGATGCTGTAGTTGCGCACATGCCCCATATGCAGGTTCCCGGAAGGGTACGGAAACATGACCAGGCAATAATATTTCTTTTTGGCGGAGCTTGCATCAGCTGCGAAGGATTTATTTGTATCCCAAATCCCCTGCCATTTGTGTTCGATTTCCCTGAAGGTATAGTCAGCCATTCATTCCCCTAAAGACATTGATTTATCGTATTATTTTAGCAAAAATAACTGTATTAGTCCCGCTTGGTTGAAGATTTCTGTCACCACATAAAACAGGGCAATGCTACTCGTAGCGAAGCCATAGAAAATGCTCTGTGTTGCCTTTGGGGCCTTTTACCGCGGAATCAACGCCGCCGGCTATAACAAATTTGCAGGAAATGGCGACATCCCTGATGCGATTTATTGCCGTTGCGCGCAGTTGATCGTCGCGCACAACACCGCGTTTTACCTGTGCCGCTGACATCTCAAACTGCGGTTTTACCATCGCCAGCACTTGTCCGCCGGGTTCAAGGAAACGGGGAATAACCGGCAGTATTTTATCAAGAGAAATAAACGAGACATCTATGGTAACAAATGAAACGGGGTCGGTTAGTTCGCTCGGCGAAAAATAGCGGAAATTAACCCCTTCCATGACGACAACCCGCGGATCATTGCGCAGTTTCCAGTGTAATTGCCCGTGCCCCACATCTACAGCATATACTTTGAGGGCGCCATGCTGCAGCATGTAGTCGGTAAATCCACCGGTAGAAGCCCCGATGTCCATGCAGATTTTTTGTGCAGGTGACAAGGGAAAGATGCTCAGTGCTGATGCCAGCTTAAGCCCGCCACGGGAAACATACGGATTAGATTCTTTGCGGGTAATGACAACATCAGCGGCAAACGGGGTTCCGGCCTTGGCAGCAACTACGCCGTTGACTGAAATACTCCCGGCAAGAATCAAGGCCTGCGCCTTGCTCCGGGATTCTGCAAGTCCGCGTTCAACAACCAGCATGTCTAAGCGTTGTTTTACAAGCATTTCATAATTGCTGCCGCCATTGTATCAGCGTCTAAACAATATTTTCCCCGTAAAATCATCTGACTGCCATGTTCAACAAACGCATCCGGCAGAGCAATAGGATATACTGAAACATTGCTGTGGGCAACTATCTCGGTGACGGCACCAAATAATCCGCCAACACAGGTATTCTCCTCGATGGTGATGAATTTTTTTGTTTTTGAAGCAATGGTTTTGATTAATGACTCATCAATTGGTTTAAGAAATCTCATGTTGACTACGCCGGCCCGAATATTCTTGCTCGCCAGGATATCGGCTGCAGCCAGGGCCGCCTTAACGGCAGTTCCAATAGCAAGCAAACAGACATCCTCGCCTTCACGGAGCACAACGGCTTTGCCCACCGGCAGGGATTTAAGTTCCTTGTCCATTGATATCCCGAAGCTTGCACCACGCGGATAGCGAATAGCTACCGGGCCATTGATGGTGAATGCCGTTTTGAGCATATGCTGAAGTTCGTTTTCATCGGCAGGCGACATAATCGTCATATTGGGAATCAGGCGCAAATAAGAAAGATCAAAACTCCCGTGATGTGTTGCCCCATCTTCGCCGACAAGTCCTGCCCGATCGATGGCAAACACTACCGGCAACTTTTGGAGAGCCACATCATGGATTATTTGGTCAAATCCCCGTTGAAGAAAAGTAGAATAAATGGCACAAATTGGTTTCATGCCCCCAGCCGCAAGTCCGGCTGCAAAAGTCACCGCATGTCCCTCGGCAATACCTACATCGAAAAAACGTTTTGGGAATGCCACAGCAAAATCATCGACTCCCGTGCCTTCCGGCATGGCGGCGGAAACGGTCACGATACGCGCATCTTCCTTTGCTAAACGAATAAGCGTCTGAGAAAATATTTCGGTAAAACTTGGCAGAGCTGGTGCAACATCTGATTCTCCGGTGATAACATTGAATCTGCCAATGCCGTGAAACCGTGTCGGATTGTTCTCAGCGGGCACATACCCTTTGCCCTTTTTAGTAATCACATGCAGCAGAACGGGACCCTTGAGATCACGAATCTTTGAAAGTATCTCAATTATGTCGTTCGTATTATGCCCGTCAATGGGCCCCAAATAAGAAAACCCCATTTCCTCAAAAAGCATGCCCGGAAACAGCAGAACTTTAAAGCGTTTTGCTACCCGCAACACACTCGCTCCCCAGAAATGCATCCGTTTAAAGAACTTTTCAACTTTCTGTTCAAACTTTTTAAGCATGCCGGCAGTCATCAGTTTCGTTAAGTATCCCGCCACTGCGCCGACACGATGTGATATAAACATTTGATTATCGTTAAGTATAACCAGCATATCCGAGCCCAAATGTCCTGCATTCTGCAAACCTTCAAAAGAAAGACCGCCCGTCATAGAACCGTCGCCGATAACGGCAACAACTTTATGGCTCTCGTTCTTTAGGTCACGCGCTATCGCAAAACCAAGCGCTGCTGAAATCGCGGTGGATGAGTGACCAACACCGAAAGAATCATATTTCGATTCCTCCATACGGGGAAACCCGCTGATCCCGCCATGGGTGCGCAGGGTGGAAAAAGTGTCACGGCGGCCCGTTAATATCTTATGGGCATACGCCTGGTGACCCACATCCCATACAATTTTATCGGCAGGCATATTAAAAACATAATGTAACGCAATGGTGAGTTCTACCGTCCCCAAACTTGAAGCAATGTGTCCGCCGTTTTGTGAAACCGTCTGAATAATCTCATTACGAATATCAACTGCCAATTCGCTGAGCAATTCTTTTTTGATGATGTGTAAGTCACTCGGACTGTTAATTTTCTCAAGAACAGACATAATTAATCCTTTTCATTAGAAATATGTAATTCAAGCCAGCGATGTATGCATTAATATTTTCGTTCAACGATATAATCAGCAAGTTGCTCGAGCATGCTGGCTTGTTTAAACAAGCGGATATTCCCCTTTGCTTCTTTAATTAATTTCTCCGACAATTGCCTCGAGCCTTCAATGCCGTATAGTGCCGGGTAAGTCAATTTATTGTTTTCACGGTCACTGCCCCGTTTGCCCAGTAGTTTTTTATCAGCGGTCAAATCAAGAATATCGTCGGCTATCTGAAAAGCAAGTCCGATATTCCGGCCATAGCTGTTCAAGGCGGTCTTCTGCAAACTCGTCGCTCCCGCCAGGGTTGCACCGACGACTAAGCTTGCCTGAATCAAAGCAGCTGTTTTTGTGAGATGAATGTATTCGATATCTCTTTTTGCCAGACTAATGCTTTTCTTGTGCCATGTTCCCTGTTCAATAGTATCTTTTGCCTGACCGCCGATCATACCCCGGTAGCCCGCTGCAACGGACAAAACTGCAGTTGCTTCAACCACTCGTTCAGGGCGATTACGCTTATTATCGGCACATACAGACATTAGTCGAAATGCATCGGTCAATAAGGCGTCGCCGGCAAGTATAGCAGCCGCTTCACCGAATTTCTTATGGCTCGTTGGTTTTCCCCGCCGTAGATCGTCGTTATCCATTGCCGGAAGATCATCATGAATCAAAGAGTATGTATGGATAAACTCAAGCGCACAGGCCGCAGGCAGTACCTGCGCCACTGTGCCGCCGCATAAACGAGCGCCCTCAATGACAAGTATCGGACGCAACCGCTTGCCGCCGGCGCAAATTGAATACCGCATTGCACAAGCGATCAAAGAATTATCCGCTGGCAGAAACTTTATAAGAGCGCGGTCAATGAGTCTGCCCTGTTGTTTGAGATAATCAACCAATTTCATTCGGCGTCATCCTGTGAACTATGCGTATCGACAGCAAAAGGTTCTGCAACCATCGTCCCCTTTTTGTCAACCAGTATCTCCACTTTTTTCTTCGCCTCATCGAGCTTTCCCGAACAAAAGCGTACCAGTTTGACCCCTTCTTCAAACAGGGCCAGCGACTTATCAAGTTCCAAATCGCCACTTTCCATGGTGGCAACAATCTCTTCAAGTCGTTTCAACGCCGATTCAAATTTCTGTGGTTTTACCATTTCATACTCCTCCGAGCGATAGTCGAAACGCTGTCACATTCATCGAGGAACATTACTTCCACATCGCGATCAGCCTTCAGCAACGTGATTTCTTTGGCGATCTCTTTGATCCGGGCAAGTTTTTCCTCTTTGCTTGGAGCTCTGACAGGAACTCCCTTCTTAGCGCGCTTGAAGGAATAGCCCGCATCATGCAAGGCACGTTCGACGCTGTCGGCGCTAATTGTAGTGCCGGTTTCCTTATGGAACTGAGCAATCATTACTTTCATGCTCCACACATCTTCGCCCCAACCGTAATCCCGCGGAGAACAGCGCAGATATTCTTCCAGCCTGGGTAACAGGCGGGTATGACGGAGATTTGGACGTCCGGGAGAAAAATCACGGGATAAGCCATTGATACCGTCTTTCTGATATGCGTGCAGCCAACTGCACACGGTCTGGACAGTACGCTGTAATAATTCGGCAATTTTAGTCGCAGTCATGCCTGCGGAACAATGCAAAACCGCCAGAGCTCGTTCGCTGCGATAATCATTATATTTCCGCCGCAAAGATTCCAGGGCCGTACGATCCGCCTTAGTCAATTCCATCTTTATTATCTTTATTTGACACCTCGTAAGTACTTTGGCGGATAAGATAGCTTCGAAAAGAATATGATGCAAGATTTATATTATAAATATTTATGCGGACATGCTTAGCACCATGCCGCCTCCTGCACCAGCAACTCCTCTAAGTATTCCCATAAAATCCTGTCGTTCATGATCTACCCTTAAAAATATCTGCCATGACAGTGCCTGCTTAATGATTATAGATATTCCATCTTTGTAAACATTACGCCATAAAAGCAATTTTAACCGAATTCCAGTTTTATTGCCTGCCGGTGAAATCATCAGCGGGTGTAGGCCTCCAGTAGTTGCTGTTCTGTATTCCTGGTGTAAAATCCGTTTTCGTCCAGCGTTGCTTCAATTCCCGGCGCTAATTTTGCAATATCTTTGACCGGGGTGAGCGGCATATCCGGGCAGTTCGGGAAAATAACCGTCTTTCCCGGAAATTTTGCGCTAATGACCGCATCCAGCCCTTCCTTCAAGGCATTCATGCCGCCGACTGCAGCCAGGGCGGTGACCGGTTTCAGCAAGCCTTTTTCTGAGATATCCAGGGTGTGGCGCAGATGGGCGGTTCTGCTGCCGCTGGAACCGATGAAACGCAT